>JAZQPJ010000001.1:0-54346 GCA_045628525.1 Bacteroidales bacterium
CCTCCTTTGATTGCTCATATTGAGCTTCTGGAGGTCATGCTGCCGACCAACAGCATGTGTCGAAATAACGCTCGGACAACTATCAAAGTAGTCTACGAGCAATGATTAACTCAAAAATGGCCACTTATTAAAGGGGACTCATATTTTATTTTGGTGGTATTTAGAAATAAATGTATATTTGCAGCAAAATTTTGACTTATATGAAAACTCGACAGGAATATATAGACCTATTAAAGACTCATGCACTTGATCTTAACCAACAGTTCGGTGTAACGTATATGCGCCTGTTTGGATCTGTTGCCAAAGATTCACATCATGAAGGTAGTGATGTCGATGTATATGTCGAGATGCCTGCAAAAGTTTATAATATAGTTGCAGCCGCAGATTATTTGAAAGAGCTGTTGGGTTGTGACGTCGATCTTATCTGTAAACATCGGGGGATGCGACCCTTCTTCTTAAATCAGATAGAAAAGTATGGAATCGATATCTTTAGAGCATCGTGAAGTCTTGTTAGATCTTCTTGGAAATATCCAGAAAGCTATTTATCAGTTGAAAGAGTGGAATAAGGAGGTACAAAGCATAGATGATTTACTTGTATCTCCTGAGGGTATGAAAACTCTTTCGGCAGATTGCATGCTCATTCAGGCAATTGGGGAAGGTATTAAGCAAATTGATAAGATTACAGATGGTCAGTTGCTTACTTTACAACCACAGATTCCTTGGAAACAGGTTAAAGGTATGAGAGATCATATCGCTCATGGATATTTTGACATAAACACAGATCTTGTCTGGAGTGTGATCACCGAAGACATAGATCCTCTCAATGATGCCATTTCTTATTTTATTTCTTACGTAAATAAATGATTTTCGGAAATACACCAACTCTTATTGAGTATTTCTGCCCAAAGTTCCAAAGAGGAATAATGTAACGAATGAGAATTTGTAACCAAAAAAACAAAATCTGATAAGAATCTGTATCGCCTCTCATCGGCCGGATAGAAATCAGTCGTCGGGAACTCCGAACAAAGTGAGTTTCCGACGATTTTTTCTTTTGTTTGCTTCCAACATACAAATTTCTTTAATTTTATTTACTGCGGTTAAATAAAAATATTGAATTTTATTTGGTGGCAATAAATAAAAACCGTATCTTATTTTTCACTCCTTTATCACTCCCCTTCAAATCCATAAGTTTCGGAAACGAACTTCCGAAAACTGGAATGAGGTAATTTTCCCCATGCCATAAAAGCTATCTCAGCATAGCAAAATAGTGCTGTTTTGCTGATTTGGCACGATTTGGCACAACGAGTTTTGGTTTGGCCTGTATTGGAAACTGAAATAATCATTATTTTTGCAATAAATTGAATCAAAAACAATGGATCAAAACGCAATACTTGAGAAACTGAAAGCTTGCGTCATGCGCAAGTTCAACCATTCGCTCGAAACACCTTCCGACTTCGACTATCTGTCGATCAAGGTCAAGAAGGTGACTGGAGAGGACATCAGCGCCACGACGCTGAAACGCATCTTCGGCTATATACAGACGGGTAGTTTTCCTCGACGGTCTTCCTTAGGTGTGCTGTCGCGCTATCTGGGCTATCTGGGATGGGGCAATTTCGTGGAGAATGCGGAGATATGCTCAGGTTTTGTACATAGTGATGTCCTGCTGGAAAGTCAGTTGTGCGAGGGAGATATCGTGCAGCTGGAGTGGCGGCCAGATCGCAAAGTTGTCCTTCAGGCTTTGCAGGGCAAGCGCTTTCTGGTGATTGAAAGCCACAATGCCAAGCTTCAGAGTGGCGACGAGATGACCATCATGATGCTGGCTTTAAATCAGCCTCTGCAAGTGACTGACGTTATACGTGATGGCCGCAATATCGGTAATTACATTGCTGGTACGGAAGGTGGCCTGACTGCCATGAAAGTAACCGAAAGAATAGAGGGATCAGACGATGTCGCAGTTCTATAACGAAAGTATTTCCGAAGATACAACGACGAGCAATTTTTTGACCGGATTGCAGTTGCTTCATGCCTCACAGAATGGATATACTGAGGTTTTCAAGGCGCAGTATTGTGGCAAATGGCTCGTCTTGAAGCGACTGACCGAACAGGCTCAGTCGGTATCGCGTTACCAGCAGCTGCTCCGAAAGGAGTTCGACATCAGCTTCACGCTCAGTTCGCCAAACATCGTTCAGACCATCGATATGAAGACGGTGGAGCCTCTGGGTACTTGCATCATCTCCGAATTTGTGGATGGCGCAACTTGGAATCAGTTCTTCGCCTCACCTGCCATCAAGCCAGAAGAAACACTTCGTATCGTCTATGAACTGATCGACGCAATCATCTATCTTCATCAGCGTCAGATCGTGCATCGTGACATCAAACCAGAGAACATCATCATCACGTACGATGGCCACCATGCCAAGTTGATAGACTTTGGGTTGGCTGACCGTCCGTTCTATTCTATTCTCAAAGAACCAGCTGGAACTGCAGATTACATTGCACCAGAGCAGCTTGAGAGCGCTACTATCGACTGTCGATGTGACATCTACAGTCTTGGCCATCTGCTCGAACAACTTCCGGGCCTGCCTTCTTATTATAATACGGTTATCAGTCGTTGTCTGGCTCCCGTCGGGCAACGCTATCAGAATGCTGTACAGGTCAAAGAGGCCTTGCAACAGGTGGAACAGAGCCGACATAGGAGGAAGATGTGGATAGCTGGCTCTCTGATAGTGATGCTACAGGTCATCCTTTTCATCTCGGCATGGTGGATGGGTCGGCATGGCCAGACGTCTCCATTGCCTATCAATGACGATAATGGAGTAAGTCTGGCCAAACAGATATCCCAGCAGTATGATGCTGAGACGCGTGACAGTATCACTATTGCCCTTGAGCGCTTTATGAAGCAGGAGCAATGGATCAAGGGGACTATCCGACAGAGTCTGGCTGAGCGTGATACTTTTGTCTCTGATTTCTCTATCAGTCGTATTAAGACCCTGCCTCGAAGCGAGTATTCCATGGACAATCCGCGCGGCTTTACGCATCGCTTGAAATATAATATGGACTGGATGGGAGCATTTTATGACGTCGATTCCGAACCCTACGAGTGCAGCGACTGTTCCGACAGCCTCTACCAGCAGCAGCTCGACAACATCGTCAGCCTCCTCAACGATGGCGCGACTGGCGACAAGAAGAGCATCCTTGACAATCCGCTTTATCCTCCTTTGAAGTACCGTCTGCTGACCATCTACTACCCTCAGAGCACATATATGCCATTCTGGCTGGATAGTGAGGTCGATCATTTCTTGTCGGTTCTCTTGCCCGATGCTTCGGTCAGAAATCAACTCACACCAGCCAATTGCATTGACCAGCGTGAGATACTGTATAACTACAAGAATGCCCATCCTATCATGAGAGAATGGGACAACTTTATGTTCATGGATTTCCTCTTCATGTATTTCCCCAAAACCTCAGCGGTGTATTACGGGTCGCATCGGACCGTCTTGCCCGGGGGGTAACGCGTTCAGCTGTGTGCAAGGAAGTCCTTGATTTCGTCCAATTGCCTCAGGCAGGCTTCGCGTCCCAGGCGGGTAATGAGGCGCAGCTTTTCGGGGTTCTGCTCCACGCGCCCGATGGGAAGCGTTTCCGGAGGGGCGATGATGAGCGTGTTGCCCGCTTTGGCCTGCTCCATCACGTAGTCGAGCTGTGCGTTGTACATCTCGTGGCGATGCTTCATGCACTCCACCACTTTCGGGTAACGACGGAGCAGCAGCTTTGTGAGCCATAATGCTCCGTACGGCTTCTTGCGATAGCCCAGAGGCTGGGTGAGTATCACGATGTTGCGATCGTAGCCCTGCTGCTGGAAGTAACGCAGCGGGATGGAGTCGCTGATGCCGCCATCGAGCATCGAATAACCATCGAGCTCTACAGGGCGCGACACCATAGGCAGCGATGCAGAGGCGCGGATCCATTCGAGCACGTCGTAATCCACATGATCGATCTCGTGATAAATGGGCTGACCGGTCAGACAGTCGGTACACACCAGGTGGAACTTCATGGGATGGCGCGCAAAGGCCTCACCATCGAACACATCGATCTGCGTGGGCACCACGTGGTAGCAGAAATCGGCATTGATCAGGTTGCCCGTGGTGAGCAGGGAGCGGACGCTGATGTAGTTGGGATTGCCGCACATCTTGATGTTGTAGCGCAAGGCGCGCCCCTGCTGGCCCGACTTCATGTTCACGCCGAAGCACGCGCCGGCCGATACGCCCACGGCACCCTGGAAGCTGTAGTCCAGCCCCTGCTCCATGAGCTCATCGAGCACGCCTGCGGTAAAGAGGCCACGCATGCCTCCGCCTTCGAGTACAAGACCAAGTGCCATTGGCAAGTAGTTTTTTAAGTTTGAGGGGTTTGATGAGTTTGAAAGCAAGTGGAAAGGTTGAAGAGTTTTAGGGTGGGTTGAACCTCTCAAACTTTTCGAACCTCTCAAACCCTTCGAACCAATTTATTCATTCTTTTCCTTAGTTATCACCCACAGCGTGTAGATCTCCAGCGCCACACCCACCGAGAGCAACGGGAGCCAGTACATGCCTGGCTTGAACATGAACCAGGCGGCAGCAGCATAGAGGATGCCGATGAGGTGACGGATGCGCATCAGGCGTTTCAGTCGGAGGTTCGACCCCTTGTAGCGCTCGGCCAGATGCGTGCCCAAGAGGCAGAGGCAGCCGACGGCGAACAGCCAGGGGGCAACGTCGCGAAACGGCAGGTAGAGGGCGGCACCCACGAGGGTCAGGATATAGGCAATCTGTTCAACGTATTTCATTGGGCGGTCGGGCGATTTTTCGATTGGAAAATTAAGCGAGTTACGGGTTACAAGTTTCGCTTGACGATCAGTCGTCGATCAGATACAGATCCTCATTCTCGCGATGCATGTGCAGGCGTTCACGGGCATGACGCTCCAGGGCTTCGTTATCGACACTCACCTGGTCGATGCGACGCTGGAAGTTGCGGATCGAGTCCTCATACTGACGGATCTCCCTTCGCAACTCGTCCTGCTGAGCGTGCAGACGCATGATGCGCCACATGCTGTGTTCGCTCACGAAAGCCATGTAGAACAGGAAGAGCGCACAGAGGGTCTTGAACCAATGGCGCAGGGCGAAACGAAGTATCTTGGCAGGCTTGGACATCGGACAATTACTAATTACAAATTACTGATTACAGATTACTGATTCGCAGTAAATCACGCGCAAAGTTAAGCGTTTTCGCTGACAAAATAAAGTTTTGAGGCCATTTTTTGCCTCATTCGTCGTTTTTTTCCTCTGCGATGCACGGTTTTGTCATTTTTTGCGTATCTTTGCAAGCGAGTTGACATCGTATTGGTGTCGCTCGCCCATGCTTTTGCACCCCACTATGAACAAACTTAACGAACTGATAGAGCACCTCTACCACGAGGGCATCGAGGAGGGACAGCTCCTGCAGCGGGATGATCCTGCGGCTTCGGCATCGGCCCCCGCCAGCGGCCTGCAGCCCGATGTGGAGCGCCTGCGCATCATGCTCGGACAGATGGCGCATTGGCGGCAGAGCAACGAGATGCCCGAGGCCGAAGCGGGGTCCGACACCACCCTGTCGCCTGCCCAGTCCACCCAGCTGATGCTGCAATGGGAGGCATTGAGGAGCGATGTGGAGGCCCTGAGGAGCCACATCCGCAGCCTGGAGAGCGACATCGTGAAGATGCAGCCATGGGGCGACTTCGATGTGCTCAAGGTCAGCCAACTCAAGGACCACGGCTGCTGCATCCGCTTCTGGGTGATCAAGGCCAACGTGCTGGCACGCCACGTCGAACAGGCATGGTACACGCGATGCAACGTACTGCCCGTCAATCAGGATACCGACTGGGACTACTTCGTCACCGTCACCCCATCGGGCGACACCATGGACGACCTGCCACCCGAGGCCATCGAGCAGGACCTCTGCCCCTGCCCTGTCAGCACCCTCATCATGCTGCAGACGCGCGACAAGGACAGCCTCAAGCAGAAGGAGGCCATGCAACAGGAGTTTGTGCACACCCATTATGCCGCCCTCTATCACACCTTGCGCCAGCTCCTGCCCCCTGGTACGCCCATGCCTAAGTTCAAGCGCACCTCCACACTGCGACAGAAGCTGCGCGGAATCTTCGGAAGAAATTAGGCACTCCATTCCGTACACAACCCCTCAAACCCTTCAAACCCCTCAAACTCCTCAAACCCCTCAAACTTTTTGAACTAAATATGATTCTCCCTGCTGAATGGGAACCACAACGGTTCATCCAACTCACCTGGCCACACGCTGAAACAGACTGGGCACCCTATCTGGTGTCTGCCCAACAGTGCTTCATACACCTGGCACAAGCCATCACCCGCTTCGAGCCCCTGCTCATCGTCACCCCTGAACCCGAAGAGGTCGAGGAGCAGCTGCGCAAGGCTGGCGGTGTGGACATGTCGCGCGTCACCATCGCAGAATGCCCCACCAACGACACCTGGGCTCGCGACCACGGATTCATCAGCACCCGTCAGGAGTCCGGCATCATCCTCAACGACTTCACTTTCAACGGCTGGGGCATGAAGTTTGCCGCCAATCTGGACAACCAGATCAACCGCCGGCTGGTGGAGCACGAGGTCTTTGAGGACAACGACCAGCTCGACCTGTGGGACGCCACCTACAACAACCGCCTGACACGTGTGCTTGAAGGCGGATCCATCGAGAGCGACGGCCATGGCACCATCCTCACCACCGCGGAGTGCCTCCTCTCCCCCAACCGCAACTACTTCGAGTCGAAGGAGCCGTTCGCCGACTGGTTCCGCGAGGACTTCGGCTGTGACCGCATCCTCTGGCTCGACCATGGCTTCCTCGTGGGCGACGACACCGATAGCCACATCGACACGCTGGCACGCCTCTGCCCCAACGACACCATCGTCTATGTGAAGTGCGACGACCCCGAGGACATTCACTACGACGAGCTCCAGCAGATGGAGCAGCAGCTGCAGTCGTTCCGCACGCGCGACGGCCAGCCCTATCGCCTGCTGCCCCTGCCGATGCCCGACGAGATCAAGGAGAGCGACTTCCCCGATGCCGTGGAGGAGGAGGGCGACCAGCGGCTGCCTGCCACCTACGCCAACTTCCTGATCATGAACGGAGCCGTCCTCTACCCCACCTACGATCAGCCCCAGAACGACAAGCTGGCGGCCCAGGTGCTTCAGGAAGCATTCCCAGGTCGCCAGATCATCGGCATCGACTGCCGAGTGCTCATCCGCCAGCACGGCTCACTGCATTGCGTGACGATGCAGTATCCGAAATAGAAACGAAACGCCCCAAAGCTCAACTCAGCAGCTTCGGGGGCGTTTTTTACGAACAAAAGTTCCTCTCAATACTCAGAACCTCATCGAGAAGTACAAGCCCTGGCCGTTATCCACCACGGCTGGGGCTATCGTTATCTCCTTGTCCTTGAGGTAAGGTCGGGTGAACACATACGTGCTGCCAATGCCCACACCGGCACCAGCCAGCACATCCCATACGTTGTGCCGCCGGCTATACACGCGTCCCCACGCCACATAGGTCGAGACCGCATAGGCAGGCACGCCCCATCGCCAGCCATACCGCCGTTGCAGGAACGAGGCGCCACTGAAGGCCGCCATCGTGTGCGTGCTCGGGAAGGCATGGTCACCCGTGCCATCCGGCCGCTTCTCCTTGATGCTCAGTTCCAATACATACTCCACGCCGATGGCCAAGGCACTGCTGTATGCCAGCTGCCTGAAGCCCTCCGTATCGTGCTTCACTAGCGTCAAGGCCAGGCTTGTGGCCGATGGCAGCAGACACAGGGGGTCGGTGGTCTTCTGCACGAAGTCCCGCTGCGCCCACAGCGTGGCAGGCAGCAGCATCGCCAGCAGGGAAGCCAGCATATAGGGACGAAACCTTTTCATCGGCATCATTACAGGTCCCATTGCACGCCCACATGGAGGTCCGCAAAGCCATTCGAGCCCTTGCTCACCTTCATGCCCGTATGTCCCACACCAGCGAAGAACTCGCTCGTCGTCATCTGGTAAGCCATGTCGGCATACAGGCTCAGACGATCCATCAGTTTGTAGCTGTAGCCCCAGCCCATGCCCACCATAGGCGAACCGGAATCGGTCGCAAGGTTGCTGGCCAGACCCGCACGCGGGAAGATCATGAAACTCCCCTTGCGCTCTGGAGCATAGCCACATAGCAGATTGTTGACATTGACCAGCACATCGATGTAGGTGGCCACATAGCCGCCATCCTCCATATTCGTGTGGTCGCTACCCTTGGCCGTCGCAATCCATTCCAGGTGCCCGTTCTCGAATATCGAGAGGCCATTCTCCCAGTTCACACGGCCACGGATGCCCACCTCCGGCGAGAACCATTTGCCCAATGCCACATCCACACCGAACGACTTGCCCTTGGGGAACGTCTGCGCAAAGTCATGCTTGTAGGGGTTCTGCAACGTCATATCCAGGCCAGCCTGCACGAACCAGTGGTGCCAGAAGCCAGTCGTCCAACGTTCGTCAGTCGCATCACCGCGCATTCCATACGCGAACTTCCTGCTCCCCAAGTCGTACTGCACGCCCAGGTTAATATCGAAGAAACCATTGCTGTTCGAACCGATACCCGTCTCCTTCTCCACGCCCGTGAAACCGCTCGACACACCCTGATACGTCACATCGAAATACAGTCCCAGTCGGTCATTCAGGCGGAACGTATTGCCGATACCCAGGCCGATGAGTGGCGTGCCCTTCGACACGCCACAGTTGTAGGCCGCACCCGCACGCGGATACACCTGCATGTTCCACATGCGGTTCGGATCGTAGCCCAGCAGGAGGTTGTGCAGGTCGAACTGAATATCGCCCACAAACGTATAGTAGCCACCCTTCTCCAGATTCACACCAGGCTGGTCGAACGGAGCCAGCCAGTTGGCATGGCCATTCTCCAGCATCGACAAGCCATTCTCCCAGTTCACCTTCACGCGCAAACCGATCTCAGGCGTGAACCATCGGCCCACAGCCACATCCACGCCGAACGACTTGCCATTGGGGAACACCTTCGCAAAGTCATGGCCGTACGGATTCTGCAACGACATATCCAAGCCAGCCTGCACATACCAGTTGTTCCAGATGGTCTGTGCGGCTGTGGATTCTTGAGCAAGAAGCTGGCCGGACAGCATACCGGCAAGCCCAAGGGCAGATAGGATCTTTTTCATTCGGTTTGCACTATATATTATTATAGGAGTAGTTTATCGGTTTGAATACATGCTCTCGTAATACTTCTCGTATTCGCCCGAAGTGATGTTGTTCATCCACTCCTCGTTCTCGAGATACCACTTCACGGTCTTCTCAATGCCTTCCTCGAACTGGAGGGATGGCTCCCAACCGAGTTCGCGCTGGAGCTTGGTCGAGTCGATGGCGTAGCGGGCATCGTGGCCGAGACGGTCGGTGACGTAGGTGATCAGATCGAGGTCGGCACCCTCAGGACGGCCAAGCAGGCGATCGACGGTCTTGATGACGGTGTGGATGATGTCGATGTTCTTCCACTCATTGAAGCCGCCGATGTTGTAGGTCTCTGCGATGGTGCCGTTGTGGAAGATGGTGTCGATGGCGCGGGCATGATCGACGACATAAAGCCAGTCGCGCACATTCTCACCCTTGCCATATACTGGCAAGGGCTTGCGGTTGCGGATGTTGTTGATGAAGAGTGGAATCAGCTTCTCGGGGAACTGGTAAGGACCGTAGTTGTTCGGGCAGTTGGTCACGATGGTGGGCATGCCGTAGGTGTCATGGAAGGCACGCACAAAGTGGTCGCTCGATGCCTTTGAGGCTGAATAGGGCGAGTGAGGATTGTACTTGGTGGTCTCGTAGAAGAAGTCCTTGCCGTAGGCCAAGTGATGCTCGCTCGATGAAGCGGTAGTAGTGAATGGTGGCTCGATGCCTTCAGGATTGGTCATCTCCAATGCGCCATACACCTCATCGGTCGAGATGTGGTAGAAGCGCTTGCCCTCGTACTTCTCAGGCAATGACTCCCAGTAGAGCTTGGCAGCCTGAAGGAGGGAGAGGGTGCCCATCACGTTGGTGCGGGCGAAGGTGAAGGGATCCTTGATGGAGCGATCGACATGCGACTCGGCAGCAAGGTGGATGATGCCGTCGATCTTCTCGTCCTGCATCAGCTGATAGAAGGCATCGAAGTCGCAGATGTCCATCTTGACGAACTTGTAGTTGGGCTTGTCCTCGATGTCCTTGAGGTTGGCCAAGTTGCCTGCATAGGTCAGCTTGTCAAGGTTGATGATGTTGTATTCGGGATATTTGTTCACGAAGAGGCGCACAACGTGGCTTCCGATAAAGCCTGCACCGCCAGTGATTACGATATTCTTCATATTAAATGTTTTTGGAGCAAGCGCGAATTACCGTGAATTGCTCGTGAATTATTCGTTAATTGTTCTTGAGGTTCTTGATGCATCTCTGGAGCGAGTCGGTCCAGTAGGGAACTGTGATGCCGAAGGTCTCCTTGATCTTGGTCTTGTCAAGCACGGAGTATGAAGGGCGGGTCACAGGACTTGGGAACTCGTTGGAATGACATGGCTGGATGTCGCACTCTGTTTGGCCAGAGTATTCTGCAATCATCTTGGTGAAATCATACCATGAGCAAACGCCTTCATTGCTGTAGTGATATACGCCAACAACAGGATTCTTCAAGGCAGCAACAATGGCTGTGGCCAGATCCCACGCGTAGGTTGGAGTGCCGCACTGATCGAAGACGACCTTGAGCTGCGGCTTGGTGGCTGTGAGGTTGAGCATCGTCTTGCAGAAGTTCTTGCCGAACTCGCTGTACAGCCATGCCGTACGGATGATGATGTACTTGCAGCCGGTAGCAATGATCTTCTGCTCACCCAGGAGTTTTGTTGCACCATACACGCCCGTAGGAGTGCCTTGCTGGTCTTCCTTGCATGGGGTGTTGTAGGGTTCCTTGCCGAAGACATAATCGGTTGAGATCTGGACGAGCAAGCCATCGACCTCCTTCATAGCGATGGCAAGGTTCTCGGGGGCGGTGGCATTCAGTTTCTCGACCAACGCATAGCGCTCAGGATCTTCTGCCCCATCGACATTGGTCCATGCGGCACAGTTGACGATGGCATTGACCTCATGCTCCTTCACCATTGCACGAATGGCTTCGAGGTCGGTGATGTCGAGGTAGGTGGTCTCAAGGCCCTCCACCTGATTGACATCGGTGAAGATGTACTTGTCTGAACTCTCTCGGCTGATGATGCGCATCTCGTTGCCAAGCTGGCCATTGGCGCCGGTAACTAATATGGTCATATTATTATATTTTAAAATAAGGTAGAGAGTAAAATAACCTCCATGATCAGTCGAGATTTGGCTTGCCGGTTTCCTTCATCTCGTCGATCACCTTGAGGAGGTACTGGCCGTACTGGTTCTTGATCATAGGCTGAGCCAGCTCACGCATGCGCTCCTCTTTGATCCAGCCCTTGCGGTAGGCAATGCCTTCGAGACAAGCCACCTTGAGGCCCTGGCGCTTCTCGAGCACCTCGATGTAGGTAGAGGCCTCACTCAGGGAGTCGTGCGTGCCGGTGTCGAGCCATGCAAAGCCGCGGCCGAGGGTCTGCACCTTGAGCTCGCCATCCTCGAGGAACTGCTGGTTGACGGTAGTGATCTCGTATTCGCCACGGGCCGAAGGCTTGATGTTCTTGGCCACCTCCACAACCTTGTTCGGATAGAAGTAGAGGCCCACAACGGCATAGTTGCTCTTGGGCTTGGCTGGCTTCTCTTCGATGCTGAGGCAGTTGCCCTCATTGTCGAACTCGGCCACACCATAGCGCTCAGGATCGTTGACCCAGTAGCCGAAGACGGTAGCCTTATGATCCTCATCGGCGGTGCGAACAGCCTCAGCCAGCAGCTTGGTGAAGCCAGCGCCATGGAAGATGTTGTCACCCAGGACGAGGCAGGCACTGTCATCGCCGATGAACTCCTCGCCAATGGTGAATGCCTGGGCAAGGCCATCAGGCGAAGGCTGCTCGGCGTATGTGAAGTTCACACCGTAGTCGCTGCCGTCGCCCAGCAGACGCTTGAAGCCGGGGAGATCGTGTGGAGTACTGATGATGAGGATATCGCGGATTCCGGCCAGCATGAGCACAGAAATAGGATAATACACCATCGGCTTGTCATAGATCGGCATCAGCTGCTTGCTGATACCCTTTGTGATCGGATACAATCTGGTACCCGAACCACCTGCTAATACTATTCCTTTCATATTATCGGTAGTTTTGTTTGTTTTGCGAATTATGGTCCGATGCCCTATGAGGCATCACTTGCGAGTGAGATGCAGGAAGCGCGTCACCTTGCGCAGGAGGCTGCGGTCCTTGTTGTCGATGAACGCATCCAGGAGGAGTGCATGCTCACTGGTGGGTTCGATGTCATAGTCGGCAATGGCTGCCGGAATCAGGCATGAGTAGCCCTCGCGAAGCACGACCTCGTGCTGCGTGCTGCGGATGCGGATGCGGCAACCGCCCCTGATGCACATGGTGATGATGAAGCTGTCGTACTTGATCAGGTTGCGATGGAACGAGCGGTCGATATCGACCACACGCACATTGAAGAAGGGCGAGTCGATGCAATGGTTGGCCGACCCATGGCTGCCGTCGCCCCAATAGTCCGACGAACTCTGTTCATAGAGGGTGCGGTACTCGTCATAGACTTTGAAGTCGAGCGCCTGGGCTGCCAGTTCGGTGTGCAGCTCGCGAGGCTTGCCATCCATGCCGGGGCGGTTGTAGTCGAAGATGCGGTAGGTGACGTCGCTGGATTGCTGCACCTCGGCCAGCAGGATGCCGCCACAGATGGCATGGACGCGACCTGAAGGGATGTAGAAGACGTCGCCCGTCTTGACCTCGTGCCTGGCCAGTGCCTCGACGATGCTGCCATCGGCCACCTTGCGCTTGTACTCCTCGGGCGAGAGATGCTCCTTGAAGCCGGCATAGAGATACGACCCCGGCTTGGCATCGATGACGTACCACATCTCGGTCTTGCCGAACTTGCCATGCTCGCGACGTGCCATCGCATCGTCGGGATGCACCTGGATGGAGAGGTCCTTGTCGGCATCGATGAACTTGACAAGCAGCGGCAGCTGGTTGCCATAGCGGCGGGCCACCTTACGGCCCAGAATGTCCTTGGGCAACAGGCGGATCACCTCGATGAGCGACTGTCCTGCCCACTGGCCATTGTCAATGACTGATGGCGACGAGGGCACGGCACTCACCTCCCACGACTCACCGATCGGGGCACCGTCCTGCGGCTGGCCTTTCCAGTCCTTCAGGCACGTACCTCCCCAAACCACCGAATGCAGATTGGGCTTGAACACAAAGGGATACAGCGAAGAGTTGTTCATTGTGACCGTTGTTTTAGGGGTGGGATACATTAGTCGCGACGGAAGATGTCACGGGTATAGACCTTGTCCTTCACATCATCGAGCACAGCATCGTAACGATTGGCGATGATGGCATGTGACTTGGCCTTGAACTCGGCGAGGTCGTTGACCACAAGGCTGCCGAAGAAGCTCTCGCCATCCTTGAGTGTGGGCTCGTAGATGATCACGTTGGCGCCCTTGGCCTTGATGCGCTTCATGATGCCCTGGATGGCCGACTGGCGGAAGTTGTCGGAGTTGGACTTCATGGTGAGGCGAAAGACACCGACGGTGGGGGTGGCGGAGGTCTCGGTGCTCCAGGTGTTGTTCTCCGAGTAGCCGTACCAGCCGGCCTTGCGCAGCACGGCATCGGCGATGTAGTCCTTGCGGGTGCGGTTCGACTGCACGATGGCGGTCATCATGTCCTGCGGCACATCCTGGTAGTTGGCCAGCAGCTGCTTGGTGTCCTTGGGCAGGCAGTAGCCGCCATAGCCGAACGATGGGTTGTTGTAGTGGGTGCCGATGCGCGGGTCGAGGCCGACGCCCTGGATGATGGCCTGGGTGTCGAGGCCCTTGACCTCGGCATAGGTGTCGAGCTCGTTGAAGTAGCTGACGCGCAGGGCCAGGTAGGTGTTGGCAAAGAGCTTGACCGCCTCCGCCTCGGTGACGCCCATGAAGAGCGTAGCGACATCGGGCTTGAGCGCGCCCTCCTGCAGCAGGTGGGCAAAGGTCTCGGCCTCGGCACGCAGCTCGGCAGGATGTCCCACGATGATGCGGCTCGGGTAGAGGTTGTCGTACAATGCCTTGCTCTCGCGCAGGAACTCGGGCGAGAACAGCAGCTTCGCCCCCGGATAGCGCTGGCTGATGCGCCTGGTGTAGCCCACGGGGATGGTCGATTTGATCACCATCACGGCATCGGGATTGACGCTCAGCACGAGGTCGATGACGTCCTCGATGTGGTGGGTGTCAAAGAAGTTCTTGACCGGATCGTAGTTCGTGGGTGCGGCAATGACCACGATGTCGGCATCGCGGTAGGCAGCGGCTCCGTCGAGGGTGGCGGTCAGGTCCAGCGGCTTCTCGGCAAAGTACTTCTCGATGTATTCGTCCTGTATGGGCGAGATGCGGCGGTTGATCTTCTCGACCTTCTCAGGCACGACATCGACGGCCGTCACCTTGTGGTGTTGCGACAAAAGCGTAGCGATGCTCAGGCCGACATAGCCGGTGCCTGCTACTGCTATCTGTATATCCTTGAAATCTCTCATCTTTTCGTTATTCATAATTCATCAATGCCCTCCCACTCGCCATTGTCACGAATACCCAGGCTGATGCCGTTGGTGGCCGAAGGACCGGCCGACTCGAAAAATGCGGTGGTGCAGGAGGTGATGCGATTGAGGGTGATAGGGAGCGGATTGAATACGCGCTCGGCCACTGTCGACTGCTCGGCATCGAATGCCGTAACGGTCATTTTCAGTTCTTTTGAGTCGGCACGGGGGAAGGTATAGACCTCAAACAGCCCCGGCTTGCCCGTCTGCGAAGCCGTGATGGCGAAGGTCTCCGTCTGGCGCGAATTGACACAGCCGTGGCCCGAAACCGCATCGAACGTAGAACTGCCGCCCGTGTAATAGAACTGCATCTGGGCCACATTGGCCGGAATGTCGTCGGTCGTCTGCAGGCGGAACATGGCCACGCATCGATCCAACGAGACATGCTGATTCACTTCGCCCGTCACGTTCAGGGCATCGTAATAGTAGAACGTATCGGTGCACTTGTTCTTGTCGAAGGTAATCTTATCCGGCGACGAAATCGTGCAGTTGCCCAGGCCATTATGCGCAATGATCACGAACTCATAGACGCCAGGCGAGAGCGCAAGGCTGAATGTGCCGAACGACGCATCGCCGGCGAGCTGGCTGGTGTTGCTCACCTTCGCACCATCCTGAAACACGGCAAAAGTAATGCGCGAGCATAGGTCGCTCAGCGCGGCTCGCGTATCGATGCCGCCGAACGGAATCTGCTCGATGCTGGTGATGCTGAACGTCACACGCACAGCATCCGGATCGGCCCCCTCAGAGCCAGTCACAACATCCTCCAGCGAGGGAGAGAAACAGGAAGAACACAGAAGCGGGAAGATGAGCAGCAGGAGGCTCAGAAGTCGTGCCATAGCGTTATCGTTTTTATATTATTGTACAGGCGCAAATTTATATATTTAATGGCAAATAAAAAAACAATTCCTTATTTTTTCCGTTCGACAAGCCCAAATACGCCACAAAAACACGGCTTTTGCCACATAAACCGACAAGAATATTGCTCTAACTTACGAAAATAACATCCCTTCGAGCACCTCGACAGCATGCAGCAGGTCGTCGCCGAAACGGGCGTGCGAGAGGAGGAAGTCCTGCCGGTCGCCAGCCAGCAGACGGTACAACTCCGCATCCATGCCATCGACATAGCTGCTGATGGCACACTCGATGTCATCCTTCTGCCAATCCATGGTGGAATACTGATAGACGCGTTGCTTCTGGTGGAAGAAGCAATAGGCGGTTTCGAGCGACGGTTTCGTAATCATGCGTTTTGTTTCGTGCTGTCCGGCAGGACACTGATTTTGAAGGATGGAACAGATGGATTATCAGCAGGAAAAACCTTCCCAAGGGTTGGGAAAGCCTCCCCGCAGCCGCGGCAAGCCTTCCCAAGGGTTAGGAGCGCTGCCGCACGGCTGCGGCGAGCTTTCCAAAGGGTTAGGAAACGTTGCCGCACGGCCGCGGCGAGCCTTCCCAAGGGTTAGGAAACGTTGCCGCACGGCCGCGGCGAGCTTTCCCAAGGGTTAGGAAACGTTGCCGCGCGGCTGCGGCGAGCTTTCCCAAGGGTTAGGAAACGTTGCCGCACGGCCGCGGCGGGCTTCCCAAGGGTTAGGGAGCTTTGCCGCAGGTGCGCGGCAGGCTTTCCCTACTTTCAGGACGAAAATCGCGGCCGCCGGGCCGCTCTCTCCGTATCATTTTGCGTGCAAAGATAGGCAAAAACAGGGAGAACGGCAAGTTGTGGAAAGGAAAATTGCAAAAAAAGAGGCGACTGCCCCTCTATATCGGAAAAAATGATTATATTTGCACCCGTTTTAAATAAAATCTGTGTTATGGCAAAGGAACAGTCAGGTACAAGAGAGCGACTCAAGTCGCGGCTGCAGGAGCCGAACATGTACAAGGTGATCATGCACAATGATGACTTCACGACCATGGAGTTTGTGGTGGAGGTGCTCAAGACCGTCTTCTTCAAGCAGGAGGCCGAGGCCGAGCAGCTGATGCTGCAGGTGCATCGTGCCGGTTCGGCCGTAGTGGGCATCTATACCTACGACATTGCCACCAGCAAGGTGCAGAAAGCCATGCGCATGGCTCGAGAACAGGGGTATCCGTTCAAGCTCACATGCGAGAAGGACTGACGCCATGTACCATTTACCATTTACAATGTACTATTTGATTGATGGAAAAGACAGAAGCACTGCAGAAACTATATCAGGATGCCGTGAATCAGGCGTTCCAGGAGCGACATGAATTTGTCACTCCCGAACACCTGTTGATGGAAATCCTCATGATGGAGGAAATGGAGGATCTGGCACAAAGCTATTTTGCCGAGATCGACGAGATGCGTCAAAGCATCATGAACCATCTGGTGACATTGGAGAGAATTCCAGAGAAGGCAGGAGATTACCAGCTATTGGCCTCTGCCCAATTGATCCAGGTGATGACGATGAGTGAGGCTATGGCCAAGAGTGCCGGTCGGCATGAGGTGGACATTCCCCATGCCATCCATGCCATCCTGGCACTGGATGAGTCGTTGGCGGCATTCGTCCTGAAAGATTCGCTGACCGATGATGAAGGGGAACTGATGGCCTCAGTCCTAGAGTGTTTTGGCTACAAGGAGGAGACATCCGATCCTGCGAGTGACCCACACAGCAATGCAGAAGAGGCATGGCGTAACCTCGTGACCTGCATCAACGACCAATTGGAGAATCATAATCCGCTGATCGGCCGCGAACAGGAATTGGAACGCACCATACAGGTGCTGTGCCGCAAGGACAAGAACAACCCGCTGCACGTGGGTGAACCAGGCGTGGGCAAGACCGCTCTGGTCTATGGATTGGCGCAACGCATCGAAGAGGGAAATGTGCCAGAACGCCTGCAAGGCAGCCGCATCTACCAGATGGACATGGGGCAACTGGTGGCCGGCACCAGCTATCGTGGCGAATTCGAGAAGCGCATCAAGATGATCATGGACGGTGTGGTGCGCGAGGGCAATGCCATCGTATATATCGACGAGATCCACACACTGGTGGGTTCCGGTGCCATGGGCGAGGGAGGGCTTGATGGCTCGAATATGCTCAAGCCTTATCTGGAGGGCGGACAGGTACGCTTCATCGGCGCGACGACCTATCAGGAATACAACCGCTACTTCCAGAAGAGCCGCGGACTGGTACGCCGTTTCCAGCAGATCGACATCGCAGAGCCTTCGGTCAACGAGACGATACAGATCATCGAAGGGCTACAGGAGAAATACGAGGAATACCACGGCGTGAAGTACGCCGAGGGCGTGATAGCGTATGCCGTGGAGGCGAGTGCACGCTACATCAGCGACCGCTTCCTGCCCGACAAGGCCATCGACCTGATTGATGAAGCCGGTGCCTACCGCGAGATGCACCCCATCCTGCGCAAGGCGCGCAAGAGCAAGCACCTGGGCGACCTGGCCATGCTCATCAGGCAGAAATCGCAATGGGTGGACAAGCCCCTCATCAACGACGTCCTGGCCCGTGTCTGCAAGATCGACCCGAAGACGCTGCACGAAGAAGACACCAACGGCCTCGAGACGCTCGACACACGCATCAAGCACCAGATCTACGGACAGGACGAAGCCGTGAAGCAAGTGGTCGAGGCCGTGCAGATGGGCAAGGCCGGTTTGCTCGACGATGAAAAGCCCATCGCCTCGCTGCTCTTTGTGGGTCCTACGGGCGTGGGAAAAACGGAGGTTTGCAAGGTGCTGGCCAAGGAATTAGGCATCGAACTGTTGCGTTTCGACATGTCGGAATATGCCGAGAAGCACACCGTGGCCAAGCTGATCGGTTCGCCAGCCGGATACGTGGGCTACGAAGACGGCGGCTTGCTGACCGATGCCATCCGCAAGACGCCCCATTGCGTGCTGCTGCTCGACGAGATCGAGAAGGCGCACGCCGACATCTACAACATCCTGCTGCAGGTGATGGATTACGCCCGACTGACCGACAACAAGGGACAGAAGGCCGACTTCCGTCACGTCATCCTGGTGATGACCTCCAATGCCGGTGCGCAATATGCCCACCAGGCGAGCCTCGGCTTCGGCGTCAGCAAGAGCGCAGGCGAGGCGATGCTCCAGGCGGTCAAGAAGTCGTTCAAGCCGGAGTTCCTGAACCGACTGTCGGGCACGGTGGTGTTCAACGACATGGATCGCACCATGGCCTCGATGATCCTCGACAAGAAGATCGCCCAGCTGTCGAACCGCCTCAAGGCACGCAACGTCACGCTCAGCCTCTCCCCTGCCGCCCACGACTTCCTGCTAGCCAAAGGCTACACCGCACAATATGGCGCACGCGAGATGGATCGCATCATCAACTCGCTGCTCTCGCCGTTGCTGACGCGCGAGATACTGTTCGGACGGCTGAAGAAGGGCGGCACGGCCGTAGTGACCTTGCGTGACGAGAAGCTGGCACTGGATTGCCTCTTGAAGTAAAGTACCTTCTTTTCTGATTTACTTTGATTTCTATGATGGAGTAATAAAAGATATGGTAGTAATTTTAGACGAAAATGAGGTCGGATTTCCCGATCCGAGAAATGGCGAACCCGACGGATTGTTTGCCGTGGGTGGCGACCTGTCGATGGAGCGACTGATACTGGCCTATTCGCACGGCATCTTCCCGTGGTATGCGTTCCGTGCCGAGGATGCCGACCCGCAACTCATCGACCCGGCCACTGGCCAGCCATTTATCCAATGGTGGTGCCCGATGGATCGCTTCGTCATCTTCCCGAGCGAGATACACATCTCACACTCCATGCGTCAGCTGATCAGGAAAGGTTGCTACCGCGTCACCTTTGACCAGGCGTTCGAGGAGGTGATACTCAACTGCGGCAACCTGCGCATCGGCTTGGAGGGTGCCTGGCTGGGGCCGCAGATGATGGAGGCCTACACCCGACTGCACCATGCAGGATATGCCACCAGCGTGGAGGTTTGGGACGAGGGCAATCAGTTGGTCGGCGGCCTCTATGGCGTCACCCTGGGGCGCTGTTTCTTTGGCGAAAGCATGTTCTCGCTGGTGCCAAGCGCCTCCAAGCTGGCCCTCATCGGATTGGCAAAGACTTTCGAACGAGTTGGCGGCACGATGATTGACTGCCAGTTCGAGACACCGCACCTCAAGACGATGGGCGGACGGCACATCTCGTACGAGGAGTACATGCAAGTGGTAAAAAGTATTTGAAGTTAAGGAAGTTAGGGGAAGTTAAGGAAGTTAAAGGACGAATGTTCCCCCACGTCCAAGACGTTTGAATTCAGGAAGGTATTGTCCTTTAACTTACTCTAACTTCTTTAACTTCCAACTTCCAAAACATAAATAGCATTAAAACAATGAGAAAATTCAAAGCCGCCCTGTTCGATCTGGACGGAACCCTGTTCGATACCGAAGGACAATATACGATCCTGTGGGGACGACTGGCGCGTAAGTACCGCCCCGACATCCCACGGCTGGAATACCTGATCAAGGGCACAACGCTGAAGCAGATCTTCGAGCGCTACTTCCCCGATCCCGACGTACAAGCCGCCATCAAGGTGGATCTGGATGCCTACGAGCGCCAGATGCGCTACACCTGGGTGGCCGGTGCGCTCGACTTCCTGCAGGACCTCAAGGCGCATGGCGTGAAGTGCGCCGTTGTGACCAGCTCGAATATGGAAAAGATGCGCAGTGTGGCGCTGCAATGGCCCAACTTCAATGACCTGTTCGACCGCGTGCTCACTTCCGAGGACTTTGCCGCCTCAAAGCCCAATCCGGATTGCTACCTGCTGGGCGCCCGTGTGTTCGGATGCAGCACCGAGGAGTGCGTGGTGTTCGAGGATGCTTTCACAGGATTGCAAGCGGGCATGTCGGCAGGTATCTACACCATCGGATTAGCCACTGGCAATACGAGGGAGCAGATACAGGACAAGTGCAACTATGTGATGGATGATTTTGTGGGGGTGGGCTTCGATCAAATCGAAGCGCTATTGACGGGAAAGTAGTTCCCTTAAGTGCGCATTGAACTCTTCAGGCCGCTCCATATTGCTCATGTGTCCGCAATCGGGAATGATGACCTGGCGGCCATTGGGCAGATAAGGCAGCATCGGGTTTTTGCCTTTGTGTTCCTGTTCGCCTGAGAGGATCAGCACGGGCAATTCGGGTTGGCGTGCCTTGAGCGAATCCCACGCTTCGTAGCCGTAATAGAGGCGCGCCTCCTTGTGCAGCAGCTGCCAGCCGTTCCAATCCATGACCTGCTGGGTCAATGACTCGCGGATGCTCTCGCTGTTCGAGCCGCCACCGGTGATCAGCTGTTCGATCCAGTCGTGCTTCCAGTTATCGACACCCTGCTCCCGGATGGCCGCGATCTCGACATCGCGTGCGGCCGATTCGATGCTGTCCATCGGTTCTGACGGTCCTTTGCGCTTGCGGATGTTGCCTGAGGCGAGCAAGGCGGTGATCAGGCGATCGGAATGGAGCGCCACCATCTCGCTGGCCACGAACGATCCCATCGAGAGACCTACGAGATGCACACGGTCGAGGTGCAGCGAGTCCATCAACGTCACCACATCATCGACGTAGGTGAACTGCACGCCCTCCTCCTGGTCGGACGAATGACCGTAACCGCAGAAGTCCACGCGGATGACACGATAGTCGTGCTTGAAAGCTTCGAGCTGAGGCTCCCACATGCGCATGTCGAGCGTATGGCCGTGCAGAAAGAGGATCGGCTCGCCCTCGCCCTCCGCCTCATAATACACACGGCCGCCATGCGACATCGTGACATAGCCACGCTCCACAGGATCGGTGGCGGAACAGGCCGAGAGGCACACAATCAGGCACAAGGCCAAAAGACAACGTAGAGTGTTCATAAGCTAAAACAAAAATATATGTCCAAAGAGAGTTTGCCAACCATGAGCTTCGGCAGTCACCTGGAGGTGTTGCGTCAGATGTTGCTGCGCATCATCATGGTGGTGGTGTGCCTGTCGGGCATCGTCTTCTGCTTCAAGGAGGAGACCTTCCGCCTGCTGCTGGCACCGAAGGAATACGACTTCGTCACTTTCCGCCTCATCGAACAGGCAGCGGCATGGATTGCCTCGCTCACGGGTCAGACGGAGAGTTTTCACTTCGAACCCTACCACATCGAGCTGATCAGCACCGAACTCTCGGCGCAGTTCATGATGCACCTCACCTCGGCCATCAGCATCGGCGCGCTGTTGGCATCGCCCTACATCCTGTACGAGCTGATGCGCTTCGTGAGCCCTGCTCTCTATGAGAACGAGCGCCGCTATTCCACCCTCGTCACCTGTTGCAGCTACCTGCTCTTCATGGTGGGCGTGGCGATGACCTACTTCGTGCTCTTCCCCATCTCGTTCCGCTTCCTCGGCACCTATCAGGTCGATGCCTCGGTGCAGAATGTCATCACGCTCAACAGCTACATTTCCACCTTCACCACCTTGACCTTCAGCATGGGTTTGGTGTTTCAGTTGCCCGTCCTGAGCTGGATTCTGGCCAAGCTGGGTTTGCTTAAAGCCTCGTTCATGGCGCGTTATCGCAAGCACGCGTTCCTGCTCATTCTGATCCTGGCAGCCATCATCACGCCGCCCGACATCTTCACGCTCATCCTCGTCGCCATCCCGCTCTATCTGCTTTACGAGGGGTGCATAAGGATTGTTCGGAAAACGGAAGTTTGAAGGGTTTGAGAGGTTTGAGGGGTTCGAGGAGTTTGAAGGGTTTGAGAGGGTTGAAGGGTTTGAGGGATAAACTTTCGAACCCTTCAAACTTTTCAAACTTTCAAACCTCCCTTACTTCTGAATAAACCACGGCTTCATCTGCACCTTGTAATCCAGATGCCAGTAGTTGTCAAGATACTTCTTCCAGTCGTCGATCGATGGCGAGATGCCGATCTGCAAGCCATAGAAGCGCGTGCCCTCATCCTGCAACTGCTGCAACTGACGCAACAACATGTTTGACACCAGCGGGAACTTGAAGTCACTGATCAGCAACACATCCGCACTGCCATATTTGCCGTCGCTGCAAATCAGTTGAAAGGCGGCGCGCAGCATTGCCGAACCATCGGTATCTCCCCCACCCTCCTTGCGTAGGAAGTCGAAGAGCTGCGTGCGTTGCCTGCGCACATCCATCTGCTTGGCGGTGGTGCTGAAAGCGATGAGCATCAGGTCGCGCTCCTGCAGCAAGGCGATCTGCAGCAACTTGATGAGCAAGCTGCTGGCGATGCGCTCCGGCGGCCCTTGCATCGAACCCGAAGTATCGAGGCACACGATCATCGGGCCGCGTTGACGCGCCTTGCGCACATCCACTTTCTGCGCCTTCTTCATCAGGTTGCTCTTGTAGCGAAACGTCTGCAAGCGGCGTGTGGCAAAGCGGTAGGCGAAGAGCGAATCCAGCTGCTCGTCGGCCATGATCGCCATTTCGAGCGGCAAGAGGGCCGATAGGTCATTGCCGATGGTGACGCCCTCGATGTCCGATGGCGCACTATGCTCCACGCTCATGCTGCCGCCCGAAGCCACAGGCACTCGTTCTGGCCCCTGATCATCGGCGATACGTCCCACGCGACGCGCCACATCCAACAAGATCGGATATTGTTCCTGCAAGCGCACAATCGGACGGATGCGCTCAAACTCCACAACATTCCATATTCCCCCCATCAATGCCCAGCATTGGGTGAACTCCTCCAACGTCGCCCCTTTCTGTCGCAACGCCTCAGGGATCACCTCCAAGTACTTGTCGAGCAACGCCTGTTGCCTGGGCAAGCGCTCGCGCAGGTAATCCTCACGTTGTTGCGCCAGTTCGTAGGGATCCTCCACGCCTCGCATGCGCATAAACTGCATACGGGCCTCGACCGCATCGCTGAACGAGCGTTCCAGGTCCGTGCAGATCAGTTCCTCCAGAGGAGTGAGGACTTTCGGGGGAAAGGAGAGATACATTATTTAGGAGATTTTGAGGATCCTGAGGACATTGAGGATTTTGAGGATCCTTTCATTCATCATACAGCAGCTTGCGCACATCCGCCCTCAGCACCGCGATCTGCTTGCGGAAGGTATCCATCTGCGAACCGATCACCTGCTGCACCATCGGACTCAGAAACAGATGATTCCGGATCTGGCCAGCCAGCATCACAGCCTCTTGGAAGAGCGTATCCACGGCCGTCTCACAATCTTCGAGCGATGGCAAGGCACCACGGAGCACCGGTTCAAGGCCCGACTGCTGTTCGATGGCTGCCCCACGCAGGGCGCGACGCAAGGCATAGCGCGTGCCGTTGACGTAGAGGTTCATCGAGTCGCGATAGAGGTTCACGCGCGTCATCTCCACCTCATGCTCGCCCACATTGTCGGGGTTGGTATAGGCGCGGATGATTGTGCGCTTGGGCTGACGCGGATCGCGATACATCACGCCACGCACCGCCGGCTCATCGCTGCTGCGTGTGGGGAGTGTCTTGAAGTCGGGTATATATATATAGGTATTACTTACGCCCGCGCGTTCATCTACTTGATAATAGAGGCCATCCAGCACCATCACATCGTCGTCACGATGGTCGCCACGCATACGCGCTGCCTCCATCACGTCGCGCACCTTGCGCTGACGCAGGGCACGTCCCACCTGCTGGGTCAGGGTGTCCAGCCTGTCCAGATACGGACGGAAGATGGCCTGCGCCACGATGCGGCCGATGCTGTCGATCTCGTCCGGCTCATTCCAGAGGCAATGGATGGCCAGCTGCAGGTCGCTCAGGCTCACCTCCGTGCGGTCGTGCACAAAGGCTGAGGCGCACATCAGGTGCACTACCTTTTTCCAGCGGCGGTCCGAGACGTAGATGTTGCGATGCACATCCTGCCCTTCGATGGCGACATCCTGAAGCGACTTACGAATCGTGGTGATGGCCAGCAATACCTCGCGCGGCACGCATACCTGCGCAATCTGCAGCTGCATCTCGGCATATTCGTCGGCCGTGATGGCCTCACCGGCCTTGGGCGATGCCGGTGCGCTTTCGCTGGTCACCATGCGGTAGAAGTTCTCCTCGTCGTCGATGCAGCGGCTCACCAGGCGGATCAGGAAGCGGTCCCACAACGCCTCCAGGCCCTCGCCCTGCGTGGGCAACTCGTTGCTGGCGGCAACGAGCAGCTTCAAGGGCAGACGCATCGGGGTGTTGCCGTTGAGGTAGGTTTTCTCGTTGATGACGGTGAGCAACGTGTTCTGTATGGCAGGGCCGGCCTTCCAGATCTCGTCGAGGAACACTACATCGGCCGTGGGCAGATAGCCCTCCACGGCACGCTCGTAGCGATCCGACTCCTTCAGCCGGCTGATCGACACGGGGCCGAAGATCTCGTCGGGCGTCGAGAAGCGCGACATCAGGTATTCGAACGAGCGCGCACCCTGGAAGGCCTCCTTCAGCCTGCGCGCCACCATGCTCTTGGCCACACCGGGAGGGCCGAGCAGCAGCACGCTCTCGCCTGCCAGGGCGGCAAGGAGACCGAGTGAGAGTTCGGAATCTTTTTCGTAAACGCCCTCGCCGAGGGCCTTGAGCAATGTCTGGATGCGTGTCTTCATCTGGGCAGATACTTATATATAAAAAACAAATGACTGTCATGAGGACATTGCCTCTTAGACAGTCATCGTTTTCCGTTTGTTAGGAATCGGCTGTTAGCCAACCGCGATTCGTGTAAAATCACACATGCGTTCTAAATTAGTGCATGGTGTCACCATTACAGGTTACACCTACTCTAATAAATTAGTGCATGGTGTCACCAACGGTAAGGTTCTTGCGGCCCTTAGCGCGACGAGCTGCGAGGACGCGGCGACCGTTCTTAGTGGCCATACGAGCGCGGAAACCATGCTTGTGCAGACGGCGATGGTTGTGTGGCTGGAAAGTCATCTTCATAGTTGTATCGTTTTATAGAGTTTATATAGTTTTTTGCAATTAGCGGGTGCAAAAGTAGTAATTTTTCCGGTAGCAACCAAACTTTTTCACGAAATTCTTTTATTTTTTTTGTTTTTATCATTATTTTTCCCTATCTTTGCACCCGCGAAATTACAAAATCAATCAAAACATACAAAAATTATGGCAATTAAGTCACAGGACATCAAGAACGGCACCGTCATTCGTCTCGACGGCAAGCTTCAGGTTGTTGTGGAGTTCCTCCACGTGAAGCCTGGCAAGGGCAACACCTTCATGCGCACTAAGTTGAAGGATGTTGTGAGTGGTTATGTAGTTGAGAAGCGCTTCAACATCGGTGAGGTGCTCGAGGACGTACGCGTGGAGCGTCGCCCATACCAGTTCCTCTACATGGACGGCGAGGACGCTGTGTTCATGGATCAGGAGACCTTCGAGCAGGTCAACATCGACAAGGAGATGATCGTAGGCGGCAAGTTCATGAAGGAGGGCGATGTTGTTGACATCCTCCGCGACTCAACCGACGACACCATCCTCACCGCTGAAATGCCTGTCAAGACCACCCTCGAGATCACCGAGATGGAGCCAGGCGAGAAGGGCAACACCGCCACCAACACCCTCACCAAGGCAACCGTTGAGACCGGCAACGTCGTAATGGTGCCTCTCTTCTGCAAGCAGGGCGACAAGATCGTGGTTGATACCCGCGACGGCTCTTACGTGGAGCGTGCCAAGTAATAACTCTCTATAGTTATCTGCACAATATGAAGATCACGGATTGGTCACTCGACGACCGCCCCCGTGAGAAGATGATGGCCAATGGCGAAGACGTCCTCTCGGATGCTGAGCTGTTGGCCATCCTTGTCAATACGGGGCAGCAGGGCCGCACGGCCGTAGATATCGCGCGCGACGTATTGCGACTGTGCGGTGGCAGCCTGGAACGCCTGCACAACGTGCTCACCCCCAACGGCGACCCGCAGAGCCGCGAGGTGCTCAAGGGCATCGGGCCTGCCAAGGCCTGCACCATACGAGCAGCCCTCGAACTCGGCCGACGCCTCGAGAAGGAGGTACAGCTGCGGCAGCTGACCTCACAGCGCGTCACCGGCAGCAATGTCATCTTTGCGCAGTTCAACCAGCAGCTCTCCCACCTCGACCACGAGGAGCTCTGGGCACTCTACACCGCACGCAACGGCAACATCCTGCAGAAGGTGCTCATCGGCCAGGGCGGTGTGGACAGCACCCCTGGCGACATGCGCACCATCGTGCGTCCCGCCCTGCAATACATGGCATCGGGCGTAGCGCTCTGCCACAATCACCCGCACAGCGGACTCCGCCCCAGCAAGGCCGACCTTGACCTCACTCACGCAGCTACCCAGGCACTCGCCCTGTTCGGCATCCAGCTCATCGACCACATCATCATTGCCGACGGCCGATACTATAGTTTCCGTGACAATGGAGACATTTAAAAGGGGAAGAATGCACTTTTTTGCCCGAAAATTTGGAAAATCAGACAAAAAGACGTACATTTGCCCCCGTCAAAACCCTAATAATACAATGAAACATCAATTCTATAGTTTCTTCGCCTTGGTCATCACGCTACTCGCCCTGTCACCTGCACTCATGGCACAGCAGGTGCAGACGTTCAACGTGCGCGGTGCCACCTTCCAAATGGTTACCGTCGAGGGCGGCACCTTCCAGATGGGTGCCACGGCCGAGCAGGCCTTCCCCTATCATGACGAACGTCCGGAGCACACCGTCACGCTCGACACCTACAGCATCGGCGAAACCGAAGTGACGCAGGACCTGTGGTATGCCGTGATGCGCAACAATCCATCGCAGCACATCGGCCCCAGCTGTCCGGTCGAGAACGTCTCGTGGGACGATTGCCAGCTCTTCATCCAGCGCCTCGACAGCCTCACGGGCATGAATTTCCGTCTGCCTACCGAGGCCGAGTGGGAATACGCTGCACGTGGCGGCAACCAGAGCAGACACTATCAGTATGCCGGCAGCAACCACATCGACGATGTGTCCATCTACTACAACAACAGCGGCGACTCCCTGCTCGTGGGCGAGTGGAACTATCAGAAGCAACTCAGCAACCATTGCACATCGAGCGTCGTGAAGCGCAAGCAGCCCAATGAGCTGGGCATCTACGACATGAGCGGCAACGTGTGGGAGTGGTGCAGCGACCTCTACTATCGCTACAGTGCCGAACCTGCCACCAACCCGCAGGGACCTGAGAACGGTGAACGTCGCGTATGCCGTGGTGGCTCCTGGGGCCACACCGAGCGCTACTGCCGCGTTTCGCGCCGCATGGGCAACATGCCATCGCATCCGTTCAACAACATCGGCCTACGCCTGGCTTTGTAAAAAAAGAACCCTCATCCTTTGCCGGACGAGGGTTCATTGTTTATTACTGTGAGGCCGAGGCCTCAGGATTGACTCAGAACTTGATGTTGCGAACTACGTTGCTCATTGGGTCCATATACATGGCGCTGGCGCGGTTGAAACCCATGAAGTAGTTAACACAAGCCTTCTTTACCTTATTTTCAATCTTTTTCATAATCTTAATCTTTTTAAAAATGATACCTTAATAAATTAAAATAAACACTAAAATCTAAAACCTTGTAGTTTCTTTTCTTATTTCTTTGTTTTTGCGCTGCAAAGTTACGGTGTTTTCAGACATCTTAATCAAAAGAGGTCGAAAATCGCACTTTTCAGCCTCTTAGCGTCATTATTTGATACGTATGCTATGCAAAACACCATTTATTTCTGCACTTTTGTACCACCCTATTGATATTTCGCTTATCTTTGCAGCACGAAACCGCATTCACTAACACACATTATGTATTATTATAGCATGAAGACAATCTGCACAACCCTGCTGATGCTGGCGATGATGTCGTCGGCTTGGCCAATGATGGCGAAGGACAAGCAATACGTCATGACCTCGCCCGACGGACACCTCAAGGTCACCGTGTTTGAGAGCAAAGCATCGGGCAACATGGCCTGGAAGATAGAGCGCGACGATGTGTGCGTGCTCGAGCCATCGGACATCAACCTGGTTCTGGAAGCTAAGATCAACGATGTCCCGACGAAAGCCAAGAGCGTATCGCGCCGGAAAATCGACCGTACCGTAGAGGCCATCAACTACAAGCGCTCCACCATACACGAACTCTGCAACGAGATGACACTCCGCTGCCGAGGCGCCTTCGACCTCGTGGTGCGTGCCTACAACGACGGCTGTGCATACCGCCTGGTGAGCACGCAGGACAAGCACCTGCGCGTAATTGACGAAAGTCTCACCTTTGCCTTCAGCGGCGACTACAAGATGTTCGTACCCTACGTCAACGATAACCGTGGCGGCGAGAAGTATTGCTATTCGTTCGAGTCGTACTACGACGAGCAGACATACTCCGAAGTCTATGCCGACTCGCTGGCCATCACCCCATTGGCCGTATGTCTGCCCAATGGCATCAAGGCAGTGGTGATGGAGACGGCTGTAGATAACTACCCGGGCATGTTCCTCAGCAAGCCCGCCCCCAAGAAGCCCTACCTCTGGGATGGCGAGTTGGAGTGCCAGCAGGAATACAAGCCCTTCTTCTGGAGCGAGCACGCCCCATTGCCCACCAAGGTTGAGATCGGAGGCTTCGACCGACTGAACCTCGTGCCTGTGGAGCGTGCCTACTACATAGCCGAGATTGCCCCCCGCCAAGCCCTGCCCTGGCGCATCGTGCTCGTTTCGACCGACGACACACAGCTGCTCAATACCGACATCCCCTACCTCCTCGCGCCCGAATGCCGTCTGGACGACACCTCGTGGATCCGCCCTGGCAAGGTGGCTTGGGACTGGTGGAACAACTGGAACATCTCGGGCGTCGATTTCCGCGCTGGCATCAACACCCCCACTTACAAGCACTACATCGACTTCGCCTCGAAGAACGGCCTGGAGTACATCATCGTCGATGAGGGTTGGAGCAGCGAGGAGGATCTGCTGCAGTATGCCAACGATGAGCTTTCGATCCCCGAACTCGTGGCTTACGGCCGTGAGCGCAACGTGGGCGTGATACTGTGGAGCTCGTGGCGCAACCTCATCAAAGACATGGAGCGCAACATGGAGCATTATGCCAAGGCTGGTGTGAAGGGCTTCAAGGTCGATTTCTTCGATCGCGACGATCAGGAGGTCATCCGTTCGTCGTACGAGATTGCCGCCTGTGCAGCCCGTCATCACCTGATGGTCGATTACCACGGCCTGAAGCCTTCGGGCGTGCAGCGCGCCTATCCCAACGTCGTCAACTTCGAGGGCGTGAAGGGCTTGGAGAACTGTAAGTGGGAGGCTCGCACAGGCGATGGCCCCGTGCACGACATGCCTCGCTATGACGTCTCGATCCCTTATCTGCGCATGTTGCCCGGCCCATTGGACTACACCCCTGGTGCCATGCTCAATGCCACACGCGACCACTTCTTCGGCAACAACAATCACCCGATGAGCCAGGGCACCCGCGTACACCAGATGGCCATGTACACCCTCTACGAGGCTCCCCTGCAGATGCTGGCCGACAGCCCTACGCACTATGAGCAGAATCAGGAATGCACCGACTTCATCGCCCAGGTGCCCACCACGTGGGACGAGACCGTACCCCTCTGCGGCGAGATGGGCGAATACGTAGCCATCGCCCGTCGCAAAGGTGACCGCTGGTTTGTGGCCGCCATGAACAACTGGTCGCCCCGCACCCTCACTCTCCGTCTCGATGCCTTCCTCACCCACCCCATGACCATGGACAGCTTCGCCGACGGCATCAACGCCGACCGCGAAGCCACCGACTACCGTCACACCATCCGCCAAGTCTCCCCCACCGACACCCTCACCATCGAGCTGAAACCTGCGGGCGGATGGACAGCGATCTTCAAGGAATAATGTTTGTGAAGTCGCAGAAGCGCGTCCCAAGTCCGCGACAAGGCATTGTGATTCTGCAAAACCTCGCCCACACTCGTTTTTGTCCTACCGAGGTACCTCAGTAGCACATCCCAAGTCGTGGACAAGGAATTGCGGACACGCAGAGATGCCAACGCATACGCGTTGGCATCTCTGCACATCTGCAAAAGCTCGTCCCAACCCAGTTTTGTGCTACCCGGGTACCTGGATAGGACAAAACACACCCGCGACAAGGAATTCTGCAGACGCAGGGATGCCACCGCGTACGCGTTGGCATCCCTGCACATTTATAATGGCTCGTCGCAGACTTGCGGCAAGGTTTCCATACTTTTAGGGAGGCATTTCGCCACCTTTAGCTGGATTTGCAAAAACACTCCATGACTCCATATCGAGGTTATCCTCCTGATTTACAACCCACATTTCCCATGGAGTATCATGGAGTATCCACACAAAGACTCCATGCCCCCAAATCCCTGATTGCCATGAGGATTCGAAGGGGTTATGGAGTCATGGAGTGTTTTTTGCGAAATGCGTGTATAATACCGACCATGACAAACCCAAATAATCGAGTCGATTTATACAAAAATCATGCATTCAAATATATTTGTATTATATTTCTCAAAATTTTTTCGATCATTTTTACCATCGTATTGGAATAATTACTATATTTGCACCGCAAACTCGTTGGAAAAATGTGTAACATTTCACAAAAACTCCCTTGAAAAATGTGTAATATTTCACAAAAACTCCCTTGAAAAATGTGCAAGACACTTCATAAATGATTGATATATATGTTTAAGCGTAAGATCGAAACAAAACTGACAGAATGGAAGGCTCGGAAGGATCATAATCCTATCGTAATAAAAGGTGTGCGCCAATGCGGAAAGACGAGTTCGGCAAGGCTCTTTGCCGAACAAAACTACAAGCATGTGGTGTATCTTGACTTCTATGAGCACAAAGAATACAAACAGTTCTTTGCCGGATCACTGGATGCCGATACCATCCTCATGAACATCGCTGCCTCTTTGCCCGACACCGTCTTTGAACCAGGTCAGACATGCCTTGTTTTTGATGAGATACAGGATTGTCCCGCAGCAAGAGCTTCTTTGAAATTTCTTAAGCTGGATGGCCGTTTTGATGTCATCTGCACAGGTTCTTTGCTCGGTGTTAATGGGTATAAGACCAAGGATGAGCTACAAGAAGAGGCAGAAACATCCATTCCCGTAGGGTATGAAGAGATCGTGAATATGTATCCGATGGATTTTGAAGAATGGCTATGGGCTAATGGCATCCAACAGATGCACATTGACTATCTAAAAAAGTGTTTCGACGCAGAAGAACCCGTCAGCGAAGCCATACACCAAAGAATGCATCAGTTATTGTTGCAATATATTATCGTTGGTGGCATGCCCAAGGCCGTAACTACATTCCTTGACACAAAACACATAGGAGAGGTCGCCAAGGTACAGCGCTCCATCATCGAAGACTATAAGTCGGATATGCTCAAGTATGCCCTGACTCCCGACAAACCACGCATCCGGGAATGCTTTGATTCCATTCCACGTCAGCTGGCACGCGAGAACAAAAAATTCTCATACAGCGTTGTGCGGTCAGGAGGCCGTGGCCGCGATTACAACGGAAGTCTGCAATGGATAGAAGATGCAGGCATCATCCGCCGATGCCATAATCTCGAGATAACTGAATTGCCACTTGACGGCAATAGCATCCAAGACGCATTCAAAGTATATATGGCCGATACAGGCCTATTTGTAAGCATGCTGGAAGATGGCACTGCCGCATCAATACTACAGGGCAACCTGTTTACCTACAAAGGTGCCATATTCGAAAATCTCCTGGCGGACATACTTGGCAAGATGGGACGCAAACTTTACTATTATCACAAAGACAGTGGACTCGAATTGGATTTCGTCATCCGTTATAAATCCAAATGCACGCCCATAGAATGCAAGTCCGAAAATGGCAATGCAAAATCGCTGCGCACCGTTATCAATAACCCCGACAAGTATCATGTGGAGCGAGCCCTCAAAGTCGGCAACTACAACATTGAGCGCAATGGTCCCGTACTCAATATTCCCCACTATATGGTCTTCCTGCTGACGGAGGTATAATAATTGTCCTCTTGATTTACACCCCTCATTATCCATGGAGTATCCGCACAAAGACTCCATGCCCCCAAATCCCTGATTGCCATAAGGATTCGGAGGGGGCATGGAGTCATGGAGTGTTTTTGCAAAATGCGTGTTTTGTCGCTCTTTGATTAAGGGTTAAAATAGTTCGTATAACAAAATAGTTCGCAACGACACTTATCGCATATGCTGGAATGCTGCCGACAAAAGTTGATAATCCTATCAAATCGACGAAGCAATAAATTAACCCCATTCTGACGATGAAGAGGTTGAAAAGGTGAGCCGTTATTATGCCCACGGCATTTTTTAGGTTGTTTGGCTTGCGAAATGTCCAATATATTGACAGATAATAGTTAAGAATGAGGCTTAATAAGTAGCCACAAATCAATGAAATATGATAAGTAGTTATGTGACACATCAAATAAAAGATAGCGAAATCGACAAGTGTGCAGATGCCTCCGACAATACAGAATCGAAACAACTCCTGGAGCTTTTGATAACTTTGTAAAAGACATGCTTCATCTGCGAATTGCAACAAATCTTGATCGCCACGGCTATCACCACATGCAAATAGGTAATAGTTATTCCTTTCTGGCTCCACTTTCAGAAGACGATTCACTTTCTCTTGACCGTAACAATTCTTACTTGAAAATCTGCCAGTCAAACAACCATTTTTATCGACTTCAATTTTTGTCGCAAGCACTTCTTTGATGTTCCGCGATTCAGAATAAGGTCGTACCCATTCGTCAATGCTGGCCGAAATTACATAGATGTCTGCTCCTTGTTCCTGCCATTCTTGAAGCATCTTTTGTCCTTTTTCATTACACATCCCCTTAATTTTTTCTGCAAATTCGCGTCCTTTTGCCGAGAAAACGGTGTACATCATGCCTTTGAAGAACCAAGAGAACACCCTTTGCTTGACTTTCCAGTTGGGATATAGTTTCATCTTCATAGCAAGCAATAATGGGGAAAAGAGAAAAATCCCCCAAAGCAAAGATGCTTTTCCATGAACGAAAGCAATAAATTCCAAAAACGTGTCCTTCTCAGTCAGCGTGCCGTCAAAATCAAACGCAGCAACTTTTCTCTTTTCCATAGTTTAGAAGTAAAGGAGTACGAAAAATGACAATACCCAGCCAAGGATACATGCCTGAATGAACCGATCTTTCAATAGCACTTTGGTCGGGCTTCCGCTTCGGATATCTACCAAAGCCACTTGCAGAAAGCGAATGATACCTGCGAGTACGAACACAGAAGTCATATAGAGATAATGGCTCCCAACTCTGGTGACCACATCGTCTGAAACCGTATACAACACATAGCACACCATTGTTATACTTGCCACGATGCTGAGGGCCTGATTCATAAAGGCAAGATTATAACGAGCAATATTGCCACGCAACTTAATACCTCTTATTTCATACGCTACTACATCGTCACGTCGTTTGGCGATAGCAATAAACAAGGCTAACAGGAATGTCATCAAGACAATCCACTGCGAGAGGACTATCCTTGTTACGATACCCCCAAGGAAGATGCGGAACACAAAACCCGCAGCGATAATGAAAACATCGATGATGCTATAATGCTTTAACCAAAGACAATAAGCGACATTCGTCAAGATATAAATCATCACAATGCTGATGCTCGATATTTCTATCTTTGTATCTCCATTGCCTGCCAAATAGGCGAATAATAAGGCAAGACACCAACAGATAGTCATTGTCAGATATGCTGATGAGATACTGACTGCTCCACTTGCAATAGGGCGAAGACGCTTCTTTGCATGAAGTCTGTCCGATTCTACATCGCAAATGTCATTCAGACAATAGATACCACTGGCAGCAAGGCAAAATGCAAGAAACGCCATCAAGACAGGTAGCCACAATGACGAATCTTGTAGTTGCTGCCCGAAGAAGAGTGGCAGGATAACAAAACAGTTCTTGAGCCACTGATGGGGACGAAGGAGTGAAATGTATTTGCGAATCATAGACCCATATTTGCTAAAATCGTCATGATTTTGGGAATAAAAATAGAAATGTACTCCATACACAAAGGATTCTTCAACTCTGCAGGACCACATAATCCGAACGGAACGAGCATTAGTATGACTATATATGTCCATACATTGGACAGAATAACATTCCTGCTAATAAACCCTTGAATGCGTGAAGAGAGATCAAATAAATATGGAATACGAATCTCTATTTTATTCTTTGAAATCAGGTAAGTTATATAGAAACTGGAATATATGACATAATTGATTGTTCTGCCAATGTCGCATGAGAGAACCGTAAACATGGGTAATAAGCAGACGAATTGAAAAAGATAAACAGAACCTAATATTGTTTCTGTGTTTGCTGTTTCTGAAGGATTCTTCACCCATTTCGGATTTCTTGTAGTCAGATAATAGAAGCCAGCGAAAAAGAGTATTGCACCCAAGAAAACATTTAGATCTATTCCGTCATTTAGACCATACACACCAGTGAAATGAGATTGCATTACCTCCATGGCAGGAAGCCCCAAGAAACTTATTGCAGCAGGAATCTCTTCTGGGCAATATTGTTCTCCTATGAATTTGAACATAGGATCCCAAGATCCCCAAATAATATTAGCGGCATCTTTATCTCCGTGAACACAGCATACCAAGGCCATAGAAAGAATTGGGAGCAAGAACACTCCCATATCTTTCAATTTACTAGGACTGTTTTCTTTTTTTTGTCGAATTTGGCTTATGGAATAATATGCAAACAGCATGGATATTGGAGTCATAAAAAAGAAAGACGGCTCATACAGAAAGACAGATAAGGTGCAAATAAACACATTTGCAATCAAGTATCTTTTTTGTTGTTTCTTGTAATACTCGAAAATATAGTATAATGCAATATACGCCAACAATATCACAAGATAATCTCTTCTGTATGGCATACACCCTAAACAGATGGCACAAGACATCAACGGGAAAAACCTTAGCTTCCAAAGAGTCCGTAATGTAAAAATAGCAAATATGCTGAAAATGGCGACGTTGAAATACGTCACAGCTTTATGTACGGCAAAAGGATGAACCTGAAAAATTTGATATAATATTTCCCCTATCATGCCTCTCCGGATAAAACCACTTTGGTAGTTTATCATAAAGTCTGGTATGTTAAAGCCTTTGTATGCTCCAACTTCGTCACAAAAAACGACAGTGAGCACTATGCGATATACGACGAAAAGTGCAAATAATATAGAAAGTGCTATAATGCAGTACAATTGAGGCTTTGAAAAAAAAGAAGTGCTTGTATTGGAAACATCTTTTTTTGATGAAAGGAGAAATGATGTATCAGACATAATAATAAAACAAGTTTGACTATTAATAATATCTGACATAAAAAAGCGTGGAACCCTCATTGTTGCTTGTTCCCGCTTCGAGGCCTTCGAACTTGCCCGCTTTTATCGGAACAAACAACGAAGACGCCACGCAGTATGAATACATATCGACGTATTACTTTTACTCTATATGAATATAGGGAATATCCCACATGGTGGAATATTCTGTAATACGGATATTATTCATACCCATGAGCATCTATCGTTGCCTGGTATTTTGGTAAAAGCTTTGAAGTGTTCGAAGTTTCGAAGCATCTAAAACCAAGCGTCAATAAACGCTTTAACAATATGTCTGTCCTTCCCTCCCAACCACACTAATAAAAGTGGGTTACGATGTGGAAAGACGATGCAAAGATAGTTATTATTTTTTTATTTCTGTCACAATCTATATGAAAAAATGTATTGAAACCCCAATTTTGTTCCAATTTTGCATTTTATTGGTCAAAGTTGTAGTTTGCAATATACAAAAATCCTTGAAGGTAGGGATAACGGATCGCCCCGTGCCGTCGTGGTGACAGATGAAGACAGAACATTCTTCCTCATAACAATTCCTTGTCATGAGGCAGCTGAAACATTATTGCAGATATTGCAAACAAGGATAGTTCCTTGAAGGTTTCAAAGCGAGGTGTGCAAAAAAGTACACAGAAAAGTGCACAGAAAATAATTGCTAAAATAGGCTCGAATTCTAAGAGAACTACATCTGCAATAGCTAAAGAACTTGGTATATCTCGAAGATGGGTAGCTAAGATTATTAGGCAACTGCAAAAAGAAGGCTGCCGTCTCCTCGCAAAGCAAATAGTTGGGTAAAAAACGCAAAATTCTGGGGCGATATTGTTTGTTTTGTAACAAAAACCGCGTCGAATTGTATCTTTACTATATAATGTTGTTTGCCATTACATATTTTTTCGTATCTTTGCACGCGGAAAAACAAGCTCAACATTACCTAAATAAATAATTACCTTTATGAAGCGTTATCTTCTTCTTCCTTTCTTCGCCCTCGCGCTGGCTGCATGTCAGCAGCAGGTGGTGGAGCCAGTGTGTCCTGTAGTGACTGTCAGCGGCGGTCAGGTGCAGGGTGTTGCAGCCGAGAATCCCGGCGTGTTCGTGTATCGTGGCATCCCATACGCTGCCCCTCCGTTGGGCAATCTGCGTTGGAAGGAGCCTCAGCCCGTACAGCCTTGGGAGGGCGTGCTGCAGGCCGATAAGTTCGGACATCCGGGTTATCAGTCGGTACACTACCCTGGCGGCTACTTCACCGAGTGGGGCTATGGCGACGAGGCTCCTTATTCGGAGGACTGCCTCTACCTGAACGTATGGACCAAGGCTGCCGGCCAGCCTGATGCCAAGCTCCCTGTTGCCCTGTGGATTCACGGTGGCGGCTATCGCGAGGGCTGGGGTTCTGAGCCTGAGTTCGATGGCCAGGAGTGGGCATCGAAGGATGTGGTGCTCGTATCGATCAACTACCGCCTCGGCGTGTTCGGCTTCCTGGCTCACCCAGAGCTTTCGGCTGAGAGCCCTCATGGCGTATCGGGCAACTACGGCATCCTCGACCAGATAGAGTCGCTGAAGTGGATCAAGGAGAACATCGCACAGTTCGGTGGCGATCCTGACAATGTGACCGTCTTCGGCCAGAGCGCCGGCGGTGGCAGCGTGCGCACCATCTGCGAGTCGCCTTTGGCCCGTGGCCTCTTCCACAAGGCTGTCATCATGAGTGCCGGCGGTCTCACCACAGCACAGCAGCCAGGTCGTCCTACTATGAACATGGAGACCGCGGCTGAGCTCAACAAGAAGATCCTCGACTGGGCAGGCATCGACAACCTTGAGAAGATGCGCAAGGCTCCGACCGAGGTGATGCACACCGTGGCCGACATCTACAACCGCGTGCATGGCCAGACAGGTATGCGCATGTTCTACTCGCCACTGGTCGATGGCTATGTATCGAATGAGTCGTTCGACGCTGCTGCCCTCGATGGCACCCTTGCCGACGTTCCTTACATGATCGGCTACACGCTCAATGACCTGGGCAACATGGGCAACGGCATTGCCGACTTCTGCTACAACCGCGACAGCATCGGCCAGCCTTCATGGGCTTACGAGTTCTGCCGTCCTTTGCCTACCGATGGCCGCGAGAACGTGCTGCAGGGCGCCTTCCACTCATCGGACCTCTGGTATGTGTTCAAGTCGCTCCAGCACTGCTGGCGTCCTTGGGCTGATGGCGACTGGGACCTCTCGGAGCGCATGCTCACCGCATGGACCAACTTTGCCAAGACCAGCAATCCTAACGGCGAGGGTGAGAATGTTTGGACCAACTGCACCCGCGAGAATCCAAACTTCATGATCTTCAAGCTCGACGAGGCCGACAAAGAGGCTTCTGAAATGGGTGCTCCTGTGGCTGGCAACTCGCAGCCTTGGGCAAATGCTAATAAGTAAGGGTTTACTCCCAAAATAAAACTACAACAATGAAACATCTCCCCCTTCTCTCAATCTTCACCCTCACTTTAGTAGCTTGCCAAGCCCCCCAGCCCACAGAGCCACAGGCACAGTATCCCGTAGTGGAGCCAGGCGAACAGGCACCGCTGGCAGATCCTGGCCAGAACAACTTCGGCGGTACGCACAGCACCGACACCACCGGCATGGCTGCTCGCATCGCTGCCCGCCGGGCTGAGATGAACCGTCTGCGCACCATCCCATTCGACTCACTCTCCATGAGCGATCCATACATCTATGCTGAGCCTTCGAACCACACCTACTACCTCACCTCGTCGGGTGGACGTCAGTGGCGCAGTAAGGACCTCAAGACCTGGGAGGGCCCGTACAACGTCATCGACATCGAGGGCCTCTGGCTCGAAAAGGCTGGCTTTGCTGCCGCTGCCGAGATTCACAAGATCGGTGATTACTACTACTATGCCGGCACATGGAGCGACCACAGCGACCTCATCGAGCAGGTGCCACGCCGCTACAACGTACCTCACAACCAGACATATATCCTCCGTTCCGACAATCCTGAGGGTCCTTTCACATCGTGCGCCATCGAGCCGGGCTATGACTACGAGCCACATGAGTGGGACTGCATCGACGGCACCCTGTATCAGGAGGACGGCCACACCTACATGATCTTCGTACATGAGTGGACACAGATCATCGACGGTACGATGGATTACATCGAGCTATCGGCCGACCTCACCCAGACCATCTCGAAGCGTCCGGTCACCATGTTCCGTGCCAGCGAGAACCCTGCCGTGAAGGAGATGAACGCCAACGGCGAGGCTACCTTTGGCCTGAAGATGCCAGGCTGGGTGACCGATGGCCCTCAGATGTTCCGCACCCAGACAGGCCGCCTGGGCATGCTCTGGTCGAGCTGGGGCGAAGGCCGCTATATCCAGTGCGTATGCTACTCGGAGTCAGGCACCATCGCCGGTCCTTGGGTACAGGAGCCTGAGCCATTCCTGGCCGACAACTCCGGCCACGGCATGCTCTTCACCACCTTTGGCGGCAAGCTGCTCTACATCGTACACCACGTGGATGGCAAGGGCCCACGCAAGCCACAGCTGTGGGATGTGGACAACACGGGCGACAAGCTTGTGCTCGGCCAGCGTATCTATGTGGATGACAAGTTCGATATCGAGTAATTCGAGTTTCGGAAGTTCCACTTGAATAAATAAGGGAAGCGATAGGGACCTACACCCCGTCGCTTCCCTTTACTATCGTAGGAACTCTCTTACGGTTTATCTACTCCTCAGCTCCCAGAAAGCCACGGCAGCAGCAGCGGCAACATTCAGGGAATCAACGTGATGGGACATGGGAATGCGCACCACGTAATCTGCCTCAGCAATATGCTGGGCAGGCAGTCCATCGCCCTCGGTGCCCATAATGATGGCCAGACGAGGGATGGTGCGCAACACGGGATCGTCGATGGCAACGCTGTTGTCCGAAAGGGCCATGGCCGCAGTCTGGAATCCCTGTTCGTGCAAGCTGGGCAACGGGGATTCGATCCACGTCCAAGGCACCAGAAAGACCGAACCCATCGAGACACGTACAGCACGACGATTGAGCGGATCGCACGAATCGGGCGTGAGCAGCACAGCATCGATGCCCAAAGCAGCTGCCGAACGGAAGATGGCACCGATGTTGGTGGTATCGACCACTCCATCGATCACCACAATGCGACGGGCATCGGCCACCACCTCGCTGACAGGACGCGGCATGGGACGACGCATAGCGCACAGCACACCACGTGTGAGGGTGTAGCCTGTGAGCTGTGCCAGCAGTTCGCGACTGCCGGTATAGACGGGAATGTCGCCCGAGCGCTCGATGATACGACGGGCATCGCCCTCGATGTGCCGCTCCTCGCAGAGCAACGCCAAGGGCTCATAGCCGGCATCGAGCGCCACATGGATCACCTTGGGACTCTCGGCAATGAAGATGCCCTTTTCGGGCTCCAGACGATTGCGGAGCTGTGCCTCGGTGAGGGTACTGAAGACCTCGAGACCGGGATGGGTGATGGTTTGGACGCGGATAATTGGCATGGGGGTGTTATTTCAACGCTGCAGCAAAGCGCTCCAGGAACAGGTCGCACTCCTTGCGGGTGATGCAGAGTGGCGGGAGGATGCGGAGTACGTTGGTGCCGGCAGCTCCGGTGAAGACATGCTGCTCGTAAAGCAGGCGGTTGCGGACCTCCTTGTATGGGTACTCGAACTCGATGCCGATCATCAGACCTTTGCCACGGAGCTCCTTGAGGCCCGGGATATTCATGGCCTTGAGCTGCTCCATGAGGTACTCGCCCTGGATGCGGGCATTCTCCACGAGGTTCTCATCGACGATGACATCGAGCACGGTGCTGGCCAAGGCACAGCCGAGGTGGTTGCCGCCGAAGGTGGTGCCGAGCTGGCCATAGACAGGCTTGAACATAGGCGAAATCAGCACGCCAGCGAACGGATAGCCATTGGCGATGCCCTTGGCCACGGTGATGATGTCGGGCTGGATGTCATAGTGCTGGTGAGCAAAGAACTTGCCCGAACGGCCATAGCCCGACTGGATCTCGTCGAGGATCAATACCACGCCATTCTCAGCAGTCACCTTGCGAAGCTCCTGCATGAACTGGACGGTGGGGATATGGATGCCGCCTACGCCCGAGATGCCTTCGATGATGACGGCTGCCACATCGCCATTGGCAATCGAGGCCTTGATGCCCTCAATGTCGCCCAACTCGAAGAAATCGACCGGGAAGGTGGCATTGATAGGAGCCTGGATCTTGGGGTTCTGGGTGACGTTGACAGCAGCCGAGGTGCGGCCATGAAAGGCATGGCCGAAGGCGATGATCTTCTTCTTGCCGGTGTAGAACGAGGCAAGCTTCAAGGCGTTCTCATTGGCCTCAGCGCCGGAGTTGATGAGGAAGAGCTGGTAGTCGTCATAGCCACATACCTTGCCAAGCTTCTCGGCCAACTGCACCTGCAGAGGGTTCTTGACAGCGTTGCTGTAGAAGCTGAGCTTAGCCGCCTGCTCCTGCATGGTCTGCAGGTAACGTGGATGGGCGTGGCCGATCGAGATCACGGCGTGACCACCATAGAAATCCAGATACTCCTGGCCTTTGTCGTCATAGACATAGGCACCTTTGCCATGATCGATGGTAACATCGAAAAGGGGATATACGTCAAAAAGTTTCATTCTGATTACTTGTTACATATTACTGAATACGTTTTCGAAGGCTCGAAATTGCATCCGAATGTCCTGGCGAGGTTTTCGAAGGCTAGAAAAGTTCGTCCGAAACCTTCGGCAAAGTTTTCGACAGCTCGAAAAGTTCATCTAAAAGTCCTGACAGAGTTTTCGAGCACTCGAAAAGCTCATTCCAAACCCTTGAGAGCGTTTTCTGGGGCTCGAAGAGTTCATCCTAAGACCGAGACAGACATTTCGAGGGGTCGAATGTTTCTTTGCCTTAGAACGCGATGGCTTTCAGATTCAATCCTGCTTTCTCATTAATGTCGAACATGAGGTTCATGTTCTGCACAGCCTGGCCGACAGCACCTTTGAGGAGGTTATCGATCATGGTGGTGATGACGACCTTGCGGCCGAAGACCTCAACGTGGACGAGTGCCTTGTTGGTGCCGACCACCTGCTTGAGGTCGAGGGCGGCATCGCAATAGTGGGTGAAGGCGGCATCACGGAAGAAGTCCTTGTAGAGGGCGACGATCTCTTCCTTGCTGACAGCCTTGTCGAGCTTCACGACCTCGGTACAGAAGATGCCACGGGCGAAGTCGCCACGATATGGAATAAAATCGACGGTGATGCCATCGGCCTCGTAGCCCTCGTTGAGCGTGTCAATGACGCGAGGTGTGCCCTCGGGACGCAGCTCGTTGAGCGTCTGGGTGATCTCGTGCAGGTGCTGATGAGTGAAGAGCTTATAGACGCTGAAGTTGTCATTGCGCCACGAGAAGTGGGTGGTGGCACCTGGCTTCTGGCCTGCACCCGTCGAACCGGTGATGGCATTGACGGCAATGTCGTTGGTCAGGAGACCTGCCTTGGCCAATGGCAACAAGCCCTCCTGGATGCAGGTGGCGAAGCAGCCGGGGTTGGCCAGATACTGGCACTGACGGATGGCGTCGCGATGAATTTCGGGCAAACCATAAACCCATGATGAGAGACGAATGCCACCTGTCAAGGTGTCTTCCTTACCAGCCTTGAGATCGGCCTGTGCCAGGCGGAAGTCCTGTGCCAGGTCGATGATCTTGACACGGGCAGGAATCTCGTGCTCCTTGAGGAACGCCTCGCTCTTGCCGTGGCCGAAGCAGAAGAAGATGACATCGACCTCGGAGAAAGGCATCTCGCTGGTGAAACACAGATCGGTATCGCCCAGCAAGCCCTCGTGCACGTCGCAGATGCGGTTGCCGGCGTTCGACTCAGAGTTGGCGAACACGATTTCCACCTCGGGGTGGTTGATTAAAATGCGAAGCAGCTCACCACCTGTGTAGCCAGCTGCTCCCAATATTCCGACTTTGATCATTCAGATAAATGTATAGGGGATTTACTTCTGATATCCATTAGGCGTTACTTTGGCCGAGCTCTCTCTTAACGCTCCTCGTCAGGATGCACGCTGTAGTAGGCACGCAGTGGCGTAGAGGTGACCTTGATGAAGCCCTTGGCATCCTCTGAGGTCCAGGCCTTGGCTGTCTCGCCATACTCGCCAAGCTTGTTGTGTACGAGATCGTCAGGAGTATCGGCACCTACGGTCTGGAAGGTGTAAGGACGGAGCTCGAGAGTAACGACACCGTTCACATTGCGCTGGCTTGACTCGAGCATGGCCTCCATATCGGGCATTACAGGCTCGAGGTACTGCGACTCGTGCAGGAACATGCCGTACCAGTTCGAAATCTGGTCCTTCCAGTACTGCTGCCACTTTGAGAGGGTATATTTCTCAAGGAAACGATGCGCAGCGATGATGAGCATTGGGGCAGCAGCCTCGAAGCCTACACGGCCCTTGATGCCGATGATGGTGTCGCCCACATGGCAGTCACGGCCGATGGCGTATGCAGCACCGATCTTCTCGACCTCCTGGATGGCCTTGATCTTGTCGTCATATTCCACACCGTTCACCGAGCAAATCTCGCCCTTCTTGAAACCGATGGAAAGAATCTCAGGCTCCGACTTGGTTGGATGCTTGAGGTATGCGCTCTCAGGCAGGCCCTGCTTTGAGTCAAGGATCTCGCCACCGCAGATCGAAGTACCCCAGAGGCCGACGTTGTAACTATACTTCAGCTTGGTGAAGTCGGCAAAGTAACCATTGGCATTGAGGTAATCGACCTCCTCCTGACGCGAGAGGTTGCGGTCACGGGTCAGGGTGATGATCTCCACGCCAGGAGCCATCACGAGGAAGGTCATGTCGAAGCGAATCTGGTCGTTGCCAGCACCGGTTGAACCATGAGCGATGGCATCAGCACCAATCTCCTTGGCATAGCGTGCGATGGCCAATGCCTGGAAGATACGCTCTGATGACACAGAGATAGGATAGCAGTTGTTGCGCAACACGTTGCCATAGACCATATAGCGGAGCGACTTGTCGTAGTACTCCTTGGTCACGTCGAGGGTGACATACTTCACAGCGCCCAGCTTGTAGGCATTCTCCTCGTTAGCCTTGAGCTGCTCAGGGCTGAAGCCACCAGTGTTGGCGCAAGCTGCATAAACCTCGTATCCCATCTCCTTGGTGAGATACATCACATTATAACTGGTATCGAGACCGCCAGAGAAGGCGACAACCACTTTTTTCTTCATAGAAAAATAATTACAAATTACAGATTACAAATTACTACCCTTGATACGAACCACTAATCAGTAATCTGTAATTAGTAATTCGCAATTATCACTGTCCACAGTGATCAGATCTTATCCAGGTCCTCCAGCACCTCGTCCGGATGTTCGGCTGGATCGTAGAGCATGGCAGTGCAGATGCAGCGTTTGAAGTCGGTGCGCTGGAGCACGTCATAGTTCACACAGGTCTGACAGCCGCGCCAGAAGGCAGGATCGTCGGTCAGCTGCTCGAAGGTTACGGGACGATAGCCCAACTCGTTGTTGATCTTGAGTACTGCCGCACCTGAGGTGATGCCGAAGAGCTTGGCCTCAGGGAACAGGCGGCGGCTATAGGCAAACGAGAAGCGCTTGATACGCTTGGCCAGACCAAAGCCACGATAAGCGGGCTTCACGATCAAGCCGGAGTTGACCACATAGGTCTTATTGCTCCATGACTCAATATAGCAGAAACCGGCGAAGTCATCACCACACAGGGCAATGATAGCCTTTCCTTCGATCATCTTCTGGGATACGTATTCGGGCGAACGGCGGGCAATACCTGTGCCACGGGCCTTACTTGATTCCTCAATGACGTCGAGAATCTCCTCGACATACTTGATGTGTTGCTTGCCAGCAACGTAAATCCTGATCTGTGGCTGCTCGGTCACTTCAGGAGTCTTGTTCTCTTCCATTTCCTGGGTTAAAATGGGTCGTTCTAATATATTATATAATGTATAAGTGTTCTTTGGGACACACAGTCTCTATTTACAGGCTCTTAGGCAATGCATAGCATAGCGCCTCAGCCACCTGATTGGTAGTATATCCACCACGAGGGATCACCAAGACGGTATCGTCACCTGCCACAGTGCCCATCACCTCGGGCAATGCACTCATGTCGATGTCATAAGCGATGCTGCTGGCATAACCCGGCTTGGTACGGATCACGATGAGCACCTGGCTGCATTCTATGCTCACCACACCAGCCACAGTCTTGGGCGGAATAAAGTGAGGCGACACCTTGTTCTTGGCCGAAGCAGCCACATCGGGCATCACATACATATAACCACCCTCGCGCGTAGCAATCTTGGCAATCTGCATCTGTTTGAGGTCTCGGCTCAAGGTAGCCTGAGTCACTTCGAAGCCTTTGGTCAGGAGCACCTTCAGGAGCTCATCCTGACTGCCGATGCTCTGGCTCTGGATCACGTCACGGATGGCTGCAATCCTATCTTTCTTATTTTTCATCACCTTAAAATAACTGATGTTTCAAAAACCAGGCGCAAAGATAGGCATTTTTTGTATAAATGCAAAATAATTGCAGCAAAATCCTAATAACGCAACGTTATTTTTGCTCTTTGTGCTATTTTTATAAATCAAATATGCATCACAAAGCAGCAATTGCTTCGCCAATCACGCGTGGGAAGTGTGCATATTCCAAGGCATGCACCTTGGTAGCCACCGCATGGGCATCATCGCCCTGTTCTACGGGGCAGGTTGCCTGGAAAATGATGTCGCCATTGTCAAAGAACTCGTTCACATAGTGGATGGTGATACCCGACTCCTTGTCGCCACAACGGATTACGTCTTCATGCACACGGTCGCCATACATGCCCTTGCCGCAATGCAGAGGGATGAGGGCGGGATGAATGTTGACAATAGCACGAGGGAAAGCCTCAACCAGATACTTTGGCACCAGCAGCAGATAGCCTGCCAATACGATAAAATCGATCTTGAACTCCTGGAGCAGCCCCATCACCAAAGCCTCATCTGACATCTGCGCCTTAGTCACCAGACGGCTGGGAATGCCCAGGCGATTGGCACGTTCAAAAACGTATGCATCTGCCTTATTGCAGATAATGAGCGAGATATTGACCTGATCAGAACCAGCAAAGTAGTTCGCGATATTCTCGGCATTGGAGCCGGAACCTGATGCAAAAATAGCAATATTTTTCATTTTGAGTTTACATTTTCGCACAAAATGCACTATTTTGTGCTAGTTTTCCTATTTTTCTTATAAAATTATTTCGTCACTCCAAATAAATTTTGTTTCTTTGCAGCGTGAATTTGGGTTTTTACGCCGCAAAAGTACGCTTTTTCAGCCAATAATCCAAACAAACTGGATGAAAAAGCATTATTTTAAGTAATGATTCATTCATTTGACAATAGGAAACAACAATATTAACTATTAAAAATATACAACTATGTCAGAAATCGAAGCAAAAGTAAAAGAGATTATCGTTGAGAAGCTTGGTGTTGAGGAGTCAGAGGTTACCCTCGAGGCATCTTTCACCAACGACCTTGGTGCTGATTCACTTGATACCGTAGAGCTCATCATGGAGTTCGAGAAGGAGTTCGGCATCACCATCCCAGATGATCAGGCAGAGAAGATCGCTACCGTTGGCGACGCTGTTGCTTACATCGAGGCTAATAAGTAATTTTCTTACTTAAGTTAGGGAGTTATTAGTTATTAGTTAGGGCCTACGGATTCCTAACTTCTAACTGATAACTCCTAACTTAAAATAATATTTTTTCAATGGAATTAAAGAGAGTAGTAGTAACAGGCTTAGGTGCAATCACTCCACTCGGCAAGACCGTCGCTGAGACCTGGGAGAACCTGGTTGCCGGCAAGAGCGGTTGCGGTCCTGTGACCCTCATTGACGCATCAAAGTTCAAGACCCAGTTCGCATGCGAGGTGAAGGATTTCGATCCAACCCTCTACTTCGAGAAGAAGGAGGTGCGCAAGGTTGACCGTTACACCCAGTTGGCTTTCGCCGCAGCAGACGAGGCCATCAAGGACAGCGGCATCGACCTCGAGACAGTGGACAAGAACCGCATCGGCGTCATCTACAGCTCTGGCATTGGCGGCATCAAGACTTTCCATGAGGAGTCGAAGGGCTACAGCGACGAGGTTGGTCCTCGTTACAACCCATTCTTCATCCCTAAGATGATTGCCGACATCGCTGCAGGTCAGCTCAGCATCAAGTACGGCTTCCATGGTCCTAACTATGGCACCGTATCAGCATGCGCCTCTTCCACCCACGGCATGATCGACGCCTTCAACCTGCTCCGTCTGGGCAAGGCCAACATCATCCTTGCCGGCGGTGCCGAGGCTCCTATCTCTGAGCCAGGTCTGGGCGGCTTCAACGCCATGAAGGCCCTCTCGACCCGCAACGACGATCCTACCCGCGCCAGCCGTCCATTCTCGGCCAGCCGCGACGGTTTCGTGATGGGTGAGGGTTCTGGCTGCCTCGTTCTCGAGGAGCTCGAGCACGCTAAGGCTCGTGGTGCCAAGATCTACGCTGAGGTTGTAGGTGGCGGCATGTCGGCCGACGCATATCACCTCACTGCCACCCACCCAGAGGGCTTGGGTGCCAAGCTGGTGATGACTGCAGCACTCGAGGATGCAAACCTCAAGCCAGAGGACATCGACTATATCAACGTACACGGCACATCTACTCACGTAGGCGACATCTCTGAGGCCAAGGCCATCAAGGAGGTATTCGGCGACTGGGCATACAAGCTCAACATCTCTTCGACCAAGTCAATGACCGGTCACCTGCTCGGTGCTGCCGGTGCAGTTGAGGCACTGATCTGCGTCAAGTCAGTACAGTGCGACATCGTGCCTCCAACCATCAACCACGATGAGGAGGACAAGGACGAGGAGATCGATTACAACCTCAACTTCACCTTCAACCAGGCTCAGAAGCGCACCGTTCGTGCTGCGCTTTCCAACACCTTCGGTTTCGGTGGACACAATGGTTCGATCATCGTCAAGAAGTACGCTGAGTAATCATCCGTTATGAATCAACAGATAAGGCAGACACCTCACCGGGTGTCTGCCTTTATACAAAAGGAACAACACATTAACTAAAAAACCATTCTAAACCGTACGATTATGAAAAATCTTCGACTCCTTTCTGTAGTAGCTCTTTCTGCAGCTTTTGCCGGCAGCGCCATGGCCAACGATTATCTCACCGAGGAGGTGTTTGGCGATCCTGTTGTAGAGATCAACGGTTCATCGCTCACCTATGCCTATCCTGATGCCGAGGAGGGCCTTTGGGATCTCTTCATGGATGCTAACATGTGGAATAACCAGAGCAAGGCCATCACCTACTATGCTGCTGACGGCACCGTGATCGAGACCTCAAAGATCGGTGCATGGGACAGCACTGTCAACTTCACCCAGGAACTCGACTTCTCAGCCGGCCAGTACATTGTCTTTGCCGAGGGCGTTTACCAGATCGACGTCTTTGACGATGAGGGTGAGACCTACGAGAAGTATTACTCTCCAGAATACACCTACAAGACCAATGATGCTCCAGTAGCCATCGATGCCGTTGCCACCAAGCAGGGCGTTGAGATCTACAACATCCAGGGCTTGCGTCAGGCTGCGCTCCAGCACGGCATCAACATCGTCAATGGCCGCAAGGTAATGGTGAAGTAAATCATCCCTTATGCGCTTGACACACAATAATCGAGTCCTGGCAGCCACAGCGTTGCTGGGACTCTCTGCTACCCTATCGGCGCTGTGGGCCAAAACCGGCGATCAGGTTTTCAGCGAGAACTTCAACACCCAAGCCGCCTTCAACCGCTGGGATGTGGTGGATCTGAATGGCGGACGTGCCTGGGAATACCTCAACGGCACAGCCGCCTACATGCTTGACTACCTCACCTTCCTGCCCGGCGACGACTGGCTCATCTCCCCTGCCTTTGAGCTGCAGCCCAATACCGCCTACGAGCTCCGTTTTTACATGAATGTGCTGACCAAGGTCGAGAGCATGCGTGTAGCCCTGGCTCCGAGCAATGATCCTGCCGTACTGAGCCAGCATTTCCTGGCCGAATACGACCACGTGACCAGCAACGACAAGGGCGAGCAGGTGATCCGCATCTGCACCGACGACCAGGGCGGCATCTACCACTTAGGCTACTACGCCTACAGCGATCCCGACCAGCATCGCATCGAAGTGGACAACGTCCTGCTCACCGACATCGGCCCGGCCACGATTCCAGACAATGTCTCCGACCTGAGCGGCACAGCCGGCGACAAGGGAGCCCTCACAGCCACATTGCAGTTCCTCACTCCCGACAAATGTGCCAACGGCGAAACCCTCGATGCACTCACAGCCGTGCATATCTATCGAGGCCAGAACCTCTCTGACCCGATCCACAGCATCGAGCAGCCTGCAACGGGCGCACAGCTTTCCTGGACCGACGACAATGCCACCCAAGGCTACAACACCTACAGCATCATAGCCGAGAACGCATCGGGCAAGAGCCAGCCTGCCACCCTTGAGGTATATGTGGGCATCGACGCTCCCGTAGCCATCGACCGTGTCAATGCCCGTGTGGAGGGCAACCTCTCGGTGACCGTCTCATGGCAGGCACCAGCGGCCTCCGTACATGGCGGATATGTCGATTACAGCGCCCTGCGCTACAAGGTAAAGCGCAACAACAAGACCATCTACGATGCCCTCGATGCCACCACCTTCAACGATCCCACTCCCGGCACCAATGACAAGCAAGGTCAGGTGAAATACACCATCACCCCCATTGCAGGTTCGATGACCGGCGAATCCACGGCTTCGGTCAACATCGTCACCGGCAAGCCCCTGGCGATGCCCTACTATGAATCGTTTGCCGACCGCCAGATGGTATCGCCCTGGTCGCAGGATGCTGAAGCTGCCGACTTCGACTGGAAACGCAGCGGCGATTCGAGCGACGAATACGGCATCTCGTCACAAGACCACGACAACGGCTTCCTTGAGGCAGAGAGCACCTATGGCGATCGCGGACAGCTGTCGCGCTATGTCACCCCGATCTTCGACCTCTCGACGCTCCATCAGCCATTGCTCACCTTCTGGTTCTACGAGGGCCGCGATCCCTGGTATGACCCTGAGTGGCAAGGTCACGTCAACGACCGTCTGCAGGTGCAGTGGCGCACCTTGGGCAATGAATGGCAGAGCCTTGAGGGTGCCACCTTCTACCAGAATGCCAGCGGCAATGGCTGGGTGAAGTGCGAGGTTCCGCTGCCTCATGTCGATGACCAATGGGTCAATCTGGGTATGTTGGCCGTGGCCGATGCCGAGAATTATGCCTATCGCAACATCGCCATCGACAATATCAGCATCACCGAGGCCCCCTACACCCACGACGTTCGGCTGGACACCCTTACCGCTGCCTCTCTGCGTGTAAGCGTCGGTGAGACGATGCATCTCAACGTGGCACTCACCAACCGCACCGACCAGGCTGAAAGCATCAGTGTGAGCCTCCTGCGCAATGGCGAGCTCTTCGCCACCACCAACACCGAAATCCGCGCACTCGCTTCGCACACCGTCACCTTTGACTACACGACCACCTACGCCGATGCCTTGGCCGACGAGATCGTATGGACAGCCGTGGTCACTTGTCCGGGCGATGACGTCGATAACAACCTCTCTGCCCCGCTCGTCACCTCTGTGCGCCACACCATTGATGCCCCTGCGGTCGATGGTCTCCAGGCCAGGATGCTGGCACCGCTGACCGTGTCGCTCACGTGGGAGCCGGCCCGTTCTGTCGGCATCGAGCCACAAGGCGATCCTGTGACCGTGACCGAAAGTTTCGACCACTACGAGCCGTTCATCATCGACGGCATCGGAGCATGGACGGTTGTGGATCGTGACCAGGCTCCTACCCTCTGGACAGGACGCATCCCTGCCAACTATCCGCACAAAGGCGAACCGATGGCCTTCCAGATATTCGATGTCGTGGAGGCTGGTGTCTGGACAGAAGACAACTACGATGGTGCCTTTGCCCCTCGCAATGATATGCGCTATCTGGCATGTCCTTCGGCCGAATATCCCTACGAGAACGACGACTGGCTGATCACCCCACGTCTGGACGGACGTGCCCACAGCTTGAGCTTCTATGCAAGTGCTGCCACCTACGATGCCGAGTGGATCCGCGTCTATTATTCGACCACCGACGCCCATCCCGACAGCTTCCTGCCACTCACCGACGATGACCAGATCTACGTGCACGAGGGCTGGTGGAAGTATGAATACCAGGTTCCCGAGGGCACCCGTTATTTCGCCGTCCGCTGTGTGCGCCGCAGCGTGTTCCTTTGCCTCGACGACTTCACCTACAACGCCTGGCAGGGACACGAGCAGCCTCGTCAGCTCATCGGCTACAACGTCTATCGTGACGGCCAGCAGCTCAATGCCGAGCCTTTGACCGATGCGTCATATTCCGACACCGTGCCTGCCGATGGTCAATACACCTATCATGTCACTGCCCTCTATGACCTGGGCGAATCGCCCTACTCTGCCGGCGCAGACATCGACACCGCTGCCTCCATCCCCGCCATCGATGCCGAGATGCCCGACGATGCTGATTCGTTCTACGATCTCTATGGCCGACGCCTCCCTGAGCCAAACGGCACTGGCATCTATATCAGCCATGGCAAGAGTATGTTCCTGCACTGATTATTCACTTTTGGCACATAATTGGTCGCAAAAGCAACAAAAGTCGGCATAATATTTTGTATTTCGAATTATTATACGTACATTTGCAGCGCAATTCGCAGGTTTTCATACCTTGTGGATTGCGCTTCGTCATCTGTAATCAGCAACCCGCAATCTGTAATCAATAATCTGTAATCAAAAAGAATACTATGCGTTATTATCAGAACGTCCACGACCTCGGTGACCTGCAGGCTGCCGTCAAGGAGGCCCTTGAGGTCAAACAGAACCGCTACGGATATCAGCATCTGGGCAAGAACAAGACCTGTCTGCTCATCTTCTTCAACAACTCGCTCCGCACCCGTCTCTCCACCCAGAAAGCCGCACAGAACCTCGGCATGAACACCATCGTGCTCGACGTCAATGCCGGTGCCTGGAAACTCGAAACGCAGCGTGGTGTCGTGATGGACAGCGACAAGGCCGAGCATCTGCTCGAGGCCATCCCTGTCATGGCCAGCTACTGCGACATCATCGGCGTGCGCTCATTTGCCAAGTTCGAGTCGAAGAAGGACGACTACGAGGAGCTCATCCTCTCGCAGTTTATCAAGTACTCTGGCAAGCCCGTATTCTCGATGGAGTGTGCCACCGGCCACCCATTGCAGGCCTTTGCCGACATCATCACCATCGAGGAGCACAAGGAGAAGGCTCGTCCCAAGGTTGTCATGACCTGGGCTCCCCATCCTGGCCGCCTGCCACAGGCTGTGCCCAACTCGTTCGCTCAGTTTGCCGTGGCTGCCGGCTACGAGGTGGTAGTCACCCATCCTCACGGCTTCGAACTCGATCCACGTTTCACTGAAGGTGCCACCATCGAATACGACCAGATGAAGGCCTTCGAGGGTGCTGATTTCGTCTATGCCAAGAACTGGTCAGCCTTCCAGGATCCTTTCTATGGTCACAACCTTGAGAAGGATGCCATCGCCGGTGGTCTCACCGGTCCCAAGGGCTTCCCGGCACTCGAGTTGCCAGGTCTCGGCCTCTACGAGGAGGACTGGCGTTCATGGACCGTCGGCGAGCGTCAGATGGCCGTAACCAACGATGCCCACTTCATGCACTGTCTGCCCGTGCGTCGCAACATGATCGTCACCGACGACGTCATCGAGGGCCCTCGCTCACTCGTCATCCCCGAGGCTGCCAATCGTGAGATTTCGGCCGAGACCGTCATCAAGCGCATCCTCGAGAGTGAATGCTGCTAACCCTTAGCCAAACCGAGTCAAGAGCACGGATTGAACAAAAAAACGGTTCAATCCGTGCTTATTTTTATTCAGCAAGAGTGCCAAAAGTGCGCACACATTCCACCACTTTGTGCAAGTCCGATGCGTCACTATTGCGTTTTTTTGTCTATTTCTGCTCCTAACGTGCTGATTTTCGTCCAAATCGTTTGCCATATCAATATAATTGAGTAACTTTGCAGCGTGGTAAATATGCATTTACAGAAACAATAATATAAATTTTAATTTATAACTATGGCATTAAACATCATCGTACTTGCCAAGCAGGTACCTGACACCCGCAATGTGGGTCCTGATGCAATGACACCAGAAGGCACCGTCAACCGTGCTGCTCTTCCTGCTGTCTTCAATCCAGAGGACCTCAATGCACTCGAGCAGGCACTCCGTCTCAAGGAGCAGTTCCCTGGCTCTACCATTTCGGTCGTTACTATGGGTCTTCCAAAGTCGGCTGAGGTAATCCGTGAGTCACTCTATCGTGGTGCTGACGCTGGTTATGTTGTAACTGACCGCTGCCTCGGTGGCGCAGATACCCTCGCAACCTCGTACACCCTTAGCCAGGCTATTCGCAAGATCGGCAACTATGACATCATCCTCGGTGGCCGTCAGGCTATCGATGGCGATACCGCTCAGGTAGGTCCTCAGATCGCTGAGAAGCTCGGCCTTACCCAGGTTACTTATGCTGAGGAGATCCTCTCTCTCTGCGAGGAGTGCCGCAAGGTCACCATCAAGCGCCACATCGACGGTGGCGTTGAGACCGTTGAGGCTCCACTTCCACTCGTTGTAACTGTCAATGGTTCTGCCGCTCCTTGCCGCCCACGCAACGCAAAGCGCGTCATGAAGTATAAGAACGCTACCGTTCCTGCAGAGCGTCCAGCAGAGCAGGCTGAGGCAATGGCAGCTCTCGTTGCTGCTAAGCCTTACCTCAACATCACCCAGTGGGGTGCTGCTGACATCGACGCTGACCTCAAGCAGGTAGGTAAGGCTGGTTCTCCAACCAACGTGAAGACCGTAAAGAACATCGTCTTCAAGGCTAAGGAAAGCCGCTCTATGACTGGCAGCGATGCAGAGATCGAGACTTTGATGGTTGAATTGTTGAACGATAAGATTATTGGCTAATATGAATAGCGTATTTGTATATTGCGAAATCGAGGGTACAACCGTTAAGGACGTGAGCCTCGAGCTCCTTACCAAGGGCCGCAAGCTCGCCAATACTCTTGGCGTACAGTTGGAGTGTATCATCGCTGGTGCTGGCCTTGATGGCGTTGAG
>JAZQPJ010000002.1:0-17972 GCA_045628525.1 Bacteroidales bacterium
GAGGGTTTGAGGGGTTTGAGGGGGTTGAGGGTTTGAGGGGTTTGAGGGGGTTGAATAGGGAGGAATTTGAGGAGGAGAAGGGAATTATTTTTAACCCTTCAAACCTTTCGAACTTTTCAAACCTTTTGAACCCTTCAAACCTTTCGAACTTTTCAAACCTTTCGAACTTTTCAAACCTTTCGAACTTTTCAAACCTTTCGAACTTTTCAAACCCTTAGAACCTAGAACAGAGCATTCTGTCCGAGGGCTGCATCGATCTTGTCATAGATGCGTAACATGTCAGTAGATCGCTTGAAGTCGTATTCGGCCTTATCGAGGATGAGGATGCGGCCGGGGTAGTGGCGCTGGATGAAGTCCTCGTAGCGCTGGTTGAGGCTGGCCAGATAGTCGATGGGCATCTGCTGCTCGCACTCGCGGTTGCGCTGCTGTATGTTGCCGATGAGGTAGGGCACCTCGGCGCGGAGGTAGATCATCAGGTCGGGCAACTGCACCACCGACATCATCTGTTCGAAGAGGTCCATGTAGGTCTGGAAGTCGCGTTCGGAGAGGCTGCCCGAGGCGTAGTTGTTGGCGGTGAAGATATAGACGCCCTCGAAGATGGAGCGATCCTGGATGATGGTGTGCCGGGCACGGGCTATGTCGAGGATGTCCTTGAAGCGCTGCTTGAGGAAATAGACCTCCAGGTTGAACGACCATCGCGGGATGTCGCCGTAGTAGTCGTCGAGGTAGGGATTGAAATCGACCGCCTCGAACCGCGGCTCCCAGCCGTAGTGATCGGCCAGCATGCGGGTGAGGGTGGTCTTGCCGCTACCTATATTTCCTGCTATTGCTATATGCATTGGTGGAGTTTGGAGTTTGGTGTTTAGAGATTAGAGTTAGGCGTTTTTCGACTGCAAAGATGCAAATAAAATGGCAGACTTCCAAATTTTTGGTGCGAAATTGAACTAAAAAGTGGGTAATTTGTGTTGAAAAAACCTAAAAGGTTTGGAGTTTTGAGGGATAATGTGTATATTTGCGCCGCTTTTTTATATAATAATAGTACATAAACTGATATCAAAGATGAAGAATCAGATGATGGGGCTGGCCGTGCTGATGGCGCTGGTTGCCCTGCCTCAGATGACCGAAGCCAAGTCGGCCAAGAAAGATCCCGTGGTGATGACCGTGGCGGGTAAGCCTGTACTCCGTTCGGAATTTGAGTATTTCTACAATAAGAATGCCGCATTGGATGAGGATGCAAACAAGAGCTTCGACGACTATGTGGAGCTGTTCGTCAACTACAAGCTGAAGGTGGCTGAGGCCTACAGCCAGGGCGTGGACACCACGGCGTCCTACCAGAATGAGCTGGCAGGATACCGCAAGCAGCTGACCGAGCCTTACCTGAAGGTGGCAGGCTGGGACGATGCGTTGGTGGAGCAATATCATGAGCGCCATCAATACGAAGTGCACGCCCAGCACCTGTTGCTGACCTGCGATGACAAGACACCTCAGGCATCGGTCGATAGCATCCATCAGGTGATTCTGGATCTGCAGCAGGAGGTGAAGCAGGGCGCAGACTTCAGTGAGCTGGCGCGCCAGTACAGCCAGGATCCTTCGGCCAAGCAGAATGCCGGTGACCTGGGTTACTTCACCACCATGCAGATGGTCTATCCATTCGAGCAGGCAGCCTACAACACGCCGGTGGGCGAGACCTCGGTGGTGCGTTCGCGTTTCGGCTGGCATCTGGTCAAGGTCCTCGACATCCGTGAGACAGAGGGCGAGGTGCTGGTGGCCCACATCATGAAGAATATTCCCCGCGGCCCTATCGCCGAGGGTATGCCTGACCCGAAGCAGCAGATCGACTCGATCTACAGCGAGATACAGAAGGGCGTCAGCTTCGAGGAGATCTGTGCCAAGACGAGCGACGACCAATACACGGCCAAGAATGGCGGTGCCTATCCATGGGTGAGCCGTGCATCACGCTTCCCGAAGGAGTGGATTGATGCTGCATACGCATTGCAGAATGCAGGTGATATCTCTGAGCCTTTCGCCACCCAGTTCGGCTGGCACATCATCAAGCTGCTGGACAAGCGCAAGGTGGCTCCACGTGAGGAAAGCACCGATGCCAAGCTGAAGGCTCAGTTCCAGAAGGACAAGGATCGCCAGCAGGAGGGCATAGATCGCTTTGTGCAGCTCTGCCGTCAGGAATTGGCCAAGGACAAGAAGCTGAAAAAGACCGCTGCCAACTGGAGTGACGAGGAAGTGCTGGCATGGGCTGACAGCCAGCTGGAGCAGAAGCATGAAGACTTCCGCAACATCTACCGCGAGTACCATGACGGCCTGATGCTCTTTGAGGTGAGCAGCAAGGCTGTGTGGGACAAGGCAGCACAGGATACCGTGGGCCTGACCCGGTATTTCGAGGCACATCGTGCCGACTTCAAGTTCGAGAAGCCTCGCTTCAAGGGTGCCTTCATCGAGTGTGAGGACAATGACTCGGTTTACAATGCCCTGAAGGCAATCTATGACAGCAACGATCCTCTTGCCGCTGCCGAAGTCGTACGACAGACCGTGCTGAAGGATACCCTGCTGACACCTAACCCCAAGGCTCCCCGTTTCCACATCGTGAATGGCCTGTTCAAGCCAGGCGACAATGCCGCCATTGATGTGGAGCGCTTGAATGTGAAGGGCGCCAAGTTCGCACCTAAGTCCAAGATGCCTCGCTACATGATCTATGGTCGCAAACTCAGCGAACCGGAAGGTCTGGACGATGTGCATGGTGCAGTGGTGTCGGAATACCAGAACGAACTGGAGCGCATCTGGGTGAATGAACTCAGGCAGAAGTTCGAGGTAAAGATCAATCAGAAAGAACTCGATAAACTACGTTGAAACTGCATGTCCGGCATATAATGATGTGGGCAGTTGCCGCCATAATTGGCATGGCAACTGCTTCGTCATGTCTGAGCAAAGAGGATGCGAAGGTGCCGGAGACCGACGACGAGCTGCTCTTTGACCGAGCACTCAAGGAATTGCCTGATCAGGATCTGCTTGAACAGCAGGTGCAGCAATATCGCCAGGACCTTTATGTGCAGACCTACCTGAGCCTGATGCTGCAAAACAAGGCCGAGGCGGTGACAGAGGAGGAATGCCGGGCCTTCTTCGACCAATATGGCGCCGAACTCAAGATGGAGGAGCCCATCGTGAAGGGACTGGTGGTGAAACTGCCTCTGCAGAAGACCAAGGACAAGCAGTTGCATAGCTGGCTGTCGCAGTTGAGCCAGGGCAAGGATGACTGCATGGCAGAATTGGAGCAGTTCTGTGCCCAGCGTGCGGCTGTGTATGACAATTTTACCGGCCAGTGGGTGCGTCTGGCGCATCTGACCGACTATCTGCCCATCACGGTGGTGGAGCCACGCCAGTTCCTGTCCATCAAGGCATACGAGCTGAGCGATCAGGATTACGAATACCACTTCGTCGTGACCGACTATCGCCTGGATGGAGAGCAACAGCCCTACGAGTGGGCAAGGCAGGGCATCCAGGACTTGCTGATCGAGCAGCGACGTGATCAGTTCCGCCGTGAATTGGTGGAACAATTGAAAGAAATAAATACAATTGAATGATAATGCGAAAGTCTTTAACTTTGGTGGCAGCCATGCTGCTGGGTGTGCTACAGCTGGTGGCACAGCAAACAGACAACATCATCGATGAGATCATCTGGGTGGTGGGCGATGAGGCCATCCTCCGTAGTGAAGTCGAAACAGAGCGCAAGCGCATGCTCTATCAGGGAGAACGCGTGGATGGTGATCCATACGCTATCATTCCGGAGCAGATAGCCATACAGAAGCTCTTCATCAACCAGGCGGTGATCGACTCCATCGAGGTGAGTGATGATCAGGTGGAGGCACAGGTCGATGCGCGTCTGAACCAGTTCATCATGCAGATCGGCTCGAAGGAGAAGCTCGAGGAGTATCTGGAGAAGCCTATCAGCGAGTTGCGTGCAGAGTGGCGTACCGGCATCAAGAACCAGAGCATCCAGCACCAGATGCAGCAGAAGCTCTGCGAGGATGTGAGCGTGACGCCCAGCGAGGTGCGCCTCTTCTACGAGCGACTGCCCAAGGACAGCATCCCATATATCGAGACACAGGTAGAGGTGCAGATGATAGCCCTGCAGCCCCAGGTGAGCAAGCAGCAGACCGACGAGATCAAGAATCGTCTGCGCGACTTCACACAGCGTGTCAATTCGGGCGAGAGCCAGTTCTCGACGCTGGCCATTCTTTACAGCGAGGACCCAGGCAGCGCAGCCCTGGGCGGAGAGCTGGGCTTCAAGGGCAAGGGTGAGTATGTGCCAGAGTTCTCGGCCGTCGGTTTCCAGTTGACGGAACCAGGCAAGATCTCGAAGGTAGTGGAGACTGAGTTCGGCTACCACATCATTCAGCTTATCGAACGTCGCGGCGACCGCGCCAATTTCCGCCACATCCTGCTTACGCCTAAGGTAAGTTCAAAGGACCTTTCGGATGCCCGCGCACGTATGGATTCGCTGAAGGCCGACCTGGATAGTGCCAAGTTCTCGTTCGAGGAGGCTGCACGATATCTGTCGAGCGACAAAAACACGCGCAATAGTGGAGGATTGATGATGAGCGAGCGCACTCTGTCGTCGCGCCAGACCATGGATGAGCTGCCTCCAGAGGTGGCACGACAGGTGGCAGGCATGAAGGAGGGCGAGATCAGCCGTCCGTTCATCATGAAGGATCCTAAGACCAGCCGAGACCAGGTGGTGATCGTGAAGCTCAAGAAGCGCATAGATGGACACAAGGCCACCTACAACGACGACTATCAGGTGCTGAAGTCGCTGTATGAGGATAACCTGCATCAGCAGATCATAGAGAACTTCATCCGCGAGAAGCAGCGTACCACCTATGTGCGTATCAAACCGGGTTGGGAGAAGTATGAGTTCAAGTACCCGGGTTGGGGTCAGAGGGACTAAGGTGTTAAAGAGTTAAGGTGTTAATGAAATTCAAAACGGCACATATAGCAGCATTGTGCGTGGTGGCTATGGCTACTGCGATGAGCCTTGCGCACCCACGTCCGCAGCAGCAGATGGAGGAACAGCCACGCAAGATTCACCTGCTGCATGCCAATACCCTGTCGTTCAACAAGGCTGCAGATGCTGAACGAAAGACTCTGCGAGGAGATGTGCGTTTCCGCCAGGATTCATGTTACATGTATTGTGACTCGGCATACTTCTACGAAACAAGCAATTCGATGAGCGCCTTCGGCCATGTGCGCATGGAACAGGGCGATACGTTGTTCGTCTATTGCGACTCGATGGAATATGACGGCAACACGATGTTCGGCCAGCTGTATGACAATGTGCATCTGATACATCGTTCGGCCACGACCAATACCAACCTCTATACCGACTATCTGACATACGATCGCAATACCGAGGAGGCCAACTATCCGTCGAAGGGCGTGATTGTCGATTCATTGGTGCATCTGCGCAGCCAGGTGGGATGGTACTATCCGAATACGCGGCTGGCATTCCTGCAGTATGATGTGCAGGGACGAACATACGAGCGAGATTCAGCGTGGAAGAAGCTGGGAGGGATGCCTCCGCACATCTATCGGCCAAGCGACATACTGTTGAAGCCACATTATTTTTTATATAGTGACACGTTGCGTTACGACTTTGCCGAGAATGTGGCCAAGGTGATGGGACCATCGCGCATCATCAACGATTCCACGACCATCCATACCCGTCTGGGACAGTTCAATACGGCAACCGAGCGGGCAACACTCTACCAGAATTCCTGGATTGAGAGTCCTCATCGCTATGCAACGGGCCATGTGCTTTTCTATGACGCCAAAAACAATATTGGCGAAGCGCGTGGCAATGTCGTCGCCGTGGATACGCTCAACTGCATCAAGGTGACAGGCGACTATGGCTATTATATCGACAATGATTCTGTGCCACAGATGGGATTCGTGACCGGACATGCCCTGGCAATGGAGTACAGCAGCGGCGATACACTCTTCCTGCATGCCGATACGCTCCGGGCTTATACCACGTTGGTGTTTGTCCCTGCTGACACGGTGTATGTGGATGAACTGCCAGGTCCGGAATCATTGGCCGTGGACAGCGTGATGGCCGATAGCCTGATGGCAGAGGTGCTGCCTGACATCGTGGATAGTCTGACGGTGGATGATAGCTTGTTGGCTGATGTCCTGCCAGCTGCTGATAGCACATTGACCGATGTCTTGCCAGCGATGGAGGACAGCGTCGATGTCAAGGCACCGGTGTCGTTGCCCCGTGAGATTCATCATATCGAACCCCAGCACTATGACTCGCTTCGCTTTATGCAGGCCTATCATGGCGTGCGATACTATAGGACGGATATGCAGGGTGTCTGCGACTCGCTCATCTATTCTGTACGTGATTCGTTGGCCACATTCATAGGCAATCCGGTGATGTGGAACAGCAAATACCAGATTACGGGTGATACCATCTTTGCCATCGTGGTTCGACAAGGCATCCAGCGCGCCATGATTCATCCGAATGCTTTCCTGGCGCAGAGCCATGACGAGACGTTGACCGTCGATATGGATACGTTGACCGAGCGGCAGAAGATGGAACTGATTGTCGATACCTTGCACTATGATCAGATAGCGGGTGCCGACCTTGTCTGCTATTTCGAAGACGGCAAGGTGCGCAAGATGGATGTGACGGGCAATGTGCAGATCATCTATTTTGCCGAAGAGAGCGACCACACCATGATCGGCCTCAATCAGATGATCGGCAACTATTTCACCACATGGTTCAAAGACCAGCGTATGGAGAAGTCTGTGCTTTGGCCCGATGTCGTTGCCTCGCTCACTCCGATTCAGCTCGTGACGCCAGACATCCTTTATCTCGACAATTTCCGATGGATGGCCTACCTCAGACCCTACAATCCGAAGGATGTGTTCCGAGAGATTGAGATGAAGGAGGAAGACAAACAGGAGGTGCTCAAGTTGTTTGATGACGATGAGCTCAATGGATACTAGTGAGTTCGAAAGGTTCGAAAGGTTTGAAAGGTTCGAAAGGTTTGAAAGGTTCGAAAGGTGCGAAAGTTCGAAAAGTTCGAAAGCCTTTGAGCCACCTCAATCCCCTCAAACTCATCAACCCCCTCAAACCCCTCAAACTCCTCAAACCCTTCAAACTCCTCAAACTCTTCAAACTCCTCAAACCCCTCAAACCCTTTCAAACTCCTCAAACTATAAACAATGGCTACCATATTTACAACCCAGAAACCCAGACGCTTTGAGCGCAAAAACTACTTTGGCAATGAACGTAAGGAATGGCTTGAGGCTCGCGTACGCAAAGTGAAGCGTGAAATGGGTGAGCTGCCCGATGAGGAATGGAAAGCCGAGGAATCGATCCGTGGCACATTCATCGAGGGTACACGTCACCTGAAGCGCCGTAAAGAGCGTGACGAGGAGGAAGGCACGGGCAAGAACAACCGTTACGTGAAGCTTGGCGTGGCACTCATCCTTCTTTGTGTCGTGTTCTATTATTTGATCAAATAATACAAAATCCAACTACGTAGATTCATTCCCAATGGACATCATACATCTGCTTCCTGACAGTGTGGCTAACCAGATAGCCGCCGGCGAGGTCGTGCAACGTCCGGCAAGTGTAATCAAGGAGCTCCTTGAGAACTCGATTGACGCACATGCCACCAGCGTGCAGATCATCTTGCGGGAGGCTGGTCGTGAGCTGATACAGGTGATCGACAATGGCATGGGTATGACACCGACCGATGCCCGCATGGCTTTCGAGAAACACGCCACCAGCAAGATTTCGGCCGCATCCGACCTTTTTGACCTGCACACCATGGGCTTCAGAGGAGAGGCTTTGGCCTCCATCGCTGCCGTGGCTGAGGTGGAGCTTCGCACACGCAAGCAGGACAGCGAGACGGGTGTGCTGCTCGAGATTGCCGGTAGCCGAGTGGTTCGACAGGAGGCATGTGCGTGTCCGGTGGGCGCCAACTTCCAGGTGCGAAACCTCTTCTACAATATTCCTGCGCGCAGGAAATTCCTCAAGACCAATCAGACGGAGTTGAGCAACATCATCACCGAGGTGCAGCATGTGGCATTGGCCAATCCGAATGTAGAGATTACGGTCATTCATAATGATCAGCAACTGTTTCAGCTGTCTGCCGGGTCGCACAAGCAGCGCATCATTCAGCTGTTCAGCAAGAGCCTTGGCCAGCAGTTGCTGCCGTTGACTGTCGATAATGACCTGATGTATATCTCCGGTTTCGTCTGTGCGCCAGAAGGTGCTCGCAAGAAGGGCGCTTTGCAATACTTCTTTGTCAACGACCGCTACATGAAGCATCCATACTTCCACAAGGCGGTAATGGAGTGCTATCAGGAGTTGATACCAGAGGGGTCGCAGCCCAATTATTTTATCTATCTGAAGGTCGATCCGCAGTCCATCGATGTGAATATACATCCGACAAAGACGGAAATCAAGTTCGAGAACGAACCCGCCCGCTGGCACATCCTCATGGCCACGATTCGCGAGGCATTAGGCAAGTTCAACGCGGTGCCGACCATCGACTTCGATCAGGCAGATGCTCCTGAGATCATGCCTGAGTATCGGATGAATGTAGGCGGGCCTGCTGCCTCTGAGCCAAAGCCGCAGTTCTCGGATTACAATCCGTTCAAGATGAACCGTCCCGACCATTGGGAAACACTTTATCAGGATTTTGCGAATGAAAAGCTGACCTCGCGCATGGATATGGGCGCTGACAATGCTGGTCAGGAGATGCACTCCAGGATGGATGGCTTCGGACAGCTGTCATCACGTATGGAGGCAGCGCCCTCGGCAGGAGGACAGGCAGAACCGCAATTTGAGACAATACCGAGTGCTTTGGATTTGATGGCCGAACTGCCACCAGCCGAACGGGCACAGTCTGCCGCACGTAAGGCAAGTTATCTGCAGGTCGGCAATCGTTACATTGTGGGCAATACCAAGGGAGGCATGCTACTCATCGATCAGCATCGTGCACATCTTTGTATCCTCTACAACCGCTACCATAGCCAAATTTGCAATCGACAGGGAATATCGCAACAAGAACTGTTTCCCGAAATCATTGAAGTGTCACCCGCTGACGAACCGCACTTGAAAGCGATACTTCCCGAGTTGGGATTCTTGGGATTCGAACTCGACAGCCTTGGCGGTGGCAGCTATGCCATCAATGGCAAGCCGGCTTCGCTGGAGAATTCCGTCAACATACAGGAACTCATGCAGCAGATGATCGAGGCAGCCCGAGAAGAGGTGCATGGCATTGGCGAAGAGCTGGACAAACGACTGGCATTGCGCCTGGCACAGGCCCAGGCCATCCCGTATGGCCGACAGATGGGCGAGGATGAGGTTCATCAGCTTGTCGAGACGCTTCTGGATCTGCCCGATAACCAAATGACGCCCGATGGACATCCGGTGATGACGCTGGTGACCAACGACACAATGGCATCACTTTTGTAATTTATCAATACACAATTATATAATATATGAAATACGCAATTTGTCTTCAGCCTTATATCCCTATGCGCACCACACCTGCAGAGGAGGCTGAGATGACAGGACAGCTCTTGTTCGGCGATACTTTCCGTATCCTTGATGAGGAACCACGCTGGTATCACATCGTTCGTGACTGTGACGAGTACGAGGGCTGGATCGATTTCAAGACCGCTACCATCATTGATGAGTCAGAATACAAGCATTATGTCGAGGAGGCTTCGAATGCCTTGCTGCTTCGCTTGCCGTTCAATCCGGTGCAGCGTACAGAGCAGGGACAATCCGGTTCGGCACACCTGTCGTGGGGCAGCCGTATCTTCGATATGGACGAGACCGGCATCACCTTCCGCATGCATGGCATCCGTTTCGATGTGCCCTCGATGAGCTACGTCAATCCGATGCATGTCACCTCGATGTCGCGCAAGGCATTGGCCAAGTTCCTGATGCAGCAGGCACAGATGTTGCTCAATACGCCATATCTCTGGGGCGGTGTGGCCGCCTTTGGCGCCGATTGTTCCGGTTTCACGCAGACGTTGTTCCGCTATATCGGCATCTCCTTGCCTCGCAATGCCTCGCAGCAGGCCGAAGCAGGAACAGAGGTCTCTTTTGAAGATATCCAGCCGGGCGATCTGGCATTCTTCTCTTCCAGTGAAGGTAGCCAGAAGATCAGTCACGTAGGCCTGGTGGCCGACAATGGCCGCATCTTGCATGTCAGCGGATTCCTGCATTTCGACGAATTGCGGGCCGAGGGCATCTGGAGCGCACAGCGCCAGGAGATGACACACTATCTGATCAAGGCCAAACGATATTTCTGATAGGCACTCTTATTCTTTTTCGAAGCCCGATGTGTCGAAACCTCGAAGCATCGAATCATCGAACAAAAAAACGAAAACAAATGGAACAGTTATATAGCCATTACCTCGAACATCCATCGGTGACCACCGATTCCCGCAAGGTCGAGCCCGGACAGATTTTCTTTGCACTCAAGGGCGAGCGTTTCGATGGCAATCAGTATGCGGCCGAGGTCCTGGCCAAAGGTGCCTCGCTGGCTGTGGTCGATGATCCGGCAGTAGCTGTGGCTGGTGACGACCGCTATTTTGTAGTGGATGATGTGCTCACCACCCTGCAGCAGCTGGCTGCCTACCATCGTCAGCAGTTCAAGGCATGGACCAAGCCGGTGCCAGTCATCGGCATCACCGGTACCAATGGCAAGACCACGACCAAGGAGTTGCTTCGTGCCGTCTTGAGCCAGAAGTTCAATGTGCTGGCTACCGAGGGCAATCTCAACAATCAGATCGGCGTGCCGCTCACTCTGCTCAAGGTCAGCCAGCAGCACGAGCTGGCCATCATCGAGATGGGCGCCAACCATCCCATGGACATTGCCGACCTCTGTGCCATTGTGCATCCCGACTTCGGCCTGATCACCAATGTGGGCAAGGCGCATCTCCTGGGCTTCGGTTCGCTCGAAGGTGTCATCGCGGCCAAGACCGAACTCTACAAGAGTCTGGCGGCCGATGGCGGCATGGCATTCCTCGACTCGTTCAATGGTCAGCTGCTCTCCAAAGCCATGGAGCATGGCGTGAAGTGCCGTCCTTATCTGCCTGCCGAGGTGGTGGATTGTTCTCCGTTCCTGACGTTGTCGCTCTACGATACCGAGGCCATCGATCCTGTCGAGGTGCACACCCATCTCATCGGTTCGTACAATTGCCTCAACTGCCAGGCAGCTGCCACTGTGGGCCGCTATTTCGGTGTCACACTTGAGCAGGTCAAGGCTGCCATCGAGGGCTATGAACCCCAGAACATGCGCTCGCAGCTTGTCGATCTCGGCATGGGCAACCAGCTCATCATGGATGCGTACAACGCCAATGCCACCTCGATGAATGCAGCGCTCACCTCGTTCAACCTCAACCAGGGGCCACACAAGTCGGTCATCCTGGGCGACATGCGCGAGTTGGGCGAGGAGTCGCAGCGTGAGCATAAGGTAATCCTCGATTATCTCTTCACCTCGGGTATCAAGCTCGATATGATCATACTGGTGGGAGAGGAGTTCTGCCGTTGCTTCAAGGCCAACGGTATGCAATACGCTACGGCCAATGCCGTCAACGTACGATGCTATGAGACGGTCCAGGACTTGATTGCAGACGAAGTCGTGATCAACAATCTGGGCGGCACCATTCTGGTCAAGGGCAGTCGTGGCGTTCAGCTTGAGAAGGCTGCCGAGTGCATTCGCAATCGTCGGGGATAATGCCATTCGATGACATCATACAGCGGCTTCAGGAGCTGGGTCTCTCACCCGACGTGATTGCCTTGGCCCGTGGTATGCTGTTGGGCGACAAGGCCGAGATCGATCCGTCGATTGTCCAGAGCTTCCGTTCGGCCGGCATGAGCCATCTGTTGGCTGTTTCGGGTCTGCATGTCGGTGTCATCATGTCGATTGTGTGGTTGGTGTTGCGCCCTCTCGAAGCCCTGGTGTGGCTGGTTATGCCGCCGCGCATGGCCGTCTATTACGTCACGGGCATTGTCAAGCGTCTGCTTGTCATCGTGCTCACCATCAGCTACGTGTGGTTCATCGGAGCCCCAACCAGTGCTGTCCGCGCTGCGTTGATGTTGTGTCTATGTCTGGTCGGATGGATGTTGCAACGTCCCACTTCGGCCTGGAATTGTCTGCTACTTGCGGCCCTCGTCCTGTTGGCCCTCGATCCCTGGAACATCACCAAGGTGGGCTTTCAGCTGAGTTTTCTGGCAGTGGCAGGCATTCTGCTTTTCCAACCCTGGCTGCAGGATCATGATTTGCGATGGTGGGAACGGATGGCGCTGCTGTCCATCTCTGCGCAATGGCTGACACTGCCCGTTACGGCATATTATTTCCATCAGGTGCCGTTCCTTGGCTGGCTTCAGGGCTTGATGGTCGTTCCCTTGGTCCCATTCTTTGTAGGCTGTCTGTTGCTGGGGTGCCTCTTCCCGTCCATGCATTGGCTTTGCACACCCATCGATATGCTGTATGGTTGGATTACATGGTCATCGCAGCTTATCACGCAATGGGAAGGATGGCTGCTTGGTGGTCACCTCTACTTCTATCCATCCTGGGTTGAGGCTGTTCTGGCCGAGGTATTCTTCCTGTCACTTATCATTTGGCTGCGCATTCGCAGGAAAGCCACCCGATAGCCTGAGTTTCATTTTTTCTCCTGTTTCACGATGAGACGTTTCCAGTATTTCCTGCTTCCACTCCTTTATCTCAGCATCGGTGGTACCGTCACCGCCATGCTGGTGCCGCGGCTGCTTCATTTTGCCGACACAGTCTGGCTGGTGTTGCTGTTGCCCATGCTCATGGTCACGGTATTCCTCACCGTGGTGGGCGTGGTCAATGTCTGGGTGGAGTATCGCACATGGCGCGAGTCCAACCTGATGCGTCAGTACAGTCTGCGTAGCCTGTTGTGGCTTTATGTGCGATGCTGGGCGGTCGTGATGTCGGGTCTCACCATTGGCGTGGTGTTCTATTGGATGCATGACCTGTTGCCCGATTACATCCAGCAGCTGCTGCATTCTTTGCAGCTCTTGTTCTATGGCATGACCATCTTCCTCACCTCCGTAGCCCTGATGAGTGTGGTGCTGGGCGAGAACCTTGAGGAAATCCGCCTACGCAATGCCCAGTCAGAGAATCATCTGCTCAAGTCGCAGCTCAATCCACACTTCCTGTATAATACGCTCAACAACATCGACGCCCTGATCTGGATCGATCAGGAGCGGGCATCCTCGGCAGTCACCAGTCTCTCTTCACTGATGCGATACTTTACCTATAGCGCCCGTCAGGAGCAGGTGCCATTGGTTGACGATGTCGAACACCTGCGACAGCTCATCGACCTGCAGCGACTCCGCATGCCGGGCGATGAGTGTCTGGTCTTTGAGCAGGAGGGAGATCTCGATCAGTTGCAGATTGCCCCACTCATGCTCACCCCTTTGGTCGAGAACTGCTTCAAGCATTGCGGACAGCTTGATGAGCCTGGTGCCATTCGCATCCATCTGCAGGTGAAGCAGCATCAGCTATGCTTCACTACCGATAATAACCTCAAGCCTGATGCCACTGAGGCCCTCGTTCGCTCTCATCACAACAAGCAGGGTGGGGTGGGGCTCAATGTGCTTCGTCAGCGCCTGCAGTTGCTCTATCCGGGGCGCCACCAGTTCTCGGCCGAGCGCCAGGGCGATCGTTTCAGAACCAGTCTGACGATAGCTTTCGGTTGACTTCGTCAATCAGGCGTGGCACGGCCATCCCCTGCCAGTCGTCCCAGCTCACCCATCGGTAGCCTTTGGGCCCAAGTGCCCGATTCAATTGTTCCGACTGATCATCGTTTGTCAGCTGACATACCCAGAACTGTGCATTTATCGTCTGGTGTGTCAGCTGATGCTTTTTCAGCATGATCATTTGCGGCTGTATGATGTCCAGCAGGGGCGTGAGCGGAAACTGTGTCTCGTTCTCCTCCTCATGTTCAATCTCGATGGGGTAGGGCTCCCACAGTCCCTGCCAGATGTCGCCGGCACCACGCTGGTGTACCCACATTCCCTCCTTATATATATAAATAATGTATAGGAAATGGCGCTCCCTCACCTTCACCTTCGTCGATTTCACGGGTCGCTCTGCCATGGTTCCGTTGGCCAATGCCAGGCAATGCTCTGCCACCGGGCAGTCCTGGCATTGTGGCGAGGTGGGAGTGCAGCAGATCGCGCCCAGTTCCATCATGGCCTGGTTGTGGTGGCCGGGGCTTCCGCCTTCGGTCCGATGCGGCAGCAGTTCGGTGGCCAATGCCATGAACTGTCGCTGGCCTTGGCCGGAGTCGATGGGCGTGGCCAGGTCGAAGAGTCGTGACAGCACGCGATACACATTGCCATCCACCACAGCCACCTCCTCGTCAGCCGCGATGCTGGCGATGGCGGCAGCCGTGTAGGGTCCCACGCCTTTCAGCTTGATCAGCCTGGCGTATTCGCTCGGGAATCCGTCGAGGCTCTCGTCGCTCACCACCTGCATGGCAGCGGTGTGCAGGTTTCGGGCGCGGCTGTAGTATCCCAGGCCTTGCCACAGCTTCAGCACCTCGTCTTCGCTGGCGGCTGCCAGGTCCTGCACGGTGGGATATTGTTGGGCAAACCTTAGGTAATAGTCCCAGCCCTGTGCCACGCGTGTCTGCTGCAGTATGGTCTCCGACAGCCATATCAGATAGGGATTTCGAGTATGTCTCCAGGGCAGGTCGCGCTGGTTTTTATCGAACCAAAGTGCTATTTTGCTGCTTATTTCGTTCATTTTCTTGATTTTCAGTTGTCATTTATGGCGTTTTCTGCTGCAAAGATAAGATTTTTTTCAAAAAAATGGTAACTATTATTGTGAAATTCGAAAAAAAGCGGTATCTTTGCACGCCAAATCATTAAAAACTACATCAAATTAATAATAAAAATGACAAAAGCAGAAATTGTAACCAAGATCGCAAAGAAGACCGGTCTTGACAAGGAGGCAGTATTGACCGTCGTTGAGCAGTTCATGACCTCTGTTAAGGATTCGCTTGTTGAGGGCGAGCCAGTTTATCTCCGTGGCTTCGGTAGCTTTATCATCAAGGAGCGTGCTACCAAGACCGCTCGTAACATCAGCAAGGACAAGGCTATCATCATCCCAGCTCATAACATCCCAGCTTTCAAGCCAGCTAAGACCTTCATGGGTCAGGTTAGCGGTGAGCTCGTGAACGAGGAGCAGGACTAATCTCCGAGTAATAACAAAACAATATATTGTACAACTATTAATTAATTAAAGGTATGCCAAACGGTAAGAAGCACAAGCGTCATAAGATGGCAGTGCACAAGCGCAAGAAGCGTCTTCGCAAGAATCGCCATAAGCACTAATCGTGCGCCAAGTGGCCTAATGGGCGCCCCCTTATGAGGGCGCCTTTCTTTTAACTCCTAATTCACCATACAATGACAAGAGAAGTAGTCATTGATGTCAACCCGCAACTGATCACCATCGGTCTGCTCGAAGACGGCAAGCTGGCCGAATACCAGCGCGAGTCGCAGAACGCCACGTTCAGTGTGGGCAACATCTATCTGGCACGCGTCAAGAAGCTGATGCCAGGCCTGAATGCTGCTTTTGTGGATGTGGGGTGCGAAAAGGAGGGTTTCATTCACTATCAGGATCTTGGTCCGCAGTTCAAGACGCTGGCCAAGTTCGTCAAGCAGCAGATCTCTGACCGCAAGCATCTCATCCCCATCGACCGCTTCAAGCGCGAAGCCGACCTCGACAAGAGCGAGACCATTGCTGACACCCTGACCGTAGGGCAGGAGATTCTGGTGCAGGTTGCCAAGGAACCGATCAGTACCAAAGGCCCACGCCTCACCTGCGACATTTCGCTCCCAGGTCGTTTCATGGTGCTGATTCCTTTCCAGGACAAGGTTTCGGTGTCCGCGAAAATCAAATCAAGCGAGGAGAAGAGCCGACTCAAGCAGATCATCAACGCCATTCGTCCCAAGAACTTCGGTGTCATCATCCGAACCTCGGCACAAGGCGCTGGTGTCGAAGAATTGAGCCAGGAATTCAACTCGTTGGTCAAGCGCTGGGAAGACAGCGTGACCACCCTCATGAAAGGCAAGCTGCCCTCGCTCTGTTACGAGGAGACCGGCCGTGCCGTGGCATTACTTCGCGACATCTTCAACCCCTCGTTCGAGAACATCTGGGTTAACGACCCAGCCACGTTCACTCAGATTCGGGAATATGTGAATCTGATAGCCCCTGAGAAGGCAGACGTCGTAAAACTGTACGAGGAGGAGGTCCCCATCCTGGACAAATTTGCAGTAACCCGCCAGATCAAGTCCTCATTGGGCAAGACCGTCTCGTGCAAGGCTGGTGCCTACATCATCATCGAGCACACCGAGGCCCTGCACGTCATCGACGTCAACTCCGGCCATCGCAGCCGACAGGCCGAGGATCAGGAGGAGAACGCCCTGCTTGTGGATATGGCCGCTGCCGACGAGATTGCCCGTCAGATGCGTCTGCGCGACATGGGCGGCATCGTGGTCATCGACTTCATCGACCTGGCCAAGGCCGAGAATCGTGACAAGCTCTATCAGCACATGAAGGAGCTGATGCAGCAGGATCGCGCCAAGCACAACATCCTGCCCCTCTCCAAGTTCTGCCTCATGCAGATCACCCGCCAGCGTGTGCGTCCCGTGATGGATGTGCAGACGGCCGAGTCGTGCCCGGTATGTGGAGGCAAGCATGTGGTCAAGCCCAGCCTGCTCTTCCCCGACAGGCTCGAGGAGAAGCTCGACATCCTGGTCAACGATCGCAAAGTGAAGCGTTTCACCCTCTACGTTCACCCTTTCATAGCAGCTCACCTCCGCGAGGGCTGGTTCTTCACCAGCCGTCTCTGGAAGTGGCGTCGTCGCTTCGGATTCCAGTGGCATCTCGTCGCTGACCAATCCATGGAGCTCCTACAGTATCGTGTGCTCGATGCCGACCGCAACGAGATCGACCTGCAGCAGGAGATCGACAAGCACGTATAACATCAATATGTCCACAATCAAACTCACAGATGCGCTCGGCCGACTGCCGCAGACGCGTATGAATCGGCTCGTCAACTTCGTGCTCGAAGTTGGCGAGCACATTGCTATCATGGGCCCCAATGGCGGAGGCAAGTCTTGTCTCATTGACCTCATCACAGGCAAGAACCTGCTGCTACAGGGCTCGCTCCAGTACGACTTCGGCCCCGGCACCAAGCCCTCGGCCTATGGCAACATCGTGCAGCTCACCTTCGAAGATGCCCTCGGCTCGGTCGAGAAGCCCTATTATTTCCAGCAGCGATTCAACAGTCAGGATCGCGACGAGTCGCCCCTCGTCATGACCGTGCTCAAGCGTGCCCTCGCCACCGGCAAGGTCACCGCCACCGGTCTCTCGGCCGACGAAGCCCGCATGGCCGGACATGGCCTCACCCACGACGATGCCCTCGCCGCCGGTGCTGAGGACGACACGGAGTTCCTGCAGAATCCCCTGCTCGACACCTTCATGATGCGCCCCCTCCTGCAGAAGCGTATGGTGCTGCTCAGCAGCGGCGAGATGCGTCGCTACCAGCTCTTCAAGTATCTGATCAAGCGCCCCAAGGTCCTCATCGTCGATAACCCCTTCATCGGCCTCGATGCCCCGATGCGTGAGCAGCTCAGCGACTTCTTCCAGATGCTGGTCGATTCGGGCGAGGTGCAGATCATCATGGTGCAGTCCATGCTCGACACCGTGCCCCCCTTCATCACCCACGTCGTCCCCGTCGATAACATGGTGGTAGGCCCAAAACTCACCCGCGCCGAGTATCTGTCCACCCTCTCCATCCCCTCCTCTCCGTTCGTAACCTCGGCATTCGATGCCGAGTCCCCATCCCTTTCCTCCCCATTCCATTCCTCGGCATTCGATGCCGAG
>JAZQPJ010000003.1:0-72981 GCA_045628525.1 Bacteroidales bacterium
CCCTAGATCAACCAAACTCAACCCACAAACAATATGAAATTGAAAAACGCTCTTCTGGCTACCCTCGCCCTCGGTGCCACCGCACTCACCGCCCAGGCAGCCACCAACGACATGGTGATCCAGACCAAGAAGCTGGGTGCACCTATCCAGCCAACCATGTATGGCATCTTCTTCGAGGATATCAACTTTGCTGCCGACGGCGGCCTCTATGCCGAGATGATCAAGAACCGCTCGTTCGAGTTTCCTCAGCGTCTGATGGGCTGGACGGCTTTCGGCAAGTTCGAGGTGCTCGACAACGGACCATTCGACAAGAACCCACACTACGTACGCCTCTCCGACCCTGGTCATCCACACAAGCGCACCGGCATCGAGAACGAGGGCTTCTTCGGCATCTCGGTCAAGCAGGACGCCACCTACCGCTTCTCCCTCTGGGCCCGCGTGCCTGAGGGTGGCAAGGGCGTGCTCGAGGTGCAGCTCGTCGATAACGACACCATGGGCGAGCACCAGGAGTTCACCAGCCAGGAGATCGTGGTCGACGGCAAGGAGTGGAAGAAATACACCATCACCATCAAGTCGCCTCTCACCATGGAGGATGCCCACCTGCGCATGTTCCTCCGTCCGGAGCAGGGTCGCGACTTCTGGGCCAAGATGAACAGCATCGACATTGAGCATGTATCGATGTTCCCGACCGATACCTGGAAGGGTCGCGAGAACGGTATGCGCAAGGACCTGGCTCAGGCGCTCTTCGACATGAAGCCAGGCGTGTTCCGCTTCCCTGGCGGCTGCATCGTGGAGGGTACCGACCTCGACCAGCGCTACCAGTGGAAGAATTCTGTTGGCCCTGTCGAGAACCGCCCATTGAACGAGAACCGCTGGGAGAACACCTTCCCCTACCGCCTCTACCCTGAGTATCATCAGACCTACGGCCTCGGCTTCTTCGAGTTCTTCCAGCTCTGCGAGGACTTCGGCTGCGAGGCCCTGCCTGTGATCTCCTGCGGCCTGGCCTGCCAGTTCCAGAACGAGATCTGGAGCGAGAAGACCGCCCATGTGGCTGTCGACGACCTCGATGCCTACATCCAGGATGCGCTCGACCTCGTGGAGTTCGCCAACGGCCCTGTCGATTCGAAGTGGGGCAAGGTACGTGCCGAGATGGGTCACCCCGAGCCATTCAACCTGCACTACCTCGGCGTGGGCAACGAGCAGTGGGACTACGATGAGGAGCATGGCGGCCCTAACAACGCCTTCACCGAGCGCCTGAAGAAGTTCAACGATGCCCTGCGCAAGGCCTACCCAGACCTCAAGCTCATCGGCACCACCGGCCCTAACTCCGAGGGTTGGGACTTCGACCTGCTGCAGCCAAAGATGAAGGAGCTCAAGGTGGACCTCTACGACGAGCATTACTACCGCAACGAGCAGTGGTTCCTCAGCCACGGCCACCGCTACGATGGCTACGACCGCAAGGGCCCGAAGGTATTTGCTGGCGAGTATGCCTGCCATGGCGACGGCAAGAAGTGGAACCACTTCGAGACCTCGCTCTACGAGGCTGCCCACATGACGGGCATCGAGCGCAACGCCGACATCGTGCACATGGCCACCTACGCCCCACTCTTCGCCCACGTCAAGGGCTGGCAGTGGCGTCCCGATGCCATCTGGTTCGGCAACCTCCGCTCGTTCAAGTCTGTCTCTTACTACGTGCAGCAGCTCTATGCCACCTACAAGGGCTCGAACGTGCTGTCGTTGACCATGAACAAGAAGCCAGTGGCTGGCGATGCCGACCAGAACGGACTCTTCGCCTCGGCCGTATGGGACAAGGAGATGGGTGCCTACATCGTGAAGGTGGCCAACACCGGCAACGAGACACAGACCCTCAACCTGAAGTTCCAGGGCCTCAAGAAGGGTGTCAGCTTCACTTCGGCCAAGCAGATCCTGCTCCACTCTGACGACCTCGATGCCGAGAACACGCTCGACCAGCCAGAGAAGATCACTCCCCGGGAGTCGGCCATCCCTGTCGAGGGTCAGACGCTCACCGTGGATCTGGGTGCCAAGTCGTTCGCAGTTTATATTGTGAAGTAAAAAAATATAGAAAACAACAAAACCCCGCCACTCGAAAGTGACGGGGTTTGTTGTTTTTATCTGTATGTACTAAGACATTAGATAGCGAATGGATTCTCACCTGGGTAGAGCTGACCAGCTGGGAGTGGGGTGTTGATATCCTCAACGCCGAGCATCTTGAGAGCCTCGAAGAGAACCTTGCCGCAGTGATCGAAGGCATAAGCTCCGTGGTGTGGGAAGCGCTTGCCAACGAGGACGTGACGATAGAAGCGAGCGAAGCCTGGGATAGCGTGGATGCCGATGCCACCGAAAGAGCATGGATCTACGTCGAGGAACTCGCCCTGAGCGATGTAGCTGACAAGCTTGCTGTCGCTGTTCGACTGGATACGGAACATGGTTGACTTGCCTGGCTTGATCTGACCCTCGAGGGTACCCTTGGTGATATCTGGGCTCATGAGACGAGCCTGGATGAGCTGATACTTGATCTTGCAGTCCTTCATGCACTGTGAGCAGGTGTTACCGCAGTGGAAGCCCATGTAGAGGTCCTTGAGGTCAGCACCGGCGAGGCTTGCGCCTGCAGGAATAACGTCAGCAGGAACTGAGTTGTTGATGTCGAGCAGGGTAGCTGGCTTCTCAGTAGCGCACTCAGCCATGTACTCTGAGAGGGCACCGTAGAGGTCAACCTCGCAAGCTACAGGGATGCCACGGCCGGTGAGGCGTGAGTTAACGTAGCAAGGCTCGAACTCGAAGATAGGCTGCCATGCTGGCCAGCACTTGTTAGCGAATACAGCGTACTTGCTGCCGCCCTTGCCGCTCTCGTACCAGTCGAGGAGAGTAACCTCGAGCTGAGCCATCTTGCGGATGATCTCTGGGTAGGTGTTGCGCTGTGGGCCGAGCTCAGCCTCCATATCCTTAGCAACAGCGTCGATCTCAGCGGTCTTGCAAGCGGTCTCGTCGAATGCCTTCTTGAGGTCGAGCTCTGAGTTCTCCTGTACCTCGATGCCGAGGTCGTACATTGGCTGGATAGGAGCGTTGCAAGCGAGGAAGTCCCAAGGACGTGGACCGAAGCCGATGACCTTGAGGTTCTTGACACCGATAACAACGCGAGCGATGTTGCGGAAGTCAGCGAGCTCCTTGACAGCCTCCTCAGGAGTTACGTTAGGATACTCTGGGATATAAACCTTGAGGCGACGGAGGCCTACAGAGTAAGAGAAGTTGAGCACACCGCAAAGGGCATCGCCACGATCGTTAGCGAGGTTGGCCTTGCCCTCCTCCTTGGCAGCGATCACCATGGCTGGGCCGCCGAACTTCTGAACGAACAGGGTGGTTGGACCCTCAGGACCGAAGTTGCCGAGGAACATGCAGACAGCATTGATGCCATTCTCCTTAGCCCAATCAAGAGCCTTGTAGGTGTCAACGTCGTTCTCGATGATAACTGGGCAGTCATAAACCTCAGGGAGGGCTGCCTTCTGAACCTCTGCCATTACAGCAGCCAAACGAGCCTTAGTGAGGGCAATAGGGAAGCAGTCGCGGCTAACGCCTACGATACCAAGCTTCACGGTTGGTTGGTTGATCATGTGAATAATTTGTTTTAATGATTGGTAATGTTATTAGATTACTATAGTTGGTCGAATTGATATCTGATTGTTAAATCTTATGATAGAATTCGATGGCAAATATAACGACTTTTTTTTAACCCTCCAAATTTTCCACCCAAAAACATTGCATTTATACCCTACCTTTTTAGTGAAAGTCGATTTGGAAGGCAGAAATGACATTTTTTGCACGCCCTTTTGGCGTTTTTATGCTCGGGATTTGCATTTTTCATGGCTGCCCGACTGGTTTCCCACACACGCAAACCTATAGAAAATATGAATGCATGCACAATAAAACCGGCAAAAACGCGTTAAATAGATGACAAAAAGTGCGCGAATTCCATAATGTCTGACAAACGGCCACATATCAACCTACGCGGATGGCTGACACTCCTGGGTGCCGGCCTGATCTGCGGCAGCATGGCGCTGAGCTATGCCGCCGGGGGTCGTGTGCCCGTGCAGATGGAGACCACAGCTGAGAGCCCCGCGCAGATGGGGACCGCTGCTGCTGAGGACTCGACCTACGTGAGCCGCTACCCTGTAGCACCCACTACGCCCGAAGATGCCAAGGCGTTGGAGGCCGCACACCCTGCCGACCTGAAACAGCCCGAGAACCTCAAGACCGTCATCGAGTACGACTGGAAGAACAACCGCTACCTGATCCACACCATGCTGGGCGAAAAGGAGATCGGCTACCCCATCCCGATGACGCAGCAGGAGTACCTGGGCTATACCGAGCGTCAGGAGCGCAACAAGTTCTTCTACTCACAGTACCAGAAGGCTGTGGAGGAGGAAGAGGGCAAGGGCGACTTCGACCTGCTGGACATGCAGTTCTCGCTGGGCCCTGCCGAGAAGCTGTTCGGCCCCGGCGGCATCCGCGTCAAGACACAGGGCTCGGCCGGCATCTCGATGGGCATGAAGCACAATGTGGTCGATAACCCCACTCTCTCGGAGCAGGCTCGCGACCAGTGGACGTTCGACTTCAACGAGAACGTGCAGCTCAACATGAAGGCCAGCGTGGGTTCGAAGATGAGCTTCGACCTGAACTACAACACCGAGGCCACCTTCGACTTCGACGCCACCAAGTTCAAACTGGCCTTTGCCGGCGACGAGGACGACATCGTGCAGAACATCGAGGCGGGCAACGTGTCGATGACCACGGGCAACTCCCTCATCTCGGGCGGCGCCTCGCTGTTCGGCGTCAAGTCGCAGCTCAAGTTCGGCAAGCTCAACATCACCGCCCTGCTGGCCAAGCAGGAGTCCACGAGCAAGACCGTGTCGAGCAAGGGCGGCGTGACCAAGCGCAGCTACGAGCTGACCGCCACCGACTACGACGAGAACCGCCACTACTTCCTCGGCCAGTTCTTCCGCGACACCTACGACCAGAACATGTCGCTGTTGCCGCTCATCGCCTCGGGCATCGAAATCACCAAGATCGAGGTGTGGATGACCAACAAGCGCAGCAACTACGACAACGCCCGCAACATCCTCGCCTTCAGTGACCTGGGCGAGGCCACCAGGGAGGAAATGCAGCGCCCCGACTACTGGAAGGGTATGGACGGCGCGGCTCCGGCCAACGGCGTGAACAGCCTCTACAGCAACCTCTGCGCCTACGACGAACTGCGCCAGATCGAACTGGTGACCACCGGCATGGAGGGCTTCGACCCCGAGATGAAGAGCGGCCGCGACTTCGAGAAGATCGAGTCAGCACGCATGCTCCAGCCAAGCGAATACTCACTCAACTCCAGCCTCGGCTACCTCTCGCTCAAGACCAAGATCGACGACGACTGCGTGCTGGCCGTCGCCTTCCAATATACCAAGGGCGGACAGACGTACCAGGTGGGTGAGTTTGCCAGCGACAACTCCGAGAACGCCACGCGCACCCTCTTCGTCAAGCTGCTCAAATCCACCACCGGCGACCCCTCCTACAAGGTGTGGGACCTGATGATGAAGAACATCTACTCGCTGGGCGTGACCAACTTGAGCCAGAACAGCTTCACGATGCAAATACAGTATCTGAGCGACTCGGTGGGCGTCTATACCAACTACATCAACGAAGCACCGATCAACAAGAAGCTGCTCATCCAGGTGATGAACCTCGACCAGATCAACCAGCAGCAGGAGCGCCACAGCGACGGCCAGTTCGACTGGCTGCCGGGTTACACGGTGCAGGCGCAGAACGGCCGCATCATCTTCCCTGTGGTCGAACCATTCGGCAGTCACCTGGCCAAGATGTTGGGCAATGATCCGCAGCTGGTGGAGCGCTACTGCTACCCCGAGCTCTACCGCATGACGCTGACCGAGGCCGAGCAGGTGGCTGAGCACAACAAGTTCCGCATCAAAGGCGAATACTCCGCCTCGAACGGCGCGGAGATCAGCCTCGGCGCCATGAACGTGGCACGCGGCTCGGTGCGCGTCACCGCCGGCGGCACCACGCTCACCGAGGGCTCGGACTATTCGGTGGATTACACCATGGGCATCGTCACCATCCTCAACCAGAGCATCATCGACTCGGGTACTAACGTGAGCGTGTCGCTCGAGGACCAGTCGGAATTCTCGCTGCAGCGCAAGACGATGATGGGCCTCGACATGCAGTACGACTGGTCGAAGGACCTGAAGTTTGGTGCCACGGTCATCAACCTGAGCGAGCGTCCGTTGACCAAGAAGGTGTCGATGACCGAAATCCCGATCAACAACACCATCTACGGCTTCAACCTCAAGTGGAACCGCGACTTCATGTGGTTGACCAACGCCATCGGCTACGTGCCCTGGATCAAGGCCACTGCCCCATCCAACTTCTCGCTGCAGGCCGAATATGCCCAGCTCGTGGCGGGCCACAGTTCGGACATCGGCCAGAACGGCTCGATCTACATCGACGACTTCGAGCAGAGCGAGTCGTCGCGCAACCTGGCCGTGGCCTCCATGTGGCAACTCAGCTCTACGCCGGTGAGCATCGACGGCAGACCGGTGGGCGGCAACCTGCTGACGCGCGACTACAACGCCCAGCGTGCCCACCTGGCATGGTACCGCATCGACCACCTCTTCACCTCGCAGACCAGCAACATGACGCCAAGCCACATCAAGAACGACCTGGCGCAGCTGAGCGACCCCCGTGTGCGTCAGGTGACCTTCGACGAGATCTACCCCAACAAGGAGCTGGAATATGGCGAGACGGGCATCCTCGATGTGCTCAACCTGGCCTACTATCCGCAGGAGCGCGGACAGTATAATGTGAGTGCCGACCGCATCGACCGCGAGGGCCACCTCAAGAACCCGGCCGACAACTGGGGCGGCATGATGCGTGCCATGGAGGTGACCAACTTCGAGTCGGCCAACTACGAATACATCGAGTTCTGGATGATGGATCCGTTCGACGAGATCGAGGGCGACCCAACCTGGCAGCCCAACGACGAGGGCAAGCTCGTCATCCACCTGGGCGAGGTGAGCGAGGATATCCTGAAGGACGGATACAAGGGCTTCGAGAACGGCCTTGACATCAACGGCGACCTCTCGGCCATCAAGGAGACCCTCTGGGGACGCGTCTCGACCCGTTCGTCCACCGTCTATGCCTTCGACAACTCATCGAGCAGCCACGCCACGCAGGACGTGGGCCTCAACGGCCTCAGCACCGCCGACGAGTTCAACTTCCCCACCTATAAGAATTATGTCGATACCCTGCGCCAGATCGTGGATGGCGAGGTGCTCGACCGCTGGGAGCGCGATCCGTTCTCTCCTCTCAACGACCCTGCCGGCGACAACTACCACTACTTCCGCGGCTCGGACTGGGACCGCGAGACCACCTCGATCCTCAACCGTTATAAATATATAAATGGTACGGAGGGCAACGCGCCATCCACGGCCGACAGCAAGGAGTCGTACAGCACCGCTTACAAGAGCACGCCCGACGTGGAGGACATCAACACCGACAACACCCTGAACGAATACGAGCGCTATTACGAGTACGTAGTGGATCTGCAGCGTGGCCACATGAACCCCGGCGAGAACAAGTATCTGGCCGACGTCAGCACCCGTCTGAAGCGCACCCGCGACGGCCAACAGCGCGAGGTCACCTGGTATCTGTTCCGCATCCCGCTCCGTTCGCCCGACCGCAAGGAGGGCAACATCTCCAACTTCAAGTCCATCCGCTTCATGCGTATGCTCATGACCGGCTGGCAGGAGGAGCAGGTGCTGCGTCTGGCCACACTCGACCTGGTCCGCTCCGATTGGCGCACCTACACCGGCGACCTCAGCGAGCGCGGCTATGCGCCCAGTTCCGATGCCATGATGAGCGCCAGTTCGGTCAACATCGAGGAGCATTCGGGCTCATTGCCAGTCAACTACGTGCTACCTCCCGGCATCACCCGCATCGTCACGCCGGGCAACAACTCCGTGCAGCAGAACGAGCAGGCCCTGGCTCTGAAGGTCAGCAAACTCTCGCCTCACGATGCCGTGGCCGTGTATAAGAACTCCGGCCTCGACCTGCGCCAGTACGAGAACCTGCAACTCTTTGCCCACGCCCATGCCAATCAGGGCGAGGAGATGCGCGTGAGCGATGGCGACCTGGCCGTCTTCCTGCGCGTGGGCTCGGACTACAAGGACAACTACTACGAGTACGAGGTGCCGCTGCACCTCACCCCTGCCGGCCGCTACAGCAACGACTCGCCTGGCGACCGCCTGAAGGTGTGGCCCGAGGACAACATGATCAACGTCTCGATGAAGAAGCTCACCTCGCTGAAGCGTGAGCGCAACCGCCTGAAGGAGCTCGGTCAGGAGGGCGTGGCCTACACCCTGCCCTACACAGAATACGACCCGGACAACAAGTCCAACCGCATGACCATCGTGGGCAACCCCTCGCTGAGCGACTGTTCGGTCATTATGATCGGCGTGCGCAACGTGGGCCGTGCCGACCACTCGGCCACCATCTGGGTTAACGAGCTCCGCACCGACGGCATGGACGAGAGCGGCGGCTGGGCAGCACGCGGCAACGCCACCCTGCGCATCTCCGACCTGGCTACGATCAACGGCGCCGGCTCGTTCCGCAGCATCGGCTGGGGCAGCGTGGAGCAATCCACCGCCAACCGTTCGCTCACAGAGGATTACGAATATAACGTCTCAGGTCAGACCGACCTGGGCAAGTGGGTGCCGCAGCAACTCAAGCTCACGGCTCCGTTCTACTACAGCTACGCCAAGTCGGTCAACACGCCGAAATACGACCCCTACAACGAGGACCTCACCGTCGATGAGACGCTGAGCACCTACCCCACCGAGCATCAGAAGGACTCCATCCGCGCCCTGGTGCAAACCGTGTCGGAGTCCAGCTCCATGTCTATCTCGGGCATGAAGTTCGACGTCAAGTCCAAGGCCTCCAAGCCATGGGATCCGGCCAACGTCACCATGAGCTACAGCCAGAACCGCCAGACGTCGCACAACCCCACCACCGAATACGAGTACAACAACTCATACAAGGGTTCGATCAACTACAACTGGTCGCCATTCTTCAAGCCCTGGAAGCCGTTCGCGCCCAAGAAGGACGACAAAGCCGCCGCCGGCAAGAACGCCACACAGGACCGTCGCACCAGCCGCGCCGGCACCGGCAAGCGCGACCCTTCAAACTCCTCAAACTCCTCAAACGCTTCAAACTCCAGCAACTCCAAGTCGCCGTTCAAGAAACTGAAGGACGACTTCCAGCTCAACTGGCTGCCCAACAGCATCTCGCTGTCCGCCAACGTGAACCGCACCTACTTCGAGGAGCAGCTGCGCAACATCGAGGCCGTCGAGACCGACTTCACCATGCCCGTGAGCTACACCAAGACGTTCACCATGATGCGCCAGACCAGCATCAACTGGGACGTCACCAAGACCCTGAAGCTCAACTTCCAATCGGCCACCAACTCGCGCGTCGATGAGCCCGACGTGCCCGTCAACCGCTACCTCTACCCCGACGAGTATGAGCGTTGGCGCGACACCATCTGGACGCAGCTCTGGAAGCTCGGCACTCCCGTGACCTACAACCAGCAGTTCGATGCCTCGTGGAACATCCCGATCAACAAGATCTCGTGGACCGACTGGCTCACCTCGTCCGTCAAGTACAAGAGCACCTACCAGTGGAACCGCGGCACCCAGATCGACGAGAACACCAGCACCGGCAACAACCTGCAGAACAACTCGCAGTGGCAGTTCGACGGCAAGTTCAACCTCGAGACGCTCTACAACAAGTCGCGCTTCCTCAAGAAGGTCAACGACAAGTTCAAGACCACACCTGCATCCGGCAGGGGCAACAACGCAGCCGCCAGCAGGAAGAATGGACCGAACAGCCGCATCTCCAACCACCTCACCGAGAAGCGCCCCAAGGAACTCAAGCAGGAGTTCACCCTTGTGGGTGGCGACACCACCATCACCTTCAAGCACAACATGGACACCCGCCGCATCATCGTGAGTGCCCACGACATGGACAACGACCGCTCCTATCCGCTGGAATACAAGCGCGTGGGCCGCAACGCCATCACCTTCACCACCGCCGACAGCGTCAAGTTGCAGGTCACCGTCAAGAGCGACAAGCCGCTCGACGATATGGCGTGGTACAAGACGCTGCAGGTGGGCTCGCGCCTGCTGATGTCCGTACGTTCCATGCAGTTCGGCTACAAGCAGACGCAGGACACCTACCTGCCCTACTTCCTGGCCGATGTGGGCGACTTCTACGGCCAGGGCAACGGCTCCGACGGCCTGGCACCGGGTCTGGGCTTCGCCTTCGGTTTCGAGAGCGGCGAGAGCTTCACCCGCAAGGCACAGGAGCGCGGCTGGCTCATCATGAGCGAGTCGCTCACCACCCCTGCCGTCTATAGCACCACGCAGGACCTCAACTACCAGGCGGTGCTCGAACCATGGACCGGCCTGAAGATCAACCTCACCGGCACCTGGAAGCGCAACGACAAGGAGTCACACCAGTTCATGTCGCCCGACCTGCCCATCAGCCGCAGCGGCTCGTTCCAGATGACCACCATCGCCATGGGCTCGGCCTTCGGTGGCCACGATCCGGGCAACGGCTATTCCAGCCAGGTGTTCGACCAGTTCATCGCCAACCGCGACATCATCTACGGCCGCCTGCTGGCTCAGTACACCGACGCCCGCTACCCCACCGGCGGCTTCATGCGCACCATGGAGGGTGGCGACCAGTACGCCGGCATGCCGTTCATCCCGGGCCTCGGCTCATCGCGCATCAACACCAGCGATGTGCTCGTGCCTGCCTTCACTGCAGCCTACCTGGGCGGCGATGCCCACACCGTCAGCCTCGACCCCATCCCCTCGATGTGGAAGGCATTGCCCAACTGGAAGGTCACCTACGATGGCCTCCTGCAGCTGTTCCCCAAGCTCGCCACATGGTTCAAGAGCCTGCAGCTGAGCCATACCTACAACTGCACCTACGCCATCGGCAACTACCAGACGTACACCAACTACGTCGAAAATGAGCAGGGCCTCGGCTACGTGCTCGACGTGACCAACAACTGCCCGATGCCATCGTCCGAATTCGACATCGGTACCGTCACCCTCACCGAGAGCTTCGCACCGCTGCTCGGCCTCAACGCCACACTCCTCAACGGCCTATCGCTCAAGGGCGAGTACAGGAGCACCCGCTCCGTGTCGCTGGCCATGTCGAGCGCGCAGATCACCGAGAACGTCTCGAAGGACCTCACCATCGGCGTGGGCTACAAGCTTGCCAACTTCAACACCATCCTCGGCATGCCCGACGGCGGCCAGAAGGGCGTCAACCACGACCTCAACATGAAGCTCGACATCACGCACAAGGACCAGATGGCCCTCTTGCGCAAGATCAACGACGCCTACACCCAGGCCACCTCGGGCAACCAGGCATGGACCATCAAGTTCACCGCCGACTACCAGTTCTCGAAGATGCTGCAGATGAAGCTGTACTACAACCGCCAGTCCAACACCCCGCTCGTCTCCACCTCATACCCCACCGTCAACTCCGACTTCGGCATGACCCTCTCGCTCTCGCTGACGAGATAATCGGCGGATTGCTGCGAAAAATGAATATGAGAAGCATAACTTACAAAATGATAATTTTTGAAGGTCGGGAGATTGTTTTTGCGCCTCGGTTTGCACAACTTTGCACAAAAAGCATTATATTTGCAGCGTCTAACGCTTACATACGCGTAAGCGTGGTGTAAGATTTGTCACATCGTATTTCACTTAATACATTTATTCTATTATGGTAAGTTATAAAGAACTCGGCCTTGTTAACACCCGCGAGATGTTCAAGAAGGCAGTAGCAGGTGGCTACGCTATCCCAGCATTCAACTTCAACACCATGGAGCAGATGCAGGCTATCGTAATGGCTGCCGTTGAGACCAAGTCTCCAGTTATCATGCAGGTATCTAAGGGCGCACGCAACTACGCTAACGGTACCATCCTCCGCAACCTCGCTAAGGGTGCTGTAGAGTACGCTAAGGAGCTCGGCTGCGAGAATCCTCAGATCGTGCTTCACCTCGACCACGGTGATAGCTTCGAGCTCTGCAAGGACTGCATCGACAATGGCTTCTCTTCAGTTATGATCGACGGCTCACACCTCCCATACGAGGAGAACGTAGCTCTCGCAAAGAAGGTTGTTGAGTACGCTCATCAGTTCGACGTTACCGTTGAGGCTGAGCTCGGCGTTCTCGCTGGCGTTGAGGATGAGGTTTCTGCTGCAGAGTCTCACTACACCAAGCCAGAGGAGGTTATCGACTTCGCTACCCGCACTGGTTGCGACTCACTCGCTATCTCTATCGGTACCTCACACGGTGCTCACAAGTTCACCCCAGCACAGTGCACCCTCGTTAACGGTGTGCTCGTTCCACCACCATTGGCATTCGACATCCTCGCTGAGATCGAGCAGAAGCTTCCTGGCTTCCCAATCGTTCTCCACGGCTCTTCTTCTGTTCCTATGGAGGAAGTTAACACCATCAACCAGTATGGTGGCCAGCTCGAGGCAGCTATCGGTATCCCTGAGGAGCAGCTCCGCAAGGCATCACAGTCAGCTGTTTGCAAGATCAACATCGACTCTGACTCACGTCTCGCCATGACCGCTGCTATCCGCAAGCACCTCGCTGAGAACCCATCTCACTTCGATCCACGTCAGTACCTCAAGCCAGCACGTGACAACATGAAGAAGATGTACATCCACAAGATTGTGAATGTGCTTGGCTCAAACGACAAGCTCTAATCTTCACTTCGTGCTAAGATAATAATGAAGCACCCGGGGCATTTGCTCCGGGTGCTTTTGTGTATTGGCTAGGCGGCTAGGCGACAATGCCACCGAGTAGCTTTGAATGCGACAAGGGGTAACATCCTATCCTGAGTGAAGGCGGGATGGGACGACGAGGGGGATCAGTCGTCGGGCATCATGTCGGACTCGAATACCTCTTCCTCGGGCTCAGATTCCTGGCGCTGGTCCTCGACCAGAAGGCCGTTGATCTTGCAGGTGACGCCATCCTGATTGCGGAGGAAATCAACAAGACCGGGAGTGATGCCTACGCGATGGTGGCGGCTGTATAGGCGGACGAAATAGTTCTGGATGGGCTCGGTGACCTCGAAGTAGAGGTTGGCGGTGGCGGGCATGCTGGAGTCCTCGCTGTCGCGCTGCATGATGGAGTCGGCCATCTGCCGGATGCCAGCCATGGAGAGCTTGTCGCTATCGACCACCACGGTGAGGTCTTCGAGCAGGGTGGACGCCACCTCGTTGAGCTGGCGGATCGAACCGATGTTGAACTCCACATCGAAGATGCTGCGCACCTCGCGTACGAAACGCTTGGGCTGGTACTTGGCCTGGATGTAGAGGTACATGCCCTCGCGTCCGAAGCCGCGCCACTGCGGATAGGCAGCGCCGAAGAAGACGAAGTCGTGCTTGCCCGAATAGTCCTCGAGGGTGAGCACGCCGTAAGGGTTGCCCGCCTTCGATGTTCCTTCGCGCCAACCGGTTACGATGCCACCACAGGTGATCTCGCGGGCCTGCAGCTGGCTGATGCGCTCTATCTCCTTGGGGTTCTCGGCCAGCTCACGGAGCTTGGCGTCCTGTTCGTCTCGGTTCTTGGGGTTCGGGATGCTCTCCAGGTCGGCCATGGTGGTGTTGCAGGCGTACTTGAGCACCAGCTTGTATTCGTCGAGCGGATGGGCCGAGAGGAAGAGGCCCACGAGTTCCTTCTCCTTGTTCAGTCGCTCCAGGGTGCTCCAGCGGTCGGCCTCTGGGGGCGATGGATGGGCAATGGCCACCTCCATATCGTCCATGTCACCGAAGAGCGAAGCCTCGTTGCTCTCCTTATCGGCCTTGAACTTCTGTCCGTATTTGGCCACCTGGTCAAGGAAGGCTTCGCCACGGGCATTGACACCCATGTACTGTTCGCGGGTGATAGAGCCCAACGAATCGAGCGCGCCGGAGAGGGCAAGCGATTCGAGCGCCTTGCGGTTGAGCGCACCAGCCTCGACGCGCTCCACGAGGTCGAAGATGTCCTTGTATGGACCATTCTTCTTGCGCTCGTTGACCACAGCGTCGGCAGCACCTTCGCCAAAGCCCTTGATGCCAGCCAAGCCGAAGCGGACGGCACCCTCGGCATCGACCGAATAACGCTGACGCGACAGGTTGATGTCTGGACCCTTGACCTCCAGGCCCATGGCGCGGCACTCGTCCATCTGCTTGGCGAGTTCGGTCACGTTGTTGAGCGAGCGCGACAGCACGGCACTCATGTATTCGGCCGGATAGTGCGCCTTGAGGTAAGCGGTCTGATAGGCCACCCAGGCATAGCATACGGCGTGGCTCTTGTTGAAAGCGTAGGAGGCGAACTTCTCCCAGTCAGCCCAGATCTTTTCGAGGACTTTGGGATCGTGGCCATTCTTCTTTCCGCCCTCGATGAACTTAGGCTTCATAGCATCGACGATGTCCTTCTTCTTCTTACCCATCGCCTTACGGAGGGCATCGGACTCACCACGGGTGAAGTCGGCAAGGAGGCGGGACAAGAGCATGACCTGCTCCTGATAGACGGTGATGCCGTAGGTGTCCTTGAGGTACTTCTCCATGACGGGGATGTCGTACGTGATCGGCTCACGGCCGTTCTTACGGGCGATGAAGGCAGGGATGTAGTCCATAGGTCCCGGACGATACAGGGCGTTCATGGCCACAATGTCGCCGATACAGTCGGGCTGCAACTCCTTGAGGTACTTCTGCATACCGGGCGACTCGAACTGGAACGTGCCGACGGTGCGACCCGAGGCGAAGAGCTTATAGGTGAGTTCGTCGTCAATCGGGATGTGGTCGATGTCGATGTCGATATTGCAGGTCTCCTTGATGTTGTCGAGCGCCTCGTTGATGATGCCGAGGGTCTTGAGACCGAGGAAGTCCATCTTGATCAGACCCGTGGATTCGATGACGTGACCGTCGTACTGCGTAACGAGCAGCTTGGTGCCGTGGTCATCGACCACCGATACAGGCACGACGGAATCGATCGGATCGCGGCCGATGATCATACCGCAGGCATGCACGCCGGTGCCTCGCACGTTGCCCTCGAGCATCTGGCCCAGCTTCATCACGTTGCGGATGGCCGGATCGGGGCTGTCGCAGGCATCGCGCAACTCGGGCACCACCTTGATGCAGTTCTTGAGGTTGCACTTCAGTGCCTTGCCGTTCTCTTCGGGCATACGGTCAGGCACCAAAGCGGCCAGGCGATTGGCCTCGGGGATGGGCACCTTCTCCACGCGCGCCATGTCCTTGATTACCATCTTGGTGGCCATGGTGCCGTAGGTGATGATGTGGCTGACGCGGTCGGCGCCGTACTTGTCCTGCACCCACTCGATAACGCGTGAACGGCCATCATCGTCGAAGTCGGTATCGATATCAGGCAGCGAGATACGGTCAGGGTTCAGGAAACGCTCGAACAGCAAGTCGTACTTGATGGGGTCGATCTTGGTGATGCCGAGGCAATAGGCCACGGCCGAACCGGCGGCTGAGCCACGGCCAGGGCCTACCGAGACGCCCAACTCCTCGCGGCACGCGCGGATGAAGTCGCTCACGATAAGGAAGTAACCCGGGAAACCCATGGTCTTCATGATGTGGAGCTCGAACTTGATGCGCTCCCACACGTCGGGACGGAGGGCGGCAATGATCTCGTCGTCGGTCATCGGCTGCGCCATGGAGTCGCCCTCGTAGCCGTACTCCTTTACTAAATAATGGTTGTCGCGTGCGCCTTGCAGGGTGAGGTGCTTGAGGTAGTCGGCCTCGAACTTGATGCGCACCACCTTGTTGATGTCGCCATTGCCCAACTTCTTGAACTTCTTGCGGGCGTCTTCTTCCGAGAGTACCACGTTGCCGTTCTCGTCCTGAGTCATTTCGTCGAAGAGCATCTGTTCGGTATACTTCTGGCGGTAGTCCTCCTCCAGGCCGAAGTCGGCGGGGATCTCGAAGTTGGGCATGATTGGGCCGTTCTCGATGTTGTACTCCACGCACTTATCGACGATTTCTACGGTGTTGCGCAGGGCTTCGGGCACATCCTCGAAGAGTTTATTCATCTCGGCGGTGGTCTTGAACCATTCCTGCTTGGTGTAGCGCATACGGTTCGGGTCGTCGAGGTCCTTGCCGGTATTCAGGCAGATCAGGTGGTCGTGAGCCTCGCCATTCTCTTCATCGACAAAGTGCACATCGTTGGAGCAGATGAGCTTGATGTCGTGTTTCTTCGACATCTCCTGCAGGAAGACGTTGTAGGGCTTCTGCTTCTCGTAGCACTCGGGGTTGAAGAGCGGGTCGGTAGAGATGTGACGCTGCAGTTCGAGGTAATAGTCATCGCCAAACAGCTGCTTGTGCCACAGGATGGCCTGCTCGGCCGCCTCCAGATCGCCAGCCTCGAACTTCTTGGCCACCTCGCCACCGATACAGGCCGAACAGCAGATCAGGTCCTCGTGATACTTCTCGAGCACCTCGTGGTCGATACGCGGACGCATGTAGTAACCATCGACCCAGCCGATAGACACCAGCTTGATGAGGTTCTGGTATCCGTTCTTGTTCTTGGCCAAAAGGATGAGGTGCCAGCCGCTCATGTCCTGCTTGCCATCGCGCAAGGCCAGGCTGCGGCGTGCTACATACACCTCACAGCCGAAAATTGGTTTGATGCGAGGCAAGCCCTCCTTCTCTCGATCTTTGTTCTTCTTGTTCGAAATATCGAAGAAGTCCTTGATGCCGAACATGTTGCCATGGTCGGTCACAGCAAAGCCAGGCATGCCGTCGGCGGCTGCCTTGTCGAACAGGCGGCCGATCTTGCACTGGCCGTCGAGGAGACTGAATTCAGTATGTACGTGTAAGTGGGCGAATGGTTCCATGGAGGGATGTTATTTCGGATTTAGGCTGCAAAGATAATAATAAAAAATGAAGATAACAAGAAAAACAAGATAAAAATCTCCCCTGATAACGAAACTTTATCAGGGGAGTATGGTTTTGATTTTTGCGAGCGGTTTTTACCACACCTTGAGGCAGTTCTTGCCAGGCTTGAGTTCGGCGATAGGGCCAGCAAGAGGGGTGGATGTACGAAGCTTGCCAAAGAAATCATAGTCAATGACGTATGGGTTGCCATTCTTGTCCTCGTAGAGACCCTCTGTGATTCGGGTTGAGCCAAGCGTAGCGGTCGAGACGACACTTGTCTTCAGCGCGAGCATGGCTGGGTCAATGTCAATCTCCATGTAGGTACCATCAGCCTTCTCTACGATACAGAACTGGCAGTCGGCCTTGGTCTCGAATTTCTCGGTCTCGCCCTTGTAGGCAGGGGCATCGTTGAGGTAAGCATTGCCTTCGATATATACAGCCTGTGGAGTGTCCTGGAACTTCTCATGATCGCCATTGCCATAGTCGCGCAACAGCTGCTGATAAGCCTCCCATCCCTGCGGATGCTTATCGTAACCTGCCGTACCACAAGAAGCGTCTTCTGCCTCAGCTGTACTTCCGCCAATAAAAATATTGTTATAGAGGCGATCGTCTCCACCATACACGATGGTACAACCTGCCAACTCAGCCGAGTGTGGGAAATGGTAAGGCGTAGAACGGTCGCGACACTCTATGCGACGCATGATGCCTGCACATAGGTTGTGCACGTAGGCACCTCCCTGGGCCACATTGTCGAAGTTGTAGGGCGAACCGAAGATGTTGTTATCCACCAGATATGGGCCATGAGTAACCTCAATCATGAGGTCACGGTCATTGGCATAATAGAGGTTGTTGTGCACATGAGCGCCCTGTGCCTGCCAGTCGAGCCAGGTGCCGAGGGCACTGTTGTGGATATTGTTGTAGCGGATGGTGACATCGATGGCGGCATGGAGCTTGATGCCGGCGATCTCATAACCGAAGAACTCATGCTTGACCGCAATATTGTAGATATGGTTATGCTCAATGGTGCTGAAGATGCAGCCCATGTGGCCAACGATTCCGTTCTGTCCGCAATCGTGCAGCACATTGCGACGAATGAGGTGCGAACCGATGGTCTCACGGCTCCAGCCAATACGAGCCGCACGGAACACGGCCTCCATCTGATACTGGTAGCCTGGCTTCCTCTGAGTGCGCGAACACATGTTATGGCCGGTCGATTCCTCCTTACCGATGCTGATGGCGCTACACTTGGCGTCGTGTATGTCGCAGTCCTCGATAATCCAGCATTTGCTCCAGTTGGTGCCGAGCAAGCCTGGCTGATCGGCTGTTGGTGGCGTCCATGGGCAGGCTGCCTGTGCCATCTCGAAGCCGCGCACGGTGATGTAGTTGCGACCGGTGCGACGTGGGAAGAAGCACGAGCGACGCACGTTGATCTCGGTCAGTTCCTCATTTGGGTTCGCTCCCTGGAAGTTGGCATAGATTGTGGTGGTGTCGGCCTCAGGGTCGATCTCAGCAAACCACTGATAGACAGAATCCTCAGGGTGGAGCAATGGCTCTGGAGTGTGCGACCAAGGTGGGGTTACGCCCGTCAGACGCATCTTTGGGTTGACAATGTCGGCATAGCGACCAGCCTCGTAGAATGACTTGCCATTCAGATAGACGTCGCCCAGATGGAGTGGGAAGTCCTTGAGCACGCCATCCACCTCATGAGGTGCGACACATGGGTCGGGCGAGACCATCCAGTCACCGCCGAGTATCTCGTTGTAAGGATTGTAACCGCCAAAGAAACTATTAGGCAGCACGACCTTCCACACATTTCCTTCTACGGGTTCCCAAGTGGTGATGCGCTCAGAACCCTTGATGACAGCATGTTCGCCAGGAGCCACCATGTAGGTGATGCGGCTCTGCTCGTTGATGCCCGAATTGAGCGGATCAACCCACTCGCGATATTCGCCCTCGTGCACCACTACCATATCGCCTGGCATGGCCAATGAGGCAGCACGGTTGATGGTCCGGAATGGAGATTGTTCGCTTCCTTCATAAAAATCTTTGCCACGAAGGGCACTTACATGAAAAGTTTGTGACATAGTATTATTATATTAGTAATGTGAGATTGTATTCCTATCAATTGTTAATTATTCATTGTCAGTCCTTTCACCAACTGCTCTCCCAACCCGATGGTGTAGCCCTCGGAACAAAAAACGATGCGATTGAAGGTATCGGCAATGACGAAGACCGGATAACCTGGAGCGATCGATTCAGGAGGAACCGTAGGATGCACGGGCAAATGTTGCCCTTTAAGATGCATTTCACGTGTCAGCTCGTCGAGTATAGCGCCTGTATGATCAATGCCAAAAACTGTCTTCCGAGGCAATGCAGGGAACTCGTCTTTGCGGAAACGAGCGGCCTCATCTTCATTGCGGAACAATAACAGCAACGTGCCTCCCCATTGGTCTAATGCTTCACGATACTGTGCAATGTCACGCAACGTATGGTTGGTCGGTTCGTTGTTAGGTGCAATCATGCCCAGCACATAGAAGCCACGGCCAGTAGTTGAAAGTATAGAGCATTCGCCCTTTGTTTCGTCCAGATACAAGTGTTCCGCATTGAGCGTACCAATCACTTGCAGTCCCTCTTCAGCATGACGCATCGTGAGAAGTTCTGTAGAAATAGACTCACTCAAAACGGGTTCCACCTCCAAGTGCACCAAGACACTTCCATCAGCCATACGAGTGCCAGTAATGAGCAGATAATCACCTTCGTCAAGATCAATAACGCGATTATTATTGAACGTAAAGATGCTGTTCCAGGTATCTTCTTCGCCATAATTCAACAGCTGTGGACGACCATTCACAATCTTCGACAGAGTGAAGTGCGTGTAGTATTTCGGATCAGTCAAGTAACCCTCAGGCTCGTAAAGGAGCATGAAAGGACCTTGACTATTCTGCTCGGCATGCTCAATGGCTTGATCGAAGTTCACATCCTTCCATAGCCACTCCCCCACCTTCATATACTGCACCTTGCCCGTCACTGGGTCGATACGCGATGGGAAACCGAATGTGCGGGCCATGGCCACAAAGAAGATGTCGCGCGAGTGTTTGTCTGTAACACGATGCTTGTACACGCCCAAAGGAGACATGCAGAGCTGCTGCGGATTACGCTCCTTATCTATCTGTATGCTGTCGCTTACCCAACGTACAAGCGCCTCAGGTCCTTGCTCCCAATGCTTCATGAAACAGGTCTCTATCTCCTCCAGTGAATGCGCACCCATCGCATCAAAGAGCAGGGAGTGATAAGGAGTAAGACGTTCGTTGGCTACACGAGGGCACAAAATATATCGCGTAAAGATCGAATCCGGACATTGCTTGTCATACAGAAGTGCCGGCATAATACCCCAGTTGGTATTATCAACGAGCACATCGCGCTGCACATCGCGCAGGTCCTTGGCCGACAGCGATTCGAGCAGGTTCAAGCCGAAGACAGGAATGCTCATCTCCGTGACCGACTGCAGGTAGTCGATCAGTGTCTGGTGGTTGCCTCTCGATGCTTTGATGAGCCGGTCGGCACGCTTGTCAAGTGAAGCTTTGTCATAAAGGCCATCGTCAACTTTTGGCAGCTGATATGAATCGGGGAACGATGCCACGTACGCATTCCTGATCGAGTCCTCCACCGCCAACCTACGGGCATTCTCCTGACGCTGTGCTTCGGTCATTGGCGGCAACGTGTTACGCTCCTTCGGTGGTACGATCTCCATGTCGAAACCGTAAGACTCACCAGCCTTGTGGTTCAACACCACTTCAATCGTATCACCTTCGTTCACAGGGAAGCGCGAGAAACCGTATGCTCCATCCTTGTAGGCCCAAGCCACTAAATCTCCCTTGCCGGCCTGCATGTAGGTCACACCTTGAGCATCAGTTTCTTTGGTCGAGACAGTATAAAACTCAGCATAATTATAGATCTTAAACTCCACCTTAGCTCCCTGTACAGCCTTGCCCTCGGCATCCACCACCCTGGCATAGGCCTTGGCCACGGGGGCATAGTTAGCCGTCACATCTATCTCCGTGAAGCAGGCATTGCGCTGCATCACCTCCTCCGGGCCATCATACTGTCCGAAGGCCTTGGTGTGCATCAACATACCGCGCGAAGCAGGGGCATTGAACCAACCCAGATCGAGCACCGCCTCTGGTTCGCACGCTCCGAGGAAGTGCCACTCGCCATCGGCCCAGGCCTCCACCCAGGCGTGGTTGTCGTCGGTGTGGGCCCAACGCGGCGTATAGACCTGACGGGCCGGAATGCACACAGAACGGAGAGCCGACACCAGAAACGTTGATTCTTCTCCACAGCGGCCAATGGCACTCTTCACGGTGGCCAATGGAGATGAGGTGCGCTCGTCGCTCGGCTGATAAGTCACCTTCTCATGGCACCAGTGGTTCACCTCCAGGATGGCCTCGCTCATCGAGAGGCCACGGACGCGCTCTTTCAGCTCGTCGTAGAACACCCACCGGCTCTCGTCCAGATTCTCGTTGTTGACACGCACAGGCAGCACGAAGTGGCGGAACTCCCTTTCTGGAATCCGCTCACCCCAGGTCATCTCCTGGCGGGCCTGAAGGGTCGATTCGATGTTCTGCAGCCAATACTCTCGTGAATAATCCACGCTGTCAGGCAACGGCATGGAGGCATAGAGGAAAGCCAGAAGTTGGAGTGTCTCGGTCATTTTTTTGCTATTTATTACTTATCGATTTAATTACCTCAGCCACTACCTCTGCAGTAGTCACCTTCTCTCCATCGGCATGCTGGGCGCGGCATGAGGAATGAATCTCACTGGCACCCGTCATACGAAGTATCCTTCCCGCATTCTGAGGGGTCACACCAGCACCTGGCATGATGATGATGCGTTGGTTGGCCTGTTTCACCAAAGTCTGGAGCAGCGGAATGCCCAGCTCGGCCGATGGTTGCTGCCCTGAGGTAAGCAGTCGGGTGCAGCCGAGGCCGATGATCTGCTCCAGAGCGTCCAGCGGATTGCGGCACACATCGAAAGCTCGGTGGAAAGTGACCTGCATCCCCTGTGCCTCAGCCATCAGTGGACGAAGATGCTCCACATCGATGTCACCCTCGGGGGTCAAAGCACCGATCACCACACCATCTGCACCCAGCTGGCGGCACATCCGGATCTCCTCGCGCATCTGGTCGAACACAGCCTCATCATACACAAATCCTCCCTCACAAGGTCGGATCAGCACATGCAGCTTCAGTCCCTCGATGCTTCGCGCCTCCTCTATCCATTCCCTCGGTGGCGTCAGGCCATCAAGCTCCAGATTGCGGCACAGTTCTATGCGCTGGGCTCCACCCGCTGCTGCTGCCCGGGCACTTGCCAGATCGCTGGCACATACCTCCAGTAACATGTTTTTTCGTTGAAGTGCAATGATGTTGTTTTATTTTTTTGTTTCGATCTTCAGGATGTAGTCCACCGTCGGCTCATGCTCAGGCACGTGCAGCGACAACATTCCCTTAATCCGGGCGTAGGACACAGGCTGCCCATCGTTGAGCACACTCACACGCTTCACTTTCTTAGCCAAAGGCAACAGGATATCTTTCTCCTGACGAAGCAGATGCACGTAGATCGTATTATCCTTGCATGTTGTCTCGCCCCATGGCTGAGGCTTGATTCCGGTGGCTCGTGTGCCATAAATGCTCTCGCCATACTTTTCGAGCCACTCTCCCATTCCCTTCAGGCGGTCGAGAGCCGTGGCTGGCAGTTCGCCATTAGGTTGAGGGCCGATATTGAGCAGGAGGTTAGCACCCTTGCCAGCCGTGCTGACCAGCAGACGGATCAGGTCATCGACCGACTTGTAGTTCTGGTCGGTGATCTTGTAGCCCCACATGCCGTTCATGGTCTGGCACGTCTCGAGTGGCAGCACGCTGATCTCCTGTCCGGAGAGGCCGGCGGTGTTCTGCCCGGGGATGTCGCGCTCAAAGATCTGGATATCCTCGCCGGGGAACACGGCCAGATGGTGGTTGTTGCCCACCAGGCAACGAGGCTGCAGCTGATGGATCAGATCATATTGCTCGCGCAGTCGCCAGTCGAAAGGCACAGCGTCCTCGTCATGGTCCCACACGCCATCGAACCAGATAGCGCCGATCTCGCCATAACGGGTCAGAAGCTCGGTGAGCTGCCCCTTCATGAACTGCAGATAGGTGGGATAGTCGGGCTTCAAGTCGCGCTTGGTGCCATGTCCGGTGCGGCCCAGCGGATAGTCGGCACGTCGCCAGTCCAGGTGCGAATAATAGAGGTGCAGACGCACGCCCTGCTCATGGCAGGCCTCAGCCAGCTCGCCGATCACGTCGCGTCCGTAGGGCGTGGCATCCACGATGTTGTAGTCCGACTGCTCCGTCCCCCACATCGAGAAGCTGTCATGATGGCGCGAAGTGAAGGTTATGTATCGTGCGCCCGATGCCTTGATGGTGCTGACCCACTCCTGCGCATCGAAGCGCGAAGGGTAGAAGCCCGAAGCCGCCTTCTGGTACTCCTGCCAATCCAGGTTGGCGTTGTGCATGTACCACTCGCCCTGGCCAAACATGCTGTAGATGCCCCAATGCAGGAAGATGCCGAACTTCATGTCGCTGAATTCGGCGCGCGATTCGAGGTTTTCCGGTGTCGGGATGTAGGCTGTCTCCTGTGCCTGAGCCTGAATGTTGCCCAAGCCGGAGAGTGCAGCACAGAGGAGTGCGGTGAGGAATGTCTTTTTCATTGACAGGTATTATGAATTCTGAATTCTCAATTATGAATTGTTTTTACGATGCAAAAATAACACATTTCCCCGACACAGCAAAATAATTCGTCAAGTTTTTGCACGAAAGCACCCCATTTATTTGGACTATTTGCGCAAACTGCGTATCTTTGCACCATATTTTTAAAAGGTTTGAAAGGTTCGAAAGGTTCGAAAGGTTCGAAAAGTTCGAAAGGTTCGAAAGTTTGAAAGGTTCGAAAGGTTCGAAAGGTATCTCCCCAAACTCCTCAAACCCTTCAAACTCCCCAACCCCTTCAAACCCCTCAAACCCTTCAAACCCCTCAAACCTTTCAAACTCCCCAAACTCCTCAAACTCCCCAAACCCCTCAAACCCCAAAATATGAATTACAAACTCCTCCTGCTGGCCCTGCTGTCAGCCCTCAATCTGCTCTGTGCCGTGCAGAGCCATGCCCAGACCGCGGCCAACGACACCATCCGGTTCTCGACCGAGAACATCGTGGTGGAGGACGATCCCAACAGCCGCGAATACTGCTTCACCCTCTTCTCGCCCGATGGCAAATGGAAGATGCAGCTCGACTACCACGCCGACTCCATGTTCGGCACCTTCACCAACGACGACTTCGATCTGCAGGGCTCGGGCAAATACTACAACTTCGTGCGCAATCCGCAGAACGACATGCAGTTCTACACCTTCACCGACATGGAGGTCTCCGTATCGGACGAGGTGACGCACTACCGCATCGACGCCAACTGCCTGGCATCGAACAAGACGCGCTTCCTCGTCGAGGGCATCGTGCCCGTGCTCGTGCCCACCGACACCATCGCCAGCGACCTGGGCTATGCCACCGTCACCGAGAACTATTTCTACCAGACGTACGTGCTCCGTGCCGAGAACGACGACTTCCGCCTCGAGTACGGCATCGTCAGCCAGGAGCTCTACGGCACCTTCTATCGCGCCGACCTCCTGTTGCCCGAGCTCTATGACAAGAAGAACGGCCGCTCCATCGAGGTGACCACCGCCACCGCCGTCCACACCCAGGAGGGCGAGACCTCCCTTTTCACCATCGACATCCTGGGCAGCGACCTCACCGACTACCACCTCACTATGTGGAACGCCCCCATCGACGTCCCCATCGTGGCCGAAGAGGAGATCCTCATCCCCACCGGCGTAGTGCTGCAGGACCTCTCGGACATGTATGGCTGCTGGCAGCTGTCCGGCCAGAACAGCGACTACATGGTGGCCATCGCCTTCACCCCCGATGCCGTGCAGTCGGGCCAGACCGAATGGAGCAAGAGCGACCTCTTCATGCCCTACACCCTCATCGTGCGCACGGCCGACAATCAGCCGATCGACATCCATGACATCAACGTGCGCTTCAGCAACGACGACGGTATGGTAGCCTTCCTGGCCGATGTCACCAGCCGCGAGGGAGTGCTCTACCACATCACGCTCATCCTGCAGGGCGGCGAATCGTTCATCACCCCCAAGGAGACCATCAACATCGACTTCGGTCCCGTGGCCATCATCGACTATTCGCAGGGCATCGGCACCATCGGCCTCGGCGGCATCGTGCCCGACAAGTACCAGATGCGCCTCTATCTCAACACCCACGAGCTCAGCGGCAGCTACACCACCAGCGACATCCTGCCCGACCATTGCGACATCATGGTCGTGACCGGCAACACCTATCGCTTCCACGACGCATGGACGGTCAACACCACCTTCGAGCCCACGGCCGACGGCAGCACGCTGGTCACCGTCGATATGCTCGCCGTCGATACCGTGCTCTATCATGCCACCATGGTGATCAGCCCGATGGAGTGCCTGCGCGACGGGTTGTACAGCATCGACAATGCCGACGGCACCGCCATGCTGGCCCTGATGGAGGGTCAGGATGCCGAGGGCCAGAGCATCTACACCCTGCAGTTCCAGGACATCAGTTACGACGATGACTACATGATCCAGGGCGACGGCTCAGTCTTCTCCTTCCGTTTCGCTCACGAGGGCGACGGCATCGGCGGCACCTATGGCTATACTGACGGCAAGCTCGACGACACGGAGATCCACACCCTGTTCGAGAACGGAGCCGAAGTGCGCATCGCCCCTGTGGCCGGTACGCTCCACGTCAAGCCCGTCGAGACCCTCACCCTCCACACCGACGGCTCCGACTACCGAACCAACCTCTACGAAGTCACCTTCCAGTTCGTCGGCCAGAACAACGTCATCTACGAAGGCACCGGCCGCAACTTCCTGCTCTGCATCGACACCGAGGGCGAATTCCTCGAGCTCACCGAGCCCGAACTCGCCTCAATCCGCAGCCTCCTCGAGGAGCGTGGCTATCGCGTCCGCAAGGTGATGAAGGATGGCAAATTCATCATCGAGTCGCTCAAAGACAGTTTCGACATGCTGGGACGCCGGCAATAATGCATGCGTCTGATGATGTTTGTTCCCTATCATTGGAGGGGTCAATAATGAGACATGTACTCATCGCACCTTGCGTACATGTCCGAACTTGAGAGCATGTACGCATCGCACCATGCGTACATATCCAAGGTCGCAGACATGTACGCATGTCACCATGAGTACATGTCACGTGCCGGACTGTAGTTTCTGTCGATGTAGATTTCTGCGGCAGAACTCTGGACATGTACGCATCGGCCCGTGTGTACATGCAGGCACAGCGCGACATGTACTCATTGCTCAATGTGTACAAAATCGTTATTGGGACGAACTTTTAGTTGGAACGATGACAAGACAGAACACTATCAGCAGCGAGCAGCATGGCTCGACAGTATCGTTTCCATGTACCATCAGGCAACATTCCATGTTCTCATAGTGTTAAAGTTTGGTTAATAACCAGTAATGTCTTTGTAGTACCAATAAAAAAAGATACATTTGCGCACGAATCCCAAACAGAATGCTTGATCAGACAAAAGACGAATGCAGATATTGAACTGGAAACTCATAGGTCACATCATGGGCATGCTTGTGATGCTCGAATCGATGTTTCTCGCCATCGCCTCGGCCACAGCGCTCTACTACAATGTCATAGGCTCGGAACATGACTTTGTGGCGCTACTCATCACCACGCTGATCTGCGTGGCGGTGGGTGGCGTGCTGATGGGCATGAACAGGCGATACAACACGCGGTTTACGCATCGCGAGGGCTTCTTCATCGTCACCGTCACATGGCTGCTGTTTTCGGTGATCGGCATGTTGCCCTACCTGATCAATGGCAGCGTGCACACGGTGACCGATGCGTTCCTCGAGACAATGTCGGGCTTCACCACCACGGGCTGCACGGTGCTGAACGACATCGACGCACAGCCGCACGGCCTGCTGCTGTGGCGCAGCATGACGCAATGGATCGGTGGCCTGGGCATCGTGGTGTTCTCGCTGGCGTTGCTGCCGCGTTTCGCCTCGGGCAACACGCAGATGTTCAGCGCCGAGGTGACGGGCATGACAGTCGATAAGCTGCGGCCTCGCATCCAGGACACCTCGATGACGCTGTGGGTGCTCTATGTGATGCTGACAGCGGCATGTACGGCGCTCTACTGGGTGGGCGGCATGTCGGTATTTGATGCAGTGTGCCACGCCATGACCACCATGTCGTCGGGCGGATTCTCCACGCATCAGGCCAGCCTGGGATGGTTTCATTCGGCCTTCATCGAGTATGTGTGCGCGGCCTTCCTGTTCCTGACGAGTGTCAACTTCACGCTCTTCTACTTCCTGCGTCGCGGATTGTGGAAGCCGGTGGTGAGGAATGATGAGCTGCGATGGTTCTTCTTCATCGTGGTGGGCTTCACGGTGCTGTTCGTGCTGCTGTTTACGTGCACAGGCTTCGGCATGGAGGCCGGCACCGAGCAGTATGCGGCCTCGCCTCATGGCATTGCAGACACCATAAGAAGCTCGCTGTTCCATGTGCTGACCATCATCTCGACCTGCGGATTCCAGGGCGAGCATTACGACTACGACCTGTGGGGACGTGCCTTCTGGCTCCCCACGCTGCTGATGATGGTGTGCGGCGGCTGTGCGGGCTCGACAGCGGGCGGCATCAAGGTGGTGCGCGTGGTGATCCTGCTCAAGAATCTGGTGCAGGAGCTGCTGCAACACCTCTCGCCACGCAAGTTCTTCTCCATCCAGCTCAACAACTCCCCCATTCCGCAGGAACATGCGCACCGTGTCATGGCCTTCATGTTCACCTACGTGGTGCTGGCCGTGGGCTGCGTGTTCGCGATGCAGCTGCAGGGCTTCGACACCGACACGGCCATCGGCACCACCATCACATCGTTCGGCAACTGCGGTCCTGGCCTGGGATTGACAGGTCCGGCCTTCACCTGGGCCGACCTTCCTGACCTCAGCAAATGGCTGATGAGTTTCGCCATGCTCATCGGCCGTCTGGAGTTCTTCACGGTGATCCTGCTGCTGATGCCATCGTTCTGGAAGAAGTAAGTAAATACCTATTAATATAGTATTCTATCATGAAACTTAAATATTCAATTCTTGTTGTCTTTGTTGTCGATATACTGGTGTGTTGCTGGGTGTTGATGCCCGACGGACGTCCAGATGGCCTTACCTCCTTGTTCGAGATGGTTCTGGCAGCTGTAGCTATGCTTATTGTTGCCGGGCTGTTCGCGTTGTCCAAAAAGAAAAATCTCGCCTTATGCTTCCTGGTCAACACTTTTGTCGTGCCCATCTTTGTCTGGAATGCGATACTACTTGTTCACAGGATAAATGAATATCGGGAATACGGCGCCATAACCCAGTATGTATGCTATGGTGTCAAGTGGAAGCAAGGCTATTTTGACAACATTCAGTTGGAGCTGCGGAGTCGAAACTCGACGTGCGAGATTTGCAGCTTTGACGAACGCTATCCTGGTGGCGGTTTTTCTGGCAGCAGTGGGTATTACGATGGCACCTATGTACAACAAGCAGACAATAGCTATCTTCTCTACATCGAAGAGGATACGCTCTTGCTTCGTAATGACACGCTCTATGGAATCTTGGAGGTTGGGGTGCCGGTGGAGAAGGTGCGATAGTTACTAACGTGCATATTTTTCACGTTCCTTTTGTCGGACAAACCTGTACTTTTCTGCTCGCTAGCTAATAGCCGACAATACCCTCGTGACGCTCACCCTAATGATTGCCGAATCTCGTCCGGAAGAAAAGGATGTGATGGTCAAGGTGGTTGTCAATCTGATCAATCGGGAGAATCAATAATCTGACTATGGTTTCTTCGATCTGCTGATATTCGGTGAGGGCTCCCGTCTGGCAATGTTGGAACAGGTGATTCATGCCCACGAGGGCGACTGTCTGGTGTGGGCTTTTCACGCGCTGATCAATCAGCGAGAGGTTCGGCTCCCAATCCACCTGTAGGTCTTTCTTTCCGTTCAATGCCAATACAGGACAGACAAGTTTTTGCAAAGAAAGCAAATAATTGCCCGAAAATTTGGAGATTTCATAAAGGGGTTGTAACTTTGCTGCGCAAAAGAAATATATTCGATGAATAAAATGACTTGAATTATAAAAACAATTCAGAAATAAAAAAACGAAAGAGGCTGTGTAGTGACACAGCCTCTTTCGATTTTACGGGATTGACTTCCCTTGATTTCCTTGACGGATCTGAAAAAGCCGGAATTACTTCTTGAAGAAGCGGTTGAAGAGACCCTGGAAGCCGGCACCATGACGAGCTTCGTCCTTAGCCATCTCGTGAACTGAGTCGTGGATAGCGTCGAGGTCGAGTTGCTTGGCAACCTTGGCGATCTCCATCTTGCCAGCGCAAGCACCCTCCTCGGCGAGCATACGCTTCTCAACGTTGGTCTTGGTATCCCAAACTACCTCGCCAAGCATCTCGGCGAAACGGGCAGCGTGCTCAGCCTCCTCAAGAGCGTAACGCTTGAAAGCCTCAGCAACCTCAGGATAACCCTCGCGATCGGCCTGACGGCTCATGGCAAGGTACATACCTACCTCGGTGCACTCACCCATGAAGTGATCCTTCAAGCCCTGACGTACGAAGTCGCCCTCTGGGCCGGCAGGAATATCATTGGCAATGCCAAGCACATGCTCGGTAACGAACTGGAGGCCCTTGTTCTCCTCCATCATCTTGAACTTAGATCCTGGAACTTTGCACTGTGGGCACTTCTCTGGTGCGGTGTCACCCTCGTGAACATAACCGCAAACTGGACAAATCCATTTAGCCATAGTTGTAATGTGTTTTTTGAGAGTTAGTACTAAAAATGTTTTGATGTTGCAAAGATAGCGTTTTTTCTGCAAAAATGCAAGGCGAACAAACGCTAAAGATGCTTTTTTAGGATTTATTACCTATTATTTGCAATTATTCCTGCTGTTTTGGGACAATGATTTGTTTTTTCCTTACTTTTGTGCCATCATTACCTATCATTTTTAATATAGCAGACAAACACTTCTTCAACGGCGTGAGGAATGCCTGTAAATCTGCCACGAATTGACCACATTCTGCCACAACAGGCAGACACCCGGGCCAATGGCGGCGGTAGGTGACAGGAAGGTCATGGCAATCCAGATGGAGAGCACGGTGTTCTTCTGCGCCAGGCCCTGTCCGGCAGCGATGCGGTCATGGTAGTGTTCGCCGATCTGCTTGCCCACGTAGAACTGCGCGGCCACCACTATGCCGATGATGACCACGATGCTGATCAGGATCGTAGCAGAACCGGGCGACCCCACGATGCAGCGGATGATCTGCGCCGTATTGACCATGGTGCAGACGGCCCAGAGATAGAACGACTTGTCCTTGGCCTTACGGCACACCCACTGATGCAGACGGGGCACATAATAGCGCAATGCCAATGCCAGCAGCAGCGGGAAGATGATGGTGGGGAACACGCGCGACAGGATGCGCAGGAACAGCTCTATGAAGGTGACGCCGATGCCCGGTTCGACCAATGGATAGACCAGCGGCACCATCACTGCCGTAAAGAGTGACGAGATGACCGTATAGGTGGTAGCCGTAGCAGGGTTGCCACCTATTTTCTGTGTCACCACAGCACCCACGGCAGCCATCGGGGCCACAAAGACGGCCAGCAGCGACTCGGCCAGGGGCAGCCACTCGCTGGCATGGGGCGCAATGCACCACCAGGCAGCCAACAGCGTCTCGGCCAGTTGGATGAGGATGAGCACCAGATGCCAGCGACGCGGTCGCAACTCGCGCGGATCGATCTTGCAATACGCCAGGAACAGCATCAGGAAGATGAGCGACGGCAACAGGTAAGGGATGCCCGCTACGATCACGGGCTTGACGGGCATTGCCCATGCGCACCGGGTGAAAATGACATAGCAGACGCTACCCACCAGCATTGAGATGGGTAGCGTCCAGTCTTTCATGAGCTTTGTTAAACTAAATTTATACATCAATATATTATGGTCGTGATCAGAAGTGCCACCAGCGTCGAAACGATGACGCTGACCATGCCCGGCATCATGAACGAGTGATTCAGCAGGTACTTGCCGATGACGGTGGTGCCTGAGCGGTCGAAGTTGACGGTGGCAATGTCCGAAGGATAGTTAGGGATGAAGAAGTAGCCATAGACGCTGGGCAGCACACCGAGCAACACAGGGCCAGGGATGCCGAGCGAATAGGCCAAAGGCAACATAGCTACGACCACGGCACCCTGCGAATTGATCAGCACCGAGACGGCGAAGAAGGCAAAGGCGATGGCCCAGGGATACTGCTCCACGATGCCGGCCAGGCCAGACTGCATCACATCCATGTAGTTGGCAAAATAGGTATCGGCCAGCCATGCGATGCCGTAGATGGCAACCACGGCCACCATGCCCGACTGCCAGACGGCACCGGACACGGCCTTCTTGGGCGATGCCTTGCAGAAGATGATCATGAGGGCGGCAGCGGCAATCATGATGATCTGGATGACGATGTTCATCTTGAGGGTCGAGGTCTTGGTGACGGTCTCACCATTGACTACCGAGGTGGTTTCGTAGGTAGGCAGGAGCTGCTGGAAGGTGGCGTAGATTACGATTATGACCAGCGCTGCCAGGAAGATATAGACGGCACGCTTGGCAGATGCAGGGATCTCCTTGTCAAGCGAGGTGGAACTGCTGCCATACATGTACTGATAGGTCTCGGGATCCTGCAGACGAGCCTGGAACTTAGGATCCTTGTCGAGGTCCAGGCCGCGCTTGTACGAGCAGGCCGCAGCAGCCAGCAAACCGCAGACGCAGGCAGGGATGGTGACCATCAGCACCTGTGGGATGGTGATCTCGAAGCCGTTGGCAGCCGAGATGGTGGTGAAGGCCACGACAGCGGCAGCGATGGGCGAACAGGTGATGCCCACCTGCGAGGCGATGCTGGCCACGCCACAGGGACGCTCGGGACGGATGCCCTTCTTGAGTGCGATGTCGCAGATGATTGGCATGAGTGTATAGACCACGTGTCCTGTGCCCACCAGCACAGTCAGGAAGAAGGTGCAGAGCGGAGCATAGAAGGTGATGTGGTCAGGATGCTTGCGCAACAGACGCTCGGCAATCTGGATCAGCCAGTCCATGCCGCCCGATGCGTGCATCATGCCTGCACAAGTCACGGCGGCGATAATAATGTAGATCACATCGGTGGGAGGCGTGCCGGGCTTCATGCCGAAACAGAGTACGAGGATGGCGAGGCCGATGCCAGAGATGGCACCAAGCGCCAGGCTGCCATAACGGGAGCCCACATAGAGGGCGAGCAGAACTATGATAAGTTCCAGGATCATCATAAAGGTCATAATGACGAAGTGTTAGAAGGGTGTTGTGTTTTGATAAGTTTTACGGGGGCAAAGGTAGCGTTTTCTTTGCCAAAACACCATTCAAATTCTTCATTTTTCTATTCAAAATCTTCAAATGTGAAGAATATTGCACTAATTTGAAGATATTTACACATCGTAGACAGACTCACACCGCACTCGGCACCACGCCGAACTGCTTCTTGAACGCTCGGGCGAAGTTGGCAGGCGACGAGGCTCCCACCTTGTAGCAGACTTCGGACACCGTGTAGTTGTGCGTTTGCAGCAGCTCCATGGCGATATTCATGCGATAGGTATTGAGAAACACCTGCGGCGACTGTCCGGTCAGATCCTTCACGCGGGCATAGAGCGAGCTGTAGCTGAGGTTCATGTCGCTGGCCAGCTGGTTGACATTGAGGTCGAAGTCATCGAGGTGGTCGGACAGCAGCTTGTGGAAGGTGGCGAGGAAGTCGCGGTCGCGCTCGGAAAGGATGGGCTCGACCATCGGGTTATCAGCCACTTGGGGAGCTGCCGACTTCCCGCATCCGACCGCCGGAGCGTCAGCAGTTACAGTCTCCTCCACATGGGTCATGTTGCGGATGATACGCTGGATGCGCAGACGGTTTTCGAGCACGCTTGCCACCACCGACTTCAAATAGTAAGGGTCGAACGGCTTGCCGATGTAGGCATCCGCGCCGCAGTCGATGCCGTGCTTGCGATTGTCCATGTCGCTCTTGGCCGTGAGGAGCAAGACGGGCAGGTAGCCGTAGTCATCGCTTGCCTTGATGTGCTGGCAGAGTTCGAAGCCATCCATGCGGCGCATCACCACATCGCTCAGGACGAGGTCGGGGATGTTGAGTTTCAGCTTCTCCAAAGCCTCCTCGCCATCGCCGGCAACGATGACGTTGTAGTCTTCGCTTAGGAGCATCTGCACATAGCCGCGCATCTCGTAGTCGTCCTCGACCAGGAGAATGGTGGGAAGGGATTCGTCGATGGTGCCCAGGGCGGACGGCTGGGGGGCGACGTCGGAGCCGAGCTCCGACGAATGGGACAATGAGCTGGAAACGGAGGTGGAAGCTTCGGCAGCAAGGCGGGAATGATCGGAGGGGGCGTATGCGGACGAGGCATCCTGGACAACAGACTCCTTGTAGGGGATGGTGAGCGTGAAGCGCGAACCCTGCGGCACGTTCGGCTCATAGCTCAGGTGACCGCGGTGAAGGAAGGCCAGGCATTGGGCGTAGTGCAAGCCCACGCCGAAGCCTTTGCTCGACGGATTAAGCACCGACATGTCCAGGCGGTTAAAACGGCGGAACATCTCGCGCTGCCTGCTGCCCGTGATGCCGATGCCCGTGTCCTTGACCACCACCTCGGCGTTGGTGCCGCAGAGACTGACGCGCACCACGATGTCGCCACCTTCGGGAGTGTATTTGATGGCGTTGCTCATCAGGTTGCTCACAATCTTCTCGACCTTCTCCATATCGAAATAGCCCTGCTGGCCGTCGGTTCGGGTGTCGAAAGTCAGGTGCAGGCCCTTCTCGTGGGCATAGAAGCGGAAGTTGTTGGCAATGCCCTCGACGAAGGCACTGATGTCGCCAAAGGTGGTCTTCAGCACACGGTCATCTTTGCCGTGATTGCTGGTATTGAGTATCTGCTCGGCCAGATGATTGAGACGGGTGACGTTGCGCTGCATGATGGCCAGCAGGTCTCGGTCGTGAGGCGTGAGGTCATTGTGGGCGACGAGTTCCTTCAATGGGGCGCTGATGAGGGTGAGCGGAGTGCGGATCTCGTGCGAGATGTTGGCCACAAAGTGCAGGTGCTGCTCGCGCATCTCCTGCTGCTCCTCGCTGGCCCGCAGCTGCTCTTCGCGATGCTTCCAGCGCCGCCAGCCCTGCACGCCATACGAGGCGAGAATCGGTATCAGGAAGATGTAGAACACCCATGCAGCAGGGGCGAACCAGGGACTGCCATCGCGCATCTCGATACCCAAGGCGCTGCGCTCGGCACCGATACGCTCCACCTGTTCCTGTTGCCCGATGCTTTTGCGTTCCGCACCGACGGGATCATCGGCACGCAACGATGGAATGCACAGATTGAGAAAGAGTATTAATAAAGCTATGTGTCGTTTCATAAAAAAATGCCCGCAGATATCCTTAGGCTGTCACATCTCACGATGGCAATGCCTGATATCCGCGGGCAAAGTTAAGTCTTTTTTTGAGACTTTGCAACTTTTGTTGCCTTTTTATCTATTTTTTCACTCACTATTCATCTGTTTGTTCACAATATATCCATCAGCGCCATGCCGTACGATCGGTTTTCGCATAGCATGCGGAGGAATTCCTTGGTGGCGCGCTTGGTATATGCATCGCGCAGGATGTGGAACGAGCCCTCCATCTGCGTGCCCATCTGGTCGAGGGTCAGGGATTTGAGGCCAGGCGTACGGGCCACAGCAGCCTGGCTCACCACGGTGACCAGACGGTCGGAACAGCGCACTAGATCAAGAAGCACGTTCACCTCATTGATCTCCAGACGCACGTTGAAGCGATAGTCAAGCCCCTGCGTAATGCGGTCGAAAGTGTTGCGTGCCTGCAATCCCTTGGCGGGCATGGCGAAGGGGAATCGCTCCAGATCGGCCAGGCGGACACTCTCCTGCGAAGCGAGCGGATGGGTGTCGCTCACCACCACGGCCAGACGGTTGTCGAACATGATGTGCGACGTGATCTCAGGATGCGTGTCGGGCGACTTGTAGCTCAGTGCAATGTCGATCTTCTCCTCCTCGAGCATCTTCATCAGCGTCTCCATGCTGTGACAGCAGATGTTGAGCTTCACGCCCGGATACTGCTTGATGAACTGCAGCACCGTCTCCTTGAGCAGAGGCAGGAACGAGTAGGTCGATCCGATGTTGAGTTCGCCGCTGCCCAGCTGCTGGATGTCGCGAATGCGATCCAGACAGGTAGTGGCAGCCGAGAGCGTGCGACGGGCCTGTGGCAAGAAGGCTTCACCCAGGTCGGTGAGACGCACATGATGTGAATCACGCACCAAGAGATCTACACCCAGCTCATTCTCCAGCTGCTTGACCTGCTGCGAGAGTGTGCTCTGCGTGATGTTGAGCTGACGCGATGCCTCACTGTAGTTGAGGCATTCAGCCACACGGACGAAGTATTTGAGTTGACGAAGCTCCATGAGTTTATTAAGTTAAGGGCTTTTAAGGGGAGTGAAAGGTGTGTGAAAGAGGAATGAAAGGGACGAATGTATCGGGGGGCGAAGGGTTGAGACAATCCGATGGTATCGTCCCTTTTCACTCCCCTTTCACACACCTTTTTACTCCCCTTTCACTACTTTTTAAAGTGCAAGTAGCACCAAGATCTGCGCCACGAGAACACGCAGGAACATCGAAAGTGGATAGACAGTCGAATAGGCCACGGATGCCTGATCGTTGCCACAGATGCTGTTGGAATAGGCCAGTGCCGGTGGGTCGGTCATGGCACCGCTGATCATGCCGGCAATGGTGAAGTAGCTGCGATGGAAGACCAGTCGGGCCACAATGCCCATGATGATGCATGGCAGGAAGGTAATGAGGAAGCCGTAGAGCACCCACCAGTAACCGCCTCCCAGCACAGTATCGACAAAGCCCACGCCGGCACCCAGGCCGACGGCAGCCATGAACATGCAGATACCGATTTCGCGCATCAGCAGCTTGGCCGATGCTGTAGTGTAGGTCACGATATGGAACTTAGGGCCATAGCAGCTGAGCAGGATCGACACGATCAGAGGACCGCCAGCCAAGCCGAGCTTCACAGGCACAGGCATGCCGGGGAAGAAGATCGGGATGGAGCCCAGCAGCACACCCAAGGCAATGCCGAGGAAGGTAGAGAAGAGCATCGGCTGATCCAGGCGCTTCACCGAATTGCCCAGCATCTCCTCGATGCGCTTCACGTTGTCGGCCGAACCAACGACGGTGACACGGTCGCCGATCTGCAGGATAAGTGAAGGGCTGGCAATCAGGTCGATGCCGGCACGCTTCACGCGAGTGAAGGTGACGTGGAAGGTGCGACGCAGGTCGAGGTCACCCAGACGGCGGCCCTGCATCTTGGGATTGGTAACAACAACGCGCTCTGACACGAGGTTGTTGTGCTTGTCCTCGTCCCACTGGCGCTGATCCACATCGTCCAGCTTGCGACCCAGCAGAATCGTGTAGGCCTCCACGTCCTCGGGCTTGCCCACCACGAAGAGGCGGTCGCCCTTCTGCAAGGTTGTCTCGGCCTTCACGAGTTCGATGTTCTCCGTCTGGCTGCGCATCAGTCGGGTAGCCACGATGTCGCGACCTGCCAGCTGGTTGAGCTGCCGGATAGTTCGACCGCACACAGCCTCGTTAGCCACCTCCAGCGTCACGGCATGCAGCTGCTCCGAGTCGTTGCGCATGTTGCGTTCATAGAGCGACTGCTCGTCCTTGAAGTTGATGCGGAAGATACTCCTTATTATAATAATAGCCAAAATGATGCCCACCACGCCGAGCGGATAAGCCACGGCATAGCCCTGGGCGAAGATGGAATTGGAGGCACCTGCGTGCATGTCGCTATACGTCTGCTGTGCGGCACCGAGGCCTGGAGTGTTGGTCACGGCGCCATAGAGCACGCCGATCATGGCCAGCAGATCCTCGCCCGTCACCACATGAATCAGATAGGCGGTGACGCTGCCCAGCAGGATGATGCCTGCAGCAAGCATGTTGAGAGTCACGCCACCCTTGCGGAATGACGCAAAGAAGCCAGGACCCACCTGAAGACCGATGCTGTAGATGAAGAGAATCAAGCCGAATTCCTTGACAAAATGCGAAGTCGTATTATCGAGCACCAGCCCGAAATGACTTGCCACGATACCTACGAAGAGTACCCACGTCACCCCGAGCGACACGCCGCCGATCTTGATGCGCGACAATGCCAGACCCAGGGCAATAGTGAGTGCCACGAGCAGCACGCTGTGTGCTACGCCGGGATTGAGGAACAAGTTACTAAACCACATTGAATTTTAAATTACAAATTACAGATTACAGATTACTGTTTTCTGATTACAGATTATAAATTACTGATCACTTTCCCTTGTCGAAACAGGGAAACGCACTATTTTCGGGGCGCAAAGGTACGCATAAAAATGCAAACATCCCAGCTTTCGTTCCGTTTATTTTCAATACTTGCTATCGAAGATAACGATTGGAAAGCAGAGATTGCTATTATCGAAACAAACAATAAGAATTTGTGAAATGGTTCAGGAAAAAACGCTACCTTTGCACCCGGAAATCCAAAGATATCAGAGTACTGGCAGGACCATGCTTGATTCAGGTTTCGCCAAGCAACTCTAATCTCTAAACTCTAATCTCTAAACTAAAAATGTACATCCTCCTATTCTTCGGCACGGTGATCCTGTTCTCACTTGCCCTCAACATCATCGATAAGGTTCGCTCCTATCGCAAACCGAACCGTACCCTGTGGCAGGACGGCGACAGTGTGATTGTCAAGTCCGACGACAAGCCCGACGAAGCCCCTACCGGCTTCAGCCGCCGCATCGGCTAACCGTAATCTGAAATCTGTAATTTGAAATCTGTAATTAATCCCCCGCCCTATGTCTAAATTCGAAGCCATCGAAATGTCCAAGCACGTGGCCCTCCACCCCAAGGTTGAGGAGCACAAGATTCTCGGCCTCTTCGGCCGTCACTATCAATATGCACCTACGCACAGCCGCCTGTCCTCTTACCGCAACTATTACAACACAGCCGACGGCGAGTCATTCCTGCACCTGTCCGAAGCGCCTGCCGAGGTGATCGGGGAGCAGATCAGCACCATTGGCGAGCGCAATACCACGGCCGATGGCGAGTACCGCCTGGACATGTGCCTGTCCGACGATGCGCGATTCGTAGCCTTCCAGGTGTTCAAGCGCAATCATGGCGAGTATGAGCCCGTCTCGATCATCCGTTTCCTTGAGGGCGACGAGGCGCAAAGTTTCGAACAACTATTAGCATAATGCCCCACACCAGCACCACGCCCAGCGTGTCGGCTATCCAGTCAACGACGTCGCCGCTACGCATGCCGTTGGTACAGGTGGCTTGCAATATCTCCATCCATCCGCCCAGGAAGGTAGGGAAATAAAGTCCCCAGATACGAAGGGTACGCCATGAAAGCGTATCCTTTTTTAATGTCTTGAAGCTGATCCAATGCAGCTTGCCATGTCCGAAGAATCCCTGCATGCCATGCTGACACAGGTACTCGTACCAGAAAGTGATGCTCAAGCCGCCGAACATCACCAGATGCGTCCATTTGTCGATGAACGCGATACCGTTGAGCGGCGTCTCGGGTACGGGGAAGAGGCAAAGGATGTGGATGGCGATGACTACCAGCCAGGTGAGAGGATATTTGCGAAACATAGGGGAAATAATTATCCATCAAAGAAATCAAAGGAAATCAATTCAGAGTATGACAACAATTTGATTTTCTATGATTTCTTTGATGGATTAAAATATGCGTTTATAATTACTTCAACGTCAACGTCACCACGCTGTGTGCAGGAATCGTCACGAGCAGCTGGCCCTGCTTGTTGACCTTGGCACCGGTGAATGCAGCAGGCTTCACGTCCTGTGGGTGACCGAAGTCGTTGTAGGCGTGAACGTCGGCAGCGGTGATGATCTCACCCTCGGCGCCCTTCACCTTCATGCCATCCACGTTGATGGCTACAACATGCTGCTGTGCCACGTCGAGGTTGCTGAGCGATACGTGGATCTTGCCATCCTTGTCCTTCGAAGCCGATGAGCTCACGGTTGGCACCTGTTCACGGGCATTGACCGAGATGTAGTTGCAGGTGAGGTCGGCAGGGATGAAGGTACCCTCCTTGTGCACGTTGTACATCTTGAAAACGTGATAGGTTGGGGTCAGCACGCAAGGATCAGATGGGTTCTTCTCGTTGGTCAGGATCATCGACTGCAGCACATTGACCACCTGAGCGATGTTAGCCATCTTCACGCGGTCGGTGTGACGATGGAAGATGTCGAGCGACGAAGCCGCGATCACGGCGTCGCGCATGGTGTTCTGCTGATAGAGCCAACCAGGGTTGGTGCCAGGCTCCACGTTGTACCAGGTGCCCCACTCATCGAACATGATGGCAACCTTCTTCTCTGGGTCATAGCGGTCCATCACGGCCTCGTGGGCGCTGATGATGTCCTCAAGTTCCAATGACTTCGACACGATCTCGTAGTAGTTCTGGGTAGTGTAGTCGAGGGCCGAGCCCTTCTTGCCCATAGGGATGCCGGTGATCGGATCGTCCTCCGAACCCCAGTCACGCACAGCATAGAAGTGTACCGAGATGCCATCCATGTTGAAGCGGCACTCGCGCATGGCCACGTCCATCCAGTGGGTATCGCCACCGTTAGCACCCGATGCGATGCGGAACAGACGGTTGTCGCCATAGTTGCGAGCGTATGTGTTATAGCGCTTGTATTCATTGACATAGTACTCGATGGTCATGTTGCCGCCACAGCCCCACGACTCGTTGCCTACGCCGAAGTACTTCACGTTCCAAGGCTTCTCGCGGCCGTTCTTGCGACGCAGCTCCGCCATGGTCGAGTTGGTGTCCGAGTTCATGTACTCTATCCACTTGGCCATCTCCTCCACGGTACCCGAACCTACGTTACCCGAGATGTATGGCTCCACGCCCAGCATCTCGCAGAGGTTGAGGAACTCGTGCGTACCGAATGAGTTATCCTCCACAGTGCCGCCCCAGTTGGTGTTCACCATGCGTGGACGATTCTCCTGTGGGCCGATGCCGTCCATCCAGTGATATTCGTCGGCGAAGCAGCCGCCTGGCCAACGCATCACAGGCACTTCGAGGGCCTTCAAAGCCTCGAACACATCCTTGCGATAGCCCTCGATGTTGGGGATATTCGAGTCCTTGCCTACCCAGATACCGCCGTAGATGCAGCGGCCCAGATGCTCGGCAAACTGACCGTAGATTTCTTTTGGAATGACTGTGTTGGCCTGATCAGGATGCAGGGTCAGCTGCACGTCCTGTGCCATCAACGAGAGAGGAAGGGCAGCGCCCAGGGTCACGATGGGAAGAAACTTCTTCATGGTTTTTGTTTATTTGTTGTTTTGTTATTATGTTAATGTATTGTTTGCTATTTCGTCCTTTTCGGTGCAAATATACACTTTTTTGCCGAACAATACAAATTCTCGCATCATTTTTCCCCTTTTTTATCGTTTATTCGAAAATTATTGCTAAATTTGCACCACAAAACTGCATATTAACACATTAACATAATAACAAAACAACAAATTAACAACATACCCATGAAACATCTCCCCCTGCTGCTCTTCCTGGCAGCCACATCACTCACAGCCTCGGCGGCTCCGCTCTCCGAAGCCACCGTCACCAGCCCTGACGGCAAGCTGGCCGTCACCATGATCCAGCGTTTCGGTCACCTTTCCTACAGCGTCAAGTACGACGGCCAGACGGCCCTGCGTCCCTCGCAGCTCGGCCTCGTCACCAACGTCAGCGATCTTGCCACCGGCCTCACCATGGTGAGCCAGAAGGACAGCACCATCTGCACCGACTACTCCCTCACCCGCTCGAAGCAGAGTCAGGTACACTATGAGGCCAATGTCCTGACCGTGACCTTGCAGAACCCTCGCGGCGAACATCTTCAGGTGGAATGGCGCGTATCGAACAACGACATTGCCATGCGCTACCTCCTGCCCAAGGAGGGCGAGACGGGCAGCGTGCGTGTGCTGAGCGAAGCCACCTCCTACGCCTTCCCCGACGGCACCACCACCTTCCTCACCCCGCAGAGCGACGCCATGATCGGCTGGAAGCGCACCAAGCCCAGCTACGAGGAGCCCTACTGCTGGGATGCTCCTATGAACCAGGCCTCAGACTACGGCCACGGCTACACTTTCCCTGCCCTCTTCCACGTGCAGCAATACGACCATCAGAGCATGAAGTTACAGAACAAAGACGAGCTTTGGGTACTGCTGAGCGAGACGGGCGTCGACAGCCACTACTGCGCCAGCCACCTCAGCGACGTGCGCATGGGCAACACCTACACCATCGCCTACCCTATGGCCGAGGAAAACAACGGCATCGGCACCACTGATGCCGCCCTGCAGCTGCCTGGCGTCACCCCATGGCGCACCATCACCGTAGGCCGCACCATGAAGCCTATTGCCGAGACAACCGCCCCCTGGGACAATGTCGAGCCACTATACGAAGCAAACGTGCCTTTCCGTGCAGGTCGTGGCACCTGGAGCTGGATCCTATGGCAGGACGAATCGATCAACCTCAACGACCTCAAGAAGTATGCCGATCTGGCCAGCGCCATGGGCTACGAATACATGCTCGTCGATAACTGGTGGGACACCAACATCGGCCATGAGCGAATCCCTGAGCTCGTAAAATATGCTAACTCGAAGAACGTCGATGTATGGCTTTGGTACAGCTCCAGCGGCTACTGGAACGACATCGTACAAGGTCCTACCTCGCGTATGAGCAACAGCATCGCGCGTAAGAAAGAGATGAAGTGGATGCAGAACCTCGGCATCAAGGGCATCAAGGTTGACTTCTTCGGCGGCGACAAGCAGGAGACAATGCGCCTGTATGAGGACATTCTGGCCGATGCCAACGAGTATGGTCTGATGGTGATCTTCCATGGCTGCACCCTGCCTCGTGGCTGGGAACGCATGTACCCCAACTATGCCGGCTCAGAGGCCGTTCTGGCATCAGAGAACCTCATCTTCGGCCAGAACCACTGCGACCTCGAAGCCAAAAACGCCACCCTGCATCCAGTGTGCCGCAATACGGTAGGCTGCATGGAGTTTGGCGGCTCGTTCCAGAACCGATACATGAACCGTAATAACGAAGAAGGACGAGGCACCGTGCGTCGCACCACCTCGACCTTCAGCCTCGCCACTGCCATCCTCTACCAGAACCCTATCCAGAACTTTGCACTCGCTCCTAATAACCTCAAAGATGCCCCACAGGTGAGCATGGACTTCATGCGCCAGGTACCAACCACATGGGACGAAGTGCGCTACCTCGACGGCTATCCAGGCCGCGACCTCATTATGGCTCGTCGCTCAGGCCAGACCTGGTACATCGCCGGCCTCAACGCCAGCTCGCTGCGCATCTTCGACATCGACCTCAGTTGGCTCCCTGCCGACACAAAGCTCACCCTCTACAGTGGCAGTGACGCCCCGACAGTCACACCTGTCAAGGCCGACAAGAAGGGCAAGGTCAAAGTGACGCTGCTATGCAACGACGGCTTCGTGATCGTGGCAGAATGAAGTTTATAGCCTCGTCTGTAGCAATTTATAGGTTTCTGTACCGATCGAGAGATTGAGCGTATCGCCCGAAAAGATGCCGTACGCATACGCCCCCGACGACTGTATCAGCGACACCTTCTCCCCCATTCGTGTGTATTTCATCTCCAGCTCCTTAGGCAAGTCATTCGAGAAGAAATAAAGGCTCACCACACATTGTCTATACGGCATGAACTGCACCGAAACCAGCGGCTTGCCCTTCGCATTCGTCTCCACCGACTGCCAGCAGGAGGTCTCGAACGGATCCACCTGCACCTGCTCTTCGTCATCATCGTTGCCACATGCCGGCATGGCCACCGCCATCACCGCCAGCATCAAGAGATACAATAGCTTTTTCATACGCACATCTGTATTAATTGGGCGCAAAGATAAGTGCGGACTTCGAGATTTCCAAATTTCTGCCTCAAATAATGCTCGAAACGATCAATTGTTATCCGAAAATCGAGTCATCCAGAACTGTAAATATGCTTTTGAGTGCAGAAAAAGCTTCCTATAAGTATGGAAAACCTGCCCCGAACGCGGGAGAAACCTCCCCAAGAGTTAGGAAAGGCGCCGCACGGACGCGGCAAGGTTTCCCATAAGTCGGGAACGTTGCCGCACGGCCGAGACAAGGTTTCCCATAGGTTAGGAAACGTTGCCGCACGGCCGCGGCAAGCTTTCCCATAGGTTAGGAAACGTTGCCGCAACGCCGCGACAAGCTTTCCCAAAGGTTTGGAAACGTTGCCGCAACGCCGCGGCAGGCTCCCCATGAATCAGGAAAGGTCGCCGCGAACCTGCGGCGACCTTTCCATACTTTTAGGACGCATTTCAGCGCATTGTAGCCATGATTTGCCGACATGAAACCACCTACGAGCCGCATCAGATGCGGTCGTTCATGAGGTTCTGTTCCAGGGTCTCTCGGATCTTGGCATATTCCTTGGATTGCAGGTACTTGCGGATCAGCTCCACGTGACGGCGGTTGTGGAGGTCGCTACCGAGGAAGTTGACCATGCCCTCGTCGAGCAAGCGGAGGGCAGTCTTCTGGGCGGTCTCGCCATAGTAGCCGCTAAAGGAGAGGATGTTGCACTGGAACTCCACGCCCAGCTCCTGCAGATGCTCGTAGGGACGGAGGCCGCGGCGGGCGTAGTAAAGGTAGCGCTCGGGGTGCGCCATGATGGGGTACCAGCCCTGCTCCTGCAGCTTGACACACACCTCGTCCAGATTGATCAACGGCTGGGTGAAGCTGTTCTCGATGAGCAGATAGCGGCCGCGGAGGGGGCGGAAGGGGCACTCTGGGGTGCCGAACTTTCCGTGCTCCTGCATTTCGAGGAAGGACTCGTCGAGGCGGTATTCGAAACTGTAGTCCTCAAGCTCGATGCCGATGTGCTGGGCGTCGGCCTCCTGCCTGAGCTGCTGGAAGAGGGGATCGATGCGCTCAGGGTCGTTGAGGAAATTGGGGAATGTGTGGTGGGGCGTGAATACGACGCGTTGCACGCCGAACTCAGCGAGTGCCTTCAGGTATTCGAGCGAATAGCCCATCTCGGGCGAACCATCATCGACGCCGGGAATGATGTGGCAATGCAGCTCGCGCCTGTAAGGCAAGGGCAGCAGGGGGCGCTGGCGATGGAAAAGGAAATCAAACATGTTTTATGAAGGGTTATTTAAGGGCTTTAAGAGGAGTGAAAGAGGAGTGAAAGGGACGAATGTTTTCACACCGCAAAGTTACGTCTTTTTTGCGAAACAGAGCAAATAAAAGGGCGAAAAAAATACATTTTTCGATGAAAACTGTCGTCAAAAGGGCAAATACCTATAAAAAAACGGGCGAAAAAGACCGACGATAGCATTTTTTTCTTATCTTTGCAGCGTATTATATCATAAGCACAAACCAAAATACTTAAACAAAAATACCTACAAACAATGAATTCTACACTTAAGATTGCAGGCGCTGCCATGCTGGCTGCTGCGCCCATCTTCATGGGAAGCTGCTCGAAGTCGGAGGCTCCTCAGCTCACCAAGTCGGGCCTTGACCCAAAGAATTTCTCAGCCGAGATCAAGGGCAAGACCACTGCCCTCTACACCCTGACCAATGCCAACGGCCTGGAGGTGTGCGTGACCAACTATGGCGGCCGCATCGTGTCGGTGATGGTGCCCGATCGTGACGGCAAACTCACCGACGTGGTGCTTGGCTTCGACAACGTGAAGCAGTATGCCGACACCGAGAACTCACCCAGCGACTACGGCTCATCAGTCGGACGCTATGCCAACCGCATCGCCGGCGGCAAGTTCACCCTCAACGGCGAGGAGATCCAGCTCACCCAGAACGACGGCCCTAACTGCCTGCATGGCGGTGGCGCTACCGGCTGGATGCACCAGGTTTACGATGCTGAGCAGGTGAGCCCATCGCAGCTCAAGCTGACCATCGTGGCTCAGGACGGCGAGAACGGCTTCCCTGGCACCGTGACCGCTACCACCACCTACACCCTCACCGACGACAATGTGCTCGACATGGTGTGGGAGGCTACCACCGACAAGGAGACCATCATCAACCAGACCAACCACAACTACTATAACCTGAACGGTGACTTCACCCAGCCTGGCACAGACATGCTGCTCATGCTCAACGCTGACAACTTCACCCCATCGAACGAGCTCTACATCCCAACAGGCGAGATTCGTCCTGTAGAGGGTACCGTATTCGACTTCCGCCAGCCTACCGCCATCAGCCAGGCCATCGGTGCTGACTTTGACCAGGTGCAGAACGCTCGTGGCGGCATCGACCACAACTTCTGCCTCAACACCGCTGGCGACGACACCCAGGTGTGCGCTTCGCTCTATTCGCCTAAGACCGGCATCTTCATGGAGATGTACACCAACGAGCCTGGCGTTCAGTGCTACACCGGCAACTTCCAAGGTGTGGACGGCGAGCAGGAGATCAAGCACAAGGGCGGCGTCTATCCTCAGTACGTGAGCGTTTGCCTCGAGAGCCAGAAGTACCCAGATTCGCCTAACAAGCCTGAGTGGGCACAGCCTAACCTCAAGCCAGGTGAGAAGTACTACAGCCACGCGGCTTACAAGTTCTCAGTGAAATAATATTTCTTTGAAAAGGTAGTGAAAGAGGAGTGGAAGAGGAGTGAAAGGGGAGTGAAAGGGACGATACCAACGGATGTCCCGGCTCCCAGATCGTTCTCTTGGAGCATCCCCCTCGACCCACGAAACATTCGTCCCTTTCACTCCTCTTTCACTTCCTTTTCACTACACTTAATAACCCTTAAAAACAATTTAATATGGCACAGCAAAAACGCAACTGGGTGGCTATTATCACCATGTTTGCACTCTTCGCCATGGTTGGCTTCGTGACCAACCTCGCAGCTCCTTTCGGCAATATCTGGGGCTTCAAGTATGAGTCAGCCGGCATGCTCGGCAACCTGATGAACTTCACCGCTTACCTCTTCATGGGCATCCCTGCCGGTAACATGCTTACCACCAAGGGCTACAAGAAGACTGCCCTGATCGGTATGATTGTAGGCGTTGTAGGCCTCTTCATCCAGTACCTCTCAAGCATCGTCGGCGCTGACGTGATCGTGGCTGGCGACTATGCGTTGAACCTCTTCATCTATCTGCTCGGTGCCCTCGTCTGCGGCTTCTCAGTCTGCATGCTCAACACCGTAGTCAACCCAATGCTCAACCTCCTCGGTGGTGGCGGCAAGGTTGGTAACCAGCTCCTTCAGCTCGGTGGCGCCTGCAACTCACTGGCAGGAACTTTGGCTCCACTCCTTGCCGGTGCAATGATCGGCACCATCACCAAGGACACCGCCATGAGCAACGTTGCACCATTGCTCTTCACCGGCATGGGCATCTTCGTCGTTGCCATCCTTGTGATCGGCAGTCTTAAGATTGAGGAGCCACAGGCCAACCTTTCAAAGGTAACCTTCGAGCACTCGCCTATCGCCTTCCGCCACTGCCTGCTCGGCGTTATCGCCATCTTCTTCTATGTAGGCGTTGAGGTAGGTATTCCTGCCCAGATGAACTTCTACGTTTCGAACATGACTTTCGCAGGCGCTGCTGCCGTGGGTGGTGCCCTGGCCTCACTCTACTGGCTGCTCATGCTCGTAGGCCGTCTGGCTTCTGGTTCATTGCTCGGCAACGTTTCGTCAAAGAATCAGCTCACCTTCGCATCGGCTATCGCTATCTGCCTGCTGCTCGTGGCTGTATTCCTGCCTGAGTCGGTGACTATCTCGATCCCAGCTATCGACATCGTCATCTTCTCGATCCCAGCTTGTACCGTTCCGATGAAGTGTCTCTTCATCTTCCTCTGCGGTCTTTGCACCTCAGTGATGTGGGGCGGCATCTTCAACCTCGCTACCGAGGGCCTCGGCAAGTACACGGCCAAGGCTTCGGGCCTCTTCATGGCCATGGTAGTAGGTGGTGGCGTAATGCCTTACCTGCAGGACCTCATCGGCGTAAACGTAGGCCGTATTGCCAGCTACTGGCTCTCTATCGCCATGTTGGCCTACATCCTCTTCTACGCCCTCATCGGCTCGAAGAATGTCAACAAGGACATTAAGGTGGATTGACAATAAATAAAGTAACACACGTATTTTAACCATGGACAAAGTATTAGCTGCATTGCAGGTCAGCGGCTTCAAGACCGTTGACTTTGTGATCCTGATTGCCTACCTCATCGTGCTGGTAGGCCTCGGCCTGTTCCTGAGCCGCTCGAAGGACGGCAAGGAGAAGAGCGCCAATGACTACTTCCTGGCTGGCAACACCCTGACCTGGTGGGCAGTGGGTGCTTCGCTCATCGCGGCCAACATCTCGGCCGAACAGTTTATCGGCATGTCTGGTACCGGCTATGCAGACGGTATCGCTATCGCTGCATACGAGGTAATGGCAGCCATCACCCTCGTAGTGATCGGCAAGTTCCTCCTCCCAGTGATGCTCGATCGCAAGATCTTCACCATTCCACAGTTCCTCCGCGAGCGTTACAATGACGGTGTAGGTCTGGCCTTCTCTGTGCTCTGGCTGTTCCTCTACGTATTCGTGAACCTCACCTCAGTGGCTTGGCTCGGCGCTTTGGCTATCGAGCAGATCCTGAACCTGCAGGGCATTGCCGTAAGCATCTTCGGCATGGAGATTTCGATCCGAATGATCATCGTGCTGCTGCTCTTCATCATCGCTGGCGTTTACTCTATCTACGGTGGTCTGGCTTCGGTAGCATGGACCGACGTAATGCAGGTGACCTTCCTCGTAGGTGGTGGTTTGATCACCGCTTACATCGCATTGGCTGAGATCGGCAACGTATTCGGCACCGATGCCTTCGGCGCATTGGCCAACATCTACAACGAGCTCACCACGGGTGCCAACGCTACCGACACCCACTTCCACCTGGTGATCCAGGAGTCGCACAATGCTGACGCCTTCGCCAACGTGCCAGGTATCGCTGCTGTGGTAGGTGGCGTATGGTTGACCAACCTCGGCTACTGGGGCTTCAACCAGTACATCATCCAGAAGGGCCTGGCTGCCAAGAACATCGAAGAGGCCAAGAAGGGCTTGATCTTCGCTGGCTTCCTCAAGATCCTCATCCCATTCATCGTCGTTCTGCCAGGTATCTGCGCTTGCTACATCTTCAAGCATCACCCAGAGCTCATCGACCAGATGAACCTCGGTGGCACCATCGACAAGTCAGATGACGCTTATCCTTGGCTGATCCGCAACTTCACCCCAACCGGCATCAAGGGTCTCTCATTCGCTGCCCTCGCTGCTGCCATCATCTCTTCACTGGCTTCGATGTTCAACTCTACTTCTACCCTGTTCACCATGGACATCTACAAGAAGTACATCAACAAGGAGGCTGGTGACAAGAAGTTGGTAAACGTGGGCCGTCTGACCTCGGTTTGCGCATTGGTAATCGCCCTCATCGCTACCCAGCCACTGCTCGGCAGCCTTGACCAGGCCTTCCAGTACATCCAGGAGTATTCGGGCTTCATCTATCCAGGCATCATCACCGTATTCGGTCTGGGTCTGCTCTGGAAGCGTGCTTCGGCTACCGCTGCTGTCTGGACCGCTATCATCACCATCCCACTCGGCGTGATCTTCAAGCTCGCCCTCGGTGGTGTGCCATTCCAGCTCCGTGCCGGCTACATCTTCATTATCATCGTCAGCTTCTTCATCATCGTCTCGCTGCTCGACAAGAAGTTCATCCATGCTGAGAAGCCAGCCGATGTTGACAAGAACACCATGGTGAAGTGGGCCAAGATCCTCGGTGGCGTTGGCGTTGCCTTCATCGTTATCGCTCTCATCGTTGTGGCTATGGGCGACAGCACTGCTACCACCGCTTACCTCAACGACATCGGCTTCCAGGCATTCATCTTCTTCGGTGTGCTCGTTGGCTGCAACGGCATCTGGCTCTGGAGCAATGCTCACTCTGACAAGCAGGATCCTAAGGCACTGCCTATCAACCTTGCCCTGTTCCGCACCGACAGTGCATACACTTGGGGTGCCCTCGGCATTGCTGTGATCACCTTGATCCTCTACGCAGCTCTCTGGTGATTTATCGCGACATTACACATTTAATATAATATAACCACGGGAATGACGGAAAATACGGAACGCTTCGATTTCCGTTGCTTCCGTGGTTATTCACTTTTCCAACACGCTAATTCATTAAACTATGCTTGAAGAACTCAAAAAGAAAGTTTTTGATGCTAACATGGATCTCGTTCGCCAGGGTCTTGTAATCTACACCTGGGGCAACGTTTCGGGCATCGACCGTGAAAAAGGACTGGTAGTCATCAAGCCATCGGGCGTTGACTACGACGTAATGAAGGTTGAAGATATGGTTGTTGTAAGCCTCGAAGACGGCAAGGTTGTTGAGGGCGATCTCAACCCATCGAGCGACACTCCAACTCACTTGGCTCTCTATCGCGCCTTCCCTAACATTCAGGGCGTGGTTCACACCCACTCTACATACGCTACCGCATTTGCCGAGGCTGGCCGTGACATTCCAAACATCGGCACTACTCACGCAGACTATTTCTACAAGGAGATTCCTTGCACCCGCGACATGACTGAGGCTGAGGTAAAGGGCCAGTATGAGCTCGAAACCGGCAACGTCATCGTTGACGAATTCCTCAACATTAGAAAGATCAATCCAGACCACACCCCTGCCGTTCTTGTTAAGAATCACGGACCATTCTCATGGGGCACCTCTCCTGCCAACGCTGTTTACAATGCCAAGGTTATGGAGCAGTGCGCAAAGATGGCCTTCATTGCTTTCAGCGTAAACCCAGAGTTGACCATGAACCCGCTCCTCATCGAGAAGCACTATATGCGCAAACACGGCCCTAACGCCTACTACGGACAGAAGGGTCAGAAACACTAATTAAATACACACACATTAAAATCACTTAATTACTATGGCATTTGAAAATTTAGAGCTGTGGTGGGTAACTGGCGCACAGTTACTCTATGGCGGCGAAACCGTCAAGATCGTAGATGGACACTCGCAGGAGATGGTTGCCGGATTGAACGAGTCGGGCATCATCCCTATCAAGGTCGTATATAAGGGCACCGCAAACAGCAGCAACGAGGTTGAGGCCGTCATGAAGGCTGCCAACAATGACGCCAAGTGCGTCGGCATCATTACCTGGATGCACACTTTCTCTCCAGCCAAGATGTGGATCAAGGGCCTGCAGGCTTTGCAGAAGCCATTGCTTCACTTCCACACTCAGTACAACGCCGAGATCCCTTGGGACACCATGGACATGGACTTCATGAACCTCAACCAGTCGGCTCACGGCGATATTGAGTTCGGTCATATCTGCACCCGTATGCGCGTGGCTCGCAAGGTTGTCGTTGGCTACTGGAAGAGCGAGGCTGCTCAGAAGCAGATCGCTACCTGGGCTCGCGTGGCTGCCGGCGTGGCCGATGCTCACAACGTACGCTGCCTGATGTTCGGCATGAACATGAACAACGTAGCTGTTACCGATGGTGACCGCGTAGAGTTCGAGCAGCGATTTGGCTACCATGTTGACTACTATCCAGTATCGTCTTTGATGGATTACTTCAAGAAGGTGACCGACGCTGAGGTTGACGCCCTCGTTGAGACCTACAAGCAGGAATATACCATCAAGATCGACGAGTCGGGCGAAGAGGTTTACTGGCAGAAGGTACGCAATGCCGCCAAGGCTGAGCTCGCCATCCGTGCCGTATTGAAGGATGAGGGCGCTACCGCCTTCACCACCAACTTCGACGACCTCGGCGATGCCGACATCGACGATCCAAACTTCTGTGGCTTCGACCAGATCCCAGGCCTTGCTTCACAGCGACTGATGGCCGAGGGTATCGGCTTCGGTGCTGAGGGCGACTGGAAGACCGCTTGCCTCTATCGCACTATCTGGGTGATGAACCAGGGCAATCCTAATGGTGTTTCATTCCTTGAGGACTACACCCTCAACTTTGCTGAGGGCCAGACCTCTATCCTCCAGAGCCACATGCTCGAGGTTACTCCTCTCATCGCTACCAACAAGCCAACCCTCGAGGTTCACTTCCTCGGCATCGGCATCCGCAAGCAGCAGACCGCTCGTCTCGTCTTCACCTCGAAGACTGGCGAGGGTGTGAAGGCTACCATCGTGGATCTTGGCAACCGCTTCCGCCTCATCACCCAGCAGGTAGAATGCATCGAGCCTAAGCCAATGCCTAAGCTCCCTGTAGCTTCGGCTCTCTGGGTTCCACAGCCAAGCTTCGAGGTCGGTGCTGGCGCATGGATTCTGGCAGGTGGTACTCACCACAGCGCCTTCGGCTACGACATCACCGCCGACTACTGGGAGGACTTCGCTGAGATGACTGGCGTGGAGTGCATCAACATCGACAAGAACACCACCATCGCAAACTTCCAGCAGAACCTGCGCAACAACGAGGTTTATTACATGATTAACAAGGCTCTCAAATAATTAAAGATATGACAGCAAGAGAAACTATCGTAAGCGGTAAGGCTGTGCTCGGTATCGAGCTCGGTTCTACCCGCATCAAGGCCGTATTGATCGACCAGGAGAACAAGCCAATCGCACAGGGCGAGCACGAGTGGGAGAACCAGCTCGTTGACGGCCTTTGGACCTATAGCACCGAAGCCATCTGGTATGGTCTGGAGGACGCTTACGCCGACCTCCGCAAGTTCGTGAAGAAAGAGTATGACTGCGAGATCGAGATCCTCGCCAGCATCGGCATCTCAGCCATGATGCACGGCTACATGGCCTTCGGTCCTACCGGCACCGCCAGCCACGGCGCACCAGCATCGGAGGCTGAGAAGATCCTCGTGCCATTCCGCACTTGGCGCAACACCAACACCGGCAAGGCAGCTGCCGAGCTTTCCAAGCTTTTCAACTACAACATCCCTCTGCGTTGGAGCATCTCACACCTCTATGAGGCCATCCTCGACAATGAGGAGCACGTCTCTGGCATCACCTACCTCACCACCCTCGCCGGCTACATCCACTGGCGTCTCACCGGCGAGAAGGTACTCGGCATCGGCGACGCTTCGGGCATGATTCCTGTTGATCCCGAGACCAAGAACTACAACGCCGAGATGGTCAAGAAGTTCAATGACCTCGTGGCTCCTAAGGGCTTCCCTTGGAAGTTGGAGGACATCCTGCCACAGTGCGTATGCGCTGGACAGAAGGCCGGCTTCCTGACTCCTCACGGTGCCCAGCGTCTCGATATCTCTGGTCACCTGAAGCCAGGCATCCCATTCTGTCCTCCTGAGGGCGACGCAGGCACCGGCATGGTGGCTACCAACGCTGTAAAGCAGCGCACTGGCAACGTCTCTGCAGGCACCTCTTCATTCTCGATGATCGTGCTTGAGAAGGACCTCAGCAAGCCAAACGAGATGATCGATATGGTTACCACACCAGACGGCAGCCTCGTCGCCATGGTTCACTGCAACAATTGTACCTCGGACATCAACGCCTGGGTGAAACTCTTCAAGGAGTATCAGCAGTTGCTCGGTCTGCCAGTCGATATGAACGAGATCTATGGCAAGCTCTACAACCACGCCCTCACCGGCGACAAGGACTGTGGCGGCGTCATCGCCTACAACTTCATCTCTGGCGAGCCTGTTGCAGGTCTGCAGGAGGGTCGTCCACTCGTGCTCCGCTCGGCCAACGACCGCTTCAACCTCGCCAACCTCATGCGTGCCAACCTCTACGCTACCGTAGCTGTGCTGAAGCTCGGCAACGATGTGCTCTTCAAGGAGGAGAACGTGCAGGTGGATCGCATCACCGGTCATGGCGGTCTCTTCAAGACCCCAGGCGTAGGTCAGAAGGTACTCGCTGCTGCCCTCAACTCGCCAATCTCTGTCATGGAGACCGCTGGCGAAGGTGGTGCATGGGGCATCGCCCTCTTGGCCAACTACTGCGTCAACAATCCTAAGGACCTCAACCTCGCCGATTACCTCGAGGAGGTTGTCTTCGCTGGAAACACCGGCGTAGAGATCGCTCCAGATCCAGAGGACGTAGCAGGCTTTAACAAGTACATCGAGACCTACAAGGCTTGCATCCCAGTGGATCAGGCTGCGGTTGACTGCAAGAAGTAATCTTCGGTCAAGGGGAGTGAAAAGGGAGTGAAAGAGTAGTGAAAAGGGAGTGAAAGGGACGATTCCAACGTCCGCACACCTTTTGCTACCCAGTGGGACAGCAGAACATTCGTCCCTTTCACTACCTTTTCACTACTCTTTCACTCCCCTTTCACTACCTTTTCACTACCCTTATACAATCATGCGTCCTCTCCTCCCTCTCCTCCTCTCAACGTGTTTTCTGTTCTCATGCTCACACAAGGCAAACACACCCGAACCCATGAACGATAATTCACTCCTTCTCTTCGTCAGCAGCTATGGCAGCGCAGACGAGGAATGCATACGCCTCTATGCCTTTGACCCCGAGACGGGCGAGAGCCAGTATGTCAGCGGCTTGTCAGGCATCAGCAATCCGTCGTTCCTGTGTTTCGGACCCGATGGCAAGCACCTCTATGCTGTGGGCGAGGACGATGGAGAGACCGCATCGGCTAACACGCTGCTGTTCAACGACAGCCTGCGCACGCTTGAGCTCATCAGCAGCCAGCCCACCCTTGGCGGAGCTCCCTGCAACATCTGCGTCAGTCCCGACCAGCGACAGGTGATTACCTCCAACTATGTAGGTGGCAGCATCTCCGTCTTCCCCATCCTCGATGACCAAAGCCTGGGCGAATGCCAGACCTTACAATTCGAAGGTCATGGCCCCAATGCCGAACGTCAGGAGCAGGCACACCTCCATGCTGTCAACTTCACCCCTGACGGCCACTATATGCTGGCCAATGACCTGGGTACCGACCGCATCCATGTCTTCCCGATCACCGAGGGGGAATCGGTCATCAGTCAGCCATGTACCGACTTCCAGCTGCCATCCGGCGCAGGACCCCGTCACCTCTGCTTCTCCCCCACCGGCCAGCACGCCTATTTGCTCAGCGAGCTGAGTGGTGAGATCTTCGTGCTTGCGTACGATGACGCCAGCACTGCCTCTGACGATGCCACGCCTCACGCCCACCAGCCAGCCACCGCACCCCTCCACATCGTCCAGACCCTCAAGGCCGACACACTTGATGCAGGTGGCAGCGCCGACATCCATTGCTCCCCCGACGGCCGCTTCCTCTATGCCTCGCACCGCCTCCAGGGCGACGGTATCAGCATCTACAGCATCGCCCCCGATGCCACTCTCTCCCGCATCGGCTATCAGCCCACTGGCACGCATCCGCGCAACTTCACACTCTCGCCCGACGGACGCTTCCTACTCGTTGCCTGTCGCGACAGCCATGTGGTTCAGGTCTTTAGCCGCGACGCAGAGACCGGTCTCCTCACCGACACAGGCCACGACATCACGCAGCCCCGCCCCGTTTGTGTCTTGTTCTAACAAGATCATGCGATTGTGAATTCACAAGGTTTTTCTATACGTTATGTTTCGATTTTGCAAATAAAATATAGCAAAATGCGCACTTATTGCCATTATTTTTGACATTATTAACGTATATTTATTCCGAAGCCTACTTTAATTTGTTTCTTTAAGGAAAAATAACTATCTTTGCAGCGTTTTATTAAGGTATTGAAAGGTATTGTAACGGAAAAAAGCACATTCTCTTTGATCGTGTTATTCCTCAAGCTTAGAATATTTTGTCAATATAAAATAGGTTGTTTAATTAATGTATTATTTCATGAGAAAATTCTTATCTCTCATTGTCATGTTGGTTATGGGCATGACGATGTTGATGGCACAGAACAAGACCGTGACAGGTACGGTCACCAGTGCCGAAGATGGGGAGCCAGTCATTGGTGCTTCGGTCATCGTGCCAGGCACTACTGTTGGTACTGTTACCGACATTGACGGCAATTTCACCCTCAAAGTTCCCGAGAATTCTACATCGCTCGCCGTGTCGTTCATCGGCATGACCACCGAGACCGTCAAGATCGGCAAGGGCAAAATCAACGTGGTGCTGACCTCCGACGAGGCCATCCTCGACGAGGTCATGGTCGTAGCATTCGGTCAGGCCAAGAAGTCGGCCTTCACCGGTTCGGCTGCCGTAGTAGGCAGCGAGGAGCTGGGCAAGGCTCAGGTGACCAGCGTCACCAACGCCCTGTCAGGTGCCGTACCTGGCGTACAGCTCACCTCTGCCAGTGGTGACCCAACCTCTACCAGCAAGATCCGCATCCGTGGTATCAGCTCAATCAATGCAGGCAAGGATCCATTGATCATCGTGGATGGTGCTACCTTCTCAGGCGACATGAGCAACATCAACCCTGCTGACGTTGAGTCCATGACCGTGCTCAAGGATGCAGCTTCAGCCGCCCTCTATGGTGCGCGTGGTGCCAACGGTGTCATCATCATCACCACCAAGAATGCCAAGAAGGGCCAGGATGCCAAGGTATCTGTCGATGCCAAGTGGGGTGGCAACACCCGTGCCCTGCAGCACTATGACGTAATCAAGAACCCTGCACAGTACTACGAGATGCAGTATCTGGCACTCAACAACTACTACCAGAATGCCGTAGGCCAGACCGCACAGCAGGCTTGGCAGTCTGCCAACAGCGTGCTCTGTGGCCGCTCAGACCAGGGTGGCCTTGGCTACAATGTCTGGACTGTTCCTGAGGGACAGCTGCTCATCGGCCAGAATGGCAAGCTCAATCCTAACGCTACCTTGGGTCGCTCGGACGGCACCTTCTACTTCGTGCCAGACGACTGGGAGAAGATCGCTACCCGCACGGGCATGCGCCAGGAGTATAATGTGTCAATCAATGGTTCGACCGACAAGTCAAGCACTTACATCTCTCTTGGCTACCTGAAGAACGAGGGTATCTCGTATAAGTCTGACCTGGAGCGTATCTCTGCCCGTCTGCGCAGCGACTATCAGGTCAAGAAGTGGCTCAAGGTTGGCGCAAGCGCAGCTTATACAAACTTCGACGGTAATTCGCTCCGTGAGAATGACAATGAAACCTCTACCGCTAACGTTTGGGCATTTACCGCTCAGATGGCTCCTATCTATCCTTGCTACGTGCGCAATGCCGACGGCTCGATCATGGTCGATGGTAACGGCATCAAGGTGATGGACTACGGTGACGGCCACCACGGCGGCGACCGTCCTTTCATCCAGGATGCCAACCCTATTCAGGATATCCGCCTGAATACCGACAACTTCGAGGGCAACACCCTCAGCGCAAATGTATTTGCCGATGCCACCATCCTGCCTGGCCTTGTGCTGACTGTCAACGCAGCACTCAACCTCAACGAGACCCGTGGCACCTACTACTACAACCCATACTATGGTCAGTTCGACTCGACTGGTGGTACCCTGCAGAAGTACAACTCTCGTACCAACGACATCACCACACAGCAGTTGCTCAACTACACCACCACCTTCAACGAGAAGCACAATCTCAACGTGATGCTCGGCCATGAGTACTACAAGTACATCTACAAGTACCTCACCGCATCGAAGGCCATGATGTTCTCTGACAAGAACCTTGAGCTCGGTGGCGCTGTAGTCGATACACAGAATGCCTACTCTTACACAAGCGAATACAATGTAGAGGGTTATCTGGCACGCGTACAGTATGACTTTGACGACAAGTACTTCACCAGCGCTTCATTCCGTCGCGACGCATCCAGCCGCTTTGCTCCAGAGAACCGTTGGGGTTCATTCTGGTCACTGGGTGGTGCCTGGATGATGTCAAAGGAGGATTGGTTTGACTTCAGCTGGATTGACCAGTTCAAGCTCAAGGCTTCGTACGGTTCACAGGGTAATGATGACATCGGTAACTACCGTTACACCGACCAGTTCAGCATCCAGAACTCTGGTGGCAACGTAGGTGTATCTTTCAACCAGAAGGGTAACAAGAACATTACCTGGGAGACCAACAACAACGCCAACATCGGTATCGAGGCTGGTTTGTGGAAGAAGCTCGACATCAGCGCTGAGTACTTCTACAAGAAGACCACCGACATGCTCCTCTACTTCTCCGTTGCCCCATCACTGGGCTACGACGGCGTGTATGAGAACGTGGGTGACCTCGTAAACAAGGGCTTCGAGGTGGATCTGAGCTACAACATCTATCGCAACAAGAACATCCAGTGGGATGCCCGCTTCAATATCTCATACGTTAAGAACGAGATCACAAAGCTCCACGAGGACAACAAGACCGCAACCTATTATGACCTGGACGGCAATGCCTACAAGGGCTTCGTATGGGGCAACTTCTTCCGTGCCGAGGGCCTCAGCGTATATGACTGGCGTATCAAGGAGTATGCTGGTGTAGATCAGGAGACCGGTCAGGCTCTGTGGTATAAGAACGTATGGGAGACCGACGCTGAAGGCAATCTGCCTAAGGACGACAAGGGCAACGAGGTGAAGAACTGGATTGGCACCGAGACCACCAGCAACTACAACGATGCAGACTACTTTGTCAACAACAAGTCAACCATGCCTAACTGGTTCGGTGGCTTCGGCACCTCGGTTGCAGCCTATGGCTTCGACTTCAGCGTGAACTGCTCATTCGCCCTGGGCGGCAAGCAGATGGATGCCACCTACGCCATGTTCATGGCCAGTCCAACAAGCAGCCACGGTGGTTACAACTACCACAAGGACTTGCTCAAGGCCTGGACCAAGGAGAATCCTTCGAACGACATCCCACGCTTCCAGTATGCTGACGCCTACAACGGATCATTCAGCTCTCGTTACTTCACTTCAGCATCATACCTCAACATCGAGAACGTGAATCTGGGCTACACCCTGCCACGCAACCTGCTCAAGACCCTGCAGATCGACAACCTGCGCATCTACTTCGCAGCCGAGAACCTTGGCTACATCAGCGCACGCAAGGGCTTCGATCCACGCCAGACCTTCAGCGATGCCTCTTATGGTACACGCTACGCTCCAATGCGTACCGTATCGGGTGGTATCTCGCTCACTTTCTAATATATTAATAATGTATAAAGAAGAAATAGCAATATGAAGACTATATCATATCTTTCACTGATGGGTGTGGCTCTGCTGGGTTTGAATGCCTGCATTGAGGAGACCTTCCCAGAGGATAGCTTCGCTACTACCGAACAGGTTGCCTCTTCTCCATCGGCCATCAAGGCTTCTGCTCTTGGCATGCCTTCGGCCATGTCTCAGGGATACTATGTATATGAGGAGCAGGTACACGAGACCGATATGTCCTATCCACAGTTCATGATTGCCTTTACCGAGCTGCTGGGCGACATGTATCCTGAAGGTTCGAACTCAGGCTACGACTGGTATCGCAACTACAACACCTTCGACCGCACTTTCGGTGCTGACTCATACTTTGCCTACCTGCCTTGGTTCACCTGCTACAAGCTCATCAAGACCAACAACGACATTCTCTCAGCTGTAGATGTCAGCGATCCTGAGACTTCGGACGAGATCAAGTACTATGGTGCCCTGGCTCACACCTGCCGCGCCTTCAACTACTACCTGCTCACCGTGATGTTCCAGCCAGTAGAGAATATCTATACTGACTGCTCGAAGGTGCTCGACCTCACCGTACCTAAGGTAACCGAGAAGACCACACGTGAGGAGGCTAAGCAGAATCCACGTCTCACCCGTGCCGAGATGAAGGAGTTCCTCCTCTCAGACCTCGACAAGGCTGACTCAACCTTCAATGCCCTCGGCGCAGCCAATATCAAAGCCCTGAACCTGGGCAAGACCCTCCCTTCACTCCCTGTAATCTACGGTATGAAGGCTAAGGTTTACATGTGGTTCGAGGATTATGCCAACGCTGCTACCTGGGCTCAGAAGGCCGTGGACGAGGCAGTTGCCAATGGCGCTTCACCTGTAACTGCTTCTCAGTGGGAGGATCCAACCACCGGCTTTGCACAGGCCAACCAGGCTTGGCTGTGGTACACTCACTATGATGCTGAGAACATGGGCAACCTCTGCAACTTCACTGGCTGGATGTCAGGCGAGGCTGACTGGGGCTACTCATCGCTCACCTTCCCTTCGATGGACAAGTCACTCTACGACAAGATCGGTGCTACCGACTTCCGTCACACCACCTTCCTCAACCCTGACAAGTATGGTTACTACAACTACAAGACCACTCGTAACGAGGCATTCATCAACGATGCTCCTGCTTACCTCTCGCTCAAGTTCCGCTGCCTCAGCGGCGACTGGCAGAACTACACCGTGGGTGGCGTAGTGGATGTACCTATCATGCGCATTGAGGAGCTGATGCTCCTGGCTATCGAGGCCAAGGCTATGGCAAGCAAGGACTTCGGCACCGGTGTCGCTGAGCTTCAGGCATGGGTCAACACCTATCGTGATCCTAACTACGTAACCAAGGCAAATGACGAGCGTTCATTTGAGCTCGCTGTGCTCGACCAGCTCCGCATCGAATTCTGGGGCGAGGGCAACGCTTTCCCATCGGCCAAGCGTATCAAGCCAGACGTAATCCAGAACTACGATGGCACCAACGCTCCTGCTGACATCTTCAAGATCAACTGCAAGGGTATCAAGCCAAACTGGAACTTCGTAATTCCTGTGAAGGAGACTCAGTCGAACCAGATCCTGGAGATGACCAACAACCCTGACCCATCGCCATGTGTACCAGTGTCATCACGTCCAACTCCAATTGGCGAATTTGCCGCTAACTAATAGCTAACTACTTATAAAGAAAAATAATATGAAATTCGATAAGATATTAGCAATCAGCCTGGCTGCCACCATGAGCGTAGCGTTCACCGCCTGCGATGACAACGATGACGACTACGTAGCAGCCAGCCCTGAGCAGGGTGCCAAGGCATACTTCCTGCCCAGCAATGCCAAGCAAATCGACCTGCTCGACTCAGCATCGAGCTTCGATGTCAAGCTCAGCCGTTCAGAGAGCTCTTCTGCCCTCTCTGTTCCTGTGAACTTCACCGCCTCGAAGGAAGGGGTCTTCACCTGCCCTGCCACCGTTGACTTTGCCGCTGGCAACAGCGAGGCAACCCTCACTGTAGCATACGATGGCACCAAGCTCGACTTCGAAGAGCCTGTTGACTTCAGCATCACCATCGACGCAGCTGCATCTTCGATCTATGGCATCGCCTCATATTCTGCTACTGCCATGATCCCTGCCCCTTGGGCATCGATTGGCGTGGGCACCATCGTCGATGACTACATCACCGGTTTCTTCGGTGTAGAGAACTTGGCATGGCAGGTCGAGATCGAAGCTCACCAGCTCATCCCTGGCTTCTATCGTCTGGTCAATCCTTATGGTGCTGGCTATCCTTACAACGAGCCAGGCGACTACGACATCACCCAGGACTATTACCTCGAGATCCACGCTGAGGATCCTTCTAAGGTCTGGATCCCAACCACCACTTATGGCATGGACTGGGGCTATGGCAACTTCATCTTCGGTTCGCTGGCTGGTTATTACCTGAATAAGGGCGACGAGGCCTCTGCTGCCGCCAACTATGGCACACTGCAGGATGGCATCATCACCTTCCCTGCAGGCTCATTGCTCATCGGCATGAGCGACTACAACGACGGTGGTCTCTACACCTGCAACGAATCTGGCGCCTTCAAGGTAGTAATGCCAGGCATCGTGCTGGCTGACTACAGCGTTGAGCTCAGCTATGCTGGCAAGTACTATGATGCTTCTGACAATCTCTATGCCGTAGCCGAGGTTACTGCCTTGGGCGAGGATGTAGAAGAGGTACGCCTGGCTGTGGCTCCTGCTGCCGAGGCCAACGACTTGGTCGCTGCTATCGTCAGTGGCGAGTGCGAGGACTATGTCGCTCTTTCTGCCCCTGGTCAGGCTATGTTGCCAATGGGCGCTGATGCCGAGAGTGGCAAGTACAGCATCGTGGCTGTCACCTATGCTGGTGGCGAGGCTCAGGAGGCCAATTCCGTTAACTTCAAGTACACCTCAATGTCTGGCGAGCCAGAGGAGACTTGGACACCGCTTTTCTTTGGTGACTATGAGTATTCTTTAGTATTCGGCACACCTGAGGAGCCAGAGTATGACCTCGATCTCGTGCTCTACCAGAGTGATAACGATCCTTCACGTTACAAGATTGCCCACTGGCTTATGGATGTTGATTTCATTTTCACGATGGATAATGAGGGCAACTGTACCGTACTTGAAGATCAGGAAACCGGTTATGTAAATGGTGGCGATATGATTCTCTTCGAAGAGCTGGGTCTCTATGCCGAAACAGACCAAATGGGTTGGAGCTTCTACGAGAATGGCGTATTCTACTTCAACATCATTTACTATGTAGAAGACGGCTATTATGGCTACGGCTATGAGACCTTCACCCTTACAGCCGAGTACAGCGAGGAGTCTGCCGCTCGTGGCCAGCACAAGGCTGTCGCAGCTACCGAAAAGCATGCAGTGAAGAGTGCCAAGCACAAGAAAACGACCTCAGCACTGCGCTGCCTCAAGAAGAATGCCATACGTCTCAACTAATCTGACCTGTTCATTTATTGAACATACATAGACAAAATACTTTTCGAGCCCTCGAAAACCCTGTCCGACATTTCGGATGAGGTTTTCGAGGGCTCGAATTCTCTGCCACGGCTTCCTGACAAGCTATCCGACAGCTCGAAAAGCTTGCCACGGCATCAGAACAAACAATTCGAGCGCTCGAAACCGTTTCCACGAACTTGTGACGGGGGGTTCGAGCGCTCGAATTGTTTATCTTTACTTTCAGACGACGTTTCGAGACGTCGAAAAGCAATTCATCGATTTAGAGCGAAGGAATCAAGAGCCATGCTGCTGGGCAGGTGCCTGGATCGTCGTTAGCGTAGGTGGTCTTGATCAGATCACGTACCTGAACGGCCTGCTCGCGGGTGTCATAACCGCCAGCGACCACACGATACATACCAGATGCATTCTGCACGAGGAATGCGTTGTAGCCACGGCTTGCCATCTTGGCCTTGAAGTTCTCTGCATTAGCCTTGTTGCCAAATGCGCCAACCACTACGTTGTAGTCCTTGAGCAGGGCAGCGTCAGCCTGGTTTACCAGGGTTACCTTCTCCTGACGATCACCAGCCTGTGCAACAGGGGCAGTGCGCTTAGGGGTGGTATAGCTGATAGGAGCAACTTCCTGAACTTCCTGAGCTGGCTCGGCAACGGTAGCGGCCTGGGTCAGTGTCTTGTTACTTTTGCAACCAGTCATTGACAGGGCTGCAACAATGGCGATCGCCATCAAAAGAGTCTTTTTCATATACTTGTTATTTAAAGTTATCAACAATTTCGGGGCAAATGTAATCATTTATTCGCTACTTTGCAAATAAAAATAGTAAAAAAAACGTAAAAGCTTGGAAATTTCCGATTTTAGGGGTATCTTTGCAGCAGAAAAGTAATAAAAGATGAAAAAAGATAGCATTATAATCATGAGTGGTGGCATGGACAGTGTCACCCTGTTGCACGACTACAAGGAGCGTATCGCCGTAGCCGTGACGTTCGATTACCACTCGCGCCATGCCGAGCACGAACTGGCCTGTGCCCGCTGGCAATGTGAGTTGTTAGGCATCCGCCACATGGTCATCGAGGTCGATTTCATGGAGCAGTATTTCAAGAGCAGCCTGCTCAAGGGCGGCTTCGAGGAGATACCGGAGGGACACTATGCTGCCGACAACATGAAGTCCACCGTCGTGCCCTTCCGCAACGGCATCATGCTCAGCATCGCCGCCGGCATTGCCGAAAGCGAGGAGCTGCAGTATGTGCTGATGGCCAACCATTCGGGCGACCACTTCATCTACCCCGACTGCCGTCCCGAGTTCGTCGAGGCCATGGGCAATGCCATCTGCGCCGGCACCACCAATGGCGTGAAGCTTCTTGCCCCCTACACTGCATGGAGCAAGCGCCAGATTGCACTGCGCGGCCAGGAGCTGGGCGTGGACTTCAGCCACACCTACTCGTGCTACAAGGGCGGCGACAAGCACTGTGGCAAGTGCGGCACATGCGTAGAGCGCCGTGAAGCTCTCGAAGGCTTCGACCCAACAGTTTACGAAGACTAAATACTAATTCCTCCCCAAGGACTTATCACATCCTTCAAAGAAAATCAAAAAATTGCACTCATTGATTTCCTATGATTTCTTTGAAGGAGAAATGTAGGATATAATAACTTACTAAATGAAAAAAATCTTTTCCCTTCTGGCCCTCTCAGCACTGGCAATGACCTCAGTGCAGGCGCAGGACAAACTGTATCATGATGAATTCCCTTTGAAAGACGTCACCTTGCTCGACGGTCCGCTGAAGCATGCGTGCGACCTCAATGCCCACACCCTGCTGCGCTACGATGTGGATCGCCTGTTGGCTCCATTCCGCAAGGAGGCCGGATTGCCAGAGTTGGCCCCCCTCTTCCCCAACTGGGCAGGCTTGGACGGACATGTAGGTGGCCACTACCTGACCGCCATGGCTTTCTATGCCGCCATGGGCAACAAGGAGTGCGAGGAGCGCATGCTCTATATGATCGACGAACTGAAGAAGTGTGCCGAGGCTGCTGCCGTGAACTACCCTGCCTGGGGCAAGGGCTATCTGGGCGGCGTGCCACAGAGCGACAGGATGTGGACGTCGTTCAAGCAGGGCGACTTCCGCACCTTCAACGGTGCATGGGTGCCGTTCTATAACCTGCACAAGATTCACGCCGGATTGCGCGATGCCTGGATCTACTGCGGCAACGAGGATGCTCGCGAGCTCTTCCTGGGCTGCTGCGACTGGATGATCGACGTGGCTGCCAACGTGAGCGACGAGAAGCTGGAGGAGCTGCTCGGCATGGAGCACGGTGGTGTGAACGAGACGTTGGCCGATGCCTACCAGATCTCGGGCGACAAGAAATATCTGGACGCAGCCCGTCGCTACTCACACAAGTGGCTGCTCAATCCGATGAAGGAGCACAATGTCAAGCACCTTGACCTGATTCACGCCAATACGCAGGTGCCTAAGGTCGTCGGCTTTGCGCGTGTGGCCGAGCTGGCCAACGATGCTGACTATCTGGAGGCAAGCCGCTTCTTCTGGGACGAGGTGGTGAACCGCCGCAGCCTCTCGTTGGGCGGCAACAGCCGTCGAGAACACTTCCCAAGCGTGGAGGCCTGTATCGACTGGACACAGGACATTGACGGCCTGGAGTCGTGCAACACCAACAATATGCTCAAGCTCACCGAAGACCTGCATCGCATGGATCCCGACAACGCCCTGTATGCCGACTACTACGAGCGCGCCACCTTCAACCACATCCTCTCGACCCAGCACCCTGAGCATGGTGGCTACGTCTATTTCACTTCGGCTCGTCCACGTCACTATCGCAACTACTCTGTGCCCAACGAGGCCATGTGGTGCTGCGTAGGCACCGGCATGGAGAACCACGGCAAGTACGGTCAGTTCATCTATACGAAGGGTAATGTGGAAAGTGGAAAGAGTAATGTTGAGAGTGTCTACGTCAATCTTTATGCTGCCTCTGAGCTCAACTGGGAGGATATGGGCGTGAAGCTACGCCAGGAGACCGCATTCCCCTATGGCGAATCGAGCAAGATCACGATCACTGAGATCAACCCTTCGAATTCCAAGTTCACACTACGCTTGCGCTATCCATCTTGGGTGCGCGAGGGCGAATTTGTTGTCAAGATCAATGGCAAGAACGTGAAGACTAAGGGCTGGAAGCCTGGCACCTACATTGCCCTCAACGAGAAATGGAAGGCAGGCGACGTGATCGACATCTCGTTCCCAATGCACGCTTCGATCGAGCACATGCCTAACGTGCCACAGTATATTTCTATAATGTACGGTCCAATCGCCCTCGGCATGAAGACCGGCACCGAGGACCTGGCAGGATTGCTGGCCGATGACAGCCGCTTCGGCCAAATGGCTGGTGGCAAGAAGCTGCCTGTCGATCAGGCTCCCTACCTCATCGCCAACCAGGTGGAGGACATCGCCAATGACCTCGAGCCCGTGGCTTGTAAACCTCTGCACTTCAACCTGAAGACCCGCATGGAGAATAAGATCGAAGGCGAGCTGCAGCCATTCTTCGAGATCCACGACAGCCGCTACATGCTCTACTGGCTCGCCCTGAGCAGCGATGGATACAAAGAGTACATCGACAACCTGGCTCGCGAGGAGAAGGAGCGCATGGACCTCGAGGCACGCACCACCGACAAGGTGCAGCCCGGCGAACAGCAGCCTGAGAGCGACCACTTCATGGAGGCCGACGAAACTTCGACCCGCGGCATCACCAACGACGTGCCTTTCCGCGATGCCCGCAACGGTGGCTCATTCAGCTACCTGATGCAGACCAAGGGTCGCACCGACCTCCGCATCCGCATCCGCTACTGGGGTCAGGACGAATGGCGCACCTGCGAGTACGACCTCTATGTGGATGACGTCCTCGTCACCTCGGTCAACAACTCACGCAAGTGGCGCTCGTCACAGTGGAAGTACGAGACCTACGACATCCCAGCCTCAGCGCTCAAGGGCAAGAAGCAGGTTCGCGTCAAGTTCGTGGCCAAGCCTCATCGCCAAGTGGGCGAAATCTACGAGGTGCGACTGATGCGGAAGTAAGCAACAATCGTCTTCAGAATCCTCAGTATCCTCAAAATCACAAACAATATAGCCTCGTCCGATTTGAAGTTGGACGAGGCTATATTGTTTATCTCTGTCAAAGAGAAAGATTCTCTGTCAAAGAGGATGGCGGATTACATCATGCCGCCCATTCCGCCCATGCCTGGGCCACCAGCTGGCATGGCTGGCTCTGGAGCTGGCTTGTCGGCAATCACGCACTCGGTGGTGAGGAACATGCCAGCGATTGAGGCAGCGTTCTCAAGGGCTACGCGAGTTACCTTGGCAGGGTCGATCACACCAACCTCAAGGAAGTTCTCGAACTTGTCCAGACGGGCATTGTAGCCGAAGTCCTTCTGGCCCTCCTTGACCTTCTGTACGATCACGGCACCCTCCTTGCCAGCATTGGCAACGATCTGACGGAGTGGTTCCTCGATGGCACGCTTCACGATCTCGATACCGAGCTGCTCGTCATCGTTCTCGCCCTTCAGGCCCTCCAGATTGTCGATGGCACGGATGTAAGCCACGCCACCGCCAGGCACGATACCCTCGGCCATAGCGGCACGGGTAGCGCAGAGAGCGTCATCCACGCGATCCTTCTTCTCCTTCATCTCCACCTCGCTGGCAGCACCAACGTGGAGCACTGCTACGCCGCCGGCCAACTTGGCCAGACGCTCCTGCAGCTTCTCCTTGTCGTACTCCGAGGTGGTCTTCTCGATCTGCATCTTGATCTCAGCCACACGGTTGGCGATCATCTGCTTGTCGCCAGCACCATCCACAATGGTGGTCTTGTCCTTATCGACGGTTACCTTGTCGGCCTGGCCGAGCATCTGTGGGGTGGCGGTTGCCAGGGTGAGCCCCTGCTCCTCGCTGATCACCTGGCCACCGGTCAGGATGGCGATGTCGCGAAGCATCTCCTTGCGGCGGTCGCCGAAGCCAGGAGCCTTGACAGCACAGATCTTGAGCGAGCCACGGAGGCTGTTCACTACGAGGGTGGTCAATGCCTGTGAGTCAACATCCTCGGCGATGATGAGGAGTGGACGACCCGACTTGGCCACTGGCTCGAGGATTGGGAGGAGATCCTGCAGATTCGAGATCTTCTTGTCGTGAATCAGGATCATTGGCTGATCCATCTCACAGGTCTGCTTCTCGGCATTGTTCATGAAGTATGGGCTGATGTATCCGCGGTCGAACTGCATGCCCTCCACCACGTCAACGGTGGTATCCATGCCCTTGGCCTCCTCAACGGTGATGACGCCCTCCTTCTTCACGGTCTTCATAGCCTCAGCGATGAGCTTGCCGATCTCGTCGTCGTTGTTGGCCGAGATGCGAGCCACGTTCTCAATCTTGGTGTAGTCATCGCCAATCTCCTCAGCCTGTGCCTTGATGCTCTCTACGACCTTAGCCACAGCCTTGTCGATACCACGCTTCAGGTCCATAGGGTTAGCACCAGCGGTCACGTTCTTCAGGCCTACGCCGATGATAGCCTGAGCCAGCACGGTAGCTGTGGTGGTGCCGTCGCCAGCGTCGTCGCCGGTCTTCGAGGCTACCTCCTTCACGAGCTGGGCGCCCATGTTCTCGAATGGATCCTCCAACTCAACCTCCTTGGCTACACTGACGCCGTCCTTGGTGATGTGAGGGGCACCGAACTTCTTGTCGATAATCACGTTGCGACCCTTAGGGCCGAGAGTTACCTTCACTGCATTTGCGAGCTGATCGACACCGCTCTTGAGCAGGTCACGGCTCTCTGTATTGAATTTGATTAGCTTTGCCATAGTTTTGTTGTTATGTTGTTTTGTTACGCAAGAATGGCGAGAATATCAGACTGGCGCATCACCAGATACTTCACGCCCTCGAACTCCAGCTCCTGGCCGGCATACTTGCCGTAGAGCACGGTGTCGCCTACCTTCACTACCATAGCCTCGTCCTTTGTGCCCTGGCCGGCAGCTACGACTTCGCCCTGGAGGGGCTTCTCCTTGGCGGTGTCAGGGATGATGATGCCGCCGATGGTCTTCTCTTCAGCAGGCGCTGGCTTGATGAGCACGCGGTCTGCAAGTGGTTGAATCTTCATAATGTTGTTGTTTTGTTATATTGTTAATTTGTTGTTTTGTTAATGTGTTAATGTGTTGCCTTTTGTTTTACAGAACAGCACACCCACTCTTTTGCAAAACCCGTGCCAAATGCCTTTTTGGACAAAATGTCCTGCTGTAGGACATATATTTTATTTAATTGTGGTACATTTCCGCATTTTGTCGGTCAAAAATTTGGCAGTCTCGGCAAGAATTGGTATTTTTGCAGGCAGAAAAGCAAGACAGACAGGAGCAATCAGCCTCCTAACATCCGCCTTACCTAATATACCATACAGATAACCTTCTCTAATCATTACACAATGAAAATTGTCATTCTTGATGCTTATGCTGCCAATCCTGGCGATATCTCATGGGAGCCATGGGAGCAGTTGCCCAATGTAGAATTGGTACGCTACGACCGAACCGAAGCTCATGATACCGTGCGTCGCTGCCAGGATGCAGAGATCGTGCTCACCAACAAGGTGCTCATCACCGCCGAAGTCATGGCCCAGTTGCCCAAGCTGCGCTACGTGGGCGTGCTGGCCACGGGCTACAACGTGGTCGATACGGCCGAGGCTGCCCGTCGCGGCATCGTGGTCACCAACATCCCGGCCTACAGCACCAAGTCCGTTGCCCAGATGGTCATGGCGCACCTACTCAACATCACGCACCACGTGGCCGACCATGCCACCGCCGTACGCTACGGCCGCTGGGAGAAGAGCCAGGACTTCTGCTTCTGGGACTCGCCCCTCATCGAACTCGACGGCCTCACCATCGGCCTTGTCGGCCTGGGCAACACCGGCAGCGCCACCGCCACCATCGCTCAGAGCATGGGCATGCGCGTGCTTGCCTACAGCAGCAAGCCGGCCGAGGAGCTGGCCAAGCGCGGCATCTACAAGGCATCGACGCTCAACGCCCTGTTCCGCGAGGCCGACGTCATCAGCCTTCATTGCCCCCTCACCGACGACACACGTCACCTGGTCAATGCCTCGCGCCTCCGCATGATGAAGCCCTCGGCCATCCTGATCAACACAGGCCGCGGCCCGCTGGTGGATGAGAAGGCGCTGGCCGATGCGCTCAACAGCGGACGCATCTATGCCGCCGGTCTCGACGTACTGCAGGAGGAGCCGCCACGCCACGGCTCGCCGCTCATCAAGGCGCACAACTGCTACATCACCCCACACATCGCCTGGGCCACCAAGGCTGCACGTGAACGCCTGATGAAGGTGGCTTTGGACAACGTCAAGGCATTCATGGCGGGCAAGGTGCAGAATCAGGTGAACTGAGGAAATTATAAAATTATAGAATGCAAAAAATGAAAGAATGACGCCGCAGAGGAGGTCATTCTTTCATTTTATAATTCTATCATTCCCAATTAGAATGGACGGCCACCGCCGAAGCCGCCACGGCCACCGCCTGGGAAGCCACCACCTGGGAAGCCACCACCGAAGCCCTCATCCTGCGTGCGGGTGCTCTGCTGATTGCCCTTGGCTGCACGGTAGGCCGTGATCTTGTAGGTGAAGGTCAGCAGGAAGTAGCGAGGCATGAAATTGCGATAGGTCGAATTGATGTTCGAGTCACCCACCGAACGGGTGAAGCCCTTGTTCGAGCCCAGGATGTCGTATGCCTGCAGCTTGATCTCGGCAGCATTGCCCTTCAGGAACTTCTTGCCGAGCGAAGCATTCCAGATCCACTGCTCGATGGCCTCAGGCTGCGAAGGACCGCCGAAGCGCGAGTAGTTGAGTGCCTGGTCGGTAGTGAAGCCCTCCCAGAAGGTCCAGTTGAGGCTGGCGTTGAGGTTGTGGTTGATGAAGTCCTTGTTGGCCGAATTGCCCTCAGTATCGCTTACCCACTGGAACGAAGGAGCGTACATGAAGTTGAAGTTCAGGTCGGTCGAGATGTTGCTCGAGATGTGCATACGTGGGTTGAAGCCCAGCGACTGGGTACGCGAGTCCACGCTCTGGATCTCAGGCACTCCCTGAGCGTCGTTGCCGAAGAAGTACAGCTGGTTCGATGGGTTGATGCCGTACTGGCCGCCCAGCGAGATGTTCACGTTGCTCATGATGGCATCGAATGGGAAGCCGTAGCCGAAGTTGAGGAACACCGACTGGTAGCCGTCGCGGTTCACAGGGCGGGTTACCGAAGCACCTGGAGCCAGGGTGAGGGTACCGAACACATCGTCAGTGAAGCCGTACTTGTCCTTGTCAGCAGCGCTCAGCTTGGCAAACTCCATAGGCTGCTTGGTGCGGTTGGTGAGGCTCTGGTTGCTGATCTGGTTGGTCGTGGTGTTGTAGCCACCGAAGATCATGAAGTTCTGGGCCGTCTCCGTGTTGGTGTAGATCATGTTGAAGTTCACGTTATGCGAACGGCTCTGATCCAGGTCGGGGTTACCCGTGCTGTACATCAATGGGTTGGTGGTGTTCACGCTCTTCTGCAGGTTGTTGATGCTTGGGTTGCTGCTGCGCGAGTTGTAGTTGATGCGGAACTGGGTGCCACCAGCGGTACGATATTCGATGCGCAGGTTAGGCAGCACGCTGAAGTATGACTTCGAGGTCTTGAACGAGCGGTTGTTCGAATCGGTGTTCGACAGGAGGAAGTAGTCCTGCTCGCCATCGAGCTGCGAGTTCTCGAAGCGTACCGAACCATTCATGCGGAGGGTACCCTTGTTGTAGCTCAGGCCCAGCTCGCCGCTGTTGCGCAGGTTGGTCTGCTTGTAGGTGTTCGAGTTATATCGGTCGTGCTCCATGAACGAGGCGAACTTCTCGTCGTTGTAGAAGTCGATGGCGGTCTCGCGCTGCGACTGGTTGTAGTTCAGGTCATAGCGCAAAGAGAGGTTCAGGCCCGTGGCCAGAGGTTCGGTCCACTGCATGTTACCGCCCACGTTGCTGTTCTCGTTCGAGTTGTTGTTCATCTGGTTCTGGTGAGTCTTCTCCAAGGCCATGATAATGTCCTTGATGGTGCGGCTCTCGCTGTCGCTGCCCGATGCACCACCGTTGATGTTCACGCTGAAGGTACGGCCAGGCTTGTTCAGGCGGTGACGCCACAGCACGTTGGCACGCAGGTTCCACGAGTCAGACTCCGACTCACTGTGGTTGTTGTTCTGCGACAGCACATCGTCCCACAGGCCCAGATGCTTGCCATCGATGGCCACAGCGTCGAGCTCATGGTTCCACGAGCGGCTCTCTGAGAGACCCCAGCTGTCCGAGTTCTGGAAGTTGAGCGATGGGCGGATCATGATCTCGTCACGATCGGTTGGCCTGATGGTGATGCGGCCACCGATACGATGGCTCATCGAGTGGTTCAGGTTGCTCGATGCCGAGTAGCGGGCCGAAGCAGGGATGAGCTTCTCCATGCCGTTCTCGTCCAGCACGGTGCGCTCGAAGTTATCAGTATAAGAGGTGTCGGCGCTGGCCACGCGGTTCTGGTTGAAGAAGTACGAAAGCTCCACAGCCACCTTGCCCTCCTTGTATTCGTCGTTGAAGTTCACACCCAGGCCATTGGTGCGGGCCACACCGTTCGAGCCCCACTGACGTCCGCCCATCATGCCGCCACCGGCAGCCATGTCGTCGTTCGAGAAGTTACGCTCGTTCACGTTGTTGCTCATACCCTGGAAGGTGATGCGGCGGTTGCCATCGAACACGTTGATGTTGAAGCCGGTGTTCCAGTAGCCGTTGTCCCAGTCGAAGTTGTTGCCGATGCCGCCGAATACCTTGCCGAACACGCCATTGCGGCGATACGACTTGGTGATCAGGTCCATAGCCTTGACAGTCTCTCCGTCGTCGATGCCGGTGAACTCGGCCTGGTCAGACTTCTTGTCGAAGATGTTGACCGACTCCAGCACCTCGGCTGGCAGCGAACGCAGCGCCATCTTCACATCGTTGTCGAAGAACTCCTTGCCATCCACGAGGATCTTCTGCACGGTCTCGCCCTGAGCCTTCACGCCCTCGCTGGTCACCTCGATGCCAGGCATCTTGCCCACGAGTTCCTCGGCCGAAGCGCCGTCCTGCACCTTGTAGGCATCAGCGTTGTAGGCCAGGGTGTCGCCCTTCTGCTTGATGCGCTGGCTGTGGCCCACGGCCTCAACCTCGGCCAGCATCTTGGGATCCTCCTTCAGCTTGAGCTGGCCCACCTTGGCACGGCCAGGGAAGATATTCACATCCTTATGGAGCGTCTTGTAACCTACGTATGTTACCTCGAGCGAGTATTTGCCCGGACGATTAACCTCAAAAGTGAACTTACCGTCAGCATCCGAGATGCCGAAGGTTCCTGTACCACCATCCGAAGAGGTTACCTTCACAGCTACGCCCACCAAAGGCTCGCTGGTCTTACTATCCACAACACTACCATCTGCCTTGATGGTCATATTGCGACCACCTGGCTGAGCAAAGAGCATCGCTGCTCCCATTACAAACAGAAGGAGCGTCATGATAAGACGACACGCGCCCTTCTTGCTAAATTTCATATACTGCATGACAAAACAAAAAAAATATAAATTTCAGATATAGGACGCAAGAAGGGTGCAAGGGTTTAATCTCGTAATAAGTTTTTTTGAAAAATCATTTACTGCTGGTGCGCGTCGCCCGTGGCGTTGATGGCGTAGCAGCGGTTCGAGGTGTAGCGGCGGTCCCCGTATTCCGGACAGTGTATAGTTATTCAGGAAACATCTCTCGTTGTCATATTGTCAATTGTCATGATTGTCATTAAGGTTTTTCGGATGCGAAAATGAAGGCATAAGATTCTTATGAGCCGATTTTCCACTTTTCATTTCCTTAATGACAATCATGACAATTGACAATCATGACAACGGTTGTTTTTTGTGTCTGTACTTCCCTAAAAAAAGTTGAATGGTATTTATACTTATTCATAGTTAACCCCAGAGAGGGTTGAATGCTTTTTTTCTTAACCCTAGGATTTATTGAATGGAAAATGCTTAACCCTAGGAAAAGTTGAGTTAACCCTGA
>JAZQPJ010000004.1:0-20350 GCA_045628525.1 Bacteroidales bacterium
TGCCTACATCATGAAGACGCCAGCAGCAGGTCCTGCCAACGCTCCTGCCCGTGCCATGGCAGCCGACCAGGTGCCAAGCACCATCACCGTGCGCCTCAATGAGGAGTCTTCAACCGGCATCGGCACCCTCAACACCGAGACAGGCCAGTTCACCTTCGATGGCTGGTACGACCTCCAGGGCCGCCGCATCAGCGAGCCTGTCAAGGGCGGAATTTCAATCAATAACAATAAAAAGATAATCGTAAGATGAAAATGGAACTGAACGAAAAGAAGCTCTACATGGAGCCTGTGATGAAGGTTATCACAGTAGATTGTCATGACATCATTGCCACCAGCCCGGGCAGCGGCAATAACAACATCGATGACGATGAAGACGCATACACTGGAAGGTTGAACTAATATAGTAACGCAAATCACCGCAGTCATCTTTGATTGGCGGGTTAGATCAGAAAATTGCACCCTGCTGACTACTCAGTCGGCAGGGTGTAATCTGCCCCATCGGCATTTCATATCATGTGTGTTTTGCTGAAAAATGGACGGTTCGGCACATTTTCTGCCCCGAAAAATACCAATGTTGGAAAATATTTCCTATCTTTGCGCGCTCTTAAAACATAGGAGCGCGTAATTTTATTTCTAACCACAATGATTGGCAACCATTATAAAAAAGTTGCTGATGATTGAACAACCATCTAAAAAGTTAGTTCATCTATGAATTACCTCTTCACTTCTGAATCGGTGTCGGAAGGACACCCAGACAAAGTCGCTGACCAGATCAGTGACACAGTGCTCGATCAGTATCTGGCATGGGATGCCCAGAGCAAGGTGGCATGCGAGACGCTCGTTACCACCGGCCAGGTAGTCCTCGCCGGCGAGGTCAAGAGCAAGGCCGATGTGGATCTGCTCGAATCGGTTCGAGCCATCATCAACAAGATCGGCTACACCAAGGCTGAGTATAAGTTCGATGGCGACTCGTGCGGCATCTTCTCAGCCCTGCATGCACAGAGTGCCGACATCAACCGTGGCGTAGAGCGCGACGTGCCTGAGGAGCAGGGCGCCGGCGACCAGGGCATGATGTTCGGCTATGCCACCAACGAGACCCACAACCGTATGCCATTGACCCTCGAACTGAGCCACCTGCTGCTCATCGAGCTGGCCAAGATCCGCCGCGAGGCCGATGAGGCCCGTCGCCAGGGCGTGGCCGAGGCAGACATCGTGATGCCTTACCTGCGTCCGGATGCCAAGAGCCAGGTGACTGTGGAGTATGACGGCGAGACCAACCAGCCCGTGCGCGTCAATACCATCGTGATCTCGACCCAGCACGACGACTTCATCTGTCCTGCCGATGCTACTGCAGCCGCTCAGGATGCTGCCGATGCCGCCATGGTGGCCAAGATCAAGCAGGACGTGAAGGATGTGCTCATCCCACGTCTGATCAAGCGCCTGAACGAGGCTGAGGCTTCACTCTTCGACGACCAGTTCATCCTGCACGTCAACCCAACCGGCAAGTTCGTGACCGGTGGCCCTCATGGCGACACCGGCCTGACCGGCCGCAAGATCATTGTCGATACCTACGGCGGTCATGGTGCCCACGGCGGCGGTGCCTTCTCGGGCAAGGACCCATCGAAGGTGGACCGCTCGGCTGCCTACGCTGCCCGCCACATTGCCAACAACCTGGTGGCTGCCGGCGTGTGCGACAAGGCGCTGGTGCAGGTGGCTTACGCCATCGGCGTGGCACAGCCAGTGAGCCTCTTCGTCAACACATACGGCTCGGCCAAGGTGCAGATGAGCGATGCCGAGATCTCGGCCAAGGTGCAGCAGCTGTTCGACATGACCCCACGTGCCATCGAGCAGCGCCTGAAGCTGCGCAACCCAATCTACACCGAGACCGCCGCCTACGGACACTTCGGCCGTCCGTGCGAGACCGTCACCAAGACCTTCCGCAGCCGCACCGGTGAGGAGAAGAGCGTCGAGGTGGAGCTCTTCACCTGGGAGAAGCTCGACTATGTGGAGCGTGTCAAGGAGGCATTCGGCTTGGCTTAGTTTAGAGTTTAGAGCTTAGAGTTTTGAATAAAAAGAAAACGACAATGAAGAAACTTTTCGTCTATTGCGCCATCGCCCTGTTCGGGCTGGCAGCAACAACTTCATGTCTGGTGCAGCAGGCTCCTGTGGCCAATGGTTCGGCACAGACAGCATCGCAGGGAACGACACAGGGTGGCAATGCCCAGCAGGAAGCCCTGGGCGACCTCCTGGGTGGCGTGCTCGGCGCTGCCGCTGAGCAGGGTGCCGTGGGTGGTGTGCTGGGCAACATCCTGGCTGGCGTGACGGGCAGCGTCACCACCACGCAGAACAACTTGTACGGCACCTGGACCTACACCTCGCCTTGTGTGCAGTTCGAGAGCGAGAACCTGCTCACACAGGCTGGCGGTTCGGCCATGGCCACCAAGATCGAGGACAAGCTGGTGACCGTCTATAAGATGGCAGGCATCACATCGGGCAAGCTGACCTTCACGTTCAATCGCGATGGCCAGATGAGCTACACGGTGGGCAGCCGCACACAGACGGGAACCTACGTGTTCGATGCCAAGCAGAAGGTGATCACCATCACCACGGCCAGCGGCTACAGCATCAACTCGTACATCACCATCAGCGGCACGCAGATGAGTCTGTGTTTCGACAGCACAAAGGTGCTCTCGCTCTTCTCCGCAGCCGGGGCAGCCAATCCTTCGAACAGCACCCTGGGTACGCTCGGTACGATAGCGCAGAGCTACAGCGGCATGAAGACCGGCTTCAAGTTCAAGAAGTAATCCAACCATAAAGGAAACCAGTCATCCTGGCCCGAAAATAGAGGCGGGGTGGCCCGACGAGAGCTCTGCAAATGCAGCAGAGCCGTCGGGTCACCCCGCTGGCATTATCGCAACCAAGCCGGAGCCGCCGGGGCAACCCGGAGGCGTTGTTGCGGGCTGCGGCAAGGGCTGGGAGGCTGCTTAGCGCATGGCGCGGATCATGCGGTCGCGTCCGTTAATGTCCTGACGGAGCTCGGTGTGGACGAAACCCTCCTCACTGAGCATCTGGCAAGTGTGGGGACCGTATGCGGCGTTGATCTCGAAGAATAGCTGCCCCTGTGCGGAGAGATGCAGCATGGCAAAGCGTGCGATGGCGCGGTAGAAGAGGAGCGGGTCGTCGTCGGGCACAAAGAGTGCCAGGGCCGGTTCGTGGTCGAGTACGACGGGGGACATCTCCTGTGCCTCGCGCTGACAGATGTAGGGAGGGTTGCTGACGATGACGTCGAACGTGTCGTGTTGACAATCGGCGCTCTCCTGTTGATAAGGAGATGATAACGCATGTTGACAAACCGTGTCGGTAGGATGTTGACAAGTGGCGGATAAGTGCTGGATAGCCTGGCGGAAGTATGAGTTATCAACACTCCTAAGTATGTCACATTGAGCAAATAGGACGTTATCAACACCCTGTTCACGGGCATTGAGCCGCGCCACGTCGAGGGCGGCTGTTGACAAGTCGATGGCCAGGGCTTGTGAATTGTTGATAAGTCGGGCCAGGGTGATGGCGATGCAGCCCGATCCGGTGCCCATGTCGAGGATGCGGATCGGCGCCCCATCAGGGCTGGCGGGGGCGGTGGCGGCGATCCAGCCGATGAGTTCGGCCGTCTCGGGCCGGGGGATGAGGACGTCGGGCGTGACCCGGAACCGCTGGCCGCAGAACCACTCGTAACCGAGCGCCTGCTGCACGGGATGGCCCTTGGCCAGCATGCCGGCGCAGCGCATCAGTTCGGCGTGCTGTGATGGGGTGGGACGGCGCTCGGGATGCATGATCCGGTCGATGCGCGTGATGCCGCAGACCTCCTCAAGGAGCAGGTCGGTGATGGCCCGCGCCTCGCGCTCGTCATGGTGCGGAGCCAGGGCCTGGTGAAGTGTTCGTATGATGTCTTGCATGGTGCAAAAATAATGAATTTATTGAAAAATGAAGTAAAAAAGATATTACAAAATCTAAAAAAACGGCATATTTGGACGAAATTCCCCTAAATAATGATAATATTGAACGAAAAAAGCAAGATGTTTGGAGAAAAATTAGTAAATTTGCGCACGCATTTTGGCGTTTATTTGAATATGAAACTCAGAAAACATATAAACTATCTGATGAGCATGGCTGCGGTCATGGTGCTGATGCTGACATCTTGTCTTGGAGACAACGATGCGGAGTATGTGGTCACCAACTACTGGAACGCCGTGGTCACTTCGTTCTCGCTCGAAACGAATGCAAACGTTGCACCGAACCTTTCGTCATACAAGTTCACGATTGATAACTACGGACTGAGCGACGAGCGACTGCATGCGATGTTCCCCAATGACGGCATCATCTTCAATCCCGACTCTTTGCCCTACGGCACCATTGCCGACTCGGTGAAGGTCAAGATGAGCTTTTCGCAGCCCGACTCGGTGTACTTCACGCTCTATTCGCTGGATGGCCGCCTGGGCCAGTGGTCCGACTTTGCCAAGGACTCGGCACTCTACTTCGCATCATATTCCGACTGCCGCCTGCGCCTGGTGTCGAGGGGCGGCGTGAGCAAGACCTACCACATCAAGATCAACGTGCACCACGTGAATGGCGACAGCATCAAGTGGAACCACTATACCGACGACGTGTGGGCAGGCATCAATGTGACCGACCAGCGTGCTGACAGCATCGGCGACCGCCTGTTCTGGCTGGCCGAGGCAGATGGCCGTAACCTGGTGAGCACCGCCCTGCTGAGCGAGAATGCCCGCCTGTGGAGCGCGGCTGAGGAGGTGAACGTGGAGGGCGGCGAGCTGCTCGATCTGGGCACGCTCTACAGCTGGCACGGCCAGTTGCTGGCAGTGGGTCAGACGAGCCAGGCGCTGATGGCCTCGGAGGATGGCGTGAACTGGCGGGTGGCCAATGCCGGGTACCAGTTCGAGAACATCGTGGGCAACCAGCTCAGCACGCAGGATGTGTATAAGCGCTGGAACAGCGACACGCTGAGCGTGATTGTGAACGTGGAGGGCGTGACCCGCTTTGCCGTCTCGGCCAACGGTACGGACTGGCGTCTGGACCGCGAGATTCCGGAGGGCTTCCCGGTGCGCGGCTTCTCGCGTCCGATATCAGTGGCAGCACGTTCGTCGCAGGGCAACCTCACCTCGCGCCTCTATCTGGTGGGTGGCGTGGATGCCAGGGGCAACCTGACCGGCAGCACCTGGTCGTGCGACGGATACAGCGAGGACCTGGGCGGCCGCAACTGGGCAGAGTTCCAGCAGAACGAGATGCCAGCCATGCAGGGCGCAACCATACTGGACTACACGCTCGATGCGGACAAGCCAGGTTCGTTCTGGATACTGCAGCCAGGCCAGCTGAGCGACGGCACGGTGCCAGTCAACAAGCTTTATGCCAAGCTGTACACCACGTTGTACTACAGCGAGGACAGCGGTGTGAGCTGGCACAGGCTGAGCCGTTACTACCCTCGGTATGCCGACAACTCGGAGATCGGCCCCGTGTCGGCACACTCGGGCATGTATAACCCGAACAACTACGAGATCTACTTCTTCGGCGGCCGCCGTGAGGACGGCTCGCAGCTGACGACCATGTGGGGCGGACAGCTGCCAAAGCTGACGTTCAAGAAGGTGCGTTGATCGTGCAGGAAAGTGTTGTAAATGGCTAACGTTAATGCTCATCGTGTCATGACGGCTGTTACCCGCCGCATAGTCCTGCTGACAGTGCTGCTGCTGACCGCGGCCGGCGTGAAGGGGCAGGAGAAGGAGTACCTCTACGAAATAGGCGGAGGTGCCGGCATGAGCTGGGGCTGGGGCGATGTGAATCCGTCGAGCGTGGTGTATAGCCCCGCCGTCGCATTCGGAGCCGTGTGGCGCTACAACCTCAATCTGCGTTGGGCATTGGCCACCGAACTGCAGAGCATGGGCATGAGCGGCGACACGCGCGATTTCGACTACGCATTCCCCGGCGGCGACTATCGCTTCAGCACGCGCTACTGGCAGCTCGGCTTCCGTCCGGAGATACACTTCTGGAACTACGGCTGGGGCAGCGACTACAGGGACAAGCGCCGGTACACTCCCTTCCTGACCATGGGCCTCTCGGCCGGAGTGGTGACAGGCGGTGACGATGGCGCCACGTTCGCCTGGGGCATCCCGATCGGAGCCGGCTTCAAGTGGAAGATGAACAAGCGCCTGAATGCGCAGCTGAGCTGCATCGTGACCAAGGCGTTCAGTGACAAGCTGGACGGGCGTGCCGATCCGGAAGGAATACACACCAGCGGGTGGGTGGCCAATGACTGGGTGGCGCAGATACAGATGTCGGTGACATTCGACTTCAAGGAGCGCTGCATCGAGTGTCACAACCAGCACTACTATGGGAAATGACAAATGTCAAATGGCAAATGACAGCGCGGCTCCGTAATCTGTAATTAGTAATTTGTAATTAGTGCAAACAATATATGGCAAAGTTAGAACAACTCGACAGATCCCGAGTGCCACAGCATGTGGCTATCATCATGGATGGCAACGGCCGTTGGGCTAAGCGTCAGGGCTATGACCGCTCAGTGGGTCACAAGGCTGGCGTAGATGCGCTGCACCGTACGCTGGAGGCAGCACAGAAGGCCGGTGTGAGGTGGCTGACTGTCTATACCTTCTCGACTGAGAACTGGAACCGCCCCAAGCAGGAGGTCGATACGCTGATGAACCTGATCGCCTGGGCCATCGAGCGCGAGACCGAAGGAATGATTCAGAACGGCGTGTGCCTGAAGGTGGTGGGCGACATGGAGCGACTGCCCGACACCGCCCGCACCAAGCTGATAGACTGCATGGCCAACACCGCCAAGGGCGACAAGATCACCATGGTGCTGATCCTGAGCTACAGCAGCCGCTGGGAGATTGCCGACACGGCACGACGCCTGGCGCAGCAGGCCGTGGAGGGCAAGATCAAGCCGGAGGAGATCGACGAGCAGATGTTCAACGACAACCTGCGTACGCAGGGCATGCCCGACCCGGACCTGCTGATCCGTACAGGCGGCGAGCTGCGCATCTCGAACTACCTGCTGTGGCAGATCTCGTACTCGGAGCTCTACTTCTGCGACACGCTGTGGCCCGACTACGGCGCTGAGCAGCTCTATGATGCCCTGCTCGACTACCAGAGCCGCGAGCGCCGCTTCGGCAAGACCTCGGCACAGGTGCAGGAAGAAAAACGCTAAAGCATATATACATTATTTATATATAATGATACGAAAGATAACGACTCTGCTATTGATGCTGGTCACTGCGGTGACAGGGCTCATGGCACAGGAAGAACTGGCAGCAGACACTATTTTCAATCCGACTGTCAACCACACCAGCCAGACGGCCAGGAGATATACCATCCGTGGCATCGAAGTGACGGGTGCGGACAACTATGAGGATTATGTGCTGATCGGCTACTCTGGCCTCTCGGTGGGTCAGACCATCTCGGTGCCAGGTTCGGAAGTGACCAACGCTGTGAAGCGCTTCTGGCGACAGGGACTCTTCAGCGATGTGCGCATCACGCTTGAGAAGGTGGTGGACGACGACTGCTGGATCAAGATCGCCCTGACGCCACGTCCGCGTATTGCCAACATTGAATACGACGGCGTGAAGAAGTCCGAGCGCGAAGATCTGGACATCCAGATCGGTGTGGCCAAGGGCAGTCAGGTGACACCCAACATCCTGGATCGCGCCAAGACCATCATCAAGCGCTATTATGACGGCAAGGGCTATCAGAATGCCGATGTGGAGATCTGGCAGGAAGATGACTCGACCCTGCAGAACATGGTGAACCTGACCATCTTCGTGGATAAGCATGAGAAGGTGAAGATACAGGAGCTGACAATCACGGGCCTTGCCACCTGGGATTCGATCGGTCATGAGCGCCTGTGGCCGCTGAAGAAGGACTATATGACCTTCCGCAAGGCCAATGCCGCCATGAAGAAGACCAACGCAGTGAACAAGTGGTACAACATGTTCCGTTCGAAGAAGTTCGTGCCCGAGACCTACAAGGAGGACAAGCAGAACCTGATCAAGAAGTTCCATGAACTGGGCTATCGTGACGCACGCATCGTGAGCGAGAGCGTGGAGCCATACGATGACCGGCATGTGAATGTCAACATCGTGGTGGACGAGGGCCCCCGCTACTACATCCGCAACATGACGGTGGTGGGCAATACCGTGGAGCCAACCGAGAGGATTATGGCGTTCCTGGACATGCAGAAGGGCGACGTGTATAACCAGAGCAAGATCGAGAAGCGCATCAACACCGACGAGGATGGCATCGGCACACTCTACATGGATCAGGGCTACCTCTTCTTCCACATGGACCCGATGGAGCAGAACATCGAGAAGGACTCGGTGGACCTGGAATTCCGCATCCAGGAGGGTCCGCAGGCCCATATCAACAAGGTGGTGATCAATGGCAATGACCGACTGTATGAGCATGTGATCCGTCGCGAGCTACGCACCCGTCCGGGTGAACTCTTCTCGAAGACCGACCTGATACGTTCAGCCCGTGAGCTGGCACAGACCGGACACTTCGACCCAGAGAAGATGAACCCCGTGCCAAGGCCCAACGTGGAGGACGGCACCGTGGATATCATCTATGACCTCGAATCCAAGGCCAACGACCAGGTGGAGTTCTCGCTGGGTTGGGGCTCGACAGGCCTGATCCTGAAGCTCTCGCTCAAGCTGACCAACATCTCGATGAAGGACGTCTTCCATCCGGACCGTTATCACGGCATCTATCCGTCGGGCGAGGGCGAGACATTCACCCTCTCGGCACAGACCAATGCGCAGTACTATCAGTCGTACTCCGTGTCGTACATGAACCCGTGGTTCGGCGGCAAGCGTCCTAACTCGCTCAGCCTTTCGCTCTACTATTCGCGCCAGTCGGACATCAACTCGCGCTACTACAGCAACCAGATGAGCAGCTACTACGGCAGCTATGGCTATGGTTATCCGGGCTACGGCTACGGCGGTTATGGCTATGGTGGCTACGGCTACGGCGGCTATGGCTACGGCTATGGCATGCAGAATGCCTACGAGTATGCCATCGACCCCGACAAGTCGATCCAGATGATCGGTGCCTCATTGGGCTTCGGCAAGCGACTGTCGTGGCCAGACGACTACTTCCAGCTGCAGGCCATGCTCAACTATCATGTGTATATCCTGAAGGACTGGCAGTACTTCCCAGTGCAGAATGGTACGTCCAACAGCCTTTCGCTCGAAGCCATCCTGGCACGTAGCTCCATCGACAATCCATACTACACCCGTCGCGGTTCGAGCTTCACGCTCGACGTAGAGGCTGCTCCACCATATTCGCTCTTCGAGGATTCGGAGAAGCTGGCCAGCGAGGAGAAGTATTCGAAGGACAAGATGAAGTGGCTGGAGTTCTGGAAGCTCAAGTTCTCGACCAAGACCTTCACCCCAATCGTGGGCAACCAGCATACGCTCGTGTTCCATACCCGTTCGGACTTCGGCTTCCTGGGTCACTACAACCCGCATAAGACCTCTCCGTTCAACAGCTACTACATGGGTGGCGACGGCAACTCGTACTATTCATCGAGCTACATCACCGAGTACATCCCATTGCGCGGCTATGAGAATGGTTCGCTCACCTCAAGCTATGGCGACGTAGCCACCTGCTACGCCCGTATGGTGGCCGAGTTGCGCTATCCGTTCATGCTTGAGTCGTCATCGACCATCTACGGTTTGGTATTCGCCGAGGCCGGTAATGCCTGGACCGACATCAAGTACTTTAACCCATTCGCACTCAAGCGTTCGGCCGGCGCGGGTGTCCGCATCTTCCTGCCAATGATCGGTATGCTCGGCATCGACTGGGGCTATGGCTTTGACAAGACCTTCGGCACGGACAAGGACTCTGGCTCGAACTTCCACTTCGTCATCGGACAGGAGTTCTAAACTTTTAAACCGACAGAGCAGCCGTGTGTCATAATATTGAACATTAACAAAAACAGATACACTATGAAAAAGATTCTTATCGTTTGCCTCATGGCAATCGTCGGCACCTTTGCCGCACATGCACAGAAGTATGCACTCATCGACATGGATTATATCCTGAAGCAGATACCACAGTATGAGATGGCCAACGAGCAGCTCAACCAGATCAGCAAGCGCTGGCAGTCGGAGGTTGAGGCTCTGGCAGCTTCGGCCGAGACGCAGTACAAGCAGTATCAGGCCGACCTGGTGTTCCTGACTGCCGAGCAGAAGAACCAGCGCGAGGCTGAGATCCTGGCTGCCGAGAAGATGGTACAGGACCTGCGCCTCAAGTACTTCGGCCCAGAGGGCGAGCTCTACCAGAAGCGCAACAGCCTGGTGGGCCACATCCAGGACGACATCTACAATGCTGTGAAGGAGATTGCTGAGAAGAACAACTACTCGATGGTGATCGACCGTGCATCAGCCGAGAGCGTCATCTTCGCATCGCCCAAAATCGACATCTCGAAGGAGGTGCTCCAGAAGATGGGCTATTGATTCCGATGGAATAAATAATAAATATTAAATAATAAATAGTAATTATGTTCAAGAAACTTTTTGTAGCAGCTTTTGTTGCTATTGCGACTCTTACCTCGTATGCTCAGACCCTCAAGTTCGGCACTGTTGATGTCCAGGCTGTCATGAACGACATGCCAGAGATCGCTGTTCTCGAGAAGGAGTTCTCGGCTAAGGCTACTTCATTCCAGAACGAGCTCCAGAAGATGGAGACTGAGCTTCAGAGCAAGTATCAGTCGTATGTGGAGCAGCGCGACTCGCTCGACGACGTGACCCGCCAGATGCGTGAGGAGGAGATTACCACCCTGCAGCAGCGTGCCCAGCAGTACCAGCAGGCTTCTTACAACCAGATCAACCAGTACCGTGAGCAGCAGCTTGCCCTCATTCAGGAGAAGCTCTTCAAGGCTGTTCGCGCAGTAGGCGATCGTGAGAAGTACATTGCCATCTTCCCAACCAACGAGGCCACCTACTTCTCGCCAACCGAGACCAAGGACGTTACCCCACTGGTGAAGACCGAGCTTGGCATTAAATGATAAATTGAAGCAAACCTTCTGATTTCAATGAAACGTATCCTTTCCCTCATCCTTATCCTCAGTGCGCTCGGTTTCGCCCTTCAGGCGCAGGAGCAGCAGGAACCCGAGAAGTTCCAGGTGGTTCGCTTCGGCAATGTCGATATGTCACGCATCTTCCGCCTGATGCCCGAAAACCAGGCCATAGAGGAGGAGCTGGCTGAGATGCAGGCTGCCTACGACGAAGAGATACAGAAGATGGGCGAGGACTATCAGCTCAAGGTCAGTGCCTTCGTGGCTGTGCAGCAGACGCTCGATCCGAACATCGCTGAGGCTCGTGCCCAGGAGATCGAACAGCTGCAGCAGCGCATCCAGCAGTTCCGCGAGCGTGCCGCACAGACGTTGCGCGAACAGCGCAAGACCAAGACCGCGCCCGTGATCCGTCGTGTGAGCGAAGCCGTCAAGGCGGTGGGCCAGAAGTATGGCTACACCTACATCTTCGACCTCAATCAGGCAGGCATCCTGTACTTCTCGCCCGAGCAGTGCGACGATGTCTTCCCTCTGGTTCAGGCAGAACTCGGCATTTGATATCACTCCCCCGAAAAGCTCCCTCGTTACTGCCATGGTAGCGAGGGTATTTTTTTCATCTTATAATCATATCATTTTATCATTTCCTCGTGACCTACGAACAAGCCCTCAATCGTGCAGCCTCGCTGTGCAGCCAAGGCGAGAAGTGCTCGTCTGACATCTTCGACAAAGCCACCTCCTGGGGCTTGGCCGAGGAGGATGCCGCACGCCTGGTGGCGCGCCTCATCGAGGAGCGCTTCATCGACGACGAGCGCTTTGCCCATGCCTTCGTGAACGACAAGTTTGTGTACCAGCACTGGGGACGCGTCAAGATCCGCTATGCGCTGCGGCAGAAGGGCATTGAGGACAGCGTCATCAGCCAGATGCTCGAAGAGGTTGTCGATGAAGAGCAGTACCTCGAAGCCTGTGCCGATGCCTTGCGCCCCAAGGCACGTGGCATGGAGCAACCCCTCTCGCCCAACGACCGTGCCCGCCTCTTCCGCTTCGCAGCCCAGCGCGGCTTCGAGCCAGACATCATCAGCAAAGCGATCTCCGAAATCAGTAATTTGTAATCTGTAATCAGTAATCAGTAATCCAACCAATGTCTTTATTCCTGGTTTTCCTTGGCGGCGGCATCGGGTCGGTGCTCCGCTACATGATTTCGATGCTCGGTCAGCACATGCGACTCAATCCCATCAGCTGGTGGGGGCAGACGCTGCTGCCATGGCCTACGCTTGTGGCCAACGTGCTGGGCTGTCTGCTCATCGGACTATTTTATGGGCTTTCTGACCGATTGGGCTGGAGTTCCGATACGCGTCTGCTGCTCACCACCGGTCTGTGTGGCGGCTTTACGACGTTCTCCACGTTCAGCAACGAGGGCCTTTCGCTGCTGCGTTCGGGCCATATCGGGATGTTCGCCCTCTACTTCGCCCTGACACTCATCCTGGGCCTTGCCGCCGTCTGGGCAGGCAACATGTTGGGCAGCAAATAGTATGATTATGCAATGGAAATAAGCAACCGCACTTTGCAGCCACTGATATTTTAAATGCATTGCGGCTGTTTGTCCCTACTGAAATTTGGAACTGTCCGAAGATTTCATTATTTTTGCAAAGCAGAAACCGCAACAAAAACAACAAATTAACAAAACAACATATCAACAATGAACAAGAAAGCACTTCTTCTCATCCTCGATGGCTGGGGATGTGGCGACGGCACCAAGTCTGATGCCATTGCATCTACCCCAACCCCATATTGGGATTCCCTCATCGCCAACTATCCTCACTCACAGCTCCGCACCGACGGCCTCAATGTAGGTCTGCCAAAGGGCCAGATGGGCAACTCTGAGGTTGGTCACATGAACATCGGCGGCGGCCGTATCGTATATCAGGACCTCGTTAAGATCAACATGGCTTGCGAGAATGGTACCATCGCTCAGAATCCTGAGATCGTAGGTGCTTTCGAGAATGCCAAGAAGGGTGGTGCCATCCACTTCATGGGCCTCACCTCTACCGGTGGCGTTCACTCATCACTGGCTCACCTCTTGAAGCTCGTTGACCTCGCCAAGGAGTATGGTCTGGAGGGCCGCACCTTCCTGCACTGCTTCATGGACGGCCGCGACACCGACCCACGTTCGGGCAAGGGCTTCATCGAGACCGTAGCCAACCATTGCAAGGAGGTGGGCTGTGGCGAGATCGCTTCGATCACCGGCCGCTTCTACGCCATGGATCGTGACAAGCGTTGGGACCGCATCAAGAAGGCTTACGATCAGCTCACCGCTGGCGTTGGCACACAGTACGCTTGCCCAGTAGAGGCTATGCAGGCTTCTTATGATGCTGGCGTGACCGATGAGTTCGTTGAGCCATGCGTTCTCGCCAAGGAGGGCAAGGTAGTCGGCACCATCCAGCCTAACGACACCGTGATCTTCTTCAACTACCGCAACGACCGCGCCAAGGAGATCACCGCTGTGCTCACCCAGGAGGATATGCCAGCCGAGGGTATGAAGACCCTGCCTCTCTACTACTGCACCATGACCCCATACGATGCCAAGTTCCAGGGCCTCCACATCCTCTTCCCTAAGGAGAACGTCGAGAAGACCCTTGGCGAGATCGTAAGCAACACCGGCAAGAAGCAGCTCCGCATCGCTGAGACCGAGAAGTACGCTCACGTAACCTTCTTCTTCAACGGTGGCCGCGAGGCTGAGTACGAGGGCGAGAGCCGCTGCCTCGTTCCTTCGCCAAAGGTTGCTACCTACGACCTGCAGCCAGAGATGTCGGCCCTCATCGTGAAGGACAAGCTCGTCGAGGCCATCAAGTCTGAGCAGTACGACTTCATCGCCTGCAACTTTGCCAATGGCGACATGGTGGGCCACACCGGCATCTACCCAGCCATCCAGAAGGCTGTCGAGACCATCGACGTTTGCTGCCACGACGTATGCGAGGCTGCCAAGGCTTGCGGCTACGAGGTAGTGATCATCGCTGACCACGGCAATGCTGACTATGCCATCAACCCAGACGGCACTCCTAACACCGCTCACTCACTCAACCCTGTTCCATGTGTCTATATCACCGAGCAGAAGGACGTGAAGGTAGTCGATGGCCAGCTCTGCGACGTGGCTCCAACCATCCTCAACATCATGGGCATCGCCCAGCCAGCCGAGATGACTGGCAAGTGCCTCATCGAAAAGTAATCGAAAAGCTTGCCAGCACTTGATAACACAGAATTCGAGCCCTCGAAAAACTTGCCAGACGTTTGGCATGGCTTTTCGAGGGCTCGAATTCTGTTTTCGGATTTTATGCTGTCAGGTGCGTACCCGCTGAAGGCTCATCGATGGCATCGGCCAGGGTGATGACGACCTTGCTGACTCCAGCGGCGATGGCGTTGAAGCTGTTTTCGAGTTTGGGCAGCATGCCGCCGCTCACCACGCCTTGCTCCACGAGCTGTGGGAACTCCTCGGCGGTGATCGATGGGATGACGCTGTCGTCATCGTCGGGGTTACGGAGCACGCCCTTCTTCTCGAAGCAGAACATCAGCGTCACATCGAAGTGCTTGGCCAGTGCCTTGGCAGCCTCGGCAGCGATGGTGTCGGCGTTGGTGTTGAGCAACGAGCCCTGGCAGTCGTGGCCGATGGGGGAGAGGACGGGGACGACGCCCTTGGCGATGAGGTCGCTCAGCAGGTCGGCATTCACCTGATCGATGTCGCCCACGAAACCATAATCGACCTCCTGCACCGAGCCATCCTCCATCTTGACCTTCTTGAGCGGACGGCGGTGGCTCTGGATCACGTTCATGTCGGCACCGGTGAGGCCCAGGGCGTTGATGCCGCGTGCCTGCAGCTGTGCCACGATGTTCTTGTTCACCAATCCGGCATAGACCATGGTAACGACCTTGAGCGTCTCGGCATCGGTGACGCGTCGGCCGCCGATCATGGTCTGTGCGATGCCCAGCTGCTCTGCCACCTTCGTAGCCGAACGGCCGCCGCCATGCACCAGCACCTTCAGTCCCTCCACGCGGGCGAACTTATCGAGCAGGTTGTGGAGCGAGGTTTCGTTCTCGACGATGCCGCCGCCCACTTTGACTACTGTTAACTTTTCCACTTTAAAACTACTCTAAACTCTCCACTCTAACCTCTCCACTCTAACCTCAATCATGCCACTCCTTGATGCGCTGCTCATCGCTCAACTTGCAGATCATCAGCACGCCATTGTGCTCGGCTACGATGCAGTCCTTGAGGCCCTGGATCACCACCTGCTTGCCCTGTGGCATGCGAACCATGCAGCCCTCGCTCTCGATCATCTTTACATTGTCACCCACTACGGCATTGCCGGCATCGTCCTGAGCAGTGAGGGTGTGGAGGCTGCCCCAGGTGCCGAGGTCGCTCCAACCGAATTCTGAAGGCATGACGTAGGCCAGCTGGGTCTTCTCCATCACGGCATAGTCGATGGAGATCTTTGGGAAGGTGGCGTAGAGCTCGTCAACCACGGGCTGCTCCTGCTCGGTGAAGAAGGCAGGCGCGATCTTGTCCATGATGGCAGCGATCTCAGGAGCATGCTGGCGGAGCTCGTTCACGATGGTCGAAACCTGCCAGAGGAACATGCCCGAGTTCCAGGTGTATTTACCGGTGGCCAGATACTGCTCGGCGGTGTGCAGGTCGGGCTTCTCGCGGAAGGATGCGAGCTTGTAGATGCCATCACCTGCAGCCTCGCCCTGCTCGATGTAGCCATAGCCGGTTTCAGGACGGGTAGGGTTCATGCCGAGGGTGAGGATGCGTTCACCACCGCGCACGTAGTCGAGACCCTGGGCAGCGCAACGCTGGAACTCGGCGGTGTTGGTCACCAGATGGTCAGAAGCAGCCACGAAGATGGCGGCCTCGGGGTCCTCGGCCTGGATCTTCCAGCTTACATAGGCCACGCAAGGTGCGGTGTTGCGCATACAGGGCTCCAGCAGGATGTGCTGCGGGTTGATGCCCGTGAGCTGCTCGCTCACCAGCTGCGCGAAGTTCTTGGAGGTTACTACCCAGACGTGCTCGATATCGATGAGGCCGCCGAAGCGGTCGAAAGTCTGCTGAATCATGGTGCGGCCCGTTCCCATGATGTCGAGGAACTGCTTGGGGCACTGAGGAGTTGACATAGGCCAGAAACGGCTTCCGATGCCGCCAGCCATAATGACCAGATGATTTGCCATAATACTAAGTTTTAATTGTTACTGAGTGCAAAGGTAGCGAGTTTTGCGCAAAATAGCAAATAATCACGACGATTTGCGCAATAATTTGTTCGGGAAGTGCCATTTCTTGTGTTTTTCGATGAAAAAAGCGTTAGGAATGGCTCTGCAAAACTGCAGAAACATGCCACGGGCGTTTTCGCGCTTCTGCAAATCTGCAAAACCGCGGAAAAAACTTTTTTCGAGTTTCTGCAAATCTGCAGAAGCACCAGCATGCTCATTTCCGAGTTTCTGCAAACTTGCAGAGCCATGTCAAAAAGTTTTGCCAAGCCTCTGCCAACTTGCAGAACCGCGGAAAAAGTTTTTTCGGGCAATTGCAAGTCTGCAAAACCATTTCAAAAGCATTTGGCAGGCTTCTGCAGATTTGCTGCGGGTTTTGCCCTGTTTTGCCGACCCTTTTACTGCTTTTCAGCATCATATTGCACGAAAAGGGGGGCGAATAAATAGTTTTTATGTACATTTCTTGCTTTTTAAATATTTTATCCTTATCTTCGCCCCGTTGTTATCTGCCAGATTTGGCAGAAGAGCAAACGTCGGATGAAGTGAAAATGCTGACAGAATATGCGACTGAGTTTTATCATACCTATATATAATGTGTCGAAGTGGCTGGGCAAGTGTATCGCCTCGGTGCGCAATCAGGGCCTGGGTCCGGACGACTACGAGATCGTGGCCGTAAACGATGGTTCGACCGACGACTCGATGCAGGTGCTCGAGGACTTCATGCAGCGCGAGGCAAAGTCGGGCGTCAGGACGGCACCGATCGTCATCGTGAACCAGAAGAACCAGGGACTGAGTGCTGCCCGCAACGCCGGCTTCCGCGTGGCCAAGGGCAACTATGTGTGGTGGATCGATAGCGACGACACGCTGGAGGCCTGCTTTGCACCCCGTCTGCTGGAGCGTGCCGAGAAGGAGCGCCTCGATGTGCTGTGCTTCGGCCTGAACCTGGTGCACGAGGACGGACGCTCGGAGAAGTACCAGATCAAGGACGACACCAAAGGCAGGACGGTGAAGGGCGAGGAGTTCATGATCAAGGTGGGGATGCCGCCGGCCGCATGGTCCTCCATCTATCGCCGAGGCTTCATCGAGCGCTATGGCCTGAGCTTCTACGAGGGCATCGTGCACGAGGATCAGGAGTTCACGCCGCGCGCTCATTTCCTGGCGCGGAGGATCGCTTTCGAGGATGTGTCGGTGTACAACTACTACCAGCGTGCCGACTCGATCGTGCAGCGCAGCGACCCGAAGAAGACCGCCGACCTGCTCCTGGTGTGCCAGCGGCTGTGGAAGTTCGCCATGGAGCACACGCAGATAGAGTCGGCCATCCGCTATATCTTTGTCAACCGCATCTCGTACCTCTTCTCGCAGGCCTTGTCCAATCTGTGCCGCTGCGGCATCTATGAGTTCCCGGGCGACTACAAGGCGCTGCCCTTCTATCCGCTGTCGATCAACAGCTACATGGGCAAGAGGGAGCGCTACAAATACCGCCTGATCAACCAGAGCGTGCCCCTGTACCTGAAGCTGTACAGCAAGTTTGTGAAGACCGAGAAGGAGCCCAATGCGCGTCGCCTGCGCACGCATTCCTAATTAATATTACGCGTATGAATGAACATGTCCGTGCCTTTCTGGATTACCTGAAGTACGAGAAGAACTATTCTGACCGCACCATCGGGAGCTATGCCGATGACCTGCGCCGGTTCGAGCAGTTCTGCACGGACGAGCTGGGCAGTTTCGACCCGTTGACGCCCCAGCTGGATGTGGCGCGCGGATGGATGGCCCAGATGAGCCGTGACGGACAGGCCGTTTCGAGCGTGAAGCGCCGACTGTGCTGTCTGCGCAGCTTCTACCGCTACCTGCGTCTGCAGCAGCTGATCGAGAGCAACCCGCTGTCGCTGCTGCCATCGCCCAAGGTGCCCAAGCCGCTGCCTGTATGGGTGAGCGAAAAGCAGATGGACCACCTGATTGACGACATCGACTATGGCCAGGACTTCGACGGCGTGCGCGATCACATGCTCATCGACCTGCTCTACAGCACGGGCATGCGCCGCTCGGAGGCGGCGGGGTTGCGCAGCGTGGACATCGACTTCGGCGCACATCAGCTCAAGGTGAAAGGCAAGGGCAGCAAGGAGCGACTGATCCCCTTCGGTCCGGAAATAGGCGAACTGATGCTCAAGTACATCGAACGCAGGGATGCAGAACTGGGTTTTGAGCCCGAGGCATTCCTTACCGACCTGGAGGGCAGGCCGCTGACGCCTGACAAGGTGACGGCCATCGCCCATAAGTATCTGAGCCAGGTGCCGCATCTGGCGCGCAGGGGTGCCCATGTGCTGCGCCACTCGTTTGCCACCAACATGCTGTCCGAGGGTGCCGACCTGATGGCCGTGAAGGAGCTGCTGGGCCATGCCTCGCTGCAATCCACCGAGGTCTATACGCACCTGACCCCCAAGGACATTATTGACAATTACAGACAAGCTCATCCGAGAGCAAAATAACCCCATATTATTAACTTTAAAATTTAGAAGGAGAGTAAACTATGGAGATCACTATTCAGTCAGTCAATTTTGAGACGTCAGCATCGGTTAATGAGTACATCAACAAGAAGCTTGGCAAGCTGGGACGCTTTGCCGAAATCTCAACGGCCGAGGTGCAGTTGAAAGTGCTGAACGCTACCGACAAGGCCAACAAGGAAATCGGCATCAAGGTGCAGGTGGGCGACGAGCAGTTCTATGCATCGAAGGTGGCCGAGGTTTACGAGGATGCCGTGTCGCAGGCCGTGGAGGCTCTGGAGAAACAGATACTCAAGTCGAAGGAAAAGAAGCACTAATAATCCTATAATTAGACGAATCGGCCTCGCTTTTTGGCATTTAAACGATGCAAATTAGCAAGAAAGCCCCCCAAAAGAGCCCGAAATGTGACTTTTTTGGGGGATATTTTAAAAAAATCGCAAAAATATTTGGGAAATATCAAAATATTTTCTACCTTTGCACCCGCAAAACGTGGGAAACTACGCTTTCTTTTGTGCGGGTATAGCTCAATTGGTAGAGTGTCAGCCCTCCAAGCTGAATGTTGCGAGTTCGAGTCTCGTTGCCCGCTCGAAGCAGAGAAATGCTGCCGTCATAGCTCAGTGGTAGAGCGCATCCTTGGTAAGGATGAGGTCCCGAGTTCAACTCTCGGTGACGGCTCAAGAGCCAATAAATCAGGCTTTAAGACTTTTCTGGCTTAGAGATTGGAAATATTTAGACCAAACAATACAAACAATTTTAATATATTTTACTACTATGGCAAAGGAACAATTTGACCGTTCGAAACCACACGTAAACATTGGTACCATCGGTCACGTAGACCACGGTAAGACCACTCTTACCGCTGCAATCACCACCGTACTCGCTAAGAAGGGCCTCTCTGAGGTTAAGTCATTCGACCAGATCGATAACGCACCTGAGGAGAAGGAGCGCGGTATTACTATTAACACTGCACACGTAGAGTATCAGACTGAGAACCGTCACTACGCTCACGTTGACTGCCCAGGTCACGCTGACTACGTAAAGAACATGGTTACCGGTGCTGCTCAGATGGATGGCGCTATCATCGTAGTTGCTGCTACTGATGGTCCTATGCCACAGACCCGTGAGCACATCCTTCTCGCTCGTCAGGTAAACGTTCCACGTCTCGTTGTATTCATCAACAAGTGCGATAGCGTTGATGATGAGGAGATGCTCGACCTCGTTGAGATGGAGATGCGCGATCTTCTCGACCAGTACGGCTTCGAGGAGGATACTCCATTCATCCGTGGCTCTGCCCTCGGCGCCCTCAATGGCGTTGCAGAGTGGGAGGATAAGGTAATGGAGCTCATGGCTGCTTGCGACACTTGGATCCAGCTGCCTCCACGTGCTCTTGACAAGGACTTCCTCATGCCAATCGAGGACATCTTCTCAATCACTGGTCGTGGTACTGTTGCTACCGGCCGTATCGAGACTGGTGTCGTTCACGTTGGTGATCAGGTACAGCTCC
>JAZQPJ010000005.1:0-18885 GCA_045628525.1 Bacteroidales bacterium
GGTTTGAGGGGTTCGAAGGGTTTGAGAGGGGGAATGTTTATGGAACGAACGTGACTTCGCCATGCTGTCGCACCACCTGCAGATAGTGGGCTCCGACCTGGCGTGCCGACTCGCCGTCGCACTCGCGTCGATCGCCCACAAAGAGCACATCGCTGGCGGGGAGGCCGAGTTGGTCAAGCAATCGCTGGGCTGACTGGCGGCAGGGCTTGAGACCACCCAGGGCGGGGGCATCGACGATGAGGTCGAACAGCGCGGGGTCGAGGCCGAGGGCCAGGAGCTTCTCACGGGCGTGGCTGTAGTCGGAATAGAGCACGGTGCGGATGCCCTGGGCGCGGAGCTCCTGGAGGCGGGGCTTCACCCAGGCATCGGGCTGGCAATGACGGCGCAGGATGCGGGCCTGCAGCGGCAGGTAGTGGCCGTGGTACCACTGAGCCGCCTGCTGGGGATGGCGGGGTGAGATGAGCGAGAAGAGGGCCTGGTAGAAAGCCTCCTCGCCCTCAAAGGCACGGCCACGCAGCAGCCGACGCGCCTTCCGCTCGCGGCTGAGGAACATCAGACGGAAGCGAAAGAGCTCGGACAGGGGCAGACGCCAGTGCAGCGGGCGGTTGTCGTAGAGCGTGCCGTCGAGGTCGAAGATGACGGCCTTATGCTTCGACCAGCTGCTTGAACTTGGCATGGCGCTTCTCGTCCTGCATCAGCAGGTTCATCTTGAACTGACCATCGCGACTGCCCTCCTTGATGCACATCTCCTTGAAGCGCTCGAACGAGAACTCCACCAGGCGGTGTGTGACAGGATCCTTGACGCGGAAGGAATCGCGCTTCGAGGCATACTCGATATTCTCCTGCTTGAGCTGCTCATCGACGTAGGCGGTGAAGCGCTCGGCATCGGCCTGCGAGGTGCTGCGGTCGGTGAACTCGTAGTAGAAATGGTAGGCCGAAAGCTCCAGATCGGCAAAGCCCACGAAGAACCTGCAGGGCATCTGGAGTGCCTCCTCGGCGGCATGGACGGCATGTATGAACTGGCGTTCGTGCAGCTTCTCGCCCGTCATGGTGACGATGCCGTTGATCTTCTGGATCATGAAGATGCGGGGCGTCTGGCAGAATGGCGTAGGTGCCACCTCCACCAGGTCGTTCATGTCGTAGCGGAACATGCCGGCAAAGGTGGTGACGAACGGGCAGTAGCGTTTGCCCGGCTGGAGCTCGTGGAGCTGCAGGAAGGTACGGTTGGGGCTCTCCAGGTCGTGCTCCTCGACGAACTCGTAGTAGTGCATGTGGGGGAAGAGCACGGTGTAGTCCGTATCGTCGAGCACGAGGCCGAAGCGGCATTCGCTCGAGAAGTAGCCGAACTCCTGGTTCAGCGTCTGCTCGGGATAGAAGCCCTGCAGCTTGTCGTAATAGATCTTGGTGTTGCCGCAATGCCAGCAGTTGAGCAGCTGGAAGTCAGGCCAGTAGTGCTTGGGCAACACGCGGCCGTACTTTTTCTTGAGGTCGCGCAGCTCCTGAGCGCGTTCAGGGTTGGGACGCAGGAAGGGCTGGCAGGCGCGACGGATCTCGTCCGAAATCTGCATCTGATCCGACAGGGTGCCATGCTCGATGTCGTCGCACATCAGGTCGAAGTACTTATCGACGATGTTCTGCATCTCGATGACCGTGGAGGGGTTGGCGGTGACACTGAGCGTGGTGTTCTGCTCGATGCCCATGCGCATGATGGTGTAGTAGCGCGAGGTGTAGTCCTTGATCTCGTAGGCCTCGAACGGATTGGTGTAGAGCTTCTTGACGAAGCCCGGACAGTCGCGACGCGTCACGCCCGACACGCTACCGTAGGGCAGGCCGTCGGGTGCATAGCCTTCGACAGGCGTTGAGACGATAGAAATGATCTTGCCCTTATAGACCTTGGGGCGGTTCTTCAGGAAGTTGAAGAGCCACACTTTGGTCATCTTGCCATAGATATTCTTGAGGTATTTGGGGGTGATGGGCACCCACTTGGGTTCCTTGGTGGTGCCAGAGGTGGTGGCGTACATCACGGGGCGGCCGGGGAACAGCACATCGGCGGCACCATGCTTGATGCGTTCCATGTAGGGGCGCACCTCTTCATAATCGTGCGCCTGGACCTTCTGCTGGTAGCGGGCGTAGAGCTCGGTGTCGTCCTGTGCCTGCAGGATCCAGCCGAAGTCGTGCTCACGGCCGTAGTCGGTCTCCTTGCTGTAGGTCAGGATGGCACGCAGGGTGGCCTCCTGACTCTTGCGGGGGTTGCGGCTGGCACGCTTGAGCTTGTGGTACTGTATGCCGCCAGACACGCCTAACAGGAAATCGGGTATGAAAGAATTCTTGAGTTTTTCCATTTATATTGAGTGCGGTTGATTTTATTTGGTCTCGACGTCCAGATGGAACTGACGGATGCGCTGGGCAAAGAGCTCCTCCTGCTCGGGCTTGAAGAAGGAGGTGCAGACGCGGACGCCCTGCTCGTGGGAGCCCATGGTGTCGAGGGGATAGACTGAGATGCCGTAGTACATGAGCCGGCGGGTGAGCTCGAGGTCGGTCATGCCGGGGTACTGCACGGTGAAGTAGAAGCCATCGGCAAGGGGTTCGCCCTGGTCGTTGTCATAGACCAGATAGAAGCCGTTGGCCAGGAACACCTGCTTGAGGCAGGCGGCACGGCGGCCATATTCGCGCACCTCGCCCACGAAGTCGAAGCGGCCGTCGCAGGCTGCCTCCATCATGGCGGCCATGGCGTGCTGTACGGAGTGGCAGCAGCCGCTCGAGAGGGTGTAGATGATGCGCGCATCGATGAAGCGGCCGAACTCGCCTACGCCGAACTTCTGCTGCAAGGCGGGATAGACGCGATGGTAGAGGCCGTCGCTGATGCAGCACACGCCGATGCGCTGACCGGCGTAGGAGAAGGCCTTGGAGCCGGAGATGGTCATGACGTAGTTCTGCGTGTAGTTGGCTACAGAAGCCTGATAGGGCGGCTGGAAGGGGTGGGAGAGGTCCTTGCGGAAGTCCATGGCAAAGTAGGCCAGGTCCTCGAGGATGATGGTGTCGTATTTCGTGGCCAAGGCGCCGATGCCCTGCAGCTCGCTGTCGGTGAAGCAGACCCACGAGGGGTTGTTGGGGTTGCTATAGACGATGCCGGCTATGCGTCCGCCCTGCAGAATCTCCTCGAGCTTCTGGATGAGGCGTTCGCCGCGGTAGTCGTGGATGTCGAGGCCGATGTGGTTGAGGCCGATGACGTCGCACTGGGTGGTCTGCACTGGGAAGCCGGGGTGGATGAAGAGGATGGTGTCCTTGGGGCAGTTAGGAGTTAGGAGAGAGGAGTTTGAGGGGGTTGAAGAGTTTGAAAGGTTTGAAGGGTTTGAAGGGTTTAAAGAGTTTGAAGGGTTTGAAGGGGTTGAGGGGGCAGCTACTTTCGAACCTTTCGAACTTTCGAACCTTTCGAACTCTTGAGGCGCAGAGTTGGCGAGCTTCAAAGCTGTGAAGACGGCGAAGGTACCTTGCATGGAGCCGACGGTGGCGATGCAGCCCTGAGGCTTGAGATCGACGCCGATGTAGGCCTTGATGAAGCGCGAGGCGGCCTGCTTGAGGCGGTCGATGCCGGCGTTGGGAGGATAGATGGCGGCACAGCCCTCGTCGAGCGCCTGCTTCTCGGCATCGATGCCGATCTGGCTGGGCTTGAGACCGGGTACACCCATCTCGAGGTGGATAAATGGCTGTCCGGTCTTTCGCTCGAGGATGCCGGCCAGCATGGCAATATCACGGATCGTCGCACCACTGAAGTCGCCGAGGTGCATCTGCTCGATTTCGGCGGTGACGATGTCGTAGTCTAATGGAGTTTGCATGAATGTAGGTTCTATATAGACGTAATACAGCTGCAAATATACGAATTTATTGCCAATTGACCACTAGATGGTCTTGAAAAAATACTTCCATTCCCTCATATTTTTTTCAGAGAATCCGAAATTATACACTACGCCCGACATTTTTAAATTAAATTGATGGCAACATTTTGTGCATTATTTGCTATAAAAACGTGTGAATGTTTGCGGAATTGTCAAAAAAAGGACTAAAAATGGGGCGAAAGTTGGTTATATTGGAAGAAAATACTATCTTTGCCCTGTTTTTCATAAACAGCTCCTGATCTATGCAACAACTTGCAAGCATACTCTACTTCCTGCCCTGCATCGTCAGCCTGCTCTGGCTGATCATCTATTGTTTCAGGGTCAAGACACTGACACAGCGTCTGATGACGGTGCTGCTGGCTTTGTGCATCTATTACTTTACGACCTACGCTTTCTATATTTCGCCCTGGACAGACTACCGGATCATGTCGGTGCTCGATGTGCTGAACGTGCCGGTAATCCTGACCATCCTGGCGGTGGATGCGTTGTTTGTGAGTGCCCACCATAGCGAGCAGCTGGTGCGTTCGCGCTGGCAGGTGGTGCTTTTCATTCCGGTGTTCTTCATTTCGTCGGCCAATTTCCTTTTGTATTATATAATAGGTGTAGATCAGGCATCGGAGCTCTATGCCGACTTCGACCGCTATGGGTATCTGTTGCCGCAGCATGACTCGATGATCAACCACCTCTTCATGCAGCTGCACGTCAGCCTGCACCGCTATGTGCTGCTGGCCTATATCCTGTTCATCTTTGCGCTGAGCCTGGAGGCTTCGCGTCGCGAGGGCTACAGGTTGGGCAATGTTGTGCGATTCTTCTTCCGGGGTGCGGAGTCGAACCCTACGCGTGTGATCAGCTTGCTCAATACCACGACGCTCCTGCTGCTGATGCCGCTGGCGGGAATGGGACGCTCGTACCTCTATAACCATTCGTGGCTGGGCATTGTGCTGACGCTGCTGCTTTCGGTCAGCCTGTTCCTGCTGTTCTATGTGGAGTATGTCATCGACTCGCCGACATTCACGTTGCGCGGGCTGTCGCACATTCAGTTGGCGCATGGGGCTTCGGGGGCTTCCGGCGTGTCGGAAGTTGGTCCCGGCCTTTCCGGAGCTTCCACTTTCGACGAAGCCGAGGAGGTGCTGAATATGGGACGTGCGGGTGAGCTGGCCGTGGCGCAGCATCCCGAGCTGGTGACTGCCGTGCACAAGGCGTTCGGCGCCGACCGCGTCTATCTCGACGTGCGTCTTTCGATCCAGAGTCTGGCTGCCCAGCTCTCGACCAACCGCACCACGCTGTCGCTCATCATAGGCCAGACGTATGGCATGAGTTTCCGCCAGCTGGTGGCTCGCAGTCGCATCGAGGAGGCCAAGAAATACATGCTCGCCAACCCAGATGCGAAGCAGGAAGTGGTGGCTTTGGAGTGCGGTTTCGGCACGGCGCAGGCATTTAATCAGAAATTCAAGGAGGTGGAGGGAGAATCGCCCCGAATCTGGCTCGTGAAACATTCGGAGGGGTAAGACATGTCAAAATTGTGGGAAAATGCCCGATTTTTGTTCGTATGACGGCGACATGTTGTTAGTTTGGAGGATAGGATTGTCGTTTTCATAATTGTTATTTCTTTGCCATAAAAGGTTTTTCGTAAGTATTGTGATTCCCATTATAGGGTATCGCAAGGTTTACCCTATCTTTGCACCGTCAAAAATCAAATAACACTGTGCATTAGATTATGAAAACCTACACATTCTTTCGTCATCATGCTGCCTTCCGTCTTGGCAGCCTCGCCATCGCTGCATGCGGTATGGCTATGTTTATGAATTCATGCCAGGATGAGGACTTCGGCTTTGTCAAAGAGGAGATCGCTGCATCCGCTGCTCAACGTCACTACATTGAGAAGTTTGAAAAGGAGTTTGCATCTATAGACCCAACACATACGTGGCTGTGTACGCCTGACACTACCTACGGTGCCTCGTTACGTGCAATTACTCGTGCAGGATCAGGGGTTCCTGAGGTAACAAAGGTGGACTCAGTTCTCGAGATGTCGTATAACCAGGTGCGCGCGGCACTTGAGTTTATGAAAGAGTCAGAAGACAATCGTGGTAAGTGTTCTCAGGACTTCGAGTATTTGTCTACTGAAGAGAAGAACGTGTTCGATATTCATCCAGTGTTTTGGGGCCAGAAGTTTGTGAATGTGAACTTTGTAGGCATTTGGTACATGGATGGGGACACTAAGGTAGACCTGCCGCCATTCTGGACTGATGGATATCACGCTACAGATAATTGGCGTGGTGACGGGTACATAACGTTAACATCAGATGTTCAGGCGCATTATGTATTTAGCCGATCTGATAACAGATGGGTAGATGTAAGGTCCACGGAGAGTCAGATTACCAGTGTTACGGAACGTGTTAATGGACATGACTATACTCCAGATGCCTTTAGATTTCCAACGTTCAAGGTAGAAGTGCCTGTGGGTATGAAGTGGGGTTTGTATCTTCAGACTAAGACTACACAGAGTAATGGTAAGGATATTCGTTGGTATTCAAACTCAGATTTCAACGTGAACAATTGTTCTGCTGCTGCATCGTTTGAACATGGTGGAATCAATTATGTATCGTTTGAGGATGCACCAAATCCTTATAATTGTACCCATGGTGGTTCGGGTAGTTGTAACGATTGTGCTCATGATGGTGTGAAGTACGGTCATTATGACCATGATATGAATGATATTGTGCTTGCAATTACTCCGCATCCAATTGAGTCTACGTACAAGTCTATCAGCTATCGTGTAATGTGTGAAGACCTTGGTGGTACATTTGACTGGGATTTCAACGATCTTGTGCTTGATGTTGTCTATGAGGAAGGTAAGTCTAGTACGACTAAGGCAGTAACCAACATTTCAGTTCAAGCTGTAGGTGGTACTCTCCCAATTGAGCTTCTTTATAACAACGCTTCGATTCCTGGTGTTGGCGAGCTCCATACTTGGTTTGACCAGACGGCTGATCTTGATGGTATGTTCAAGCCTATCAATGTTTCAAATGGCGAGACCAAGACTCCAAAGGTAGCATATACTATCGAGCATAATTGGGTAAAGATGGACGGTACTTACGATGTTCGAGAAATTGTCCAGGATATTTCTGTCAAGGTGGCAAACTACACAACCGTAGTTTTCCCTGATTCTAAAGGTGGTGATGTCCCTCAGTGCTTCATGTGTCCAATCAATGTGCATTGGTCAGACGAGCTCATCAACATTTCAGATACGTATTCGGATTTCCCAGGTTGGGTAGCCTCGCAAGGTAACAATCCAACATGGTGGAATTCTGGATTCAATACAGGAACGCAAGAAGTAGTCCAAACTAAGTAAGATATTTCATCCTTAGGAAGTATCGCAGGTACTTTGCTCTTGTGAATACACTAACGGATGAACATAAATATAGATAAAAAATGTGCAGTGTTATTGATAAATAAAAAAGAGAGATTAACCTTACAGACTATGTGGTATGATTATGAAAAATGGACTCTCCGGGAGGAGGGTCCATTTTTGTATTGGGAACAAGGCTCGTGGTTCGAAAGGTTGTTCGAAGAGTTTGAAGGGTTCGAAGAGTTCGAAAAGTTCGAAGAGTTCGAAGGGTTCGAAGGGTTTGAAGGGTTCGAAAGGTTATGCAAAGCACTCTTCGATGAGGTTGAGCATCTTGATCGTGGCCTTGATGGCAGCTTCGGTCTGGTCGGCATCGAGGCCGCGGGTGCGATAGACCTTGCCTTGGTACTCCCAAGAGATGGCTGTCTGCACGAGGGCATCGGTACGTCCTCCAGGTGGGATGGTGACGGCATAGTTGGTGAGCCATGGGAAGGTGCGGCCGAGCTTGAGGCGGTAGATGTGACGGACGGCGCGAACAAAAGCATCGTACATACCGTCACCGGTGGCCGACTCCTCATATTGCTGACCATTGATCTCGAGCTTCACCACAGCTTGTGGATGCAGGCCGTAGGCGGTCGAGACCATGTACGACACGAGCTTGATCTGGTCGCTGGGCGCCTCGTGATGCAGCACGTCGGAGATGATGTAGGGGAGGTCGTCGATGGTGACGAGCTCCTTCTTATCGCCCAACTCGTTGATGCGCTTGGTGACCTTGCGCATGTCGGCATCGCTGAGGTTGATGCCCAGCAGCTTGAGATTCTGCTCAATGTTGGCCTTGCCGCTCATCTTGCCCAGGGCGTACTCACGGCTGCGGCCGAAGCGCTCAGGCAGGAGGGCATTGACGTAGAGCTTACCCTTCTTGTCGCCATCGGCATGTACGCCGGCGGTCTGTGTGAAGACGTTCTCGCCCACGATGGGGGTGTTGGCCGCTGTGCCGATGCCGCTGTAGCTGGCCACCATGCGACTGGCGGAGTTGATCGAAGTCTCGCGTACATTGGTGCAATACGAGCCGTGAGGCGCGCCCTCGGTCGTGTCGTAGTTGAATGCCGTGTTGTCATCGGCAGGCAGATCATTGCGATACAGATCGTGCAAGACGGCAATAACCGATGAAAGGCTTGCGTTACCTGCACGCTCGCCGAGACCATTGACCGTGGTGTGGAAACCCTTGCAGCCGGCTTCGGCAGCAGCGAGGACGTTGGCCACAGCCAGGTCGTAATCGTTGTGCGCGTGGAAGTCGAAGTGCAGGTTCGGGTAGCGTTCTACCATCTGGCGGATCAGCTGCTTGGTCTGATGAGGCGAGAGGATGCCGAGGGTGTCGGGCAACATGAAGCGCTTGATCGGGGCATCGCGCAGAGCATCCATCATGCCGAAGACGTAGTCGGGCGTGTTGAGCATGCCGTTCGGCCAGTCCTCAAGGTAGATGTTGACGCTGAGGCCTGCCTTGACAGCCAGGTTGATGTTGCTGCGCACGTCGGCCCAATGCTCGGCAGGTTCTTTCTTGAGCTGACCGCGGCAATGCTTCTCGCTGCCCTTGGTGAGCAGGTTGATGACGCGGCCACCGGCACGCTTGATCCAGTCGATGGATGCGCCATTGTCACAGAAGCCGAGCACCTCGATGCGGTCGATGACGTTGGCCTCGGTGGCCCACTCACAGACGCGCTTGACGCACTCGAACTCGCCGGCACTGACGCGTGCTGAGGCGATCTCCATGCGATCCACGCCGACCTCTTCGAGCAGCTTGCGGGCAATAGAGAGTTTCTCAGGCGCGCTGAACGCTACGCCTGAGGTCTGTTCGCCATCGCGGAGGGTGGTATCTAAGATTTCGAATTTCATTCTATATGATCTAGGTTTCTAGTAGTTCTAGGGAATCTAGATTATTTAGCGGCCTCGTAGGCCTCGATGTTGGCCTTCTTGCTCAACAGATAGTCGATGTCATCGTAGCCGTTGAGGAGGCAATACTTCTTATAGCCGTTGATGTCGAACTTCTCGCAGTGGCCGGTGGCCTCGTTGGTGACGGTCTGGTTAGGAACGTCAACGGTCACGATGGCGTTGGCATCGGCTGCAACGGTGGCCAGCAACTCCTGACGGAACTCCTCGCTCACAATGACAGGAAGCACGAAGCAGTTGAGCAGGTTGTTGCGGTGGATGTCAGCGAACGAAGAGCTGATGACTACGCGGGTGCCGTAGCCGGCGATTGCCCAGGCAGCATGCTCGCGGCTCGAACCAGAACCCCAGTTCTTGCCACCGATGATGATCTGACGCTTGCCCTCGGCAGGAACCTCGTTGAAAGGAGCCTGGTTCATCACGAAGTCGGCTACTGGCTCATTGTTGGCATTGTAGCGGATGTCGTGCATGAAGGCGTCACCATAGAACTTAGGATCGCGTGTGGTGAATGCCAGGTAGCGGGCAGGGATGATATTGTCGGTGTTGTTGTTGTCGATGTCGATAGGCAGGCAGGTAGAGCGTACGATGTTGAATGCCTCGTGCTTAGCGCCCTGCTGAGCATCGCCCTTAGCCTCGGTCTTTGGCTGGCTTGGGAAGGCGATGTTAGGACACTTCTCTGGCTCGGCATTGACTACCTTGCGAACCTCTGCAGCCTTGATTTCAGCAGCCTCAAGCTTGCGAGGATCGGTAACTACACCCGTGATAGCTGAAGCAGCCACGGTGAGAGGCGAGGCGAGGATGGTGCGTGCACCAGGACCCTGACGGCCTACGAAGTTGCGGTTAGAGGTAGAGATGGCGAGCTTGCCAGCAGGAACCTTGTCTGGGTTCATGGCCAAACATGCCGAGCATGATGGCAGACGGAGTTCGAAGCCAGCCTCCTCGAGGATCTTGTCGATGCCCTCGTCGATGATCTGCTGACGAACGAGCCATGAGCCAGGTACGAGCCAGGCCACCACATTGTCGGCCTTCTTCTTGCCCTTGACGATGCTTGCGAAAGCACGGAAGTCCTCGATACGGCCGTTGGTACATGCACCGAGGAAGCAGTAATCTACTGGAGTGCCCTCGAGCTTCTGGCCTGGCTGGAACTGCATATAGTCGAGCTGGGCCTTGAGCTGTGTCTGCTCTGCCTCGCTCATACCGTCGTAGGTTGGGATGGTGCCGTCGATGGCGATACCTGCACCTGGGTTGGTGCCGAAGGTGAGGCGAGGAGCGATGTCCTCTGCGCGGTAGGTTACCTCCTTGTCGAAGACTGCGTCATCGTCTGAACGGAGCTTCTTCCACTCCTCGACAGCCTTGTCCCATGCTTCGCCCTTAGGAGCGTACTCACGATCCTTGAGGTAGGCAAAGGTGGTCTCGTCAGGAGCGATGAGGCCAGCGCGTGAGCCCATCTCGATAGAGAGGTTGCTCAAAGTAAGACGACCCTCCATCGTCATATTGCGAACCACCGAGCCTGCATACTCAACAGCATAGCCAGTGGCACCTGAGGTGGTCATCTGAGCCATGATGTAGAGCGCAACGTCCTTGGCAGTAACACCAGGCTGCAGCTCGCCCTCCACGTTGATACGCATGGTCTTTGGCTTGCTCTGGAGGATACACTGCGATGCGAGTACCTGAGCCACCTCCGAGGTGCCGATGCCCATGGCGATAGCGCCTACAGCACCGTGGGTAGAGGTGTGCGAGTCACCGCAGACGATGGTCATGCCAGGCAGCGACAGCGCCTTCTCTGGACCAACGACGTGGATGATGCCATTGTCCTTGGTGCCCATGTTGAAGTGCTTGATGCCGAACTCCGAGCAGTTCTTGGCCAGCGTCTCGACCTGCTTGCAGCCGATAGGATCACCGATCTCCAACTGCTGGTCAGAAGGGGTGTTGTGGTCAGGCATAGCCACTACGTGGTCAGCACGGAAAGCCTTGATGCCTTTGTCGCGCAAGGTGTCAAAAGCCTGTGGAGAGGTTACCTCATGAGCAAAGAGGCGGTCGATATAGAGTTGGGTTGGGCCATCGTTGACAGCTTCAACTACGTGGGCGTCCCAGATTTTGTCGAATAATGTTTTCATAAGAGCCTATTTAAACTTGTTGATACAATCAATATAAGCCTCGATCGAAGCGGTTACGATGTCGGTGTCGGTGCCGAAGCCGTAGTAGATGTGACCCTCGTGCTCCACCTGCATGTGTACCTTGCAGAGGTCGTCCGAGCCCTTCGAGATAGCCTGGATGGTCATCTCCTTGAGGGTCATCTCGCGACGGATGATCTGCTTGAGCGCCTTGATCGAAGCATCCACAGGGCCGTTGCCGATGCCGGCTGCCTCGAAGAGTTCGTTGGCCACCTTCAGGCGGATGGCGGCGATAGGAGTGACGCCCTTGCCGGTGGTAACCTGCAGCGATTCGAGCTGGATGTGGTTGCCCTCGGCCTTCTCTGCGCCCACGAGCATCAGCAGGTCGTCGTCGTTGAGCTCCTTCTTCTTGTCGGCCAGACGGAGGAAGGCCTCGTAGGTCTTGTCGAGCTTCTCGCCCTCCATGTTGATGCCCAGCACGCTGAGGCGGTGACGCAGGGCGGCGCGACCCGAACGGGCGGTGAGTACGATAGAGTTCTCGTCGATGCCCACGTCCTTGGGGTCCATGATCTCGTAGGTCTGCACATTCTTGAGCACGCCGTCCTGATGGATGCCCGACGAGTGGGCAAAGGCGTTCTTGCCCACGATGGCCTTGTTAGGCTGCACAGGCATGTTCATGAGCGAGCTGACCAGGCGCGAGGTTGGCCAGATCTTGGTCGTGTTGATATTGGTAGTGACCGGCATCGTTGCCTGGTGGCACTTGATGATCATGGCGATCTCCTCGTGCGAGGTGTTGCCCGCACGTTCGCCGATGCCGTTGATGGTCACCTCCACCTGACGCGCACCATTGACCACGCCCGAGATGGTGTTGGCGGTGGCCATGCCCAGGTCATTGTGGCAGTGGGTCGAAAGGATGGCGCGGCCGTCCTGCAGGCCATCGACGTGCTCCATGAGGTACTTGATCTTCTCGCCGAACTCCCAAGGCATGCAGTAGCCCGTGGTGTCAGGGATGTTGACCACCTTGGCGCCGGCGTTGACTACGGCCTGTACGACCTTGGCCAGATACTCGTTGTCGGTACGTCCGGCATCCTCGGCATAGAACTCCACCTCATCGACCTTGCCGGCGGCGTACTTCACGGCAGCAACGGCACGCTCGATGATCTCCTCGCGCGTACTATTAAATTTATACTTGATGTGGCTGTCGCTGGTACCGATGCCCGTATGGATGCGCTTGTGCTTGGCGTACTGCAGGGCCTCGACGGCACAGTCGATGTCCTTCTGCACGGCACGGGTCAATGCGCAGATGGTGGGCCAGGTCACGGCCTTGGAGATTTCCACAACAGAATTAAAGTCACCGGGACTCGAGATAGGGAAGCCTGCCTCGATCACGTCCACACCCAGAGCCTCAAGAGCTTTGGCCACCTGGATCTTCTCCACAGTGTTCAGCTGGCATCCAGGGACCTGTTCTCCGTCGCGCAACGTGGTGTCGAAGATGTAAAGACGGTCGGTCATAACACAATATCTTTTTTGATTGTTAGTAGTTTCCTTTTCTAAGGGTTTTGGAAGGGTTTTGGAAGGGTAGTGAAAAGGGAGTGAAAGGGACTACAGTCCTCCTCCCATCGTGTAGATGTACTGCAGGAACTGTCGCTTGTTGTCCTTGCGCACCTTGATGGCGGTGGGCAGGATGTAGTTGCTGACTGAGAGGATGGCGTTCGACTGCGTGTTGGTGGTCACATCCACCGGAATCACAGCCATGCGTACCGTATATTCATCCACCGCCTGCTGGATGGCATCGCGCAGTGGGCTGGCGGTCTTGAAGTCGTTGTAGGCAGCATCGGTCATCTGGCTCAGATCCACGCCCGGCATGAAGTCCGGGTGCTCACGCTGCAGGTTTCTGGCCCATTGCAGGGTCGAAGGCAGACGCTTGGTCCACGAGCCGTTCTCTTCCTGCCGAGCCAGGCCCATCACCAGCGTGCTGAGGTTGCCGAACGAGTAGTAGTAGATCTGGTTCTTCACCGAGTCGGCCACGTAGGTGCCGATGCTCGACGTCTCGCTGTCGGGCACACGGCTCTGCTCGAAGAAGCGGTTCATCTTCATCTCCTCCACCATCATCACATGCTGGGCAGGCGTGCTGCTCAACAGGGCGCCCTGTGGCTTCTCGCACATCAGCGAGAAGTTGGCACCGTTGAGGAAGTAGGCCGAATCCTGGCGGTATTCGTCGTCCATCATCTTGCGGATAGCCTTGCCGATGGGCAGGTCGATGGTGGTGTAGTAGCCCTGTGGCGAGGTGATGTAGGCGACCTCCTGGTCCTGCAGGCGGTCCTCCTTCTTGATGTCCTGCAGCTCGAGGCTGGCCATCTGCACCACGTCGGGCGTTACGGCCATGTACTGCACGTGCGACTGCACATACGACGAGTCGCCCGTATCGGTGGCGTTGCGCAGCAGTGTGCCGTCCTTGTTATACTTGTGGTACGAACGGTAGTAGAACCAGATGGCGGTGTTATAGACCTTGATGATCGAGCCGTCGCCGAACGTAGGCTGGATGGCCACGCCCGACAGGAAGTTCTGGCGCATCGACTCGATGCTAGCAAAGATGTCCTCGTACTGATAGGCCTGCTTGCCCTGCTTGTCGCGCACGATGGCAGCCTTGAGGATGCTCTGGAAGAACTGCTCCTTCAGCTCCTCCGACAGCTTGATCTCGATGTAGGGCAGGTAGCCGCTCTCCTTGCGGGCCGAGTCGCTCAGCACGCGGTTGGCAGCGGTGTAGGCCTTGCGGCCGAGGACGTTCTTCACGTCGTAGAACTGCTCGTAGTCGTAGTTGCTGTAGAAGGCCTTGTTCGACTCCTTCTCCAGGCGGGCATCCTTGTTCAATGCATAGATGCTCAGCTGCATTGGGGTCAGCGAGTCGCCGTAGTAGGTGTTGTAGTACACACGCAGCGTCAGCGAGTCGAGCGTATTGTTGATCAGCGAGTCGAAGTGCGAGGTGTAGAGCCCCTTGGGGTCAAAGCCCAGGTCGTGAGGTGCCGAGGTGCGCAGGATGTCGAAGGTCGTGGAGTCGTTCTCCGTCACGTTGAGGCCGATCTTGGTGCTGGCATAGAACTGTGCCAGATAGCCGGCCTTCACGCTGCCGTACTCGGGGTCGGTGATGTTGCCCAGCAGCGGATAGCCGGTGCGCACGTAGATCGAGTCGCGGTAGCCCGTGGTGACCGAGCACTGCAGGGTGTCGGTCTTGATGTGTATCTCGTCGCTGTCAGGACGAGTGCTGTAGCCGATCTCCGAGAGGTTGTCCTCACAGGCCGGGAAACTCAGCGTCAGGCACAGGAGCGAAGCCAGCATCCATAGCTGCTTGGCTGCATTTATCAACAGTTTCACTTTATCGAATGTTTTCGTTTTGTTATCGTTTGTCTTGTCCGCTTGGATGCGAATCCGGCAGATCATCGTTTTCAGCTTTCCTCGTTTGCATCCTTCTGCGGATTGAATTGCTCGAAGAATGCGTCGTACTTCTCCAGGTCGAGCTCCTCGGCAGTGGCATCGAGCACAGGGATGCCTCGGCTCTCGGCATATTCGCGCACAGCCTCGGCCTCCGGTGTGTGGTCGGTGATGATCAGGCCATCGCTGAACTTCACCGCCAGGCGGCACAGCATGGTGTAGTCCACCAGCTTGTCCTTGGTCTCGATGAGGTCGGCCTTGAGCACGCCATCGCGCTTCACGGTGCTGTAGAAGTTATTGGGCAGCGGGGTCTGGAAGCCGTTGTCGAACATGTTGAACACCACCTTGCAGCCGCGGAAGCAGGGATCCTCGCCGAAGCTCTTCTTGATATACAGCGGAGCGATGGCTGCGAACCAGCCCTGGCAATACACCACGTCGGGCTTCCAGCGGAGCTTGCGGATGGTCTCGATCACACCGCGGGCAAAGAAGGCACAGCGCTCGGCATTGTCCGTGTACTCCCTGGTGTCATCGCCATAGACCTTGCGGTGGGTGAAGTAGTCATCATTGTCGATGAAATAGACCTGCATCCTGGCCGCCTGGATCGACGCCACCTTGATGATGAGCGGATGGTCGGTGTCGTTGATGATGAGATTCATTCCCGAGAGCCTGATCACCTCGTGCAGCTGGTTGCGACGCTCGTTGATGGCGCCGAAACGCGGCATGAAGGTGCGGATATCATGTCCAGCCTCCTGCATTCCCTGTGTTAGCTGCCGACCGATGTTCGACATGCGGCTTTCGGGGAGGTAAGGCACGACTTCGGTGTTGATGAAGAGGATCTTGGTTTTGCTCATATCTTTTCGGATCTCCTTTAGTTCGGTTTGGGTGGAGAATTGGGGCAAAGGTAGTGATTATTTTTCAAATAAACAAATTTTTTGCAGAAAAGGTGGCTGTGTTGAATAAAAATAAATATTTTTCACATAATTTGGCATGTAGGGTGGCAGGATTGTGCATGGCTGTTTTTGCTGAGATGCCGATTTCGGCGCGTCGGAAAGCTCATTCCCCGTTTTGCGGCGGGTTTTCCGTGGCGACGGGTGATTTGCCGGTTTTTATTTTCTTGCGTTTTGTGTGTTTCGAAAGCAAAATGTCAGAGATTGCGAATTTGATGCATCTTTATGATAACCATGATTTTTTGTTGTGCAGTTTTTCGGGCAAAAATTTGGAGGAACCCGAAAAAAGAAGTAACTTTGCGGCGTCAAAACGGGAAATCTGACCAATGACAAGCAAAATGTTAGCAAAACGATATGAGTAAATTGAGATTTGACGCAGTACAGCAGGCATTCAAGAAACGTGCTGTAGAGGTAGAGACGCCCGCCGGACGTCCCTCAGAGTATTTCGGTGAGTTGGTATTCAATCGCGAGAAGATGCAGAAGTATCTCGACGCCAAGACCCTCCACGCCCTCCTCGACTGTATCGACAACGGCCATCACCTGGACCGCAAGGTGGCCGATGGCGTGGCAGCAGGCATGAAGCAGTGGGCCATGGAGCACGGCGTGACGCATTGCTGCCACTGGTTCCAGCCATTGACCGACACCACCGCCGAGAAGCACGACTCCTTCATGGAGTACGACTGGAAGGGCGGCATGATCGAGCAGTTCGAGGGCTCGAACCTCGTGCAGCAGGAGCCCGATGCCTCCTCGTTCCCAAGCGGCGGCATCCGCGCCACCTTCGAGGCACGCGGCTACACGGCGTGGGACCCTACGTCGCCTGTCTTCATCATGGACGACTGCCTCTTCATTCCTACCGTATTCATCTCATACACGGGCGAATCGCTCGACTATAAGGCGCCGCTCAAGAAGGCCCTCAAGGCCGTGGGCGAGGCTTCGCTGGCTGTGTGCAAGCTCTTCGATCCTGAGGTGACTTCCGTACATGCCAACCTGGGTTGGGAGCAGGAGTATTTCCTCGTCGATGATGCCCTCTATGCCGCCCGTCCTGACCTCATCGCCACGGGCCGCACGCTGATGGGCCACGCATCGAGCAAGAACCAGCAGATGGACGACCACTATTTCGGCCAGATCCCTACTCGCGTTCAGGCCTTTATGAAGGATCTGGAGATCCAGGGCCATCGCCTCGGCATCCCGATGAAGACGCGCCACAACGAGGTGGCACCCAACCAGTTCGAGTTCGCCCCGATCTTCGGCGAGTGCAACCTGGCCGTGGACCAGAACATGCTCATCATGGGTGTGATGAAGAAGATTGCACGCAAGCACGGATTCCGCGTGCTCCTGCACGAGAAGCCTTTCGAGGGCATCAACGGCTCAGGCAAACACAACAACTGGTCGCTCTCCACCGACACCGGCGTCATCCTCCTCGCTCCGGGCAAGGACCCGATGTCGAACCTCCAGTTCGTCACCTTCTTCGTCAACGTGCTCGAGGCGGTGAAGCGTCACGGTGCCCTGCTCAAGGCCACCATCGCCTCGGCCACCAACGCCCATCGTCTGGGAGCCAACGAGGCGCCTCCCGCCATCGTCTCGGCCTTCCTGGGCAAGACCATGACCGACGTGCTGCGCAAGCTCATGACCGTGCCTGACGACACCGACATCGTGATCGGCGGCAAGCAGGCCTACGACCTCGGACTGGTCGAGATCCCTGAGATCTTTGTCGATAACACCGACCGCAACCGCACCTCGCCATTCGCCTTCACGGGCAACCGCTTCGAGTTCCGCGCCGTGGGCTCCAAGGCCAACTGCTCGGCTGCCATGACCACGCTCAACGCCATCGTGGCCGAGCAGCTCATCGACTTCAAGGCCGCTGTCGATAAGGAGATGGCTGCCGGTGCCAGCGTCAAGGTGGCTGTGATGAAGTGCCTCAAGCCCATCATCGCCGACATCATCGACACCGTCTGCTTCGACGGCAACGGCTACTCGGAGGAGTGGCCACGCGAGGCTCAGAAGCGCGGCCTCGACATCGAGCGTTGCGTGCCTAAGATGTTCCTCGAGAACGTCAAGCCAGCCGCAGTCTCCATGTTCGAGAAGCTGGGCATCTTCACCGCCGCCGAGCTCCATGCGCGCAATGAGGTGAAGTTCGAGACCTACGTGAAGCTGATCCAGATCGAGGGTCGTGTGCTGGGCGACATCGCCATCAACCACATCATCCCTGCCGCCATGAGCTATCAGAGCCAGCTCCTCAAGAACGTGGCCATGATGAAGCAGCTCTTCCCTGCCACGTGGGAGAACCTCTCGGCACCCGAGATCGCCCTCGTGAAGAAGATCGCCGCCTACAACGCCGACATCAAGAGTCAGGTGGATGCCATGACCGAGAAGCGCAAGGTGGCCAACCGCATGACCGACGGCTACGAGAAGGCCATGGCCTACTACGACATCGCCAACTCGCTCACCCAGATCCGCCGCCCTATCGACCTGCTGGAGGAGATCGTGGACGACAACATCTGGCCAATGCCTAAGTACCGCGAACTGCTCTGGATCAGCTAAACCCCAACATCCCCCAAATCAATATATGCCCATTGCCGGCGATACTTCAGAGATAATCTTTGCCCCACAAGCCGAACAGAGCCGTGGCATCTGGCTGCAGGATACCCCTACGGCCCGGCTGTGGCGTGTGGAGGAGGAGATGCGACTCTGGTTCCACAAATCCCTGCGGGAGGAGTTGCTTGTGGACGAACGCTATCGTCGGATGTGGCGCAAGGAGTACGAGGTGGGCAGCCGCATCGATTCGCCTTACGTGGTTCGCCCGCATCGGCTGATCGATACTGAGGATAAATGTACGCTCGTGATGGATTATGTGGAGGGGCAGACGCTCGAGGGGCAGCAGCTCACGTTGAGCCAGATCCGCCAGGTGGCCGTCCAGCTGCTGCAAGGCCTTGTGGCTATTCACGAGAGCGGGGTGGTGCACCTCGATCTGAAGCCATCGAATGTGATGATCTCCAGCCTCAATGGCGATGTGCGCATCATCGACCTGGGCGGTTGCTACTCCGATAGTTTCCCTTTCAGCCCAGCTGCAACCGAGGGCTTCTCGGCTCCGGAGATCAGGGAGCCGGGGATGCATATCGATGCCCGTGCCGACCTCTATAGTGTGGGGCAGATCATGCAGTATCTGATCGGGCTTTCCTGTTGTTCGGACAAGGGCTCTGATTGTCAAT
>JAZQPJ010000006.1:0-38189 GCA_045628525.1 Bacteroidales bacterium
CCTGCTCACTTTTGTGTGGCCCGGATGGCCCGCCATGATGTGATCTTCTAAGGAGAATCTCCTCCCGAAGAATCGCTCTTTCAATTTCTGCTTGCTCCATTTTTTGTTGAATTTTCATTCAACTTATTTCAGGGCAAGACAGTCCGAACCGCCCACAGAGCTCCCCAACCCTTCGGAAACCCTGCCTCACTCCGCGCCAAGCCTCCCCAAGCAGTAGGGAGCATGGTGCAATGGTGCGGCGACGTTTCCCAACCTTTAGGAAAACCTGCTGCAGCTCTGCGGCAAGGTTTCCTAACCCTTAGGAAGGCTCGCCGCAGCTTCGCGGCAACGTTTCCCAACCCTTAGGAAAGCTTGCTGCAACCCTGCGGCAACGTTTCCAAACCCTTAGGAAAGCTCGCCGCAACTCCGCGGAAATGTTCCCAATCCTTAGGGAGGTTTGCCGCGGCTACGGGGCAAGGTTTCCCAACTTTCGGGACACTGATTCGACAAAATAATGCCCCCAAATGGTGAGTTTTCACCCTTTGGGGAGCATTGATTATCAGTATTCTATAGTGCTATTATGCCACACCGCGCATCAGATTGAGAGCACGCGGAGCACGTTGAGCAGTTCAGGATCGATCGGCTTATCTTTCTTGATGGCCTTGGCGAACGGGATGTTGACGATGTGGTCGTTGTGAATGCCGATCATCACGTTGCGCTGGCCTTGCATCAGGGCCTCGACGGCAGCGTAGCCGGTGCGGCTGGCCAGGATGCGGTCGGCAGCCGTGGGCGAACCGCCGCGCTGCAGGTGTCCGAGGATGGAGCAGCGGACGTCGTAGTCGGGGAACTCCTCCTTCATCTTCTGGGCCAGGCCCATGGCGCCGCCGTTCGGGTCCTTGCTCTCGGTCACGATGACCATGGCCGATGACTTCGACTTGCGGAAGCCGTTGGCCACGAGCTCCTTGAGCTGCTCGTACTGGGTCTTCTCCTCAGGGATGATCACGTCCTCGCAACCGGTGGCGATGGCGCCATTGAGGGCGAGGAAGCCGGCGTCGCGGCCCATGACCTCGATGAAGAACAGGCGGGCGTGCGAGGTGGCGGTGTCGCGGATCTTATCGACACAATCCATGATGGTGTTCATGGCGGTGTCGTAGCCGATGGTGGAGTCGGTGCCGGCCAGGTCGTTGTCGATGGTGCCGGGCAGGCCCACGATGGGCACGTCGAATTCCTTGGCGAGATAGCTGGCACCGGTGATGGAGCCGTCGCCGCCGATCACCACGAGGGCGTCGATGCCATGCTTCTGCATATTCTCATAGGCCTTGGCGCGGCCCTCGGGAGTCTTGAACTCCTGCGAGCGTGCCGTCTTGAGGATGGTGCCGCCACGCGAGATGATATTGCTGACGTTCTGTGTCTTGAACTCTTCGATCTTGTCTTCGATCAGGCCCTGATAGCCCTTACGAATACCGAACACACGCATGCCATTGTAGATAGCCGCACGGGTGACGGCGCGGATGGCTGCATTCATACCGGGGGCATCACCACCGCTGGTGAGGATGCCGATGCTTTTAATCTCTGCCATAGTTGAAAGGATAAAATGATAGAATGATAAAATGAAAAAATTCCGGGGTTGGCGAACCTCTGATCAAATCATTCGGCTACAAAGTTGCCCGACGAACAGGAATTCTTTCATTTTTTAATTATTTAATTTTTTAATTTCTTCTCGATTGCCTCCATCTGCCACTTGGGCGTGGAGGTGGCTCCGCAGATGCCGACCGACTGGGCTCCGGCCACCATCTCGGGTGTGACCTCCTCGGGGTGGCTGACGAAGTAGGAACGGGGATTCTCCTCATGGCACACGCCGAAGAGGGCCTTGCCGTTGCTCGACTTCTTGCCGCTCACGAAGAGCACCACGTCGTGCTGACGTGCGAACTCGCGCAGATGCGGAATGCGGTTGGCCACCTGGCGGCAGATGGTGTCGCGATACTGGAAGTCCTCGGAGTGCACCATGCGCCGGCTCATGGTCTCGGCCAGCTGGCGGAAGGTATCGACGGGCATGGTGGTCTGGCTGAACAGGCGGATGGGACGAGCGAAATCGACCTTGTCAAGGTCCTGCTCGCCTTCGAGCACAATGGCTGTGCCATCGGTCTGCCCCACGAGGCCGTTGACCTCGGCGTGGCCCTTCTTGCCATAGATGACGATCTGCACCCCGGGCTCGGCATCATACACCTGCTTGATGCGCTTCTGCAGCTGCAGTACCACGGGGCAGGTGGCATCAATGACCTCGATGCCATTATGCGCGGCCATCTGATAGGTCGAAGGCGGCTCGCCATGGGCACGGAAGAGCACACGGGTGTCGCGCAACTGGCTCATCTGCCCGTGGTCGATGGTGCAGAGGCCCAGCTGCTCAAGGCGTGACACCTCCTCGCTGTTGTGCACGATGTCGCCCAGGCAATAGAGGCGGTCGGCATCGGCCAGCTGTTCCTCGGCCTTGCGTATGGCGCTGACCACTCCGGGGCAGAAGCCGCTGTTCTGATCTACGGTTACTTGCATCTTACTTAATCTTTTCATCCACCCACTGGCGCAAGAGGGCGTTCTGCTCGGGGATGGTCAGGTTGGAGTTGTCGAGCAACAGGGCATCGTCGGCCTGGCGCAGCGGTGAGACTTCGCGATGCGAGTCGATGTAGTCGCGCTCCTCCACATTGCGGAGCACCTCCTCGAAGGTGGTGGTGGTGTCGCCCTTGCCCTGGAGTTCGGCCAGACGGCGCTGGGCACGCACCTGGGCGCTGGCGGTGACAAACACCTTGAGCTCGGCATGTGGGAAGACGACGGTACCGATGTCGCGGCCATCCATCACGATGCCGCCCTCAAGGCCCATCTGCTGCTGCAGGGCCACCATACGCTCGCGCACAAAGCCCAGGGCGGCGATGGGGCTGACGCAGTTGCTCACGGTCATCTGGCGGATCTCCTGCTCCACCACCTCGCCATTGAGCACGGTCTGCATGCGGCCTTCGGCATCGTGCGCGAAGGTGATCACGACATCGGCGATCTGCTGCTGGAGGGCAGCGACGTCAATCTGCTTGCTCTCGGCATCCATCAGCCCATGACGGAGGGCGTAGAGGGTGACGGCGCGATACATGGCACCGGTATCGACATAGATGTAACCGAGGTCGGCTGCCAGCTTCTTGGCCATGGTGCTCTTGCCACAGCTGGAGTGACCGTCAATAGCTATTGTAATCTTTTTCATCTCAAGTATGGATTCTTTATTATATATTTAAAAGGTGTAGTTGAAAAGGAAGGCCAGGCTGCCATCAGCGGCATTGGTGCTGGCGTAGGCCACCTGGAAGCCCAGGTTGCTGTAACGGAGGCCTGCGCCGAGGGCTACGCCTCGCAGGAAGCCGCCCTGCCCGCGGAAGCGCGCCTGGTTGCGGTAGTTGTAGGACGCCGCGAGCCAGAAATGGTCGATGGCGCTCCACTCGATGCCGAACACGAGGTGATTCAGCACCTGCTCCGTGTTCTTGAACGTGTGTCGGTTGCCCTGGCCGTCGAGGTAGTCCTGCTTCCAATCCAGCAGCTGGTAGCCGGTGACTGACACCGTGAAGGGCAGATGCTCCAGATCCTTGCTCCAGCCCACATTGAGCTGTGAAGGCAGGTGCTGCCTGCGCCCGTCGTCGTAGAGGGGCTTGAGCTGGGTGCCCAGATTGGTGGCGGTGATGGAGAAGGCGTTGCCCGTGGCATCATTGTAATAGTTGGCGCCGAGGTCCACACCCATGGCGAAGGCGGAATAGCTCTCGTAGGTGGTGTACATCAGCTTGACCTGCGCACCGATGCGCCAGTGGTCGTTGAGCGGATAGCCCACGGCACCCTCCAGGCACATGTCCTTCACGCCGAAGCTGCCGGTGGAGATGCCCTCCTCGGTGTAGCCGGCAAAGTCGCCATAATCCACATAGCGCATGCCCACCGACCAGCCGCCCAGGTCGAGGAAGCGGCCGGCATAGCCTGCATAGCCCAGATTGATGTCCGACACATAACTCATATACGAGACGTTGAGCTGCCCGGCCATCTGCGGACAGAGCAGCGACGGGTTCTGCTCGGCCAGGGCCATCTCGGGCTCCACCACGCTGATGCTGGTGCCGCCCAGCGCCAGGGCACGGGGCGAGACAGGGAGCTGCAGGTAGCCGTAGCCATCGACCTCCTGCGCCTCGGCCACGACGGCCGACAAGGCGGACAGCAGCCATAGGGCTCTGGGGCTCAAACTGCAAAGTCGGGTTTTCGTTTTATGCATTAGTTTCGTTTTTTTCACGATAGAATAACGCGATTTCTACAAAAATTGTATGCAAAATTACCCTTTTTTCATGGGAAAAGCAATTTTTTCAGGCAAAAAAGTAAAAAAATACGAGTTTTTTTTGGTTGCAATGAAAAAAATGCCTACTTTTGTGGTGAGTTTTTAACCAATAATACACAAATCATGGAAATCAAGAAAGATCCCCAAGTAGATCTTGAGCCAAGAAAAACTACCTATGTGCTCACAGGTCTTGTAGGAATTCTTGCGATCCTCTTCATCGCCTTCGAGTGGACTAACGCCACTTACCACACCCTGAATGTCGGAGCTGGTGATGCGGTAATTGAGGAAGAGGAAGAGATCGTAATGACAGTACAGAATACCCCCCCACCTCCACCACCACCGCCTCCGATGGAAAGTGTGATTGAGCAGCTCACCGTTGTAGAAGACGACGTTGAGGTTGCAGAGATCGAGATGGAGAGTGCCGAGGACGGTAACGACGTAATCATCGAGATCACCAACACCGTAGAGGAGACTGGTCCAGTTGAGGAGGAGGATGCTGAGGCAAACACCATCTTCACCGTCGTAGAGGACGAGCCAGAGTTCCCTGGCGGCCAGAAGGCCTTGATGGAGTACATTGCCAAGAACCTCCGCTACCCTGCTTTCGCAGCTGAGAATGGCATCCAGGGTCGTGTAACCCTTTCGTTCGTCGTTGAGAAGGACGGTTCGGTTACCGATATTCAGGAAATGCGTTCTCCTTCGGAGGATCTTACCAAGGAGGCCATCCGCGTTGTCAAGTCAATGCCTAAGTGGAAGCCTGGTAAGCAGCGTGGCAAACCGGTACGTGTAAAGTTCATGCTGCCTGTTACCTTCCGTCTGCAGTAATTCTTAATTACATAAGCCAGCCTGAGTACTCCGAACCTCATGGCTGGCTTACTTTTAACCCTCGCAAACAACTGAGTCGTTCACCTATTTATATGAAAACACAAGCCGAACTGAACAATCTGATCCAAGAAGGCATCGAGAAACTGTCTTACCCCACGACAGCCCGTTCGTTGTATGACCCCATCCGCTACACCCTAGCCGCTGGCGGCAAACGAGTACGCCCCATGCTGGTGCTCATTGCAGCCAATCTGTACACCGAGGACCTGTCGTCGGCTGTAATACCCGCCCTTGGCATTGAGATGTACCACAACTCGACCTTGCTCCACGACGATGTGATGGACAAGGCATCAGAGCGACGTGGCCGTCCGACTGTGCATATCAAATGGAACGAGAACCAGGCCATCCTCTCGGGCGATGCCATGGTAGGACTGGCCTATCAATACGTCAGCGAAGCGCCCATCCGCGCGCTGAAGCCCATCCTTGACACATTCAACAAGATGTACCAGGAGATCTGTCAGGGCCAGCAATACGACATGGAGTTCGAGATGCGCAACGATGTGACCATCGACGAATACCTTGAGATGATCCGCCTGAAGACCTCGGTACTGCTGGGACGCGCCCTGCAGATCGGCGCCTACATCGGCCAGGACAAGGCATACGGCAACCTGACCGAACTGGGCGTGAAGCGCTACGAGCGACTGGACAAGGACATAGAGATCCTCTACCGCTTCGGCGAATGCCTGGGCATCGCCTTCCAGCTGCAGGACGACTGGCTCGACTGCTGGGGCGACCCCAAGACCTTCGGCAAGAAGATCGGCGGCGACATACTGCAAAACAAGAAGACCTTCCTTCGCATCACAGCCCTCAAGAATGCTGCCGAGCCAAAGACCGACGGCATGAGCGACGATGAGAAGATCGAGGCATACAAGATCTACTACAAGAAGAGCGGTGCCGAGAAGGCCTGCCGCCAGGCCATTGCCCGCTACCATCAGGAGGCACTCAAGGCCCTCAACCAGGTGAATGTGCCCACCGAGAAGCTGACCCTGCTGAAGGAGCTGGCCGCCAAGCTCGAAAACCGCAGCGTGTAAGCCACGTTATTTGATACCAGAAACTTGATATTTGACAAAGATGCCTTACCGCAGACTCCCCAACACCGACCTGAGCCGCATCGCTGCCCTACAGAAAGCCGTAAACATGGAAGGCTACAAGGAAAACGGACAGCTGGTGCTCAGCTACCAGACCATCCGTGACGCCCAGCAGCTGCTGGGCAAGTTCCGCAGCACCCAGCGACAGTATCAGCAATACTACGACCAGTTCATCAAGCTGAGCAAAGGCTATCGCGAAGAGATGCACACCGCCAAGATGTACGTCTCGCACTTCATCCAGGTGCTCAACATGACCATACAGCGCGGCGAACTGCGTGCCGACATCAAGAGCGGATATGGCCTCGACCCCGACAACGACAAGCTGCCACCGCTCAAGAGCGAGCACGACGTGGCCAAGTGGGGCGAGCTGATCATCAAAGGCGAGGAGACCCGCATTGCCCGCGGTGGCGTACCCATCTACAACCCCAACATCGCCAAGGTCAAGGTGCACTACAGCATCTTTGCCGAGCGCTACTACAGCATCAACACGCTGCGACAGAATACGGCAAAATACCTGGAGGAGCTTACCCGGATGCGCCCCATGATCGACGACCTGCTGCTCGACATGTGGAACCAGATCGAAAACTTCTACCTCGACCTGCCGCTGGGCCTCCGCATCGAGAAGGGTGCCCAGTTCGGACTGATCTACTACGTCCGCTCAAGCGAGAAGCGCAAGATCGAAGCCGAGAAGATGCAGAGCTCGCTCGACTTCTGACATTTTATATCTGACATTTATTATCAATGATCATCGACACCCACTGTCATCTCACCGACGAGGCCTTCACTGCTGATGTGGAGGCCTGCATTGTCAATGCCAAGGAGGCTGGCGTACAGCGCATCATGCTGGCTTGCTGCGACGAGACGGAATTTCCGCTCATTCTCGACCTGTCGCGCAGGCATCCCGGCATGTTCTACCAGTCCATCGGCATTCATCCCGAAAACCTGAGCATCGACCTGTCCGCGCAGCTCGGCAAGATCAGGCAGCTGCTCGAAGCGCATCACGACCAGATACAGGCCATCGGCGAAATCGGCATTGACCTCTATTGGGACAAGAGCCGCTTCGACGACCAATGCGTCGCCCTGGAGCAACAGATGGCCTGGGCATTGGAATACGACCTGCCCATGCTGCTGCACATACGCGAAGCCATGCCCCAGTTCCTCGAATTCATGCGCACGCGTATATATAATATGTGTAACGCGCAGGGCCGCCGGCTGCGAGGCATCCTGCATTGCTACAACGGCACCGCCGACGAGGCAGAACAGGCGCTGCAATATGGCGACTTCCTGTTCGGCATCGGTGGCACCATCACCTACAAGAAGAGCAAGGTGCCCGAGGTAGCCAAAGCCATCGGCCTGCAGCGCATCGTGCTTGAGACCGATGCCCCTTACCTGTCGCCAGTACCTCACCGCGGCAAGCGCAACGAGCCGGCCTACACGGCTCTGACCGCCCAATTCCTGGCCGAACTGCTGGGCGCGTCGCGCGAAGAGGTCGAGGAGGTCACCACAGCAAACGCACTGAGGCTTTTCGAGCAGTAACATCGACGAAAGTGCAGTTTTTATCGACGAAAATAGGGCCTAAAAACATGTTTTTGGCTTGAAACATGAAAAAAAAGCATGCAAAAGCATTTAAAAATCGGAAAAAACTTGCACGTTATTGCGAAAAGCACTATATTTGCACTCGATATTAAACAAATTCTAACCATTTAATAACAATTTTTAAAAACACAACTCATGAAAAAGTTTTTCTTGACACTGTCAGCTGTTGCAATGATGGCTCCAGTATTCGCTCAGGAGGCTGAGGAGGCTGTAGAGTCTGCCAACTTCCACCATGTTCTTAAGGGTCAGTTCATCGACGGTGGTCCTGCATTCATGGCATTCGTTGCTCTCGCCCTCGTTCTCGGTATGGCATTCGTTATCGAGCGTATCATTTACTTGAACCTTGCTGAGGTTAACACCAAGAAGCTCGTTTCATCAGTTGAGGATGCTCTTGAGGCTAACAACGTTGATGAGGCTCTCAACATCTGCAAGAAGACCCGTGGTCCTATCGCTTCTATCTTCACCCAGGCCCTCATCCGTCTGAAGGATGGCCAGAGCCTTGAGGACGTTGATAAGGCTATCACCTCTTACGGCGCTCTCCAGAGCGGCTACCTCGAGCAGAACCTTTCTTGGATCACCCTCTTCATCGCTGCTGCTCCTTCACTCGGCTTCCTTGGTACCGCTATCGGTATGATTCAGGCATTCGACGACATCGTTAAGGCAGGTGATATCTCTCCAACCGTTGTTGCATCTGGTATGAAGGTGGCTCTTATCACTACCGTAGGTGGTATTATCGTAGCCCTTATTCTCCAGGTATTCTACAACTACCTCCTCTCTAAGGTTGAGGGTATCGTAAGCGACATGGAGGATGCTTCTATCTCTCTCCTCGACGCTATCATCAAGCTCAAGAAGTAAGTAAACCCAATTTTTCACCCTTAAACAAATAAGGAGATAATAACATGAAAAAAATCTCAAGCATCGTGCTTTGGGTTTCTATCGCTATCTCTGTTGTCCTTGCAATCATGTTCTTCGTAGGCGGAGACGAACCTGCAACGTTGTCAACTGGCGGTGAAACTACAACACCGGTCTGGACAGACCAGCTCATGTATTGGGTTTACGCGATCGTATTGATCGGCGTTGCCTTACTCGTTATCTTTGCCATCAAGACCCTCATCACCATGTTCCAGACGGACGCCAAGGCTGCTACAAAGTCACTGTGCACCGTGCTCGCTTTCGTAGCTCTCATGGTTGTATGCTACGTTATGAGCCCTTCTACCGAGTTCAGCCGTATCGTCAATGGTGAGACCCAGACTTTCTCAGAGGTTGAGATGAAGATGACTGACATGTGGCTCTATTCTATTTATACACTTGTCGCATTAACTGTAGTTCTTGTAGTCGGCTTCGGTGTCAAGAAACTCATTAAATAAGATTTGACCTATGGCAAGAAAGAAAAGAAAAGCGCCGAGCATCAACTCGTCATCAAGTGCCGACTTGGCATTTACCTTGCTTATCTTCTTCCTCGTGGTCACCTCTATGGATACTGATGAAGGTTTGTCTCGTCTCCTCCCACGTTGGGTGCCGGAGCAGGATCAAATTGATCAGGAAATCAAGAAGCGTAACATCCTTAATGTGATGGTCAATGCCCAGAACCAGATGCTCGTCGGTGACGAGTATGTAGAGGGTACTGTAGCACAGCAGGATGAGCAGCTTCGCAAGATCGCTAAGAACTTCATCACCGCCCAGGCAAACTATAGCGGTGAGCGTGGTCCTGAGCTCCGCGAGGTTGACGCTGAGAAGTCTCCAGAACTTGCAAAGCTGATCTTGGTCAAGGATCCTAACATCAGGATTGCCAAGCAGCACGTGATTTCACTGCAGTCAGACTACGGTACAAGCTATGAGAAGTACATCCAGGTACAGAACTCACTTGTAGCCGCATACAACGAACTGCGTCAGGAGGCCGCCAAGAAGTATTTCAACAAGAACTACAGCGAGGAAGAGCTGAACAGCGACGAACTGAAGGCTCTCAAGGATCTCTATCCTATGAACATCTCTGAGGCTAACGCCAAGTATCAATAAAATAAATCAGGAAAACAACTATGAGCAAATTTAATAAAGGCGAAAAAAGAGGAATGCCTGAATTGAACACCTCATCTCTTCCTGACTTGGTGTTCTCAATTCTGTTCTTCTTCATGTGCGTTACCCACATGCGTGAGGATACTCCAATCGTAAAGGTTAACACTCCACGTGCTGACCAGGTCACCAAGCTGGAGAACAAGTCTCTCGTTACTACCGTACTCATCGGTGTTCCTCGTGACGCCAAGTACGGCCGTGAGGACCGCATCCAGTTCAACGACGACTTCCTTGAGATGGAGAACGTCGTTCCTAAGATGACCCAGGCCCGTCAGGCAATGAAGGAGGCTGATCAGCCTAAGATGCAGATCTCTATGAAGATTGACCGCAACACCAAGATGGGTATTGTGACCGATCTTAAGATGGAGCTTCGTAAGGCACAGTGTCTGAAGATTAGCTACTCTGCCAAGAGATAATTCGCGGCAAGGCTAAACAATCAATAGCAAAGACCGCAATCAAATCCCTGACTTCTCAGGATTCGGTTGCGGTCTTTTATTTGCTTTTCGAGACGTCGGAAGGCAATTACAATCTGCTGGCAAGCTTTTCGAGCTGTCGAAAAGCTCATTACAATACGCTGGCGAACTTTTCGAGACGTCGGAAAGGAGATTCCAGTGCTCAGACGGTGATTTCGAGCCGTCGGAAAGTGCATTTCAAAGCGCTCACGAGGAATTCGAGACCTCGAACAGCTCTTCCCAAAGCACTGACAGACATTTCGAGCACTCGGACAAAAGAAAAAGACAATAATTCAACACTATATAAAAAACAAAGACACATTATGGAATTCAAGAGAATACTCCTCAAGCTGAGCGGCGAGTCGCTCATGGGCAGCAAGCAGTACGGCATCGACGAGCAGCGTCTGGCCGAATACGCACAGCAGATCAAGCAGGTGGCCGACATGGGCATCCAGATTGGCATCGTCATCGGCGGCGGCAACATCTTCCGCGGCCTCAGCGGTGCCGGTAAGGGCTTCGACCGCGTGAAGGGCGACCAGATGGGCATGCTGGCTACGACGATCAATGCCCTCGGCCTCTCGTCAGCGCTCAACGCTGCAGGTCAGAAGGCGCGCGTGCTGACCGCCATCAACATGTTCCCTATCGGCGAGCAGTACTCTAAGTGGCGCGCCATCGAGCTGATGGAGAAGGGCGAGATTGCCATCCTGGCAGGTGGTACAGGCTGCCCATACTTCACCACCGACACGGGCTCGGCTCTGCGTGGCATCGAGATCGAAGCTGACGTGATGCTCAAGGGCACCCGCGTGGACGGCATCTACACCGCCGACCCAGAGAAGGACCCAACCGCCACGAAGTTCGACAAGATCACATACGACGAGATCTATCAAAAGGGGCTCAAGGTGATGGACCTCACCGCCACCACTCTGTGCCGCGACAACAAGCTGCCAATCATCGTGTTCAACATGGACAAGCTTGGTAACCTCGTGAAGGTGATGAGTGGCGAGAACATCGGCACCTTGGTGTACGAGAAGTAATTGTTTCTGACAGAAGAAAAGCATTAGGAACGAAAGAATAATTGGCCCCGAAAGGCTGATGTTCTTTGGTACTGATGCCGAAAGAAGTGTGCAAATGCAGAAAAAGCAGCAAATCTTTGGTGAATCCGTTTTTTTGCATTATCTTTGCACCAGGATTTATACAATTTACATTTCACATTTAACAATATAGAATATGTTAGACGTTAAGAAAACCATCAAGGATGCCGAGGCAAAGATGCAGGCAACCGTTGACCACCTCCAGGAGACCTACGACCACATCCGTGCAGGCCGCGCTACCGTCAAGCTGCTCGACGGCATCAAGTGCGAGTGCTATGGTTCGATGATGGAGGTTAGCCAGTGCGCCAACTGCTCCACCCCTGATGCTAAGAGCATCGTCATCCAGCCATGGGACAAGAACATGCTCCGCGTAATCGAGAAGGCCATCATCGATTCGCCTCTCGGCATCATGCCTGAGAACAATGGTGAGATCATCCGCATCGGCCTCCCTCCAATGACCGAGGATCGTCGTAAGCAGCTCTCAAAGCAGGCCAAGGGCGAGGCAGAGAATGCCAAGGTGGCTATCCGCAATATCCGTCGCGACACCATCGAGCTCCTGAAGAAGGATGTCAAGAATGGCTTGCCTGAGGATGTAGAGAAGGACGCTGAAAACACCATGCAGAAGTCTCACGACAAGTACATCAAGCTCCTGGAAGGCATCTATGCCGAGAAGGACAAGGAGATCATGAGCGTGTGATTTAAAGTTTAAAGTAGAGAGTTTAGAGTGGTCTGGAAAGATGAGAGATGGCTTGTGTACCAGACGTTGGCTTGCGTGTCAGACTTCAGCACAAAACAACCATCAACTAAAAAAAACTACTCTAAGCTCTAAACTCTCCACTCTAAACTAAAACATAAGCATGAAAGGTTTAGTAGTTCGCAACACCGGATTCTGGTATATGGTTCTTCCCGAAGGAAAAAACCTTCGGGAGGAATCTTTGCGTTTTGCACAGGCTGGCTTTGACGATGGCCATCCCGTGGCTGATGGTCTGGTGCCATGCAAGGTGAAGGGCAACTTCCGCCTCAAAGGCATCCGTACCACCAACCCCGTGGCGGTGGGCGACGTAGTGAACTACGAGATGAACAAAGAGGGATTTGCCTTCATTACCCAGATCGAGGAGCGCAAGAACTACATCATACGCAAAGCAACCAACCTGAGCAAACAGGGACACATCCTTGCGACAAACCTGGATCAGGTGCTGCTGCTCGTCACCATCTCACATCCACAGACAGCCACCACGTTTATTGACCGATTCCTGGCTACAGCCGAAGCATACCGGGTGCCTGCCACATTGGTGATCAACAAGATGGATCTGTATGACGAGGAGGAACGCCACATTGCGGACGAGCTTGCCTACCTCTATCGCTATGTCGGCTACCCTGTGCATCAGGTGAGCGTCAGATCGGCAGCTGGCATTGCGGAAGTCAAGCAGATCCTGGCAGGCAAGACGACGCTCCTAGCTGGCAACAGCGGTGTGGGAAAGTCCTCGCTGATAAACATGCTTATTCCGGAGGCCAACGCACGTACAGCCGAAGTGAGCGACTCGCACGACCAGGGAATGCACACCACCACATTCTCTGAAATGTACGAGGTGAAGCAAGAGGAGTTGAACGATGAAGCAGTCTCAAAATGTGACGACTCATCTGATGCCAGGGGCACATACATCATTGACACTCCCGGAATCAGAGGATTCGGCACCATCGAGTTCGAAAAGGAAACGGTAGGGCATTATTTTCGGGAGATTTTCCGAGAATCCGGAAACTGTCGTTTCGGCAATTGCACCCACACCCATGAACCCGGTTGTGCTGTACTTAAAGCGCTTGAGGAACACCGGATCAGCCAGTCGCGCTACGACAGCTACCTGAGTATCCTTCAAGACGAAACCGAAGGAAAATACCGAGAATAATCGAAGAAATCGCACATAAGAGAACCTGAAAGAACACGATGTCAACCCACCGAGTCATAACTTTGCTTATCTGCATTCTCCTGGCCACGACCATGGTGGCCGGCAAGGTTGTGGCGCGTTACAATCCCTCGGGCGACGACAGGCTTGACAACCTGGTCCTTCGCATCAACATCAAATATAACCAGCTGCAGGACGAACCGATAGGTCATCTCTCCATCGACACATATCACACTGGCATCTCGAAATGCGAGCGGCAGACCTGGCTGGGATTACTGCTTCGCAACGTCCTGCCATTCCAGACCAGCAAGAAAAGGACCTACGCACTCGAAGCATTAAGCCAGGTGCGTTACCAATGGCCAGGCGACGTGCAATACAACACCGTCGCCCTGCGAGCCAACCATAAACGACAGGCGAAGATGATGCTCAACGAGGCTTACGAATGCCTGCTTCCCATCTACGACATGCGACGCAAAGGCGGGTCAACGCGCTCGTTTGTCATGCCATTCTCAGACGATGGACTCCGTCATTATTACTTCGCCTTTGTTCATAAGGACGCCGACTCTGTACTAGTCAGGCAAAATCCCAACCTATGCCGAATCATGTTCTGGCCCATGACCAAGCATCACACATTGATGTCGGGTGAGGCCATCGTCGATTCTGTCAACATAAGCCTGATCAGTTTCACATGGAATGGACGTATCGACTTTGCAAAGGTGGAGGGAGAGGCAGTGTTTGACAAAGACAGTGCTGACCATGCGCCCTACCTGCTCTCGAGCTCTACGCAGATTCATTACAACTGGTTTGGTGCAAAAGCCACCAGCAGCTATGTCAACCACTTCAAATACACAGACTGCACGTTGCTCAGCAGTCAGGACCGATGGCATCAGTCACTCGACCTGACCCAGACCTATCAGGTTGCACCTCTCAAGGAGGCGGACTTCGACACCATACGCACCATCCCCATCAGCAATCATCTTGATTCATTGCTCACAAAAAAGCCTACAAAGGTGGAGCCCAAGAGCACCCCCAAGCAGCATAAAGGCGAGGAACTGATAACAATAGCTACGGGACTCGTCGATGGCGCCAACATTGGTGACGACAACAACAAGCTGCGCATCTACGGACCGCTTGATCCCGCAGCATTCGGTTACAATAAGATTGATGGATTCACGATACGAGAGAAGTTCCGCTGGGATCGACAGTTCGATAACGAGAGTTCCCTGCGTTTTCGCGGCTATCTGGGATTTGCCTTCAAGCAGAAGGAATTGCGCTACAACCTCGACCTTGACTGGGATTACAAGCCAGAGTCACGACGCAAGATCAGCCTGGAAGCCAGCCGCCGAGGGTCCGGCTTCTCATCGAAGTTCATCAAGACCATCAACAATGCCATCAAGGAGAACTATCTCTACCCGGACTCAATCAATTTCTACTCTCTCGGTGTCGATTATTACAATCTCTATCAGTTCCAGCTCGAACATTCCAACGAGTTGGCCAATGGCCTCATGCTGTATGTAGGCACCAATTACAACTATCGCAATCCCGTACGGCATGGCAAGCGTGCCATCACCGCCGAACATCAGGAAGAACTGATTAAGAGTCACTACGCAGACTTTAGCCCATACATCCGTCTGGAATGGACACCGCGTCAATACTTTACCCGTGAAGGCAACCGCAAGATTTACATTTCCAGCCCATCGCCGACCTTCTCATTCGAATCGGCACAAGCTATTCGTAACGTACTGGGCGCGACCAGCAATTACAGTCGTGTAGAGTTCGATGTGCATCAGGATATCCACATCCGCCCGTCGCGCGTCTTTGCCTACCATATCGGTGCTGGATCTTTCTATCGTCAGCGAGGCGAATACTTCATCAATTACCGATATTTCTCACGCCACATGTACACTTCGCAGCAGGTTGAGGACCGCCAGGGTGGCGCGTTCCAGCTGCTTGACGACTACTGGTATAGCTCTTCACCCACATACGTACAGACGCATCTGATGTTTGCCACACCGTTCGGCATCATGCACACGTTTCCCGGGTTATCGAAGTATGCCATACAGGAGCGCTTCTACATGGGGCATCTCTGGTCGAAGGGTAAGAAAGGGTTGTATTCCGAGCTGGGTTACGCCTTCTCGAACAATTACTTCAGTCTTGGAGTCTTTACGGGCTTTACACGTTATAAGTTCTATAGCGCTGGCGTGAAGTTCAGCGTCGAGATTGGCGATCACCTGTAAGCATAAAAAGAAGGGCATCCAACGGTAGTCCGTTGGGCGAGCCCATCTTTTAATCAAAAAAAGAAGGGCATCCAACGGTAGTCCGTTGGGCGAGCCCATCTTTTAAGCATAAAAAAGAAGGGCATCCAACGGTAGTCCGTTGGGCGAGCCCATCTTTTAAGCATAAAAAAGAAGGGCATCCAACGGTAGTCCGTTGGGCGAGCCCATCTTTTAAGCATAAAAAAGAAGGGCATCTCCCGACGACCTTCTTCCGTTAACCTTAAATCTAATACCATGAAAAACACGACGCAAAGATAGCGGTTTTATTCGACATGTGCAAATTTTCAGCAATAAAAAACATTTAGCATACATAATATTTAACATTTCAAACGCAATTTGCACCTAATAAACACACTTTTTACACAGCAAGCGGCAGCGTTAAACAAGTTTTAACACTGCCGCTTGTCTGTTTTTACCATCTTTAGGCCATGATACGAATTGCCGAAACTATTCGTCCGGTCTCTATTCCCTGACGTCGTGCTGAGAATAGATGCTCGTGCTGCTGGAATGTGCAGACGGGCGTGCAGTCAATGCGTTCCAACTCCAGTCCTGCCTCCATCAAGTCCATGACATTGCTCTGCCACAGATCCACATGCGGTTTGGGATAAGGAACAATCCCATGAGAGGTGAATCGCTGGCGCAGCACACAATCCTGGCGACCCGCAGCCACAAACGCGGCTACCACCTCCTCTCCTACTTCGAACGACTCAGGGCCGATGCTGGGACCTACCATTGCCAACAAGTCGGTTGGCTGACACCCATAGTCCGAGTTCATGCGTTCTACTGTCAGGCCGACAATATGCTTCACCGTGCCTCGCCAGCCAGCATGCACAGCCGCCACGACATGCAGCACCGGGTCATAGAGCAACACCGGAACGCAGTCAGCCGTACGCACGCCAATCCATCGGCCAGGCAGATTGGTAATAACAGCATCGGCTTCCACGTCTTGCAATTCTGACGACACATCATAGCGTGTCCCTTCATCCACAACAACGACATTGGTGCCATGTACCTGACGGGGCATCCAGACGCCCTGACCTGCATTCTCAAATCGTCTCAACGAAAAGAAATGCTCAATCCCAGCCTCTTGCAAGAGAAGCTGGGATTGCAATACGGGTTGATTATCCTTGTCCTGTAGTTTATTCTCAATCATAAAGCTTAAATCAGTTAGGGAATAGAAGGTATCAATTATGAATTATGAATTATGAATTTTCAATTAACATTCACTCTTCATCCCAATCCTCCTCAATCAGGTCCTCGCTGGCCACACCCTCAATGATGTAGCTGTCATGACCAAACGGATCGGCCTCCTCGTACTCATCCTCAGACTCACGCGAACGAGAGAGGTCAAGGTTGCGGTGCGTGAAGGTCTGGATGCGGTTGGCCTCGTCATTGAGCATCGTCCAGAGCATGTCCTTCAGTTCATCCAGTCCCATGCCAGCCACTGCGCTGATGAAGACGGTCGGCACGCCGTCGGGCAGTTCCTGACGCATCTGATCGATGAGCTCGTCGTCCAGCATGTCGCACTTGGTGATGGCCAGCAGTCGCTGTTTGTCCATCATCTCTGGGTTGTAGGTACGCAACTCGTTGAGCAGGATCTCGTAGTCCTTGCGGATATCGTTGCTGTCGGCCGGGATCATGAAGAGCAGCGTGGAGTTACGCTCGATGTGGCGCAGGAAGCGCAGACCCAGGCCCTTGCCCTCCGAAGCACCCTCGATGATGCCCGGGATGTCGGCCATCACGAACGAACGGTTGTCGCGGTAAGGCACCAGCCCCAGATTGGGTTCCATCGTGGTGAACGGATAGTCGGCAATCTTAGGCTTGGCGGCGCTGATGCTGCTCAACAGGGTCGATTTACCCGCATTCGGGAAGCCTACCAATCCCACATCGGCCAGCAGCTTCAGCTCCAGGATAATCGAGCGCTCGATGGCCGGCTCGCCTGGCTGAGCATAGCGTGGTGCCTGGTTGGTCGAGGTACGGAAGTGCCAGTTGCCCAATCCGCCGCGGCCACCCTTGAGCAATACGACCTTCTGGTCATGGTCGGTGATCTCGCACAGGTACTCACCCGTCTCGGCATCATACACTACCGTGCCCATCGGCACCTCGATGATCACATCCTTGCCATCCTTGCCGAACGACTTGTTCTCGCCGCCAGCCTGTCCGTCGGTAGCGAACACGTGACGCTGATAGCGCAGGTGCAGCAGGGTCCAGTAGTTGCGGTTGCCATGCAGAATCACCGAGCCGCCCTTGCCGCCATCGCCGCCATCGGGTCCGCCCTTGGGGATGTACTTGGCTCGATGCAGGTGCGAGCAGCCCTTGCCGCCCTTGCCCGAGCGACAGTATATCTTTACATAATCGACGAAATTACTCTCTGCCATATTTATTCGAAGAAATAGGTAAGACCGAAACTGAGGTTACGGTTCTGTTGAAACGAAGAGTGCAAATTGACAAATCCGAAGTCATAGGCCACATGGAGCTGTATGTCCTTCGCATACATGGCGCTGAACTGCAGTCCAAAGCCGGCATCGAATCGGGGACAATCGAGCTCATTGCCCGAGAAGAAGTCCTCGTTTGTCACCACAGGTGTCTTCTTTCCCGACTTCATCTCCTCGGTCTTGCGTCTGCCCGAAAAGCCGTATGCCACATAGGGGCCGGCCTCGGCCATCACCGACCACATCTCGTTGACGTACCAGGCATAGCCGGCATGAATAGGTATCTCCAGATAGTGCGTGGTGTACCAGTCCTTGATGTAGTCATCAGGCGCATAGAACTTCTCGTGGTAGGCACCCTTCATCGAGTATTTCAGTTCCACGCGGCCGAAGGTGTTGGGACCAGCTATCATCGAGCCATCCACCATCAGGTTCAAGCCCGTCTGCACGCCCACCGTGCTGATGTAGGGTCCTCCCGAGAAGCTTGGCACATTCAATCCGATCGTAGCACCCAGCTTATAGGGTGGCATTCCCTCAATCTCCGACAGTATCTGTGCCTGTGCCTGCAAGGCAAGCGCCGACACCACTATTGCAACGAATGCTGCATATATCCTTTTCATCGTCATCATTGTTATAGGTTCAACATTAATCAGGGTGCAAAAGTAACCAACTTTTGGCACATAAGCAAATTCTTGGGCAAAATATTCATTTCCGTTCGCCTTTTTTAGGCGATTATTCCTGTTTTGCCATGTCGGCGCACCCACATTATTTATTATTAGTATTATTTATCCGTATCGTTCCATCATCGATCGCACCTCCTGAGCCATCTCCTGGCGCAACGAGTCGGGCGCAAGCACCTCCAGTCCCTGCCCATGCGACAGCAGATGCAGCAGCAGGTCACGCGTGGGATAGCATGTCAGCACGAAGTCAGAATAATCCGCAGTCGCCATCACCTCGCGTTGCGAGGCATGCAGGGGCAATGTACGCAGATAGTTGCGCTCATTGCCGTATGCCCGCAGACGCAGTTCGGGCACCTCACCTTCTTGTGTCCAAATGCCGTAGCTGTTCCTGTAATACTCCTGTGCTGAGAAACCGTCGGCAGGCACAAAGGCATCGTCTCGCAGCAGCTCCACCTGCTTCATTCTGTCCAGAGCGAAGGTCACCGGATGTGTGCCATGATTCTTCACCGCCAGCAGGTACAAGCGATGCTGATGTATCCTGAGGCAATAGGGCTGCAGGTGGCAGTCGTAGGGTTCCATGCCATCAAACTTCTGATACGTCACCCTGAGGCAGCAGTTGCGGCGAAATGACTCCACAATCGTCGAAAAGTGCTCCATACCGCTGGGCGGTGCATCCAACAGTATGCGATTCCTCACCTCCTGGCGGTCGGTCACCAGCTGTCCCACGTTGAAACTCGAGACCAACCAGTTGCTCAGCGCATTGTCATCCTGCATTTTTATATAATAGGTATTGGTGGGCTTGTCGCACTCTATCACGATGCCCAGCATGTCCTGTATCGCCAGCCGGTAGTTGAAGAACGTACGCCGTCCCAGCACCACTCCCCGGCTGATGTCGGTATCCTCAAGCCAATACTGGCTCAGCTCCGACAGCTTCAGCCGGCCATACTTCTGTAGCATGTTCACAATCCACAGGCACCCCCTCAACTTGCGATTTTCGATCAATGTATCCATAGTAAAAACGGTTTTTTCGCAACAAAAATACGAAAAAATGAAAAAAATAACAAGAAAAACAAAAATTTTTTGACACTGGGCAAGAAAAATGCACTGTATCCTCCTATCTTTGCACTGTCAAAACGACAAAAAACAACAACTCTATAACACAAGAAGACCTATGAAAAAGTTCCTCCTCATCCTCACCATCGCTTCGATGGTCATCCTCGACTTCATCCTCCGTGGCGAAAGCATCACCCTCGGCCTCTTCCTGCTCATCGGCGTGGCTTTGGTCAGTAAAGCCATCGACGTGGCAAGCCAGCAGCAACGCGAAGCCAAAACCAAGGAAAAAGCAGCAGCCGACCGCCAGATCATGACCGCCATCCGCTAAGCAAACCAAGCTCGCCAAAGGGGTTTTGCAGATATTTTCTGCTCAAAATGATGGCAAAAATATGTTTCAAAACACCTTTCTGCCACTTTTTTGCCTCAAAATTTGTAGAAATCATCAGAATTCGGTATCTTTGCGCTGCAGTAAAGCATCTTTCTTTCGTTAACCCGATTACATTAAAATCAACACTAAACAAAAACCATATCATGGACGAACAGCTTATCAAAGACTGCACAGCCAAGGCACAGGCATGGCTGGGCGATGGTTTCGACGAGGAAACCAAGGCAGAAGTACGCGCAATGCTCGAGGCAGAGGACAAGACTCCGCTCATCGACGCATTCTATCAGAACCTCGAGTTCGGCACCGGTGGTCTCCGCGGCATCATGGGCGCAGGCACCAACCGTATGAACAAGTACGTAGTGGGCATGGCCACCCAGGGCTTCGCCAACTACATCAACAAGGCATTCCCTGACATCCAGCCAGCCGTAGTCGTAGGTCACGACTGCCGCAACAACGGCCGCATGTATGCCGAGACCGTAGCTGCCATCTTCTCGGCCAACGGCATCAAGGTATATCTCTTCGAGAGCCTCCGCCCTACCCCAGAGATCTCTTTTGCCATCCGTCAGCTTAAGGCTCAGGCAGGTGTCAACGTCACCGCCAGCCACAATCCTAAGGAGTACAACGGCTACAAAGCATACTGGGACGACGGCGCTCAGGTGCTCTCTCCACACGACACCGGCATCATCGACGAGGTCAACAAGGTGACCATCGACGACGTGAAGTTCGAGGCCAACTACGACCTGATCCAGATCATCGGCGGTGAGATGGACTGGGACTACCTCGAGGCTGTCAAGGAGGCTATGGTCGATCAGGACGTCATCCTGCGCCACAAGGACCTCAACATCGTTTACTCTCCACTCCACGGCACCGGCCGTGTCATCATCCCTGAGGCACTCCGCTCATGGGGCTTCCAGAACATCAACGTCGTTCGCGAGCAGATGGTCATCGACGGCAACTTCCCTACCGTAGTTTCGCCTAACCCAGAGAACTCTGAGGCCATGACCATGGGCATGAAGCTCGGCGACAAGGTAGGCGCTGACCTCGTCATCGCTTCCGATCCTGATGCAGACCGTCTCGCCATCGTTTGCCGCGACGCTGCCGGCAAGTGGATGATCCTCAATGGCAACCAGACCGCCATGATGTTCTACTGGTATATCATCACCAACAAGAAGAAGCTCGGCCAGCTCAAGGGCAACGAGTTCATGGTCAAGACCATCGTTACCTCCGAGCTCATCGCCAAGATCGCTCAGAAGAACGACGTGGAGATCTTCGACGAGTTCACCGGCTTCAAGTGGATCGCTTACCGCATCCGCATCAACGAGGGCATCAAGAAGTACATCGGTGGCGGTGAGGAGTCATTCGGCTTCCTGCCATTCGACAAGGTTCGCGACAAGGATTCTCCGGCCTCTATCTGCCTCATCTGCGAGATCGCTGCCTGGGCTAAGGACAACGGCATGACCCTCTTCGACCTCCTGCTCCAGATCTACAAGGACTACGGCTTCCAGAAGGAGAAGGCCGTGAGCGTAGTGAAGCCAGGCAAGTCGGGTGCCGACGAGATCAAGGCCATGATGGAGAACTTCCGCGCCAACCCACCACAGGAGCTCGGCGGCGAAAAGGTTGTCAAGATCAAGGACTTCAAGACCCTCAAGCAAACTTGCGTTACTTGCGGCGAGGTTACCGACATCGACATGCCAGCCACCTCTAACGTACTCCAGTACTTCACCGAGGGCGGCATCAAGGTCAGCGTACGTCCTTCAGGCACCGAGCCAAAGATCAAGTTCTACTGCGAGGTTCCTGCCGAGTTCGACGGCGATTACGAGAAGGCCAGCGCTGCTGCAGATGAGCGTCTCAAGGCTATCTGCGCAAGCCTCGGCATCTGATCAGACAAATATAAAACAAATACAAACGCTGCGACTCGATAACAATTCGAGCCGCAGCGCTTTTTTGTTCATTTCAGGTGTCTCAGTTGCCGCAATAAAATATAATGCCGAGACCGAGAATTCCTAAATCTCCGAGATAGCTTCTCAGTGGAAATTGTGACATAGTGGAGCGTTTTATTGGGTGCAAAGATACATATTTTCATGCACGTGGACAAACTTTTCGTCCCTAATTTTTGCTTTTCTCGGAGAAACTCGCTATCTTTGCACCCTATATATCGTTATTATTATGATCAAGAACCTCATATTCGACTTCGGCAAGGTGCTGGTCGATTACAGCTTCGAAAAGTTTTTCGACGAACAATATTTCCATTCGCGCGCCAAGGCAGAGCAGTTCATGCAGCAGGTCTTTACGCGAGAGTGGGGGCTGCGTGTGGATCGCGAATCGGAGCCGCTGGAGCAGATCGTGGCTGAACTGCAGGCACTCTATCCGGACTTTGCCGAGCCTATCGCCATGTACCAGACGCGTCACACTGAGTTCGTGCTGGGCGAGGTGCCGGGCATGCGCGATCTGCTCACCCAACTGAAGCAGGAGGGCTTCCGCCTCTATGGCCTTACGAACTGGTGCCACGCCATCCACGAGACCATGGCGCAGTACCCCGAGATCTTCGCACTGTTGGACGGCATGGTGATCTCGTCCGAAGAGCATCTGGTCAAACCCGAGGCCGCCATCTATGAGCGACTGTTCGAAAAGTACGGACTGGATCGCCGCGAGTGCCTGTTCACCGACGACAAGATGGAGAACATCGAAGGCTCGCTCCAGGTGGGCATGGATGCCATCCTTTTTGTCGATGCGGAGCAATATGAACGTGAGCTGAGGACGCGCATCGAGGCCGAAAAAGCGATGTAAAGTCTCTTTCACTCCCCCTTTCACTACCCTAAAAAACCTTTAAGCAATGATAACCGATTGGCTACCCACCTCGGCAAAGGAAGTCCAGCAGAGGGGATGGGATGAACTGGACGTGATACTCTTCTCGGGCGATGCCTACGTGGATCATCCGAGTTTCGGTGCGGCTGTCATCGGGCGAGTGCTCGAGGCGGCCGGTTATCGCGTGGCCATCGTGCCGCAGCCAGACTGGCATGGCGACTATCGCGACTTCAAGAAGCTGGGCCGCCCGCGTCTGTTCTTTGGCGTGTCGCCCGGCGCGATGGATTCGATGGTGAACCACTACACCGCCAACCGTCGCCGCCGTTCGGACGATGCCTACACCCCGGGCGGCCGTCCGGGAGCGCGTCCCGACATGCCGTCGATCGTCTATTCCAAGATCCTGCGCGAGCTCTATCCCGATGTGCCCATCGTGCTGGGCGGCATCGAGGCATCGTTGCGCCGACTGTCGTACTATGACTATTGGGAGGACCGTCTGCGTCCGTCGTTGCTGACGGAGTGCGAAGCGGATATCATTACGTATGGCATGGGCGAAAAAGTCACGGTCGAAATCGCCGAGCGATTATCGAATGTGACGGAGATGCTTTCGCGTGAGGACAAGATAGAACTTCTTAAAGACATCCCACAGGTGGTGTGCCGTCAGCACAAAGTAGAGGCCATAGGGGGCGATGTGGTGTTGCATCCCTTTGAGCAATGCCTGCGGGACAAGCGATGCCAGGCCGAGAACTTCCGCCACATCGAGGAGGAGAGCAACAAGTGGCATGCCGAGCGCATCTGGCAGTTGACGCCCGTGTTCGATGCTGAGGGCAAGAAGCGAGGCGAGGTGGCCATCCTGGTCAATCCGCCCTATCCGCCATTGACTACCGAGGAGGTGGATGCCTCGTTCGACCTGCCTTACACCCGCATGCCGCATCCGCGCTACAACGGCAAGGTGATCCCTGCCTATGAGATGATACGCCACTCCATCTGTATGCACCGCGGCTGCTTCGGCGGCTGTGCCTTCTGCACCATCTCGGCGCATCAGGGCAAGTTCATTTCGTCGCGCTCGAAGGAGAGCATCGTGCGCGAGGCCATCAAGGTGACGCAGATGCCTGACTTCAAGGGCTATATCTCGGACCTTGGCGGTCCGTCGGCCAATATGTACCGCATGCAAGGCAAGGACCTGAAACTGTGCGAGAAGTGCAAGCGTCCATCGTGCCTGCATCCGCACGTCTGCCCCAATCTGAATGCTGATCATGGACCTTTGCTCGAAGTGTATAAGGCCGTGGATGCGCTGCCGGGCGTGAAGAAGTCGTTCATCGGATCGGGCGTGCGCTATGACCTCATCCTGCACGAGGGCAAGAATGGCGAGTTCAAGGCTACGAACATGCACTATGCCGAGGAGCTGATCTGCCACCATGTAAGTGGCCGACTGAAGGTAGCGCCTGAACACACCAATCCCGAGGTGCTCAATGTGATGCGCAAGCCGCCGTTCGAGCAGTTCCATCAGTTCAAGCGCATCTTCGACGACGTGAACCGCCGCCACGGATTGAAGCAGCAGATCATCCCCTACTTCATTTCATCGCACCCAGGCAGCACCGAGATAGCGATGGCCGAGCTGGCCGCCGAGACCAAGTCGCTCGATTTCAAGCTGGAACAGGTGCAGGACTTCACCCCTACGCCGATGACCGTCTCGACCGAAATCTGGTACTCGGGCTTCCATCCCTACACGCTCGAACCTTGCTTCTGCGCCCACTCGCAGGAGGAGAAACTGAGGCAGCGTGCCTACTTCTTTTGGTACCAGCAGGAGAACGTGCCCAAGCTGCGCGCCTCGCTCATCAAGCTGGGTCGTCGCGATCTGGCCGAGCGGCTGTTCGGCCTCAACACCGGCGGCCGATTCAATGCCGGCGGACAGCGTGCCCAAGGCAATCCCTACGCCCAGGGCGGCTTCGGCCCGCGTGGCAACCAGAGCCAGGGCAAGAGCAAGCCGAACCGCTACGACCGAGGGTCGCGCAGTAATCCACGAGGGAAATAGTTTTTTTGAATCCATCAAAGAAATCAAAGGAAATCAAAAAAAGAATTTAAAGCAGATTAGTGCTCAACGCATAGAGCAAAACAATGCCAAATCGTAGGTCCACGTCGCTTTTATGGGCCGAAAATTTGGCATTGTCATTTTTTCTAATCATATTTGCCACCTTATTTAATACAAATAATGAAGAGCGGCTTCCTGCATCATATCGTGGTGGTATTGCGCCACCTGCTCTCGGGCACCATCATCGGTGCCCTGTTGCTCTATGCCTTCATCTTCTGGGTGGGTTCGCCGGCACAGTGGCGACTGGAGAAGGAGCACGAAGTGCTGCAGCAGCGCTACAAGCAGCTCAACGAGCGGCTGGACGAGGTGCTGAATGTGCTGGAGGGCATCGGTGAACGTGATGACCACCTGTACCGCCAGATTCTGCAAGGCGAGCCCATCGGCAAGGAGGCACGCCAACGCCTGGTGCTCAACTATGCCCGCTATGACAGTCTGCGCAACTTCAACGACGCCCAGCTGGTGTTGAGCGTGGAGCAGAAGATGGATCTGGTGGAACGCCAGCTGTATCTGCAGAGCAAGTCGTTCGACGAGGTGGCGGAGCTCATCCAGACGCAAGAGGACCGACTGCTGCACACCCCCTCCATCCAGCCCGTCAAGGACAAGGACCTGAAGCAGCTGGCCTCGGGCTATGGCTGGCGTGTCGATCCGATCTATAACGTACAGAAGTTCCACGAAGGCATGGACTTCAGCGCCGAAGCTGGCACCGATGTGTTCTGCACCGCCAACGGCCGCGTGATTCATGCCGGATGGGATGCCGGCGGCTATGGCCTCTGCGTGGTCATCGACCATGGATTCGGCTACAAGACCCGCTATGCGCACCTGTCGAAGAAACACGTCAGCGTGGGACAGAATGTGCAGCGCGGACAGAAGCTGGGCGAGGTGGGCAGCACAGGCAAATCGACCGGCAACCATCTGCACTATGAGGTGCTGCTGCGCGACGTGGTGCAGAATCCGGCCCACTACTACTTCATGGATCTTTCGCCCGAGCAATACGAAGAGATGCTGCGTCTGGGCGAGGAACGCGGCAACGTGATGGATTGAGTTTAGATGAGAGCATAGAGACCAGAGTTGAGAGTCATGGCAAAGAGCGCATTGGACATAACGGACCTGACAATGGAGAAGCCCTACCTCACCATCGGCGAGGTGGCGGAGAAGTTCAAGGTCAGCATCGACCTGCTGCGCAAGTGGGAGAAGGATTTTCCCCGCTACCTGCATCCGCGTCGCACCAATGGCGAGATGCGCCTCTACAGCCGGAAGGATGTGCAGCAGGTGAGCGTCATCTATCGCCTGATCCGCATTGAAGGTCTGAGTGTGGAGGGAGCCAGACGCAGGTTGCAAGGTGGCGACATCGAGGCCGATGAGTCGCGACAGGAGGTTATCCAGCGACTGCAGACGTTGCGTCAGCGGCTATTGGGCATCATCAGCGAATTGGAGCCAATGCCCACGCAGCAGCCTATGGATTATATACCATTTCGCGAATAGCACAGGAAAGCAAAACTATTTAAGATATTAAAGTTATGGAAGTCAAGTGTACGCCCGAAGAGGGCCAGCGCATCGTTGAGAGGGAGCGTAAAGAGTTTTTCGACCGCGTGGCCGAGCTCATCCCCGTCACAGATATCCCCCGCATCGAGGCGGCATACGCCCTGGCTGCTGAGGCACATTCCAAGCAGATCCGCAAGAGCGGCATCCCTTACATCACGCACCCCATCGCCGTGGCGCGCATCGCTCTGGTGGAGCTGGGCCTGAAGACCAACCCCGTGATGGCCGCCCTGCTGCACGATGTGGTGGAGGACACCGACTACACCGTGGAGGACATCCGCCAGCACTTCGGCGAGGATGTGGCCTATCTGGTGCAGGTGCTGACCAAGAATACCGACGGCAACTACAAGGTGTCGAAGCAGATCGACAACTTCAAGCACATGCTCGACTCCATCAACTATGATATCCGCGCCCTCCTGATCAAGCTCTCGGACCGCATGCACAACATGCGTACCCTCGGCTCGATGCGCACCGACAAGCAGATGAAGATCACATCCGAGACCGACTACTTCTATGCCCCATTGGCCAACCGTCTGGGCCTGTACGACATCAAGTCGGAGCTGGAGAACCTCTCGCTCAAGTGGCGTTCGCCACAGGAATATGCCCGCATCGAGAAGAAGATCAACCGCTACATGGAGATCCATCAGGACGACATCGAGTCGTTCCTGCAACCTATCCGTCTGATGCTGCGCGAGGATGGCATCGAGGCTCGCGTTTATGCCCGTCCGCGTTCGGTCTATGCCCTGTGGCGCATGATGCAGTCTAGCGGCCAGACCTTCAAGGAACTGGAGCATGTACATCTGGTGAACATCGTATTCACCTTCGACGAGGAGTGCGGACTCTCTGAGAAGAACCAGTGCCTGCGCATCTATTCAAAGCTCACCGACTTCTACAACGAGCGCCCCTATTCGATGATCAACTACATCGACCAGCCCAAGGAGAACGGCTACCAGGCCCTCCACGTGCAGGTGATGACCATGATGGGCCAGTGGGCCGAGGTGCACATCTGCTCCGAGACCATGCTGCGCAACTCGCAGCTGGGCTGTGTGCTCGATCGCACCGAGTCGGTCGAGAACTGGATTCAGAAGTTCCGCAGCGTGCTGCGCGACGTGGCTGCCTCGGGCATCGAGGGCGGCTTCATGGAGTCGGTCATCTCTTCGTTCTACAACGACGACATCATCGTCTTCACCCCCAAGGGCAACAGCATCGTGCTGCCTAAGGGCTCGACGGTGCTCGACTTCGCCTACGAAATCCACACCAACGTGGGCAACCATGCCAAGTATGCTCGCGTCAACGGCCACCTGTGCAGCATCTATACCATACTGCAGCGTGGCGACCGCATCGAGATCGGCACCGACCCCGAGATGCTCCCCGAGGCAGCGTGGCTGAAGCACGTCAACACCTACAAGGCACGCCGCGCCATCAACGTGTCACTGACCAAGAGCGGCATTTCGGTGGCTGAGTTCCCTTACGAGCTCTGTCCGATCTGTAACCCATTGCCTGGCGACGAGATTACGGGCTTCAAGCGCAAGGACGGCACCGTGCTCGTACACAAGCGCAACTGCAAGGATGCCATCGCCCTCTCGGCTGCCGAGGGTGACACCATCATCGACGTCAACCTCCCCATCCTGCCTGGCCGCACCTACAGCACCCGCATCGAGATCAACTCAGTGGATCGCAACGGCTTGCTGATGGATCTGGTCAACATCCTGTCCAACGATCTGCACCTCAGCATCGACGAACTCCAGACCGTCACCGAGGACTACATCGTCACCACCCGCATCCGCATGCAGGTGCCTTCGGCCTTCGAGCTCAACGAGGCATTGCGCATCATCGAGCAGGTGAAAGGTGTGGAAGAGGTACGCACGCTGTGAGAAAACTAAAAAAAGAAATGTAAAATGAAAACTATCGCTATAATTCCCGCCCGCTATGCGAGCACCCGCTTCCCCGGCAAGCCTTTGGCCATGCTGGGCGGCAAACCCATGATTCAGCGCGTCTATGAGAAGGTGGCTCCGTTGGTCGATATGGCCGTGGTGGCCACCGACGACGACCGTATCTATGATGCCGTGGAGGCCTTCAAGGGCCGTGTCGTGATGACGTCGAGCAACCACAAGAGCGGCACCGACCGCGTGCAGGAGGCCTACCGCAAGGTCACCGAGGCCCTTCAGTGCGACTATGACGTGGTGATCAACGTGCAGGGTGACGAGCCTTTCATTGCAGCCCAGCAGATCCAGGCCGTGAAGGATTGCTTCATGGATGCACAGACCGACATCGCCACCCTCGTCAAGCCCTTCCATCCCGAAGATGGCCTCGATGCGTTGCTCAATCCCAATTCGCCCAAGGTGGTGGTCGGCCTCAAGGGTCAGGCACTCTATTTCAGCCGTTCGGTGATCCCTTACCTGCGCGGGATTCCACAGGAGGAGTGGCTGCAGCGTCACACTTTCTTCAAGCACATCGGCCTCTATGCCTATCGTCCTGAGGCATTGGCACGCATCACCGCCATGCCACAGACCCTGCTTGAGCAGGCCGAGAGCCTCGAACAGCTCCGTTGGCTCGAAAACGGATTGCACATCACTGTGCGTCAGGTCGATATCGAGACCGTCGGCATCGACACCCCAGAGGACCTGGTGCGTGCCGAGGCATTCCTGACAGAGATCAAGCGAGCTAAGGGAAGCCTGTAAGTTCACTCCCTTTTCACTACATTTTCACTCCCCTTCCAATATGGAATCCTGGCTTCAACAAACCTTCAACCTCGACATAGCCACGCTGTCCTTGTGGGTACGCATCACCATCATAGCATGCATCTTTCTGGTGTCATATCTGGTGGACTTGCTCTTCTGCAGGGTCATTGCCCCCATCATTCGCCGCATCACGCTGAAGACATCGGCCAAGTGGGATGACATCCTGATCTCCGACGAGGTGATCAATGCCGTCTCGCGCATGCTTCCTGCCATCATCCTTACGGCGGCATTGCCGTTTGTCATCCAGGATGGATTGCTGGGTGTACTTGTGGCTCGCGGCACGATCATCTACGTCATCATAACGGCCTGCAACTTCTTCGCGGCTTTGGTCCATTCCATTTTCGGACTCTTTGTGCACCATAAGGAGGAGAAGGCACTCAATCTGGCGGGCATTCGTCAGACGTTCGAGATCCTGATCTGGATTGTCGGCATCATCAATATCATTGCCATCGTCATCGACAAGGACCCCCTCCGACTCCTTGCCGGCCTGGGTGCTGCCGCCACCGTGCTGATGTTCGTGTTGCAAGACACCATCAAGGGCCTTGTAGCCGGCGTACAGCTCACAATGCAGGATATGGTACGTGTGGGCGATTGGATCTCGATGCCCTCGCGCTATGCCGATGGTGTGATCACCGACGTGACACTCAATACCGTCAAGGTGCGCAACTGGGACAATACCATCGTCACCCTGCCGCCCTATTCCCTGCTCACCGAGTCGTTCCGCAACTGGCGCGGCATGAAGGAGAGCGATGGCCGACGCTTCACCTGCACCATGCGCATCGATGTCTTTTCCATCCATCTGCTCAAGGCCGAGCAGGTACGCTCGTATGTCCAGCATGGCCTCTTGCCCGAGTCGGTGCTTACCCGCATCGAGACGGTCACCAACCTTGAGGTCTTCCGCTTCGCCATGGAGCGGCATTTGCAACAGGATGCAGACATCAACCAGAACATGACCTTCATGGCGCGTCAGCTCGAAGCTGGCAACGAGGGCATCCCTATCGAGCTCTACGGCTTCACCCACACCAAGGAATGGGTGGATTACGAACACATCAAGGCGCGTACACTTGAATATGCCTATGCCATCCTTCCGCAGTATTCCCTGCGTCCTTATCAGCGTTCGGGCGACAAACGCGACAAGACTGAATAACCACACCTCTGTGTCTGAAAAAAATAAGGTTCTGAACGATTGCTCAGAACCTTATTTTTTATACTTTACGTTTGGTTATCGATCGAACTGCCACCAGTCGAAGTCAAACATCTCCTCGTTCTGGTCGCGGAAGATCACATATACGTCGTGCTTGCCCTCTGTTTTGCCCTTCACGTTCACGGTGATAGGCTGGCCGGCATTGGCAGCGTTGACCTCGAAGCGGGCCACCGGACGGCCCTCACGCTGATCCAGATAGAACTCCACCACGCCCGGATTCTTGAAGTTGCGCACTCCGATGGTACACTGTTTGGCACCCTCGCCGAACTCCACCTCACGCACACGAATCCAGTCGCCGTTGTGCACCGAGGTCACCCAGTGCTCCATGCCGGCCAGATGGTCGAGGCTCACGCCCCAGCTCTGCGACATGGTCTCGCCCTCCACGCGGCGGTAGGGGTCGATGGTGCCCACTGGCTTCACGCCCTGGCGGGTGAATGGGATGAATGGGATCGAGCCGTCGGCATTGAACCAGAACTCCTCGATCGAAGTCGATCGACGGAAGCCGCCTCCGTTGGGCAGCAGGCCGTCGTGGTAGAACATGTAGTCGTTGCCCTTGTAGTGCACGTTGCCGCCATGGATGGTGAACGAGTTGGGTGCTTCGTTCATGATGCGGCCGCGGAATGTCCAGGGGCCGTCGATGGTGGGAGCGGTCGAATAGGCCATATATTCAGGCACGCCACCGGCAGGATAGACGGCATAATAGAGGTCGCCGTGACGGCTCACCCATGGGCCCTCCTCGTACTGCGTCATCATGCGCTCCTTGCCGATGCTCCAGTCCATCTTCGACTGCAGCGGGCCGAAGCTCTCTGGGTCGGTATAGCCTGGCACCTGCTGGTAGCCGTTGGCGAAGGTGATCATGTCATCGTTCAGCTTGCCGTACCAGAAGCCCTTGTTGCCCCAGAAGAGGTAAGGCGTGCCGTCGTTGTCGATGAAGACGGTCGGGTCGATGAATCCGAAACCGATGGCCAATGGCTCGCCCAACGCATCCTTGTAGGGACCCTGCGGATGGTCGGCCACGGCCACAGCCAGGGCATCCTTGCCGTCGGCGGTGTTGCAGCACACGTACCAGTACCACTTGCCCTTATGCTCTACGGCTTGCGAAGCCCAGGCACGGTCGCCCTGTGCCGCCCACTCGAAGGTGGCGGTGGTCACGGGGGTGCCGAGGTAGGTCCAGTTCACCATATCTTCGGTTTCGAACAGGATCCAGTCCTTCATCTTGAAGTAGAGGGCATCGTCCTCATCATGATCCACAAAGAGGTAGAGCTTGTCGCCATGCACGTAGGGTGCAGGGTCGGGGGTGTACATGGCGCTGATGGCCGGATTCTGGGCCCATGCTACCATACTGCTGAGAGCAAAGAGTGAGAGTGCGAGTTTTTTCATGCGAAAGGTAACTTTTTTAATTTGTTTTCGGGCGCAAATATACTCTTTTCCTCCGACTTTTGCAAGTTTTTTGTCGAAAAGTTTGTCTGTTCGCGATATTATCCCTATATTTGCAACATCAAATCATTACCCAAATACACAATGAAACACAAACGCTTACTCACCGCAGCCTCATTCATGCTGCTTGCTGCTGGCTCGCTCATGGCTGGCAATTACGAGAGTTTCAAAGTCTCAATCTACACCCGTGCCTATGAAGTCGAGAAGATGAAGGACCTGCATTGGCTCGATTCCACTTGGACCGTCATCTCGCAGCAGCTCACGGTCGATAAGATCTACCTTGAGACCCACCGCGACCTCCTCATCGTGCCCGACAAGACGCTCGAGCAGGCCAAGAAGTTCTTCCAGTCCAAGGGCATCGAGGTGGCTGGCGGCATCACCTACACCATCGACGAGTCGAATAATTTCGAGACCTTCGCCTATTCCGACCCCAAGGACCGCAAGAAGGTGCAGGAGATTGCCGAGCATACCGCCAAGCATTTCGACGAGTTTATCCTCGACGACTTCTTCTTCACCAGCGCCAAGACCGATGTGGAGATTGCCACCAAGGGCGACCGCTCCTGGACCGACTACCGTCTGGAGCTCATGACCGAGGCTGGCAAAAACCTTGTCATCGACCCCGCCAAGAAGGTGAACCCCAAGGTGAAGGTGATCATCAAATATCCCAACTGGTACGACCACTTCCAGGGCCTCGGCTTCAATCTTGAAAAGGGACCATATCTCTTCGACGGCATCTGGACGGGTACCGAGACGCGCGACCCTGCCGGAGCCCAGCACCTCCAGAATTATCTCAGCTACAACATCATCCGCTACTTCGACAACCTCAACCCCGGCCACAATGGCGGCGGCTGGGTCGATCAGGGCGGCCTCAACATGAGCATGGACCGCTATGCCGAGCAGCTGCACCTCACCGCCCTTGCCAAGGCGCCTGAGGTGGCACTCTTTGCCTACCATCAGCTGCTCGACGTGAAACTCAACGACAGCTACCGCGCCCCTTGGCAGGACCAGCAGACCTCGTGGAGCTACGATGCCATGACCGCACCGTTCAAGGCTGGCAAGAAGGGCAAGGAGGTGAAGCCTACCACTATGGCCCGCATCGCCGATGTCGTGCTGCATCAGACCGATCAGCTCACCCGTCAGCTGGGCAAACCTGTAGGCATCAAGTCGTACAAGCGCTTCCATTCGCGCGGCGACGCTTTCCTCCAGAACTATCTGGGCATGATTGGCTTGCCGATGGATATGTATCCGGAGTTCGCCGAAGATCAGCAGGTGTTGCTCCTCACCGCACAGGCAGCCGGCGATCCCGAGCTCATCACCAAGATCCGCCGCCAGCTGCAGGATGGCCGCAACGTGGTCATCACCACCGGCCTGCTGCAGGCCGAGCAGGAGCGCCTGGCCGACATCGTGGAACTGCAATGCGGCCATCGCAAGGCCCTGGTCAACGACTTCGGCCGTCACGGCAAGAGCCCGAAGGAGATTCTCATCCCGCAGGTACAGTATTATACCAACGACTCGTGGGAGGTCATCAGCGCCGGCCGTCCGCTTACCGGTGGCGTCATGGGCTTTCCCATCCTGCATCGCGCCATCTATTCCAAGGGCGACCTCTACGTGCTCACCATCCCCGATGACTTCGGCCAGCTCTACGACTATCCGCGCCAGGCCCTATTCGAGATCCGCCGCACCATGAGCCGCGACCTCGATGCCTACCTCGATGCCCCTTCCAAAGTGTCGCTCTTTCTCTACGACAACCGCACCCTCGTGGTCGAGAATTTCAATGATGAGCCCGTGGAAATCAGCATTATGATGAACGCTGATCAAATGCAGATCACCGACCTGCTCACCGGCGAGGTCATCAACGCCACCCTGCCCGTCATTCCCGACAATCCCTGGGCCCGCCGCAACGCCGTCAAGGACAACGCTTTCAAGCTGACGCTCAAGCCACATTCTTACCGCGGTTTCAAGTATTAAGTCAATGAAGTAATTTTCAACTCCATTTACTCTATTAACTCTATGAAATTACTCCCCACCCTGGCCACAGCCCTTGCCTTGCTGTCGCCACTCCAGGCTCACGCCACCAAGTACCTGACCACCCGCGTGGTCGATAAGGACTACCTCATGCTCCAGTTCCGCGACGGCGAGGTGCGCTATCGCGACGATGCCACCGGCCCGAGCGCCTACCTCGGCCACTCGTTCGCCGAGGGCGATGATACCCTCAAGGTCTTTGGCGAGCGTCTCGACGTGAAGGTCGCCTCCGACGTTGCTGCATGGACCATCACCTCGTCCGATGACCGCCAGTTCGGCACCCAGCACCCCGTGGCTGCCTATCGCCGCTCCAAGCCGATGAATGTGGATCACACCCTCAGCAGCGAGCTCGATCACACCATCTTCCTGCAGCTGCCCCGCTCCATGAAGCAGGGATGCACCTACACCGTCAGCATCCCGCAGTCGCTCCATGCCGATGCCGCGCAGGGCGAGGTGAAGTTCGACATCTACAACACCCCCTCCGAGGCCGTGCACGTCAACATCATCGGCTACAGCCCAGCACAGCCCGTCAAGGCGGCCGACCTCTACCTCTGGCTTGGCGACGGCGGCCAGCGCGACTACAAGGCCTTCGAGGGCAAGCGCGTGTATCTGTATAATGTGAACACGCATAAGAAGAGCCAAGTCGGCAAGGTGAAGTACTGGATGTCGCAGTCCGAATCGGCCAACGAGGCCAACAAGAAGAACGACACCGGCTCCGACGTCTGGAACGTCGATTTCGCCTGCTCCGCTCCCGGCCGCTACCGCCTTGTGGTGGAGGATGTAGGCTGCAGCATGGACTTCGACATCAGGAACGACATCTATTTCGAGCCCTACCAATACTCCGTGCGCGGCTACTACTACATGCGTTTGGGCGAGAAGCCAAATCCGAATATCACCCCTGTGCCTCGCCAGCCAGCCTTCATTCCCGAGGTCGATCCCGTGGGCTTCACCGTCTATAAGACCGACCTGCACCCCTGGAGCGAGGATTGGCGCAAGCTGCGTGGCGACGTGTGGGACGAGCCACACTTCAAGCCCGCCCTGCAGTCCATCTTCTGGCAGCATCGCCTACCCGGCAACCCCGTCAACCTCGAGGTGAAAGGCGGTCACTCCGATGCCTTCGACTGGGACCGTCATCTGGCCCACGTGTCGAACATCTACGACCTGCTGCTCCCTTACCTGCTCACCGATGGCCGTCTGGACGAGGACAACCTCGGCATCACCGAGAGCGGCAACGGCATTGCCGACATCGTCGATGAGGCCAGGAACGAGGTCGATTTCTTCCTCTGCATCCGCGATGGCGAGGCATACAGCCAGGGCGTGACCAACCCCTCGCAGGAGTGGACCATCATGTTCCAGGCCGGCTGCACCACCATGGCAGCCTGGGCCAATGCCGCCAACTGTGCCATGCTGGCCGACTGCTTCCGTGTGGCGGGCAACGACTCCCTGCTCCAGTATTACACCCAGGAGGCCATCACCGCCTTCCGCTTTGCCGAGCGTCAGCCCGATCAGCAGCTCGATGATCGTCAGCACATTGGCGACGGCCCGATGCGCGGCCGCGACTTCCGCCAGATGGCTGCCGCTTACCTCTACAATGCCACCGGCGACCGCCAGTGGGAGGACATCATGGCCGAAGGCAGCACGGTCCGCAATGGCCAGTCGGAAGTTTGGAACGGCAAGGAGGGCTACCAGCTGTGGGGCACCGCTGCCTACCTGATGTGCCCACGTGAGCGTCATTATCCTGAACTCTATGCCAACATGAGGCAGAGCGTAATGTGGCAAGCCAACGAACTGCATGTAAGCAAGATGGACAAGCGCCCGTCGCGCCGCACCACCAACGACCAGCGTTGGCAGACCTCCGAGAACCTGCAGCTCGTCATGCTCGCTCACTATATCACCGCACCTCAGGCCAGGCGTGACGCCAAGGCTCGCACCATGCTCACCCAGTTGGAGCGTGCCATGTATATCGATGCCGACTGGTGCCTGGGCCGCAACCCATCGAACACCGTGGAGATGACCGGCCTCGGCCAGCGCCACATCACCGACTGCTACACCACCGGTCGCAACGACGGCACCCCCGGGTCGCACCCCGGCCAGACCCCCTTCAACGGCACCGAGACCTGGTCGGCCGGCAATGGCGGCGATGCCCGTCTGCTCACCGACCGCTGCTACCCGGCTTGGGCCCAGTGGCCCTCGCAGGAGTCCTTCTTCAACCAGCGTTACTTCTGGGTCAACGGCGAATTCACCCCTCGCGAGACCATGCGCGGCAAGATGGCGCTGCTCGGCTACCTCTACGGCATCCGCAAGTAATTGTTCTTTATTGACCAAACAAATTGTCGCGACTCGATGCAATACTCAAGTCGCGGCAATTTATTTTTTTGAAAAATCTGCACTTCAGCTTTGCGCCTGAGGATGCGCTCGACGATGTCATCCGCCGCCTCAATGCCTTCGAGCACCTGCGAAATGACCGTGTGAAATACCTGCACCCCGATACCGGACGCGATACTGTCATCGCCGACATCAACGTGTATGTTGAGCACCTCTACACTGACACGATGCATCTTAGCCAATGCTGAAGTCGTTGATCATCATGCTTGCTGAAACTCCCCAACGGAAGCGTCGGTAATAGTTGGCATTGCCCGTGCGACGCACCCGCGCTTCTGTTCGGAAGGACTACATGTCATCAATCTTTCACATCACGCCATCTGCCTTTTCTGCAGAATACTGACGTTGGCTGCCTCGACCATGGATGTAGATTTTTGTATCACTATGGCGGTTGCGGTCAAGCTGCATGAATTGCGCGTTGTTCTTTCTTGCCATCCATTTGGATTGTTTTTTAGCAACATAGGTCCTTGAATCGATCCGGAAGAAATCGATTGACTCTAAGGGAATCCAGGAAAACTTGTTGATAGACTCAAAATCTTCAAATCCAACCATCAAGCTGTCCGTTAACAGATTCCGTGCCAAAAGAGTTTGGGGCATAATAACTGTATTCTGTCCTGTGGCAGGATCGACCAAACGAACCACGTTCTGGTTGCGCTCCTTGGCAGAAAGAAAAAGAAGGAGGGCAAGCTGTAGTAGCGAGAAATAGTCCCACTAACAATAGAAGCCGTTTCATACTGTGTTGTCGTTTTATTGATTACTCGTATGTATAACGTCCCAACGACAAAAAGTATTCCGCCCCTAATCAATAAAATGAAAAAAATTCCTGTATTCGCAACAATGACACCTCGCGCCAAACGTCAATGCTGCAGATGAGCAACGGTGACACATGGTATCGAACGTCAACGCTGAAGTTGAGCTACGTTGACACTTGATACCAAACGTCAACGCTGAAGACGAGCAACGGTGACACTTGGTACCGAACGTCAACGCTGAAGATGAGCAATGGTGACACTTGGTACCGAACGTCAACGCTGAAGACGAGCAACGGTGACATCCAGTATCCAATGTCACCGTCACGGATTATTTGAAGTCCTTCGATTGCAGGAGTCGCTTCATCGTATCACGCCACTCCTCTTTCTTGGCTTGGCTGGGCGTTCCGTCTGCCGTAGTGCCACATTTACGTTCCACGAAACGCCAGAGGCTATTGCGCGAGGCATATCCGAACAAATTGGCGACCTCCTGACGTGAAGCATCAGGGTGCTCGCTGACATACTTTAGAATCTGATGCAGGCGATATTGATGGATCACCTCTACGAGGGTCATGCCCAAGTCGAGCTGAAGCGCAACTGTAAGTTTGCGCTGTTCCACATCGAGTACCTTGGCCACCTCTGCAGCCTCTATGCACTTTGTAAGACAAAGCACGTCGCAAACAGCATTTACCAAAGGCGAAGCTGTGTGCGTAGTAACATCATCAGGACTATAGGACAACACTTGCTCGAAGGTAGCCACAGGGCGATAAGCTTTGATAATCATAAATAGACCAATAAAAATTCTAGACCATATTCAGTATCGGGGAAATTCTACCCTCTGATATGACATCATACATAAATTAAAAAAGAGACCCGAACTATAGCTGTTCGAGTCTCCAGTGTAAGGTGGCGGCTTTCTACTCTCCCGCTTTCGCAGTACCATCGACGTTACAAGGTTTAACTTCTCTGTTCGGAATGGTAAGAGGTGGAGCCCTTGTGC
>JAZQPJ010000007.1:0-16518 GCA_045628525.1 Bacteroidales bacterium
AATAAAGTATGCTTAGAATAACGAGTGTTATTGCCAAATCTTTTATTGTTTTCTTGGCCGTTTTCATCTAATGTCTTGTTACTGATTATTCTGGTTAATGAGATTCACCACCACTTTCACCATCACGTCCTTTTCGTCTGGACGGCTCTCGGCAATCATAAGAGTGAGGGCAACAAGGGTATTATCGGCAATGCGTTTGTGCCCGTCTTCGGCATAGAGAATGTGGTTTTTGTCAAGGAACCAGAGGAATAGCATGGCTGCAATGCGTTTGTTGCCATCGCTGAACGAATGGTTCTTGACCACAAGATAGAGCAGCATGGCAGCTTTCTCCTCCACACTCGGGTAGAGATCCACACCGCCGAACGTCTGGTAGATCTGACCGATAGAACTGTGGAACGACTCGTCCTTCTCGTGTGCAAAGAGGGCCGAACCACCGAACTTGTCACGCAGCACGTTGATGGCCTCCATCGCACTCTCGTAGGTAGCGCGGAAAGCCTCGCCCTCCGTCGTTTTCTCGATACCAAGCGTCTGGTAGTCATAATGATCGAGCGTGTCGAGTGCATACACGTAGTCGCTCACCACACTTAGCAATCCGCTGTATTCATCGTTCGTGACCTTCTCCTCTAGCGAGATGGCACGCGACATCAGACGCACCACATCCTTCAGCTCGTTGTAGTGGTCAAGGCGACGCTGGTCGATGACGTAGCCCTTGATGAGGTATTGCTTGAGGACGGATGAAGACCAACGTCTAAAAGCGATAGCTTGTTTTGAATTTGTCCTGTAACCCACCGAAAGAATCATGTCCAAGTTGTAGAACGGGATGATACGCGTAACTTGTCTTTGACCTTCCAATCGAACTTGTGCATTTTTTGCACAGGTTGAGAATTCCTCCAACTCGCCTTCCTTGTAGATATTGTTAATGTGCCTGACAATGACAGATCTGTCTTTGCCAAACAATAAAGCTATTTGCTCTTGCGTGAGCCACACCGTCTCATTCTCCAGCTTCACATCGAGCTGTGTCTTGCCATCGGGTGCCGTATAGAGCACCACTGGGCAGTTGTTCATTTCTTCCATCATACTGATGTGTATTCTGATTGTTGTTTTTCAAATCCGTTGTCCCGAAGCCATTTCGTGACCGACTCTTCGTCGTTCGCAACGTCATCCTCATGGGTGTCTATGCCTCGATTATCTCAGTTCCAATATTTCCCGCTGTAGTTTGTACAAAAACAGCGCAGCCTGTCCACCGTCCATCTGGACGTGATGAAACTGGAAACTGATGGGCAATGTCACCTTAAAGAATCCCTTGCGGTATTTTCCCCACATGACCATAGGATTGTAGAATCCCTTTGCATACTGGTTGACGATACTATCGAGTTCCGTCTGTATCATGGCCGAAGTCCCTATCACCATCATTCTGTCATCCAAACAAAGGTTTTCACACAGTCGGGCAGCCTTGGTGGTGATTTCTTCGTAACTGGTGTTGAAAGCCTGAAGGTTTGCATTGTAGGGAATATCACAATAATTGATTCCTCCCTTGATGTTGTTCACTACAGGTCCGATGGCCAGTTCGTCGAATCGATACATCTTATCTTCTACAGGCAGCATCATAAACTCTGGCACTTGGCTGGCAGCCTTGCCGATACACCAGCAAAGCAGCATGTTGAATTTCATGCCATGCTTCTTGGCATAACGGATGAGCCGACTCACATCAAATGTCTTTGTTAGAGTAACCATCGGCATGGGTGAAGACATCCATAACTCGAATGCCTCTGCGCGTGTTGTATCTTTCGGATTGACTTCTGTCTTCATAACTTTTGTATTGTTCTTTTGTCTAATCGGGCACTTGCAGATTTCTGTGCTTGTTATTCAATGATTTCATTCTCAGGAATAACATCGTCCTCAGTCAGTTGCCTGATAACCTTGCAAGGGACACCTGCCGCAACAACTCCGGCAGGTATATCTCTCGTGACAACACTTCCTGCACCAATCACACTGCCTTTGCCAATGGTCACACCGGCACATATAGTGGCATTGGCACCAATCCAAACCTTATCTTTGATCGTAATAGGAGCGGAGGTGCCTACACCTTCCGTGCGTTGCTGCGGATCGAGTGCATGACCGGCACAAGTGATACACACTCCTGGGGCGATGAATACTCCATGACCGATGTGAACGGGAGAGGTGTCGAGAATAGAACAGCCATAATTGAGCAGCGCGAAGCCATGGAAATGAATGTTGAATCCATAGTCGCAATTGAACGGTGGCTGTATGACCACAAAGCCATTCTCCGGATAAGTGCCTACCAGATCCTTAATTAAGGCAGTACGCTTCTCTATATCGTCAGGATCTGACTGATTGAGGAGCCAGCACAGATGATGCGCCTTCTTCTGATGCTCACCTCCAGGACCTCTCTGGTATCTGGCAAAGGGTTGCATGGAGGTCATAGTTTCTAAATATTTGTCCATATCATGTAATACAGTCGTTTTTCTTTGGTTGATGTCTCGATACAGGGTCAGTCATATTAACGCTTTTCGAGAACTGGTGAATGATTATCCAATTATCCATTTGCTACCAGGTAGATAGCTTATCACTTTGGTAGTAATCATGCAACAAAGGTACGTGAGGATGGCGATGCAAGGAATTGTCAGGTAGATTGGTAATATCGGATTGCCTGGTCCTTCGGGCATGAAGAGTGGGGCGATGTTGCTGAGGAACAGGATGTGCATCAGATACATCCCGAACGTGAGTTTTGAGATACCTGTAATCCACTTTGGTGCTTCTTTCTGCTCAATGCAGGTGAACATTTGGAATGCTCCGAAAGTGGTGAGCAGGACATTTGGCGTACAGAACTCCCATGACCATTCCAATACTGGAGTCTTCATCTCAATGCCCGGAACACCTGTGTGCCAGAACGACCATGCAGTGAACGTTGCACCGACGAGGAATGCCACGGAGCCGATGCCCATTCGCTTGCCTCTATTCCATGTAAGATGCTTACGAATATAATGAGCTATAACGAGATAGCCAAGATAACCTGAGCAATAGTACAGCATACCGAAGTATGGATTCCAGAAGCATATACCCCATAGGTTGGCACTCACGAAGCGTGTCAGCCAAGGTGCAAGAGTAGAGAGGGCGAAGAACGTGAGGAACAATCGTTCGTCCTTGGCCGATGATTTCTCCAGCCATGGCGACACCACTGGGATAATGAGGTATAGAGAGATCAGCGGGTACATGAACCAGAGATGGCCTGCCGCAGAAGGGAAGGTGTAAGGTAGATGCGTGAAGTCAAGCCAAGCCTGTTCACTCGTTGTGCCATCCCACAGCAATGGCATGAAGCAATAGAGCAGCATGAACACTATCATCGGCGGCAGGATGCGCTTGAAACGGCGTTTATAGAAGTCGCTCATCGTCGTGCCAGCTTTTACGGGTACCAGCAGAAAGGCGCTTACCACCATAAACAGCGGCACGCTGATTCTGCCCAGAGCTCCATCGAAGATAGCTACCCACAGGCGGTTGCTCTCGTTGGCAAGCATGGATGTATCCGCCGTCCAGCAATAAAAATACTCACTCGAATGCACCAGCATCACGAGGAAACAAGCGATTACCCTTATGTAATCGATAAATACGATTCTTTTGTTCATTGTCATAAGTCGATTAGTCTATATTCATGGCACCATTCAATACATCAGAAGTACCATCGTTGACTTGCCAACGCCACGAGGCCCCATGAGCCCTACGAGACGAGCCTCCCACGGAAGCTTGTCGTACATGTATCGCTTGAAGTCTGAGGTAACAAGTATGAGCTGTTCCTGCATGTAGTTTACGAGTGTTATATCCATATTCTACTTGTTTGATGCACCTTCGGGAGTGCATGTATTGTTGTAATATGCACCTTTCGCAGTGCAAATATAGCGATATTAGTCCGATTTTGCAAGAAAAACAGCAAAAAACTGATTCTGGGAAGATAAATTGTCCCAATTATGCAAAATAGTGGACAAAAGACCCTCAAAGATCTTGTTGTCCACTATTTCTCATGATCGAAAGCGAAGGTTATCTGCGAGCATATCGCTATTTGAGCCTTTTCGAAGGTCGGAAACTGTGAGACAACCAATACTATCGTCCTAATATCCTAAAATCCTAATATCCTAAAATCCAAAGAAGTTGAGCACATGCGAAACTTAAATAACTATTACTCTCTTCATATTCTTATTTGTTTGCTTCGTTATATTGTTCATCCGTTACTGGTTCAAGCCATTCGTTGCTCTCAGGATCACCGACATGCACGTGGCTTGCAAGGTGCTGGAACCATGAATCCTTTGTAGCTCCGTGCCAATGCTTTGCTCCTTCAGGGATGTCGATGATGTCACCTGCATGAAGTCGGATGGCAGGTTTTCCCCATTCCTGATAGATACCCTCACCGCTCACGCAGATGAGAATCTGGTGTGCTCCGTGATGGATGTGCCAGTTGTTGCGGCAACCTGGTTCAAAGGTTACGTTGGCATAGCTCTGGACAGTCTTTTCACCTTCCGCAAGATTCTTTGGCAGAATAGGAGCGAGGTGACTCTGTCCTGTGAAATACTGAGCGTAAGCATCATTAGGATTGCCTTTTGGCCAAGATCCGGCACAAGCGTCAGCAGAAGCATCGCATTGTGAGAGACCATTATCAGAAAGGAACTTACATAGTTCATCAACAACTTCCTGACTATTGCCCATGTTTACAGCTCCTGCCTTGTGTGCTGCCAACTGAGGTGCAACGCCTTTGAGTGCAGAGAGCGCTGCAACGGTAACAATCTCACGGTCGGCAGCAGAAAGTTGATCGCCAGCGAAGATGTCACCAAAGAGGTGTGCCTTCAAGTAATAGTCGTTCTGAGGACAGAACTCATAGTTGAAAGGACGACCAGAAAGCGTTGTCTGTACCTCTGTACCGACAGCAAGTGCTTTTTGAGCATCATCCCACATTGCTGGACGAGCCCATGGTTTGCCTTCTTTGTACTTTCCGTTTCCTGCTTCTATCACTTTGCTCAATACTCCAAGAGCGTTCAAAGAGCGAGGAAAACCAGTGTAGGCATAGAGCTGAGAGAAGGCTTCTTTCATTTCATTGATTGTTACATCACCATCAAGAGCTGCCTTAATAGCTGGTTCAAGACGAATGAGATCGCCCTGAGCTTCAAGTGCAGCGATTGTTGCCAAATGCTTCTGACGATCAGATAGCGATTGAGCTGATATTGTAGTTGCCATTGCCAATAATATTATTAGTAAGGATAAAAGTCGTTTCATTCTTTTGCTTTGTTAAAGATAAGAGGAAGACACTCTGGTGCCATCTGACGCATGTCCACAAGGTCAAGGCTCTTCACCATGTGGAGTGTACCTTGCTTATAAGTCTGGAAATGTGCAGTCTTGATGTGGTTTTGATAAGCCTCCTGCGAAGCATAGATTTCGAGAATGCGAATCTGACAATCGTTGCGAAGCTGCTGCATAGGGTAGATGCAGATTACCCCTGGTTCTTCCATTACGGATGTTGCGCCAACATTATGGGCAAACTCCAGATACTCTGTGAGGTATTCTGGATAAACTTCTATCTCACTGATTCTTACTATCATGGTGCTGTCTGGTTTAATCTTCTCCTGAGCCAAGCATATACTGGGGAAGAGAAGCAGTATGAATAATATAACGTTCTTCATTACTTTACTTTCTTGACGTTTATTATGCCGCTCTCCATTGTGTAGGAGTCTTCCCTGTCATCGCCTTGAAGAAGCGGACGAAGTGCTGTGGATATTCGAAGCCGAGACGTTGGCTGATTTCTGTGATAGAGAGACCCTCTCGGTCACCCTTAAAGGGGGATGAAGTTAGTAACTCTTTGGCTTTGGCTAGGATGCGATCATTGATCAAGTCTTTGGCAGTTCGACCTGTTTCAGTCTTTACCAATGTACCGAAGTAACCTGTGGAGAGACAGCACTTGTCGGCACAATAGGCGACGGATGGCAATCCCTCCGTTTCTGCTTTTTCGGCAATATAGGAGTCGAGAAGTGACAGGAATTTCTTCACTACGCTGTGGTTGATCTCTTCACGAGTAATGAACTGGCGGTCGTAGAAGCGGAGGCAATAGTTGAGCAACAACTCAATGTGGCTGACCACCAACTCGCGTGTATGCTTGTCTATGGCATGATGCAGTTCCTGCTCAATCATGGCAAGGACTCCCTTGAAGATCTCAACCTCCTGCGCAGAAAGGTGAAGCGCCTCATTGCTCGTGTAGTCAAAGAACTCATATCGGCTCATCTGTTTGCCCAGAGAGGTGCGGTTGAGAAGATCAGGATGGAAAGCCAACCCGATGTATTTAGCAAAAGGAACCTCTGGATTTGGTTCTACGGTCACCACCTGTCCAGGAGCAAAACTTGTGACGGTCATTTCGTCAAAGTCGTACTCCGTGCGTCCATACGAGAGTTTGCAACCCTTGTTCTCCTTCAGGTAGATAGCATAAAAGCCATAGTGCATCACGCACTCCTTGATGTGCTCTGTGCTATCGACATGAATAACGCTTACAAGGGGATGAAGCGTCTCCATCCCGTTGTAGTCGTTGAACTGCTGTATTGTATCTAAATGAATTTCTTGCATTATTTGAGGTTGTGAGGTTTTGAGGTTATAAGGTTTTGAGGTTGTCTCTGAAGAAACTTTCCAGCTTTTCCCAAGGAATCACCTTATCTTTTCCTCCATCGTAAAGGTCGCAGTGTGAGGCTCCTGGGATGATGAGAAGTTCCTTGTTCTCAGGTACAGGATTCGGTTTGCGTACGGCATCATAACCTTCAGCCTTGCCGGTCATCATGTACTCGTAGGCATTCTCACCGAAGTAGCGTGAGTGAGCCTCAGAACCATGAACGATGAGTACGGCATTGCGAATCTCATTTATATAATATAGGAAGCGAGTATTAGCGTATGCCTGACAGCCGAAGGTGTGCCAACCATCGTTACTGTTGCCCGAACGAGCGTGATAGCCACGAGGAGTCTTGTAGTAATCGTAATAATCCTTCACGAACTGTGGCGCATCTTCTGGCAATGGGTCAACAACGCCACCGCCTTGTGTGGTCTTGCCTGTGCTAACTGCTTTGATTCGCTCATCTGCAAGAGCCTTTCGTGCAGCAAAACGTGCCTCTTCGCTATCTTCCGCATCGAAGTAACCATTACCATTCACACGGCTCATGTCGTACATAGTCATCACGGCTGTTGCCTTGATGCGAGGATCCGCAGCTGCAGCATTGAGCGCGATGCCACCCCAACCACAGATGCCGATGATACCTATCTTCTCTGCATCAACGTCCTCACGCATAGAGAGGTAGTCAACAGCTGCAAGGAAGTCCTCCGTATTGATATCTGGCGATGCTGAGCGGCGAGGTTCACCTGATGACTCGCCCGTAAACGAAGGGTCGAATGCGAGAGTGATGAAACCACGCTCGGCCATTGTCATTGCATAAAGACCCGAACATTGCTCCTTGATGGCTCCGAAAGGACCACTTACGGCAATGGCGGGTAAGGTTTTGAGGTTATTAGGTTGTTCCGCAAGCTCCACGCGAGCAGAGCTCGGAACTGAGGTTTTAAGGTTCTTCGGAATGTAGAGATCAGCCGCAAGGGTAAATCCGTACTGCGTCTTGAAGGTCACCTTTTCGTGATTAACCTTTTCACTCAATGGGAAAGTCTTGTCCCATTCCTGTGTCATGGGGATGCTTTGCTCGTTGTTCCCTTTGGTCACGTCCGTGTGAATCATACTCGTTGTCTTGTTTTGTGCGCAGGCACTAAGCAGAAGTGCCGAGAGCGCAAGGATAAATAATTGTTTCATACCAAAATTGCATAATTTGCGGTGCAAAGGTACAAACATTATTTATAATTGGTCATACCTGGATTTTGGGAAAGATAACCAATTTTTAGGAATTTGCCATTCTTTCGGACGCACCCACGTCTTGCCCTCGCCATAGAGAGCCTTATAGATGACCATCTCTTCGAGCGTCTCGCTATGCAGACACTCACCGATGTATTCATACAGATTGCCTTTGTAGTGGCGGTATAGTTTTGCCATTGTGATCAAATGTTTGGAAAAGCTTCCGATTAAAAATCGGTGCAAAGATAGTCAATTATTCCGAGATATGAATCATACTGACAAAAAAACTTGGTTTTTTTTTAGTAAAATCTGCCTTTTCGTGCCGTTAATAGGTTTATCTAAATATCATACGGCAGCTGCCGAGCATAAGAGCTCTTTCTTTGGCAATTATAATATGCAAACACTCCCCGCACTTACAGGATGTAGATGCGGGGAGGACTCTAGTTGTTACTTGCACTCTTTCTTGTCGCATTTTGTAAATGCGCTCTTACCGGCGCCACATTCAGGGCACTTGTAGTTTTCTGGCAGTTTCTCGAATGGAGTGCCAGGCTTGATGTCGGCTTTGGGGTCGCCCTTGGCAGGATCGTACACCCAACCACACTTGCATTTGTACTTTTCCATAATTTGATAGATTAAAAAGTTAATACTTGGTTATATAACCGCTGCAAAGGTATGGAGAATTTGCCGAAATTCATCAAGATAGTAAATTTATTTTTTTATGCAAGTATGAGTGTAACAGATATTTCACCTCTCCATCTGTATGGTCTCTGCGCCATGGGGCATCCCGATTATTCCGGATAGATCATCTTGCGTGTCACACCGCCATCGATGACGAGGGTCTGGCCGTTGATGAAGTCGTTGCCCTCTTCGCACAGGAAGAGTACGGCACGTGCAATGTCCTCACCCTTGCCCACCCGGCCTGAAGGATGGAACTGGTGGTCGATGGGGCGGAGCACCTCCTCCTCGTTCACATGGATCCAGCCTGGAGCAATGGCATTGACCGTGATGTGGTAGGGAGCCAGCGAGATGGCGAGGGCATGGGTCAGCGAGTAGATGCCACCCTTCGAGGCCGAATAGCCCTCGGTGCCAGCCTCACTCATCAGGTAGCGCGATGAGCAGAGGTTCACGATGCGGCCATAGAGCTGCTGGTCAGATGTCTCGCCTTCGTCCACTTTGCTGCCCAATCGCTCACGATGCCTTGCCAGATGCCTTGCTGTGATGAAGGCCGAGCGCAGGTTGGTGCTGATCACGCGGTCGAACTCCTCCACAGTGATCTCGGTGATGGGCTTGAAGATGCCGATGCCCACGTTGTTCACTATGATGTCGATGTCGCCCCATGCCTCGATCAGTCCATCCATGCACTGCTCAAGGGCTTGTCGGTCAGTCACATCCACAGGGAAGAAGGAGGAACCCGAGCAGCATGCCACAGCCTGGCCACGCTCGATGTCGATGTCGCAGAATGCCACCTCATGACCCTGGGCTGTCATGGCCTCTACGATAGCTTGTCCGATGCCATGGGCACCGCCGGTGATGAATACTCTCTTGCTCATAACTTTTTTCTTATCTGAGGAAGGATCCTCTGGTACATTCAATGATTACAGCATCAGTTTCGTGCACAATACGTCGGCCATCAGTATCATGATGGAGCTGATCACTACAGCCTGCGTGGAGTTGCGTCCCACCTGTAGTGCGCCACCCTTCACCGTGTAGCCGAAGTAGCCCGACACCGTGGTGATGATGAAGCCGAAGACCATGGACTTCTTGATGGCATAGAGGGCATGGTCAATGTTGGCATCGGTCTGAATGCCATAGATATAGTTGTCAACCGTAGGCTCGCCGGTGATCCAGGCCAGGATGCCGCCACCCACCAGTCCGAGGGCAATGGAGAGGATTACCAGGATGGGCATCAGCGACACCACAGCGCACACCTTGGGCAGTATCAGGTAGTTGGCCGAGTTCACACCCATGATCTCCATGGCATCGATCTGCTCCGTCACGCGCATGGTTCCTATTTCTGATGCAATGTTCGAGCCGATCTTGCCAGCCAGTATCAGGCACATCATGGCCGATGAGAACTCCAGCATCAGGATCTCGCGGGTGGTGAATCCGATGGTGAAGCGGGGCAGGAGGGGGCTGAACAGGTTCATCTGCATCTGGATGCAGCACACGGCTCCGATGAAGAGCGAGATGATGCTGATGATGCCTATCGAGTCGATCACCAGGTTGCTGCATTCCTGCACATACTGGCGCCAGAACATCTTCCAGCGGTCGGGCCACACAAACACGCGACGCATCAGCTTCATGTAGCTGCCAAAGTCCTCAATCCAACGTATGATTAGCATAGTTTTTTTGCATTTTTATGGTTTACGGCTGCAAAGATACGCAAAAAATATTAAAAAAGGAAGAAAAACGGTACAATATTCAAAATAAATCACTATCTTTGTGCCAAAATTCAATCAAAACATGGAGACATCTATCAAGTCACCGACCGACGAAATACAAATCGAGCCTCAGACCGCTGCTTCAGTCAGTGTGTTGCGCACCGAGGATCTGGTGAAGCGCTATGGTGCCCGCACCGTGGCCAATCATGTCAGCATCAATGTGAGGCAAGGCGAGATCGTAGGTCTGCTGGGCCCCAATGGCGCTGGCAAGACCACCACCTTCTACATGACCACAGGCCTGGTGACACCCAATGAGGGCCGCATCTTCCTCGATGATCAGGAGATCACCAAGATGCCCGTCTATCGTCGTGCCAAGCTCGGCATCGGCTACCTGGCTCAGGAGGCCTCGGTCTATCGCAAGATGACTGTGGAGGACAACCTGCGTGCCACCCTTGAGATGACCTCCATGACCAAACAGGAGCAGAAGGACAAGCTCGAATCTCTCATTGCCGAGTTCCGACTGCAGAAGGTGCGCAAGAACCTGGGTGACCGCCTCTCAGGTGGTGAGCGTCGCCGCTGTGAGATAGCCCGCTGTCTGGCCATCAACCCCAAGTTCATCATGCTCGACGAGCCCTTTGCCGGTGTCGATCCCATTGCCGTGGAGGACATCCAGTACATCGTCTATAAGCTCAAGGACAAGAACATAGGCATCCTCATCACCGACCACAACGCCCCTGAGACCCTCTCCATCGTGGATCGTGCCTACCTGCTGTTCGAGGGCAAGATCCTCTTCCAGGGCACCAGTGAGGAGCTGGCCGAAAACCCCATCGTGCGTGAGAAGTACCTGGGCCGCAACTTCAAGTTCATCCGCAAGAAGTTCGACCAGCCATCCACCACCGAGGAGGCTGCCATGCGAGCAGCAGCCGCTGAGGCTGGTGCGTAATGCCTTGCACTCCTTTCAAAGTCCCTAAAGTCCTGAAATCCCCTTAACCCCCTTATCCCTCCATGCCCATCGATACCCTTGTATTCGACTACGGCGGCGTCATAGTCAACATCGACGACCGTCAGGTGACCGAGGCCCTGGTCTCGTTGGGAGTGTCGCACCTCAAGCAGCTCTTCCATGCCCGGCAGATCAAGGAGCTGATGCGCGAATTCATCGATGGCCTGGTGCCCATGGACGACACCCTCCAGCGCATGCTGTCCCTCTGTCGTCCAGGCACAACCCGTGAGCAGATACTCGACGTGCTCAACCGTCTGTGCGGCGATCTGCCAGTGAGCCGTCTGCAAGCCCTCGTGGAGTTGCGCAAGCATTACAAGGTCTATCTGCTCAGCAACATCAGCGACTTCCTGTGGCAGAAGTCAGCGCAGGAGATCCGAGCCCGTGGCTTTGAGCCCGAGGATTGCTTCGACGGCCTCTACATGTCGTACCAGATGCATCTGGCCAAGCCCGATGCCTCCATCTATGAGCAGATGATAGCCCAGACAGGGCTCGATCCGCAGCGCACCCTCTACTTCGATGATCGTGAGAACAACTACGAGGCTGGCCGTGCCCTTGGTTTCCAGGCCGTGCTTGTCAAGACCAATCATCTGGAAGAGACCTCTGCCTGGCAGGAGCTCACGGGCCATTCACGAAGGGAAAAATAAATCACGACAATTCGCGTTCAGAAAGATCAACCCCCATCACATAGCAATGAAAAAATTACTCATCCTCTTGGCCACCACCCTCATGCTGGTGGCATCATGCAGCCAGCCCAACGAGGGCAACACTACTGCCAACACTGCCGTAACAGATGCCACGGCCATCATGAAGGACGTGATGATGACCCGTCGCAGCATCCGTCAGTACCACGACTACCGCATCAGCCGTGACACCCTGGACCTCATCATGGAGCTCGGTGTCAATGCTCCCAACGGCATGAACCGCCAGGCCTACGAAGTGCGCGTGGTGGACGATCCAGCCCTTGTCAAGGAGATCTCCGATGCCGTAGTAGCCGAAAACCCACAGATAGGCGATCGCCCAGGCTTCAGGAATATCTTTGTCAATGCCCCCTGCGTGGTGTTCATCGCCACCGACCACACCTATGACCTCTCAGCCATCGACTGCGGCCTGATGTGCGAGAACATGATCCTCTCAGCCTGGTCAATGGGCATCGGCTCATGCTGCCTCGGTGCACCAGTGCGTATGTTGCGCAACAGTCAGGCAGCAGCCCCCTACATGCAGCGCCTCGGCTTCAGCGCAGGCTATGAGCTGCAGTTGTGTCTGGCTCTGGGCTACCCCCAGGAGACCCCCGCTGCCCGTCCACGCCAGGAGGGCAAGGTCCTGTTCGTAGAATAATTGAGCAACATGCAAATAATAACTTGGTGCAAAAGTCTTTTTTTCATAAATGATCACAAATTGCCACGAATTATTCATAAATTCCTTATTATCAAAAAATATTCATGGAAAAATTCGTGATAATTCATGATAATTCGTGACTTCAAAAAGACCAATTTATTATTTTATCATTACTAAGCAACAATTTTTTATAAGTCATACGTATAAGCGTGAAACATTTTTATTTACGTCGAAAATGCCACCACTCGTGAGAGCAGTGGCATTTGTCGTTATTATATGGCTCATCAGCAGCTTACAGCAGTGAGGGTCAAGTGGCGGTCGGCACAGTTGAGGGGGTTGGTTGAGGTCGACACATTCTGCGCGCAGAATTTCTTGCCACAAGATGTCGGTGACCAATTCGGCGTGCAGAATTTCTTGCCACAAGATGTCGGGGACTAATTCGGCATGCAGGATTTCACGTCGCATACGATTCACGTCGGATTCTGCACACCGAATTTCACGCCACCCACGTTTTCCAAGATTCTGCGCGCAGAATTTCTCGTCGCATGTGTCTGGCAGGGAATTCGGCACGCAGGGGACGGATGATCTCCTCGATCATATCGTCGATAAATCCTTTGCCAACGCCCGAGTTTGCAACGCAACCCTCCATTCAACACATGGATTCGCGCAAGATATTCGTGATGTAGCGGAACTCAATATCGTGCATTTGTGCGGCCAACGGAGGGAAAAGCATCTGTTCAGCGGCCGGTTTGACGTGATCTGGGACTTTAGAAATGATGTGATTGACCATGCCGGGGAGCCTTTGAGGCAATGGTGGTGGTGTGGGTGATAGTAGATCGTAATACATAATGAGTTGAAATTGTGTAGGTTAATAATGCTTTGTAGGGAAAGGCGATTGGCAGTCTTACAGTCTTACAGTCTTACAGTTAAAAAAAAGGATATGGGTATTTTGCGGACTATACTATATATTATATTTATAATTATTTAATATATAGATAGCTATAAATGGGATTTCGTCTCATTTGCTCGAAATGGCATATACAATTTTCGAACTGTAAGACTGTAAGATTGTAAGGATTTTTTACTTCACGACCTCAGCCGCCTGTTGTATCTCCAAGGCAATGCGCGTGGCGATCGTGCCGATATCGGAAGAAATCACAGGGACTGGTACCACTGACCTCAGAGGCCGATATGCCCCTCTGATCTCTACTCCCAGCATCAATGCAAAGAAATGCCCTCGAGAAGAGGTGAAAAGATGCGAGGGAACCACGCTGGTGTGCGTGATTCCCTCGCAATATTTTGAGAGATCAATGGTGACTGTCCCCGTGATCTTATGCCACTGGGCCACCTTATAATGTCTATCATCTTTATTTTCCATTCGGCAAAGATAAGCTATCTTGGGCACATAAACAAAGAATTGAGCTAAAAAAGTAACAATAAAGCCCCAACAGCCGATGAAATAAGGTTCAAGGGGGGCTGTTGGGGCTAGTATTTGACTAGTTTTATTGATGTTTATGTCAAATGAAATTGCTGGTCCGGTTGGATCTGAAGGCTATTGGGTCTATTGTTCGATCTAATCAATCAGTCAGACCAGTATGGTAGAAGGGATCATATCCATAATTCACCCCACCTAATTTGAAATCTTGATAGAGTATTCTCTTGCTTGTGTATTTTGTTCCTAGATAGTTTACCGAGGTAAGGCCAGTACATCCATAAAAAGCATAATTGCCAATACTCGTCACAGAATTAGGTATGGAAACAGCGGTGAGACCAGTACAACCTTCGAAAGCATATCCGCTAATTGTTTCGATAGTAGAAGGAAGTGTAATATCGCTTAATCCTATGCATTTATTAAAAGCTGTTTCCCCGATTTCATTTACCACAAGATCTGAGTTTTGAAACTTTACATGGCCAGGGACTGTAATATCACCTGCAATAGTGCCATGATCAGTTACGGCACATGTTGTTGGGCTATTTACTTTGAAATACAGAGTTTTACCGTCTTTGGAAGTCGTCATGAAATCAGCGGAGGTGATATCGCTTACTTGGGCTTCTAAAACTTTTGATGCAGCCACATCGCTATCATCGCCCACAACGTCATCTTCTCCGCAAGAAGGGAAGCCAATGAAGATGGCAAGAAGGGAGAATAAAAAGGTTTTCTTCATTTCGCATGAATTTTTATTGTACGTAAATCCCTCCAGTACGTGAGTAAATACAAGAAAAGCGTGAGGAACTGTCCTTATTCATCTTATATCTGGTATCGCCAAACACCATCGCAGAAATGAATAACTACAACTTGCCCCACGCCGCATATGTTTCAAACATAGCGGTGCAGGGCCATAGACGGCGCGGACAACCGTATGCGTCAGAAACACACACAGGGGGCGTCCTTGTGGTTTTCATCCTTCTGCTTTGAAATTGGCGATTTCGATATAAAAGGATGAAAGCGGGAACGCCTTCTAAATAGTTATGGATAAGTCATGATGACCAATAGGCTACGGCGTGATTGCCGAAGTATCTGGCCCAATTCCGCCCATAATCCGCTGCAAAGATAATGACTTTTCTCATTTCCTCCAAATTTTCCCCTCACTTTCTGCATTAAAACACAACAATCGGCCGGATTCGGAGGGGAATGGGGCCGATTGATGTTAGTATATCTTGCTGTCGTCAGCTGCTATTACAGGGGTGACGGACTTGTCGAGGTCGTATGGGATAGGGAATGGCTGATCACTGGGTTTGCCGAACTCGTAGATGGAGTCGCTTGCCAAATCTATTTCGTCATTCCAATACACGCAGGTGCGACTGGTATCGAGCTGAGCCTGCCGGAAGAGACCATAGACTTCGAGAAGCGGACGGAAAGTCGGGAGCGTGTCAATATCGTCCTTGACATCGTAGATGACTCTGTGGCCATCGTCGAACTCCACCGCCAACTGGTAGTCAGCCAATGTTATAAGGGTCTTGATGCGTGGTATCATAGTGGTGGCAGTTTGGTGATTACTTGCTTGTCCCACATCTCCTGGAGCTCATCCTTATGCAGTTCAAGCCATTCGGTAACGAGCTTTTGTGCGATATTGGGCAGGTCGCCTTCGAACATTTAGAACATCTTGATGATGATTCCGTAGAATCTGACAATCTCTGGCATAACTACATTTTTAATTTTACGCCGCAAATGTACGCATTATTTCCCTTCCTTCCAAATTTTACTCCTTTTTTTCCTCATTTTTCCCTCCATTTCTTGCAGAATCCCATTTTTCTTTCTATATTTGCGCACGAATAATCGCAATATGACATGACACGCGAAGAAGTCATAGCTGCTGGCAGGGAGGTGCATGAGACGCAGCATACGATGAAGAGGCGCTCTTCATGGCACGATTATAGCCGCAGGGGTACGTATATGATAACCCTTGTGGTGAGGGATCGTGTGCCATTGCTGGGCACATTGCAAGGCTCGCTGCAGGGGAATGTTGTTCCCTATGTGAAGCTCTCTGCCCTGGGTGAGGCCATACGAAGGGAGGAGATCGGCAAGATACACCAGTGCTACCCTCAGGTGGAGGTGTGGCAACTCTGCGTCATGCCCGACCATCTGCACATCATCGTCAGGGTGAATGAGGACATGGGCAAGGGCAAGCACTTGGGGAAGGTAGTCAGAGGGTTTAAGACCGGCTGTAGCCGCGCCTGGTGGAGGTTGCAGGATGAAGCGGGCTTGAGAACTGCCGGACAAGCGGCAGGAACGGTGGCTGGGACAGCCGGACAAGCGGCAGGAACGGTGGCTGGGACAGCCGGACAAGCGGCAGGAACGGTGGCAGTGACAGCCGGACAAGCAGCAGGAACGGTGGCAGTGACAGCCGGACAAGCAGCAGGAACGGTGGCTGGGACAGCCGGACAAGCAGCAGGAACGGTGGCTGGGACAGCCGGACAAGCGGCAGGAACGG
>JAZQPJ010000008.1:0-38743 GCA_045628525.1 Bacteroidales bacterium
GCGGGAATGTGGTGGCGACATTCGGGTGCCGATGGCCGAAGTCGTGAAAATGTGGCGCCTGCATTTTGACGAAAGCGGCTGTGGGCATGAGAATGTGGCGGCGACATTCCGATGGCAACGGCTTGTGGCGCAGGAATGTGGGGACAACATTCCGATGCCGATAGCCGTGGACATGCGATTGCGTGTGGTCATCGGAGCCTCAGTCAGCTCGTCTGAATCACGGTGCAAAGTTACTACAAAAAACGCCTGATTTCGCGTTTTTCGCTGAATGCCGAATTCCCTTTCCCGATAAACGTGCATTTAAGCCTCATACCGAAGGCTACGCCTGCTTACGCCAATGGGATTACGAGTGTGGATATCAACTACAAAAGCGATAACAAGGTTAGTTACGGGTTACGTTCTACGCTATCCAGAGTTACGCAAGTCTATAAACCATAAACCCTAATCCATAAACCTTCATAGGGGCGTAACTTGTAACCCGTAACTGACAACGATTTTCCTTGTACATGCGAGCGCGTATATACGTTCTTAAAAATTATATTTTTTAAAGTTTTGAATGGTTATGAGTAGTTAGGAATGGGTGGGAACCCTCCTGCGTCAGCTGGCCATCGGCCAACTCTATATGTTCCATTCACAGAAGGAGCGAATCGGTAGCGTAACCGAGGTACGAGTTACGACCTCATTTCAGATTGTCAAATCAATGTATCAAAACGCATTTTGTTGTGCGGTATTGATGTTTTATTTCTTACTAAAGTTTCCCACATCAGGAAACTCTATGAAGTTAAAGAAGTTAGGGGAAGTAAAAGAAGTTAAAGACCCTCTGTAAGTTCTACCCCGGTGACCTCGTTCTTGCCGCCCTCTCATTCAAGCACAACGAGTACAACGGCAAGTTCTATCAGGACATCAACGTGCAGGACATCATCTCATTTACCAACCACTAAACTCAAGCCATCATGACGAAAGTAAAAATCCCATCTTTCATCCGAGAGACGTAGTCATCCGTTTTATCAAGCGTAACACGTAACCCGTAACTCAAATGAAAAACAACATCCAACTATCACCCCACTTCAAGTTGAGCGAGTTTGTATTTTGGCACAAACTTTGCTACAATCGTAAGCAGTCACTTTTGGGCCGTTTGGGGTTAAACGATCCAAAAGTGACTGCTTACGTCAAGACGGGCTATAGTGACTGCTTACAGTACAACGCATAAAAAGAAGAAAGCCCGACCATGAGTCTTATCGCTCACAGCCGGGCTTTTGCATCGTTTCCTTGTGTATTGACTAAATCATTTCTTCTGCATGTGACAACACAATCCTATCTTCAGACGGATGATAGTAAAAGAGGCTATCCTCTGGAGATTTTCCTACGCGCAGTTTCTCTTCCATTTCTTCGAACATCTGCTTACGCATTGCTCGCAGTTCTTCTTGGGTCTTTATCTTGTTCATGATAACAGTTCTCCCAAGCCGTGTCAATAGTTATTATCTCCAACCATGCCACATACGCCATGCACGTTGCTTTACTGTAAAATATGGTCCCCAGATAACTTCAGATGGGTATTGTGTGAGGAAACGCATGAAACGCTTCTGGCGTCTGAGGAAACGGGAGACATATCCTTCTTTGGCAGAGATAGTATTTCTCTTATCAAACTTTCCGAAATTTCCAGCAAGCATAATCTCGTTGAGAAGGAAACAGCCTCGTTTTTCGTCTGGAGCACAAAGCAAGTATTCCTTTGGCATCGCAAATACCTCTTGTAAGACCCACATCACAGCCGAAGCAAAAGGCTTCATTCCTAATGCAGACAAGGTATGCATGACTTCGGTCTTTGACTTTGTTCCAATAGCAATTCCTTCATCCCACATGCCCATAGTTGTACCATCCATTTGCGCATGAGTGGCATCAGAGTTTAAGGTTTTCAATACAAAATAATAATCAAGTAACTGACGTAAGCCTATGCCTTCATTAAACAGGTGGCGGTAGATATGAACGAGTTGATAGACTGCATTGAATCCGACCGATGGAATATTATAAGAATCAAACTCACACTTGTTCCATTGCTCATTCTTCCTACACCATTTCTGCAATCGAGCATTGTGAAAAGGATTATTCAACCAGGATGGCTTAAAATGTACCTCGCATTCAATACCTTTGTACTCCCAATCCACATGATGATATTGCACTTCTGGCTTATTATTGCCTTTTAGTCTCCAATCCGCCAATACCCATTCTATCACGCCCCTTTCACCTTGATACTTTTCATAGTGCGCACCCTTCGAGTCACCAACAGCAATGTCTATACCCTCAGGATCCATCAGACCGCACCACACATCTATATCACCAGGCGTACGGCAATCTCTCAGATCCTCAGGATAATTCACCAAATTGCTCTGCCCCTTGAGGATACATGCATAAAGTCCATCATGCGCCAATTCCTTGCATAACGAAGCACAAGCATCATTTAGCACCTTATTACGTTGAGCAACCTTGGCGGTCAATCCAAGCCATTTGAGATAGGTCATCTCGTCAATGCCGATGCTATTACCGTAGTCGCTGGCTCCGGTTACTGAGCTTGTTGAATGGATCAAACGAGTCACACCTGCCATAGAGATCGCCACCAATGCCTGCTTCTTACTCAATGCAAAAAGCTCTGCCCACTGCTCCTTGGTAGGAACAACAGACAGAGTGTCTCTATTACCGATGGCTATTTGCAGTAGCTCGTAGAATAGTCTTTCTATGCTCATAGGCTATCATATATTTCGCTCACCTGCTTCGCAATCCTATCCCAATCGTACTTGCCCATATCATATTTGATGCGCTCCAATGGTCGATTGCAGATTGCTTCAAGTTTCTCTGCCAAGGCATCCACATCGCCCACCTCGTGATAGCGTTCTGGCTCAAGGCCGACTTCAAGATTTGCAGGAATAGCCGAAGTAATCACTGGAAGCTGATAACTCATTGCCTCAAGCAACGCAATCGGCAAACCCTCATGCGAAGATGGCAATGAATAGCACATAGCATTGGTCAAGAGCGAGTGCAATTTTGTTCCACGGACAAAGCCCGTCAGCACAACACCAGCCTCTCGTGCCTGAGCTTTTAGTCCTCGGCTATAGTCATCTTCAAAGTCGGTATCACCAGCTAGAACCAGTTTCAAATCGGATGGAATCCTATTCTCCTCACGAAGTTTTACGAATGCAGCGACCAGATCATGCAGGTGCTTCTCTGGCACAAAGCGGCACATACCGAGTACATATTTTCCCTCCTCGATACCCAGTTGAGAGAAATACTCAGGTTCATGGCATAGTTCAGGCGAGGGCACACCATTGTAGATCAGATGCACACGTTTTGTTCGGTTGTACTTTCTGGCTATGATATTCTTGATCACGTCCGAAATGACAATTATATCATTTGCAAACCAGCAGCCCATCCGTTCACCCAGTTTGAGCATCGTCTTAGCCATGAATCCCCATTTGTCGCGATCATAGTCAGGTCCATGGTGCGTGAATACCACCTTCATGCCCAGCAGTCTTGCCAACGGTGTCACCATAGCAGGGCCGATAGCATGAATATGGACTACCTTGGCACCTAACCATCGAGCAATGATAACAGCTTTCGTAGTATGGATGATTGCTTCGAAAGACTTTTTTCGTGGAGACTTCAGGTCATACAGCTTCACGCCCTTCCATGCGCCATCCGTCACCCCCGAATTCTTGTCCACACCCTTTTTGATGTAGGCGCTTCGGCGAATAATGGTGACGTCATAGCCCATCCCCACCATTCGTGGAAACAGTTCCTCGCAGTGCGTCTCAACGCCACCCATTATATTCGGCACACCACGTGTGCCAGTAACTACTATTTTCTTTGCCATGTTCAACAAATCATTTATTTGGGACGAGCAGACAGAATTGCTCCGAGCTTGCTCGCCTGAGCACCTCAGAAACTAAACAATGAGCGAAGAACTGTCTCTGAGAAAACCATCTGCTCGTCAATTATTATGACCGAAGAGTGTCTTTATTTGATTTCCACCTTCGAGTCAGTCTCGGCAATCGTAGCCTCATAACCCTGGCCAGCCACATCTGCATTCACGATGTCCTCACCTCGCTTGCCCTTCAAGGCTTCTAATGAATCGCTGGACAGACCATTGTTCACCTGAGCGCACATGTCGCAGGTCGAGCACTTGTCCAGCTCCTCCTTCGTCACCTTGCCGTCGCGCAGGTCGCAGACAATCTGGTTCTCGTACATAGAATAGCGAAGGCCCAGCATTGACTTCAGCTTGTGCCAGATGACCCATGGCAATACCTTAGGCATATACTTGTGCATGGCAGGACTTACCGAACCAATCATCCAGCAGTCACGATCGCAACAGCGCACCTTCTTGCGCACAGCCTCTGCTTCTGGGCTGCTCCACAACTCATCCCAACTCTGACGGTTCAGGTTACCCATCACCTCCTTGTCTTTCGTACCATTGCAAGGCATCACATCGCCGTAAGGATCAATGAAGAACGTATCGAAGCTCATATCGCAAGGCAGCAGACGCTTCTGGCCATATATATAATTAATGAGACCGTGGTTGAAGTAGGCGCGGAACCACTTCTTCGGGCTCCACGACTTCAGCAGCTCGTTCACCAGATTCTCAAAGTTCTTAGCCACCATCGGACGATCCTTGATGATGTTCTTCGCCTCCACAAAGTAGAACGAGTTATGCAGACTCGCCGTAGCAAACTCCATACCCATCTCGTTCGAGATCTGATACAGCGGCACCAAGTCAGGCGCATTCTTATCCTGCACCGTCATGCCGAATCCCACATCCTTCATGCCCATCTCGCGCAGAGCCTTCAGCGTCTTGTAACCACGCTGATAGCCATCGTTCAATCCACGAATCTCATTGTTCGTCTTCTCCAGACCCTCAATCGAGATGCGGATACCAATCTGCGGAAACTCCTTACACAGCTCGATGATACGATCCGTAAAGAAACCGTTCGTCGAAATCACGATGCGGTCACTCTTCTTATACAGCTCGCGAACCACCTCCTTCAAGTCAGTACGGATGAAAGGCTCGCCACCAGTGATGTTGGTGAAATACATCTTCGGCAACTTCTTGATAGTCTCTAATGAGATCTCCTCTTCCTGCTTACTTGGTGCCTTGTAACGGTTACACATGCTGCAACGTGCATTGCAGCGGTACGTCACAATGACCGTACCATTCAATTTCTTTTCTGCCATAATTAATTTATGCTATTTGTTATTATATATATTCATCAATTTCTCGTAATACGCCTCTGAACTATAGCGAGCCACAGCATTCTTGGCGAGCGATTCATAATTAAACGTAGTCTCCCACATCTTTTGAATCTTATCCTTCAAATCAGAGACATTGCCCGACTCGAAAGTCATTCCGCTTAAGCTGTCTTCAATCAACTCAGGTATTCCACCAATACGAGCTCCAAGAACAGGAGTGCCGAGCGATTGTGCCTCGATTACAGTCAGCGGATTGTTCTCACTCCATTCCGAAGGAAGCACCATAAATTTTGCTCCTTCGAGGACAGGACGGAACTCGTTCCAATCCTTCTGGCCGAGGAATTCAATGGCTGGATATGCAGCTTTCAGCTCGTCAAGAATGTCACCACCACCAATCACCTTCAGCTTATAAGGCAACTGCTTTGCAGCCTCACATAAAGTGCGAATACCCTTCACCTCGGTCACACGACCAAGATAGCAGTAGTAATCACCTTTCTCATAATTTGGATTGATGACCTTATTCACGTCAATAAAATTGCAGAGCACCTCAAATTTGTTGGCATCATAGCCGCCACGGATACAGGTGTCAGCCATAAATTGTGATGGCGGAAGGAACTTCGTAGTGCATGCTTGCAGTCTCTCCGCATTCCACTTCCGCTGCTCCAAATAGCCAATCACTGCACCGGGAATGCTTCCTGGCATACACTTATGCTTGATGACGGCAGTTTTGTCTGTAAAACACTCCTCACACCATTGACCATCACGCATACAGGTATAGCAAGGACATACCAGCTTCGTATCATGCAGAGTCCAGAACACCTTGATGCCTTTCTTATGCGCAATCTCGGCAATCAACGGACTCAACTGCGTATGTACGTTATGCAGATGCACCACATCCGGACGGAAATCATCCAGCAGTTGCGTAAACTTCTGACGCACCTCGCTATCGCCGAACGGACGGGTAAAAGCCTTCATCTTCGACATATTCGATGGCCAGTACTTCCTCCATGGACTATCTACATTCTCTGGATAATCCATCGCGAAGATTGCGACCTCATGTCCATGGGCTTTCAGTAGTTCTTCGAGGCCCATGGTGACGATACAGTCACCGCCACGGCGGTAATAGAATTTATTTGCAAGTAATATTTTCATAACTTAAACACCGATTCTTTTCAAATGCTTCTTGATGATCTTATCCAAAGGTAATCGCTCCCTTTTCCATCCCACCAGTTTGAGAATTCTCTTCCCTATTGTTCGGGCTTGACGAGAATTACGCTTCAATACGATAAATTCTGAATCGTCATCAGTTAATTGTTTGTAACGTGCTACGCCTAGAGAATCCGAAGACATGATAGTATTCTTGTTCTGAACCCAATGCGCAGTCCTTAGATATTGATCTGGATAAATATATACCGTATTTTTTTTTATTGAATGACTTACGAAAACGCCATCGTAATATGCAGCACCATAAAATATGTTATTGGTTATAGAGAAATCTTTTTGAACATTTTCATACGACAACAGATTGCAATCACGAATCTCTGGAGAAGAGAACTCGTTTATTCCCATTTCATAACAGATGTTATTAGAGAACTCGCAACCTACATAGGATAATACCGACTTATCACTCGGATTAAGGAAATGCTCAAAAGCCTGCCTACAATGATAGAATCGATTGCCCACAAATCGATTATTCTTTGGACAAGACTTGAAATTTCCCGTAGCCTGTATAGTGGAGCCAGTATCATACGTTCTGCTGATCAAACAGTCTGTAATCGTATTGTTTGAGCAATTAGCCCATAATTCTATTCCATTGCCATAACGAACAAACTTTTCATATCCTACCTGAATAGCACCACCAATAATATCAATCTGACAATCTTCTACCAAACAGTCATTGAGTGCACACATACCATGTTTAGAGAATCCTGCGACAGCAATCCCTTTTAAGACGCAGTTCCGCATACTTGATACTCCATGAGAAGCCATGGAGAAACATAGATTCCCTAATGTTGAAGGATTATTCTGATATTGGAAATAGACGGTTCTGAAAGGGTGATTCTTTACCACTTCAGCATCATGATATTCATTGGTAAAAATATCTCCATCCCTTTTCAATGAGTCAACACGCCGAACAATATGTCCATACACTTTATCATGTGCAAAGTCATAAATACAACCGATATTATTCAACTGCACATTTGTTGGCTCTTCAATTCCATATCCTGTAAAATCGGATACATTGCTCAAGTCAATCGACCAAATATCATTCCCTACGCGCTGCCATGCACGAGGATTCTTAAGTATTTTGAATCCACACAACACTGGTTTCGATCCATTTCCATATTTCTCAATAGATGAATCTGTAAACCCACTCAGCGATTCAAAGAAAATGTCACCAGATTTCAATCGAACACAGACATTTTTTTTGGGCACAGCCGCTATATGTCGTTTTGCAGTCCGTGGAGTCAATCCATCAAGTTCATCGTTGCCTTGAGAGGAGGAAACATAGTAAACATCCTTGGACCAAAGCGTTGAAAATAAAGAAAGACAAAAAAATACAAGCAATAGCCTTTTCATTTCGTTTCTTTCAGGGTCTCCATATATTGCATCTTTATTTCCTCCCGCACTTCTATAATCTTTTCAGTATATGACGAAAATTCATCAATTACACGAATAGTCTGATCTGCAAGTTTCTCTGGTACTATTTTCTTTCTATCTGGAATCAAGCAAAGTTCACGAAGGTCGAAATGCTCAAGCAAAGTTGAATATTTAGAATCTCCATTGCTATCTACATGCGCGGCAGATACTGGATACAGAAGCACAGGACAAAGATTCTTCATGCAGAAGACCGCATCATGGAATCTATGAGTAATAAAGCATCTGAAATATCTGTAAATGCCAAGTTGCTCCAAAGGGGACGTATCGTTTAACACAAGGTCTGCCCAACGCGCTGGTCTAAGACTTGCCACACGATATCCTTTCGCTTTCATTTGGCTTGCGTATTCAGCTGCCCAGTCATCATCACGCAAAGTGTGAAGACATATCACATTGCTTAGATTCAAATGCTTTCTCTTCAAGTAAGCCTCAGCATATTTGTAATCAATATCCAAAGTAAATGTCGGATCAGGGATTAGCTTTATTCGAGACTCTTCGATGAAATGTGAAATAAGGTTATATGTTGTCTTATCTCTCACACAAATGCCAGAATAATAGGTGACACAGGCTTTCATCAAATCCTTCTGTCTATCCGACAATGAATCGAATGTCACATTCTTTGCAGAGGCAGACATCAGATAAATCTTTGAATTTATCTCAGGAGATAGCCAATAAACCGACAAACCATCATAACCATTGGGAATTCTGTCTAGTTCCAGAAGCGTATCAGCACCTACATAGATGCGATCATAATTGCGTTTCTTAATGAAATCCAAAGCACCAGCCACATTCTTTATGACATTATCTTTTTTTATCTCCAAAGACTCTCTAACAAATTGCTTATACCGGTATATTCTCTTAATGTCGCGAATCAAAGATGCGGCTGTACATTGCGAGAAATAAGGTTTAACATCTGGAGGATTGAATCCGTGAAGGGGAATAACCTCTACTGTATCATTGCTGAATACGTTTCTTATAGCTTGTAATGTGGCGTACGCTTGTAAATTGGTTCCACAATTTAGGTCACCATAGTATGTTAAAACTCCTATCTTCATTTTAGAATCTTTTCAATTGTCTTTCTTATTGCTTTATACATCATCCATGGACTTGTATTTCCATAATCGTACGCATAAATCCTTTTTAATGTATTATAGCTGCAATGTTTAAAAAGCCATGTCATATATTTACGTTCCGGCATCAGGTATTGACGACTTTTTGTTGTTTTGATTCGGAAATTCACATTTACTGCAGATGCCTGATTACATGGTGCAGCTGTCAAATACTCTTTTGCCGAATTAAGCCAGGCTAATGCTTTCTTATTATGAGCGATAATCAATGATAGTCCATCATAGTGTTGATCAGGATATTCAATATCACCCCATAGGTCGCCAATAGTAAAGTCACTTAATCTAAGAGTTCCTGCAAACTGGCATTGATAACAGCTATAGCGATTCGTCATTTCAGAAGAAAAACCATCAGTCATCAGTGTACGTTTTCCGGTATAATCGTGTATATTTCCGTCAATATCTTCTACTTTTAAATTATAGCGAAATCCCAAAGGTTTCCATCCGGTGTCCTTTGTACGATAACTAATGACACGCTTAATCTTATATGGTTCGTTTTCCAAAAACTTGTAAAGTAAGACCTTCGAAGGAATGCCCCCGCAAATCAAGTCAGCAGTAAGTAACTTACCCGAGTATTGTTTTTTGCCAAGGAAAGCATAAAGTCCAGCTACTTGGCAGCCTGTACCAGAGAAAAGAACTGTCAAGCCCTCCCTAAGGCAAGATAGAACTTCCTGATAAATACCGACTGCATAGCTTTGAGTGTATTTTGATCCTTGCAGCAGATGAAGATCTGCTGCATCTGTTACTTTAATATGTTTGACATCACAAACTCCCGTTATTGCAGCACCAAACACTACACCACCCTCATCAAGCACTTTATTTGCGAATGCGGCAAATGCACCTCCAGAAGCACTTCTTTTTCTTTGCGCCTTGTCATTATTCCATGCAGCATAGAATTCGGAACATTCAGATGATTGATAATCAATCCCCGAAACAACAGGACATGCCTTTTCGCATAGCCTACAGCCTACGCACTTATCAGAATCAACAACGGGATAGTAATGACCATCATCAGCTATTTGAATCGTTAAAGCTTTTGTCTTCTGGCAAGCATCCGCACAAGCCATACAGCCTGTACATTCCAGTGTTCTTGCTAAAGATGGTTTATTCATAATCTATCGAAGTATTCCTTGTATTTTGCGACAATAGAATTTAAAGACAATTCTCGCTCTACAAACGCACGTTGTTTTTTTTGTAAAGTGTCATAAATATTGTGATGATTTTCTATCACGTACTGCATTTTATCAGCCAACGCGATAGCATCCTCACTTCTAAATGTCACCCCCGTTTCTCCATCTGTAACAAATTCCTTGAATGGCTCAATATCTGATACTATGGTAGGAAGGTTATAGCAGAACGCAACCGTGATGGCTCCACTTTGTGCAATATCCTGATATGGCATTACAAAATAATGACTTTCTGCAAACAGATTAGGGACATCTTCATTGGGAATTCGTTTAATATCAAGTTCAAAAATTTCAGGATGCTTTATAAGAGGAGCATAGTCCTGCCCCCATGTCTTACAGCTGCCAGCAATATGAATTCGGATATTGCGATAACCTCTATCGAAAAGGATGTTGCCGGCTTCTATCAGCAAATCTGCTCGCTTGTACTTTTGAATTATGCCAAAGTTAAGGAAACGTATAAAATCTTTTGGTTTCTCCTTTACTGTAGGTTTGCCATAATCCTTCAACGCCAAAGGTGCATATAGTATGTTTCTATTGGATACCATGTTCTCCAATACTGCTTTTTGGCTTTTACTGAAAACCTGAATATTTTGAAAGGTATTGATCCACCAATTTGTGTATCTCTCTGCGAAACCAGCATTGGCAGCACCTTTAGGGGTAGAAACATTGTGGCATGGCACAACTACATTATTGAGTGGAAGGAGCAATTTGTAAATACCAATACCATAAGGCATCTGATAATTGCTCAAATAATAGAAGTCTGGTCTAAATGATTTAGCCTTACTAATCGTTTTGAAATACTGATATATAGTTCGTAAATCCCTCATGCGATAGGATTGCTTAACAAACTCTATCTTCAGATTTGGTCCCTTATCGGGTATCAATCTAGATACGTAAGACTGATTGTCAATAGTGCAATTATAAGGCAAAATAATTTGCCAATAAATGCAATAGTACTTTCTAAGTTCTGCTATTATTGGCAGATCTACATCAAGATAACATTCTGCCGTAATCCAACTAATTTTTTTCTTTTCCATTATTTTTATCATATCCTCATTAATTACAATTTAGTCGTATCACACACATTGAAGAATGCTGTACTCTGTATATATAAAATTCAGTCTTCTTACTTCTATATTATAACTTCTTATATACTCTTTCTCCATCTTGATACAATACCATCATAGGGCTAGGTATAACAGTAGTGTTCTCTGGTACGTCTTTTAATACAACTGCATTTACGCCAATTACAGAGTTTTTACCGATTCTTATAGGTCCATAGACTCTTGCGCCAGTAGATATTCTTACATTATCATCAATCCACGGATTGCCCATACCTAAGGTTTTGCTACCATTATACCCTATGCTTACCATCTGGTTAATCCAGCAATTTTTACCAATATGTTTTGCAGTAATGCCAGTTGAGTAACCATGCTGAATAAATGTGCCAGCTCCAAAATCTTCAGATTTCATATTGATATACAATGAAGATAAAGGTCGAAGCCAAAAAAGGAACAGACTCCAAAAACCTACTCGCAGATAATATACATTACGAAATTCAACAACTGCAATGAGCAAATACATCAGTTGAATAATTGTTTTATTCCCCCCCCAATGGGTATCTGTGTGCATTTTGCCCAACGGTTTATGTCTATGGTAAGGATATCTCTGTTCTTGCATATTAAATACACAAGAACATAAGGAATTGTAACCCACCACAGTATAGCGAAAAGAATATTTTTTTCATTCCTATCAGTAATTACAAAACACAGTAAACAATATTACGATACGTTGTTTTTATAGCAATCGAAACAATCAAACATTTTCATCAACTGCTTTTCGTAATGATTCAACAAAACCACGTCCATAGGTCATATCTGGCTCCATCATATTTCCTTCACCCCACTCATTCCATGACTTGAGGAACAAAATAGGATTTTTCTTGTTGCGTACAGCAGCAAGCGCCTCCTTGCAATGAAGATAGAAGTATTTAGGTTCCGAATGCGCAATGAGAGTCCCATTCCAGCCAGATCGAGGAGTATGATCCCACTGAGGAAGAAGTGCAGGTATCACTTCTTCAGCATAATCTCCCTCGTTTACTAAATTGTGATATATCTCTCGATAGTCAGACATGAATGGAGGTCTGTGAAAGAGCCAGCCTTTCAACTTCTTCTTCCATTTATAATAAAATCGCTTAAGTTTCGCATTCATAGATGAGCCTGGGATTGAAGGCTCTCCAAGACGTTGATATGTTACAGCATCATAGCCCATGTTGAGGAACTCTTCCTTTGGTTTTCGTTCATCACGGATATTGGCAACCAGATAAAGATCTGGGAATCCTGCATCTTTTGTCCACTGGCGGAAGTTATCAACATACTCTCTTGGAAGATCCAATGGCGCAAAGATGTACAACAAAGGCTTACCGTCAATCTTCACATATCGATCATCCTTGAAAGCATTCAGTAAGAACTCGAAATGCATCTTCTCGTCCTCTATACCAGGGTAAGTCTGCTCCATGAGGAGTTTCTGGGTGGTAGTGCCATCCGAGTTCCAGTTCTTGGCGAACCAGCTGTGATTTGCCCAACCAAGGCAGAATGGGAAATCGGGCTTTCCTGTCTCAAGCACCTCTTGGAATACTTCTGGAATAAGACGCTTGCCATTACCGAACCAATAGTGCCAATAGCAGAATGCAGTCACTCCAGCTTCGCGAGCCATCTGCGCCTGCTGCTCTCTCACGATTGGCAAACGCAGGTCGTAATATCCCAATTCGGTTGGCACTCGTGGCTGGTTATGCCCCTTGAAGAGAGGTTTTGCCTTACCCACATTTGTCCACTCAGTAAATCCCTTGCCCCACCACTCATCATTCTCCTTAAATGGATGATACTGAGGAAGGTAGAATGCTATAATTTGTAGCTTGCTTTTTCTCATTATATATTAATTGTATAGAAATTGTTGTTGTACCGCATTTTTGTGAAGCTTGAGTATTAATCCCCCTCAAAATTAACTTTTAGCTATAGGTTTGGCTTCTATTGTTGTACATAGATTCTCCAAAAAGTAATACGTAAAACAAAATATAGTATTTCATATATTCATACTCTCCAGTAATCATAGAATATGTCAAATAAAACAATAACAATGCATTTAAGAAGATTTCAAAGTATTGTTTCTTGTTACTACTGATTATTTTTTTGCAATAATAATACCATAAGATAACTCCACATATTCCACTATTACACAAAACTACAAATACGAGGCTTTCAAAAGCTAACAGTTGAGGATGCTTTCCTTTTATTTCCATATAATAATGGCTCCATCCATAGCCCTTGCCAAAAAGGATATTAGAGGAAAATTCATCTAGACAAGAATTCAACTGATCAAGTCGCATTTCGAGAGAAGATCCCGTCACATTATTACTTCCTGAATCCAATATGGAACTCAGATAGTCAGATAATTCAGGTGTCAATGAAATTATATAATATAGAGCAACAAGAACCGTGGATGCATAAATTAGAATCTTTATTTTTCTACTCTTTAATAAATAATAAATGATAGGAATCGCTATTCCACCTATCACACTTCTAACACCACAGGTAAAGATACTTGCAGTTATTAGGCTAAAAACTAATATAAAAAAAATATTACCAATTTTTTCTCGGAGTGCAAATATATAAATCATTGAGAGTCCAAGAAATAGAGCGTAGGTCATTGGGTGCAAAAAACACGATGAAATTCTTCCAAAAATGCGCCCCTCTCCCTCGGCCAACAGATATTCTTCATTAAAATCTGCCCCACTAAAATTATTAATTTCTAAGATGTATGGATTAAGGCCAACAGTTTGGGTTAGCAGTAAACCATAGGATACAGAAATAATAATAGATATAATCATAAATATCCTAAAGGACTTAATGCATTCAGGACAATTGTATATAACATTCCAAATAATAAAACAAGGAATCATCGTCTGCATGATTGTCTGCCTCCAATAATTCAACTGCCAGCTATATGGAGTGTCAAACTGAAACAATATCAAAAACAAACTTACACCATAGTAAATAAAGAAAGGGACAAGCGGTTTCGTGTTTATTTCCCATTTATTTTTTGTATAATGATATATAAATAGAAGAGCAAGAATCGTATTTGTAAAGTTCCAGCCCAATGATAAGCCTCCTATATGAAAATTCATGACTGGAACAAGCAGCAAATAAGAAATATACAGAGACAATCCATATTTAAGATTGATAGTACACAAGACTATAACTAATAGCAGCCATGCAGTAAAAATTGTTTCCATAGATTGTGGTTACATAAAAATATCAAAAGTAATCTTTGCCAAATTACGAAAGTATTTTAATTGGCGAGTGAAATACTTAGAACTAAACAAACTACATGAATCCATTGAAATATCATTTTTTTCTTCTCACTTTTTTTATAATAGAAATGATTGTTGATATTTCATTATTGTTCAAGACAAAATAATAGGAAAGAATGCAAATGATAGTCAAAGATGAAAGAATTATCAAAAGCAAGCGAATCAGGCTCTCTACTAAAGAATGTTTGATACCAAAACAAATCAAAGCAGTAAAAATAGCGGAAATAATGCATGGTATAGTATTATTCTTTAAGAATTCAGAGATATTCAACCCTGTGACTTTTCTTGATACAAATAATCGTAAGACAAAACCTATTAATTCTTCAATAATGACACAAATCAGAACTGCATAAGGCGATAATCCTAATTTTAAGCATATATAGCCAATAGGTATAACTATGAAATGAAGTATTCCAACATACAATTGAAGAAGTTTAATTTTTCCAACACTTTCCACTCCAATGGAAACACCAACAGAAAATTGGAAAACAAGGCTTTGTAACAAAATCAATCTAGTAAAATTTATAGTATAATCAGGCACATTTCTTAACCATATATGCAAAATATAAGGCATTTCTACAAGTATCGGTATAGACAGCATGGCCAGAAGCAGGAAGGTAATTTTACTAGTCGTTGCAGACAACGCATGCATCCTAGCTCGGTTTCCCATTCCTTCACTCTTGACAATTTGTGGCCTAGTAGAAGTAACAATGGATGCTGAAAAGAAATTCATCTGGCCATTGACTTGAGTTGCTATTCCGTATGCAGCGTTTACTATCACTCCATAGAAAGAGTTCATTAGCATTGCTACACCTTGAGTTCGCAGCATGCTGCTTAATCCTCCTATCAAATTCCATCCAGAGTAGGAAGCAAATTCACGAAATAGTGCATAATCTGTAATCCTATGTAAAATAATATGTGATTCTATATATTTTCGATAGCAATATGTGCGATAGCAGCATGCAGATACGATTGGAATCATCATCATACATACAGAATAGAGTTTTAATCTTGGTCCATCATAATATAATAGAAGAACTGCAGCTCCTAACTTCAGAAGAGCCTCTGTTATTTGGATTAATGCAACAAAAAAAATATTTTCATGAGTAATAAGGGACGCACTATAGGGAACAGAAATGACTGTCGTAAAAGTGCTTACAGACAAACAATGCAAGACAAATAATGCCAACGAGTATTTTCCTTCTGGAATCAAGAGCACATTCATCAAAAGATATCGTCCAACGGTTTCAATCAGCAAAACTATCAGAATACCAACACCAAAATGTAATACTGTACTGAAATAGAACATTTCTTTCAGTTTGTCTTGATCGCCCTTCCCTAATGCATATGATAGAAAGCGCTGAGAGGAACTTGCCATGGTAACATTAAGAAATGTCAACATAGTTAGCAGTCCTGAAACGAGATTAAAGATGCCAAAATCTTCTTTTCCAAGGGCCTGTAGAATCCATCTGGAAGAAAATAGGGTCACAAAAACCGTTATTCCGACACGTGCATACAATATGAACGTGTTGAAAACCATTCTATCACTTGCTTTCATTGATATTCCCGATATAGTAATCCTCTAAATTTTCTTCTTCTGCTACAGGATAGAATTTCTCCGTTGGATGATTTTTGAACCAGCTATCCAGCTCTGCTATTCGTTGTAACTCATTATGCCAGGTTCTGACACTACCGCTCTTAATAAGCTTTGCTGGAACACCTCCGACTATTGAAAAAGGTGGAAGGTCTGAGAAATCCTTTGTTACCAACGAATAAGAGCCTGCTACGATCGTATAATCTGGTAATACTGCTCCTTTTTTGATTGTTGCTCTATTACCAACCCATACATTATTTCCTATCTTAATGGCTTTTTCCTTTGGGTATATCGCCCTTTTTTCTATCGACAAAGTATAGTGAAAATCCGTATCCATGATGGATGTTTGGAATGGCAAACGGACATTGTCTCCTATTTCTATTTTCTTCATGCAATATAGCAAGCAGTTTTCTCCTAATAATACGTCATTACCTAATGACAATGTTGCATTGACAAAAACTTCCACATCAGAACCTTGCAAGAATACAGTTCTTCCTCCAAAATAAATGGTACCTGCAACGTGAATTCTTGTAGCGCCTACGGATCTATGCCCCCAATCTTTACCCCAATCAATGATTCCACTCTTTACTGGGCAAGTAAAAGAAATTGAACCACTCGTCTGCATTATTCTTGTATCTCCATATATATATATAGGCATATGAATGGCATCTTTTAATTTGCAAAGACGCAAATTAAAGTAGATCGTCTTTATCAAACGAGGACAAGGATTGTTCTTAATTAGTTCAAACTTGTCAAAATATGCGGAAGGAGAAATCACCAACAAGTATATGCGTACTATGCACTTTACTATTTTTGCAAGTAAACAGTTGCGCAACCAAATTATAATTAGACACTGCATAACAAACTATAAAAAATTAAGTCTATTGTTCAAATTTACTACATTTTATGAGTAATTGTCAAATTCCGACGTATAGCTCATTTTGGCGACCGACAGAATGCGATCGAAAAAAATTGAACCAAAATATTCCGTTAGATAACCATCTAATTAATTAGAAAACTCCGGATACAAATCCATTTCGATGCTGAATGGCGAATCGAAGTCCTTGAGGAGAGCATGCTTGGTGTCTTTCTCTGAGAGCAATGCCTTCTCAACAGGGATACGCCAATCGATACCGAGAGAGTCGTCCTTGATGCTTATGCCTCCATCGTTGGCCGGAGCGTAATAGTTGTCACACTTGTACTGGAATACGGCTGTCTCGGAGAGAACAGCAAAGCCATGGGCAAAACCACGAGGGACGAAGAATTGGAGGTGATTATCCTCCGTCAGTTCAACGGCAACATGCTGGCCATAGGTTGGAGAACCCTTTCGGATATCTACGGCTACATCAAGGACGGCACCCTTGACACATCGCACGAGCTTGGATTGCGTATATGGCATGGTTTGGAAGTGGAGACCTCGCATGACACCGAATGAGCTCATTGACTCATTATCTTGTACGAACTTGATGCCATGACCAAGGATTGGGGTCATGGCTTCGTTGAAATCTCGCTCGGAGAAACTCTCGAAGAAGTATCCACGAGCATCGCCATATACTTTTGGCTCTATAATTACTACGCCATCAATGGCGGTTTTGATTACGTTTATCATTTTGGGGACGTTTCATAGAATTGTTTATATTATTCGAAGAAAATCGAGGATTCGATCCGCTGCATCACGCATACACTTGCTTTGTAAAAGCGCAAATGGGTGTCGGGAGTTCGGGATGGGGTTTTGCGGTTTCGCAAAAGGGTGTCGGAAAGTTGGGTCGGGGTTTTGCGGTTTCGCAAAAGGGTGTCGGGAGTTCGGAACGGGGTTTTGCGGTTTCGCAGAGATGCGAACGCTTACGCGTTGGCATCTTCAAGGATCTACAATCGGGCGTCGGGACTTACTTATTATTCAATAAACGAGCGTTATTTTATTACAACCTTTTGCAATGAATGATTGTCTTGAAATAAGGGCAAAAGCTTCGCTGAAGACTGCCACAAATCAATTGGGCGATCTTCGCATTTCAAGATATAACATGTCGCAAAGTTACAAACTTTCTAATAATCTGCAACTATTTGCGCTGTTATTTTTATAACTGGCACTGAATTTTGCCTTAATTATTACGCATTTGTAATGTGGATATTAAATTTATAAAACAAACATTATTATTTTATGCATATTCTTCAAATATTTTAATGTTCGTTTTACAAATTTAATCAATCGACTTTCGCGGTCAACACCTCAGGATGCTGCTGAATGAACTTGAAGAGTGAGGTGGTGCCTACCTGCAACTGCCGAGCGACTACTGAACGGTTGACACCTGTGGCCAAGAGTGAACGGACGAAGTCGATGTTGGCAAAGAGCTTCTGCTGAACGGGAGAGTTCTCGAATCCCTTGGGACGACCCAGCTGCACACCCATCGACTTGCGGTAGGCCAAAGCCTCCTTGGTACGCTGTGAGATGAGCTGTCGTTCGATTTCGGCTGTGAGGCTGAGTGCAAAGGCTATGACCTTGGACTGCAGGTTGTCGCCCAACAGGAACCCGTCCTTGATGGTATGGATGCGACAGCCCTTGTCGAGGCACTTGCCAAAGAACTCGAGCACCAGATAGAGTGAGCGACCGAAGCGTGAGATCTCGGTGGAGATGATGACATCACCAGCCTTGAGGCGACGAAGAAGGACTCCTAACTGACGATCGTTGACATTCCTGGTGCCTGTAATGACCTCCTGATACCAGTGATCGATGTGGATCTGGTGCTGGAGACAATACTGCTTGATTTCGTAACGCTGGTTCTCGAGCGTCTGCTTGTCGGAAGAGACGCGAATGTAGGCATAAGTCATACCGTAATTAGTTTTTTTAAGTTAAACAATAAATAAAATTGCCACCCGTCCATTCTCCCCTGTGTGGGAAAATGGGCGGGTGGCATATATTATAAATAATGTTTGCGCGAAGGGTCGCGGAACGTCACTTCAGCTTATGGCATGTGCACGACTGCGGACAACCGGAACAATGGCAGCAAGAGGAGCCATGATCCGGACTGCGAAGGGTGCGAATGGCCCAAAGGGCTGCAAGGAGGACGAGGAGGAGGGTTATAGCGGTTGACATGATTCAAATTATAAATTACAAATTACAGATTACAGATTACGAATTACGAATTACAAATTACGAATTACAAATTACAGATTACGAATTACAAATTACAAATTACGAATTACGAATATCAAAGGGCGGAGGCGATGAGGTGGACAAGCAAGGCAACGAGGTAGGCAATGAGGCATTGGCCAATGACGATGAGGGTGGCCCAATGGGTGCCAAGCTCGCGACGGATGGTGGCAATGGCTGCTACACAAGGTGTGTAGAGCAGGCAGAAGACGAGGAGGGCATAGCAGCTGGCGGTGTTGAGCACAGCGAAGATGGAGGCTTCGTCGGGGAACAGGATGCCGAGGGTGCTGACAACGCTCTCCTTGGCCATGAAGCCAGAGACGAGGGCTGTGACCCAACGCCAGTCGCCAAAGCCGAGTGGCGAGAAGATGGGTGCTATGAGACCTGCCACCTGTGCCAGCATGCTCTGTGAGGCGTCATCGACGGGTGCCAGACGGAAGTTGAAGTGCTGCAGGAACCAGATGGCGATGCTGGCTAGGAAGATGACAGTGAAGGCTCGCTGAAGGAAGTCACGCGCCTTGTCCCACAGGAGCATCAGCACATTGCGCATGCCTGGCAGACGATAACATGGCAGCTCCATGACAAAGGGAACGGCCTCGCCACGGAAGAGGGAGCCCTTGAATGCCAGAGCCAGCAGCAAGCCCACCACGATGCCCAACACATAGAGCGAGCACATGACAGCACCACCATGATGCGGGAAGAAGGCGGCACAGAAGAATGCATAGATGGGCAGCTTGGCCGTGCAGGACATGAAGGGGGTGAGCAGGATGGTGAGACGACGGTCACGCTCGGAGGGCAGCGTGCGAGTGGACATGACGGCAGGCACCGAACAGCCGAAGCCGATGAGCATGGGCACGATGGAACGGCCGGAGAGGCCTATGCGACGCAGCAGCTTGTCCATGACGAAAGCGATGCGTGCCATGTAGCCGGAGTCCTCGAGCATGGAGAGCCAGAAGAACAGGATGATGATGAGCGGAAGGAACGAGAGTACCGAGCCTACGCCCCCACAGATGCCATCGATGACGAGCGAATGCACCACAGGATTGACATGGAGCGAAGTGAGCAAGGTATCGAGACCGCCCACACAATAATCGATGCCCTCCTCAAAGAGGCCTTGCAGCCAGTCGCCAAACCAGTTGAACGTGAACCAGAAGATGAAGGCCATGATGAGGAAGAAAGCCGGCAAGGCAGTGAAGCGGCCGGTGAGGATGCGGTCGATGGCGGCAGAACGCACCTTCTCGCGACTGCGACGAGGCTTGACCACACACTTGGTGCTGAGCTGCTGGATGAAGCTGAAACGCATGTCGGCCACGGCAGCTGCAGGATCAAGGCCTCGCTCCTCCTGAAGCTGACGAAGGATGTGGCCGACGAGCTTCTGCTCGTTGTCGTCGAGGTGGAGCGCCTGCTTGACCAGATGGTCGCCCTCGATGAGCTTGCTGGCGGCAAAGCGGACAGGGAGCTGAGCACGCTCGGCATGATCCTCAATGAGGTGCATCACGGCATGGAGGCAGCGGTGCATGGCACCACCATGCTCGCGGGCATCGCAGAAGTCCTGACGCTCAGGAGCCTCGTGATAGCGAGCGATGTGGAGCGCGTGCTGCACAAGTTCATCGACACCCTGGTTCTTGGATGCAGAGATGGGGATGACAGGAATGCCGAGGGCCTGCTCCATCTCGTTGATGAGGATGGTGCCACCATTGCCGATGACTTCGTCCATCATATTGAGCGCAAGGACCATAGGGATGCCCAACTCCATGAGCTGCATGGTGAGATAGAGGTTGCGCTCGATGTTGGTGGCATCGACGATGTTGATGATGGCGGTGGGGTGCTCGTCGAGGATGAACTGGCGCGACACGATCTCCTCGGCACTATAGGGCGAGAGCGAGTAGATGCCAGGGAGGTCGGTAACGAGCGTCTCGGGATACCCCTTGATGGGGCCCGACTTGCGATCGACGGTAACACCGGGGAAATTGCCCACATGCTGGTTGGAGCCGGTGAGCTGGTTGAAGAGGGTGGTCTTGCCACAGTTCTGATTGCCCACCAGGGCGAAGGAGAGCACCTCCCCTCCTACCGCAGCATCGGACTCCTGATGCTGCTCGAGGTGAAGCTGAGAACGACGACGCTCCTCCTCGGCATGATAGCGGCCACCCTCGCCGAAGCCAGGGTGCTCGATGCGGGCATGGATCTCGGGACGAGGCGTGGGCTCGGGCACATCGAGCGAGATGTCGATCTGTGCGGCATCGTCGAGACGCAACGTGAGCAGATAACCATGGATGAGCAACTGCATGGGATCGCCCATGGGCGCATACTTGATGAGCTGCACCTGGACACCCGGGATGATGCCCATGTCGAGGAAGTGCTGACGCAAAGCACCGTCACCACCCACATGAGTGATGACGGCAGACTGTCCTATCTTTAGTTGTTTGAGTGTCATAAAAAGCTATTAATGTTTGTTTTTGCACGGCAAAGTTACCGATATTGGACTGCAATGCAGTTGCAAAGATAAACATTTTTTTTCACAGATGCGCACAAACAATACAAAAATACCTATAAATGGGTATCAGGCCTGCAGCATATCGTACAGCTGGAAGATAGACGAGGCACTGGGTTCGTACTGGATGCTATCATCGGCCTTGTCCCAGTTGGAGCCCTTGATCCAGATAGCCTTGCAACCCAGGCTGAGAGCTGGTTCGATGTCCTTGCGATAGCTGTCGCCAATGACAGTGATGTCCTCAGGCCTGAGACCAAGCTTGTCGATGGCGAGCTGGAAAATGGCAGGATCGGGTTTGCGAACACCCACCTCTGAAGAATCGATGACAATGCGGAAACAGCGGGCAAGACCGAAGTCCTGCAGTACGGCCTTGAGATTGCCATAGAAGTTGCTGACCAAGGCGCACTCGTAATGGTCGGATACCTTCTCGATGAGCGAAGTGGCCTCAAGGGTGCAACGACGTGCATAATCGTAACAGTAGCCGGCAATGATATCGACAAAGTGCTGTGCCAGCTCGCGCACATCGTCGATGATGGGCACCTCGCCCTCAGAGAGCACCTTGAGGGTGGTCTGGAGAATATCCTCGCCAAGCCACTCCTGCTGGATGAGGAAGTCTATCTGGATGCCGACACGCACCTGCATCAGCTCGAAGAAATTGTAACTGGGCTGGATGACAGGATTGAGCGAGACGTAACGCTCGGCATAGATGTAAGCCTCACGGAACTGTTCCTTGGTGATGGGAAGGGAACACTGACAGTAACCCTCCCAGAGGACTTCGGACCAGTGCTTGCCATTGCTGTCAATGGTGGCACCGTAGTCTAAGATTAAACCTTTCATTATTTATTTTGAACATTTGATTTTTCGATTGTCATTTCTTCACGCAACTGCTGCTGAGCGCTCCAATCGACAAAGAACAGGCCGATGAAGACCCAAACGATCTCGCGGACACGCGTGCCGAAACTGAGCGACACGGAGACAGCCAGCAACTCGGCCGGGTCGAGTTCGGGCAGCAGCAACTGCATGACCAGAAAGATACCGCCCTCGCGCGTGCCCATCTGCATCGGTGAGAAAAACAGCATATTGGCGAACAACGAACTGAAGGCGACACAGATATAGGCATCGACATAGCCGAACGAGCTGAAGCCGAGGGCCTGCATGATGAGCACATATTCGATGACGTTGACCAAACGACTGATGAACTCGTAGGTCAAGGCACGATAGCGGGCTCCGGAGTGCATCTGACGCCAGTCGATGACACTGAACATGCCGCCCAGACTGATGGCCAGAGTGGATGTGGCCTTGGAGAGGGCATCGCCATCGATCACGAAGAAACAAAGGACGAGGGCGATGTTCCACAAGATGATGTGTGAGACAATATGCATGGTAGAATAGAGCACGACACCATGCGTAGCTGGCTTGACACCACCCATGTAGGGACGGAGCTTATAGACACGATACGGTTCGCCTCCGAGAAGGCCGAACGGTGTGATGTAGTTGATGGCATAACCGGTGATCGTGAGCCGGAAGATATGCCAGAAGCCAAGCTGCTGACGAAGCGCGGGCTGCATGCCAAGGAGCACTTCGCGGAAAGAAGCCGTATTGAACAGATAACCGACAAACCAGACCAACACACACAGCACGAGTGTGCCAGGCATGGAACAGATGGTGCTCCATAACTGGCTTGGACCTGCCTGGATGACCATCCAAACCAAAACGCCCAAGAAAAGGACGAAAAGGAGCAGGTTGAGGAGGCGCTGTCGGATACGTTTCATGATGCTGATACTTGTTGAGTCGGAAGACTGGCAATGGCCTGACGGCAGATGTGCTCATGACGAAGCACCAAGCCGAGAGCCAGCGCGTTGAACACCGTGAGCTCCACAACCCAATAGAGCCACGGCATGCCGATGAGGACTGACAGGAACAGCGTGATGGCACGCCAGTTGAACGTCAGGATATTACAGATGGGCATCAACGGACGCGTGAGCGGACTGATCTGCTCAGGCAGGAAAGGCAAACGGCGAAGACGCTGCAGCTGAGGTGTCAAGCGCTCCTGACCACGGGTATAGTTGCGATAGAACCAGAGGAAAACCTTCTGAATGGGATCGACGGAAAAACGCGCTTCGCTATACTGTCGGGACACAGTGGCGGCATCGTCGAGTTCAGAACCACTGCGGCCCTTGACACAAAGGAGGTGGAACTGGCGATAATAGTCGGCCATGGCTGCCTGCTGCGAATGGCACGCACCAGCCAAGATGGCCAACACCCAACACCATACGCCCCACTCAGGAGTCAGACGAAGTGCCATGCACACGTAGATGGATACAAACCAGAAATCGCCCGCTGCCCCATCAAGGATGCGCCCCAGCTGGCTGTACTGCTGCGTGAGGCGTGCCAACTGGCCGTCGGCACTGTCGCACACATCGGCCATGACCAGCAGCAGGATGCCCAACAGATTGAACCAAAGCGACTGCGGATAGAGCAGCAATCCGCAACCGATGCCCAGAAAGATGCTGAGCACAGTGACCTGATTAGGTGTCCAATGCATCCGCTGGCCCAAGAGGGCAAGACGGAAACCTACAGGACGATAGAACCAGAGGTCGATGGTCTCCTCGACATCGGGATGCTTGAGGGAGGCCTTGTATTGTATCTGCTGTTCGGATGAAAGCACGGAAGTGACGAATGGGGATTAGGGGTTCGGGATTACGGAATAACGAGCCAACTGAGCGATGGCCCGGGCAGCCTCCTGACGGCAGGAACCGAAAGAGGGCCAGTCATTGACATCGATAACCGACACCACAGGCTGGGCATCAGGCAAAGATGGCGGCTGCACGATGGCATCGAAACCAAAGACCTGCAACTCCAAGGTTCGGGCAATGGACAACGCCAATTGCGACAACTGGACATCGGACACAGGAATATGAGACAACGGACTGTTGTGCTGCTCGGCCAGACCAAACTTGCTGTAACCCGACTCCTGCGGATAGAACCAGCGAAGGAAGGGCGGCTGCGAGACCTGTGGCGACAGGACACAATAGCACTTGATCAAATCGCCCTCCAGATGACGGGTTACCACAATGTCAGGAACCTGTTGGGCAGCAAACTCAAGGATGCGGCTATCAACCTCAAGTGGCGTAGTGACAAAAGAGACATCATCAGGACGAGCACCATCGGGACGCATGACCTTGACCCAACCGGGGAGCAAGGACTGGAGATGGGGCTCGGTGAGGAACATCTCGTCAGCCTCGGGATCGAATGCCCACCACTGCGGGACGGCAATGCCGGCAGCCTGCAGCATCATGAGGGTGAGCTCGCGACTCTGTGCCACATGACGCACGCCCTGTGCCGGATTGATGACTACGGGATGACGCAGATGCTCCAGCCGCACAAGTGTGGAAAGACGACGTCCCATGTGAAGGATCAGATCGTACGCCTCAAGGTCGGCCGGAAGGGCCGCCTCGGAACAACGGTCGATAGACACAGAATCCAGGTGCTGAGCCACAGCATCGAGGATGGCAGCATCAGAATCCACATGATTGGGACTGTGCTCGGAGGCGCGATAGATGAACAGCACTCTCATGATCCAGAGGTTTTACCATCAGCCAACAACTCTTCGGCGGCCAGCCATTGTTCGGCCTTTGCGACATCGCTCAGATGGTCAACGTCCATGATCCGAGGGATGATACAGGCATCAATGCAAAGCCCAGCAGCAAGGAGGGCACGCTGGAAGTTGCGCATACGACTCTGTCCTTGTGCAATACATGCCTGCAACACGGGGAAGGCCGTACGGGTGTCGAGACAATAGATGCCACCACTGACCAAACGAGGAGACTGGGCAGGCATCAGACACTCCTGATCGTAGAAGCCGATGATGCGCGAACGGGCATCGTCGGGCTGAACAGCCACCCAAAGCGGTTTCTCATCATCGACAAAGGGAGTGACAGCAAAGCAGCCGTCAGCAGAACCCATGCGGATGCACGCCTGGATGAAAGTGCGGAAGTCTGACGTACGGAAGACAGTATCGACCGTGGTGAGACAGAACCGTCCCTCAGGAATGATCTGCGACAAGACCGCCAGACTATGCATGGAACTGGGCGTGGACTGCACGACATAGCGCAGCACGGGAATTCGAGTAGAGAGCCGAGACAGGAAATCTGCCACCTGAGGCGACTGCTCGTTGCAGATGACCGAGATGCTCTCAGCGCCCATGGCATCGAACAGCGAAATGAGCCGCCCCAGCATGGGCTGACCCATGACGGGAATAAGCGGTTTGGGCAAATCAGCACCTTCCTGGCGCAATCTGGCCCCCTCACCTGCGGCTATAATGGCATAATGCATAACTCTCAACCTTAAAAATTCGCGGCAAAGTTAGTCCTTTTTTCCCAATAATGCTTCCTTTTTTTGCTTAAAAAGTATAAAAAAAAGCGAAATTTATAAAAAATGAGGGGCAAAACGCATTTTTTTCAGAAAAACTTGATGAAATAACGAATATTCTAATTACATTTGCAACGTCAAATCAATTAGAAGTAAACATAAACCCTATAAAAACGTTACTACTATGGAAGAACTTGTAAAGAAGATCAACGAGCTTTCTGCATCATTCAATGTTGACGCTACAGCTCAGGCAGTAAAGGGTAACAAGGCAGCCGGTCTCCGTGCACGCAAGTCAGCTCTGGAGCTGATCAACGCTCTGAAGGAGTTCCGCAAGGTATCAACCGAGAAGGCAAAGGCCTAAATAACCTGCCGCAAGAAGGAAACAACAATCCCCAATGAAATTGAGGCATCCGCAAGCTCATATATGCGTGCGGATGCTTCAATTGTGTGGTTTATGAAGAGATATGTACTGGCAGCGCTCCTTGCGCTAATTTTTATTTTGCCCGCGCGTGCGCAGTTAGAGTTTTCGGACTCATTGCGCATCAGTCTCCTGACTTGTAGCCAGGGGCCTGATGCTTACGAGCGCTTCGGACATACCGCCCTGCGAATACAGGATTTGAAATCGCCCGAGCAGGATGTGACATTCCACTATGGCGTATTCTCGTTCAATGCCCCTAACTTTATCTACCGCTTTGTGAAAGGCGAGACAGACTATCAGCTGGGAGCGCTCCATACGAGCCACTTTATCGAGGGTTACAGACGTCGTGGCCTCGGCATGGTGGAACAGACCTTGCGACTGGATTCGGCACAATGCCAGGAGATGGTGCGACGACTGCTGATCAATTACAGGCCAGAGAACAGGACCTACCGCTACAGCTACTTTTTCGACAACTGCGCAACACGTCCATACAACCTGCTGAACCTGGTGAGTGACAACACCATCGTCTATGACTCAGCCTGGTCGAACGCCATCACGCTCAGAGAAATGGTACAAGGCAAAACGGGACGTGACAACTGGCTGGACTTCGGCATCGCACTGGCTGTAGCCGGCAGAGCAGATCAACAGGCCACCTATCGCGAGCAGATGTTCCTGCCAGAGTACCTGATGAACGCCATGGCACATGCCCAGACACAGATCAAGGTGGGTGACGGCCTGTGGCTGACACCGATCGTGGCCCAAGAAAGCGTGCTGCTTGAAATGGATCGCGAAGTGAGCGACGCCATTGCAGCACCCGACCCCATCGCCCCCAATACGACCTTCGCCATAGTGCTGCTCATAGCCCTGGCCATCAGCGGTGCGGAATATGCTGCAAAGCGCAAGCCGGCTGGAAGCAAGGGCAAGAAGCAAGAGAGCTCATGGGCATTGTTACTGGCCAAAAGCTTTGACTCACTGATGCTGCTGGCCGTGGGCGTGACGGGATGCATCGTATGGTTCCTGAACTTCCTGAGCCTGCATCCTGCCGTGGATCACAACCTGAACTGCCTGTGGCTGCTGCCCACACATGTCATAATGGCATGCCTGCTGTGGGTAAGGAAACTGGACAAAGTGTGCACACTATACTTTGGCATCACATTTGCTGCCATCATCGTATATGTAGTGATGGACTGGCTGAACGGACAATATTGCCCCAATGCCTTTCTGCTGATACTGGCCACACTGCTGCTGAGGAGCTTCATGCACTTTGGCGTAAATAGCAAACAATAAGATACAGCTGACCCGTGAACTCGAAATACAACCTATCGACAATAGCCACAGCGCTGGCACTGCTGACAGTGATGAATTCGCTGCCAGCATGGGCTTCATCGCCAGACCAGCGTGATACAGGCAACAGCGGCAAAGCGCCCCGGCTGATCGTAGGTATCACCATCGACCAGCTCCGCACCGATTACCTGCAGGCTTTGCAGTCGAAGCTGACACAAGGAGGTTTCCGCCGACTGATGGAGGAAGGCTTGTTGTTCGAGCGTGTGACCTTCGAACTGGACAATCCCGATGCGACTTCAGCCATTGCTACTCTGGCTACCGGCAGCTATCCCTACCAGAATGGCATCACGTCGCGATTCATCTTCGACCTGCAAACCCTGCAGCGGCATTCGATTTTCCAAGACCGCGACTATATTGGCTTTGCCACCGATGGATTCTGGTCGCCCAAAGCGCTGTTGGGAAGTACGCTGGGTGACGAACTGAAGGCCGCCACACAAATGAGGGGCAAGGTATATAGCATTGCACCCGAAGCCGAACAGGCACTCATCGCAGCCGGTCATGCCGCAGACGGAGCCTTCTGGATCGACGACAAGACGGGACACTGGGCATCGACAACCTTCTACCACGACTTCCCGAACTATGTGTCGCAACAGAACAATTCGAAGACGCCCTTATTTGTGGATCCAGCCACACAGAACTGGACTTCGCAAGTGATCAGCACGGGTGCCGACCGCATCGCTCCCCTGCAACAAGTCAGCCCCGGGTTTACACACAAGTTCGTGAACGGCAAGCAGGTCAACTACCAATGGGTGAAGACCTCGCCGATGGTGAATGACGCCATACTGAAAATGGCCAAGCAGTTCATTACCAATTCGCGGCTGGGACTGGCTGGCACGACCGACATGCTGCAGCTGACCTTCTATGCCGGCACCTATCAACACGAGAAGACATCGGTCTATGCCCCAGAACTGCAGGACACCTATCTGCAGCTGGACCAGACGATGGAGCACCTCCTGCAGTACATCGACAAGGCTGTGGGCCTGCAGAACGCCATCGTCTATCTGATGGGCACAGGCGGTACAGACGAGGTTGCCGATGACATCCCGACCCTGCCGACAGGTGAGTTCAATGCCAACCGCTGTACGGCATTGCTCAACTCGCACCTCATCGCCCTGCATGGACAGGGACAATGGATAGAAGGATTCAACAATGGTCAGATATACCTGGACCATAAACTCATAGAACAAAAACAACTGAAGGTGGAAGAGGTGGCCAAGGAGGCTGCCGAACTCGTATCGCTCTTCTCGGGCGTTGAGGAGGTCTATACCACCCAGCAGTTGCTCCATCAGGACTACAGCCAGCGCATCATCCGTGTGCGCAACGGCTACAACAAACGTTCGGGTGGAGACTTGGTAGTAATACTCGAACCGGGATGGCGTCTGCGACTGGACGACAAGACTCAGCCACGGGCACAAACACGCCACGACGCATATCCCGGACCTGCCATCATCTATGCCCCAGGCAGAGTGAAGGCCGAACGGATCACCGCACCGGTGGAGGCCACCGTCATCGCCCCCACCGTGGCCAAGACAACCAGGATCCGAGCCCCATCGGCATGCAGGGAATTGCCCTACAAGTGATGAAATAATATAATTTGGTAAATAATAAACAATACAAGATATGGGATTAAACGATTTTTTGAAGAAACTGTTCGGCGATAAGTCAAGCCGAGACATGAAGCTCATCCAGCCATGGGTAGAGAAGATCAAGGCTGCCTATCCTGCAGTGGAGAAGCTCACGAACGACGAGCTTCGTGCCCGAACACAGGCCATCATGGACGACCTGCAGCAGAGCGTAAAGGCCGATCGTGACCGCATCCAGGAGCTCAAGGACACCGTAGAGAGCCTCGAAGTGGAGAAGCGCGAGGCCGTATGGAACGAGATTGACAAACTGAAGAAGAAGGTGCGTGACACCTTCGAGGCAAAGCTCAACGACTACCTGCCAGAGGTATTTGCCATCGTCAAGAACACCGGCTACCGCTTTGCCAACAACGAGACCATCGAAGTGACTGCCACCCAGATGGACCGTGACCTGGCTGCTACACGCGACTTCGTGACCATCGAGGGCGACAAGGCCATCTACAAGTCATCATGGATGGCTGGCGGCAACATGATCAAGTGGGACATGGTTCACTATGACGTACAGCTCTTCGGTGGTACAGTGCTCCATCAGGGCAAGATTGCCGAGATGGCTACTGGTGAGGGCAAGACCCTCGTGGCTACTCTGCCAGTATTCCTCAACGCATTGACCCACAACGGTGTGCATGTTGTAACCGTGAACGACTACCTGGCCAAGCGTGACTGCGAGTGGATGGGTCCCATCTACCAGTTCCACGGCCTGACCGTCGATTGCATCGACCGCTATCAGCCTAATTCGGACGACCGCCGACGTGCCTACAACTGTGATATCACCTTCGGTACCAACAACGAGTTCGGTTTCGACTACCTGCGCGACAACATGGCTTCGCACCCAGAGGACCTCGTACAGCGCGAGCACAACTTCGCCATCGTCGATGAGGTGGACTCGGTATTGATCGATGACGCCCGTACCCCACTCATCATCTCAGGCCCAGTGCCTCGCATGTCGGGCAACAGCGACGAGCAGCTCTATCAGGAGTTCCGCGATCGTGTGGAGCGCGTGGTACAAAAGCAGAAGACACTGGCCAACCAGTTCCTCAACGAGGCCAAGAAGAAACTGCAGTCAGAGGACAAGCAGACCAAGGACGAGGGTGCTACCCAACTCTATCGCGCCTATCGTGCATGGCCAAAGAACTCTGCCCTCATCAAGTTCCTCTCCGAGCCAGGCATCAAACAGGAGATGCTCCGTGCCGAGGCCTTCTATCTGCAGGACAACCAGCGCCAGATGCACATCGCACTGGAGCCACTCTATTTTGCTATTGAAGAGAAGAACAAGCAGGTGGATCTGACCGACAAGGGCATCGAGGAACTCACCGGTGCCGCCGAGGATCCTAAGTTCTTCGTGCTGCCTGACGTGGGCACGGAGATGGCAGAGATCGAAAAGATGGAGATCTCGAACGAAGAGAAGATGGCCCGCAAAGACCGCCTGATGATCGACTACACCGCCAAGGCCGAGCGCGTTCACGCTGTGGATCAGCTGCTCAAGGCATATACGATGTTCGACAAGGACGTCGATTATGTGATCTCTGATGACGGCAAAGTCAAGATCGTGGATGAGCAGACCGGCCGAATCATGGAGGGCCGCCGCTGGAGCGATGGCCTGCATCAGGCTGTTGAGGCCAAGGAGCATGTACGCGTAGAGGCCACCACTCAGACCTTCGCCACCATCACCTTGCAGAACTACTTCCGCATGTACCACAAGCTGGCTGGAATGACCGGTACTGCCGAGACCGAGGCAGGTGAGTTCTGGGACATCTACAAGCTCGACGTCGTGTCGATCCCAACCAACCGTCCTATTGCGCGCGAAGATATGAACGATCGCGTGTATAAGACCAAGCGCGCCAAGTACAAGGCTGTCATCGCCCAGATCGAAGAGTACTCACGTGCTGGCCGTCCTGTGCTGGTGGGCACCACTTCGGTCGAGATCTCCGAGCAGCTCTCCAAGATGCTGCAGCTGCGTGGCATCAAGCACAACGTGCTCAACGCCAAGCTCCACCAGAAGGAGGCCGACATCGTTGCCCTCGCTGGCCGAAGCACCCTGGGCAAGTACGTCGAGGTCGATGCCGATGGCAACAAGGTCGAGAAGGAAGGCCTGCTGGGCGCTGTGACCATCGCCACCAACATGGCAGGTCGTGGTACCGATATCAAGCTCTCGGACGAGGTTAAGGCCGCCGGTGGTCTGGCTATCATCGGCACAGAGCGCCACGAGTCACGCCGTGTGGACCGTCAGCTCCGTGGCCGTTCCGGACGTCAGGGCGACCCAGGTTCTTCGGTATTCTTCGTTTCGCTCGAAGACAACCTGATGCGCATCTTCGGTTCTGACCGCATCTCGAAGGTGATGGACAGCAAGCTGTTCGGCATGGGCGAGGACGACGTGATTGAGCACCCATGGCTCAACAAAAGCATCGAGACAGCCCAGAAGAAGGTCGAGGAGAACAACTTCGGCATCCGTAAGCGCCTGCTCGAATACGATGACGTGCTCAACAAGCAGCGTGAGGTGGTCTATGCCCAGCGTCGCCACGCCTTGATGGGCGAGCGCATCGGCATCGACTTCATGAACATGACCTACAGCGTAGCCAGCACACTGGCCACCCAGCTCAACCAGACCACCGACTACGACCAGTTCCAGCAGGATGTGATGCGTGTGTTCGGCATCGAGCCACCATTTGCCGAAAATGAAGTGAAGCGCTTCGACGCCGACCAGATGGCCGACAAGATCTACGATGCTGCCATGGGCAAGTTCAACCGCCATGCCGACAAGCTGGCCGAAGGACTCGGTCCACAGCTCGTCGACCTATGGGAGCGTATGCAGGCCGAGGGTCGCAAGATTGGCAACATCATGATTCCTATGACCGATGGCATCCGTCTGTATCAGATTCCATGCAGTCTGGAGGAGGCAGCACGCACCAATGGCAAGTGCATCATGAAGAACTTCCTGAAGGCCATCATGCTCAACAACATTGACGACGTATGGAAGACCAACCTGCGTGACCTCGACGACCTGAAGCAGAACACCCAGAATGCCCACTATGAGCAGAAGGATCCGCTCCTTATCTACAAGCTCGAGTCATACCGCATCTTCGAGCGCATGGTATCGACACTGAACATGCGTACGGTGAGCACCCTGATGCGCGCCCAGCTCTACGTGCCACAGCAGTCGCCCGAGCAGCGTTCTGCAGCCGAAGCCGCAGCCAGGCAGGCCGCAGCAGCCAAAGCAGCTGCCCAGCAGGAATTCAAGGAGGCAGAGCCAGAAAAGCGACAGGACTTCAGCCAACTCCAGGCCACACATGCAGGTTCGTCGGGTACCGAGGCCGCTGCCGTACAGCGTAAGCCAATGACCAACGAGCCCCACGTAGGCCGCAATGATCCTTGTCCTTGCGGTTCGGGTCTGAAGTACAAGAACTGCCACGGTAAGGGCCTGTAATCTCCCCCGACTGGAAACGTCGGCAATCCGAATTCAGAACAATGTCTCCGTTGCTTTTGGGCATCGGAGACATTATTATATATAATAGGTACAACGACACAAACATGAGGGTATCTGTGCCAATAAGAAGAAAAAAGCCCGCCAAATAAAAACTTTTGCGTAAGAAATTTGGAAATGCAATAAAAATGGACTATCTTTGCACACGGAAAACCGGATTAATGTAGAGCGGGAAACTCATCGATTTTTACTTGACAGGAGTCAAGCGCAAGCCGAAGGCGCGCTACCGAACTATGCGACGCCACGCACACTGGTACCACCGGATAGACCTCGGAAGATTACGGAGGCGGACCGCAGCTCCTAAACCTATATTACTGGAGTTTCATCACGTCCAGATGCCGGTTTTCCTTTTTCTTTTTTATGGGGAGTATATTTCACTACCCTTAATAACCCTTAATACCCCTTCAAAACCAATGACCGAATATCTGGTACTCCAGCGTCAGGACAATGTGGCGCGCAATGGAAAACCCTACGTCAACCTACGAGTTCGCAATGAGCAAGACACCTTCCCAATCACAGTATGGGATTGTGCCCCCAATATGGGACCCAAAGCGGGTCAAACAGCCTTGTTTGGCCCAATCAAGGATCAAGAAGGAAAGAAATCCATTGACAGTTCGTATGTCTCAAATGTGCGCGACTTGACAGAAAATCATCCTTTCTGGAACCTGATGCCACACCCCACGAAACGTGAGGATTGGGAAAACAGTATCCGCCACCTGCTCACCTACTGCTCTGACGAGAAGCTATCATCGATCATTGAACGATACGGCATGGCCCTTTATGACCGGTACATTGACGTACCCGCAGCCACGTCTGTGCATCATGCCTACCCAGGCGGATTGGTGACGCACACCTACCAGATGCTACACATGCTTGAGGGTCTTTACCCGGTACTGCCCTACCCTATCAAAATAGAACGTTGCGTGCTGGCTATTCTCTTCCACGACTTCGGCAAGCGACAGGAATACAACCGTGAAGGCGAACCGCAGAAGGATATGTTCCTGCTGGGACACATCTTCCTATCGTCACACAACCTCTATAACTACCTGGTGAGCGAGAGCATCGATGAAGAGGAGATCAAGCGCATCGTACACTGCGTGCTCGCACATCATGGCACACGTGAGTTTGGGTCGCCTGTCACCCCATGCACGCAAGAAGCGCTGATCGTCAGCATGGTCGATGACCTCTCAGCCAAGACAGATTGTGCCGATGCCGCTGGCGACATGGAGCGCGTCTTTGCGCTCGACACACATGTGGTCAAGTCATAACAGAGTGCGTAATCAGAGGGGAATAAAACCATGAGTGTTTCATACGAACTGGGCAAGAAAGGCGAAGAAATTGCCGTTGCCTGCCTTAAGCGACTTGGCATCCAGATACTGGAACAGCGTTGGAAGCTACACACTTACGAACTTGACATCATCGCTTTCGATCCAGGGTCGGGCGAAGTTGTCTTTGTAGAGGTTAAGACTCGTTCGAAAGGTATGTGGGGCAAGCCAGAGGATGCCATCGATAAAAGCAAGATCATGCGTACGGTCCGAGCTGCCAATACCTACCTTCGCATGCACAATATCAACTATCCTTCACGCTTTGACGTCTTTGCCATCTTGTTGCCCCCCTCAGGCAAAGAGTACGTTGACTACATCAAGAATGCCTTCTACCCACCATTGGGATAGCATCATCGAGCTGTTTTTAGCTGTCACAATGCTGAAATTGCGCTGCAAAGATACAGTTTTTTCTACATTCGCGCATCCCAAATGCCTACGCACGGCGTAGGCATTTGGGCTATTTTTGTACATAAATCACGCTCCTGGGCCACTCAGCGTGGGCTCACGAGCGTAGGCGATGTTTAGTAGTCCAGCTTGGTGTAGTTGTAGGTGTCATCGACATGGCCGAAGAGCTCAAGCACGAGGAACTGCTCAAGGAGCTGCACATCGTTGAAGCCATCGTCCTGAATGATGCGGGCAGGGGCGAAGACGTCGCCTGAGCCGTGATACTTGAGCAGATAGTCAATGGAGGCAAGGGTGTAGGTTGCCTCGGGGTCGATGGGTGAATATTCCTCGGTGACGGGATCTAGGATCTGCACGTCGGACACGCGGCGTGGCCCGTCGGTGAAGCCGAGCAGCCGCTCCTGCACGTCCATGATGACGGGCGACGGGATGCTGATGTCGAGCCTGTACCTGAGGCCGCTGACCTGCGGGAAACTGCCGAAGTCGTGCGGGCAGCGGTTGACGCCATATTCGAGGGCATCGAGGATGAGCTGGCCGGAGCACTCGGCCACACAGATGCTGTTGAAGAAAGGGAAGCAGGCGAGCAAGTCCTTGATGCGGATGTCGCCAGCCGGGATGCTCTGACGGATGCCTCCGGCATTGATCCAGCCGATGTTGGCACCGGTGGTGACGCGGAGGGCATCGGCCGTGAGCGAACCGAGGTTGGTCTGCGAATTGCGGTCATAGGTGACATCGACATCGAAGCCGTAGAGCTGGAAGTCGCAGTGGGCCAAGGGCTCGGTGTTGTCGAACTCGTTGCGCAGCGAGTCGATGGTCAGTGCGATGTTGGCGTCCTCCTTGTAATAATCGTCGGTGGGAATCATCTCGGGGATGAACTTGCCATCGGTGGTGATGGTGAGCTTGCCCATGTTCTGGAAATGGGCACCGGTGGAGAGCACCAGCACCGAGTCGCCACGCTGGTTGGCAATCTTGGAGTTGGGCAGGAATGTGTGCGAATGGGCATCGAGCAGTACGTCAATGCCGTGCGTGTTGCTGATCAGCGTCTTGGAGTTGTCCGCCACGAAAGGGCTGTCGCCCAGATGTGAGAGGGCAATGACGTAATCGACGCCCTCACGGTGCAACTTGTCCACCTCGCGCTGCACAATGGCGGTAAAGTCGCCAGAGTGGAAGGAGTAGATCTTGTTGCCGTCAGCATCGTAGTAGCTCTTGGGCGAGTCGCTGGTCTCGGTGAGCGGGGCCACCATACCGATGAAGCCGATGCGTGTGTTGCCATAGGTGCGGATGGTGCTGCCAGGGAAGTAGGTGCGCTGATTGACCAGATCCTCGAAGTTGCAGCAGATGACCTCGGCGTTGAGGCTGGTGATGATGGAATCAAGCTGGGCGATGCCGTAGTCGAACTCATGGTTGCCCACAGTGACGAGGTCGTAGCCGGCTTTGTTCATCAGTGTGGTGATACCGATGCCCTTGGTGGCAGCACAGAAGATACCGCCCTGCGAGAAGTCGCCCAGGCTGATGAGGGTGACGTAGGGCGTTTCGTCAATCAGGATAGAGCCACGCAGGGCAGCTATCTTGGGATAGCCTTCGACATGTCCGTGCACGTCGTTGTCGAAGAGCAGTACAATCTCGTGCTGCGGCTCCGATGCCTTGGGATGCACCGCACTGCGGGCATAGCTGCAAGAGCTATACCCGATCAGCAGGGAGCATGTTAACAGGAGAGTTGCAAGCCTCTTTAGCATACGATGTTAACGATTTTCTTCGGCACGAAGACAAATTTCTTGATTGGCTTGCCAGCAATCCATTTCTGTGCATCAGGCTGAGCGAGCACGGCCTCCTGAACCTGCTCGGCGGTGGCGTCGGCTGGCAGGTCGATGGTGAAGCGCATCTTGCCGCCGATCTGTACAGGGTACTTCACGGTGCTCTCCACGAGGTACTTCTCGTCGAACTGTGGCCACTGGGCATCGCATACGGTGCCGGTGTTGCCCAGCTGGTGCCATAGCTCCTCGGCGATGTGTGGGGCGAATGGCGCGATCAGCACCACGAGTTGCTGGAGCACGCTGCGGCTGGTGCACTTCTGTTGTGTGAGTTCGTTGACGGCTACCATGAAGGCCGAGATCGAGGTATTGTACGAGAACTGCTCGATGTCACCGGTCACCTTCTTGATCAGCTTGTGGAGCGACTTCATGCTCTCGGCCGATGGCTCGGCGTCGTTGAACTTCACCTCGTCGGTCTTGGCATCGTTGTAGAGGGCCCAGAACTTCTTGAGGAAGCGGAAGGCACCGTCGATGCCGGCCACATCCCAAGGCTTGGACTGCTCGATTGGGCCAAGGAACATCTCGTAGAGGCGCAGGGTGTCGGCGCCATACTTCTCGCAGATGTCGTCAGGGTTCACGACGTTGAACTTCGACTTGGACATCTTCTCGATGGCCTGGCCCACTATGTACTTGCCATCAGCATTGAGCACGAACTGGGCATCGGCAAACTCTGGACGCCACTGACGGAAGAGCTCGTGGTCGAGTACGTTGCCGCTGACCTGGCTGATGTCAGCATGGATAGGATCAACCTTCTTGCCCTCGTAGTAGTAGAGCTTCTCCTTGCCATCGTCGGAGAGGGTGACGGTGAGGCAGTCGAACGAGACGAAGGTGTTGGTGCCGCTCACGCGATAGACGAAGCTTGACCAGCCCTGGATCATGCCCTGGTTGATGAGCTTCTTGAATGGCTCCTCGCTCTTCACTACGCCCATGTCCTTCAGGAACTTGTTCCAGAAACGGGAGTATATGAGGTGGCCTGTGGCGTGCTCTGAGCCGCCCAGATAGAGGTCCACATTGTCCCAGTATTCGTTGGCCTCAGGGCTGACGAGTGCCTCGGTGTTGTGTGGGTCGGTGTAGCGGGTATAGTAGGCTGATGAGCCGGCGAAGCCTGGCATGGTGCAGAGCTCCAGAGGGAAGATGGTGTTGTTGTCGATAAGCGACTTATCGACCACGGTCTGGTTCTTTTCGTCCCAAGCCCAGCAGGCTGCGTTGCCCAATGGTGGCTCGCCCGTGCTGGTTGGCTTGAACTCGCTGACCTCAGGCAGCTCCAATGGCAGACACTCGGCTGGCAACATGTAGGGCATACCCTCCTTGTAATATACAGGGAATGGCTCGCCCCAGTAGCGCTGACGGCTGAAAATGGCATCGCGCAGACGGTAGTTCACCTTGACGCGGCCCAGCTTCTTCTCAGTCACGTACTTCTTCATGGCGGCGATGCTCTCCTTCACTTGCAGGCCGTTGAGGTTGAGCTCGGCGTTGGCAGAGTTCTTCATCACGCCCTCCTTGGCATCGTACGAGCCCTCGTTGAGGTCATAGTCGCCCTCGATGAGTGGGATGATGGGCAGGTCGAAGTGCTTGGCAAAGGCCCAGTCGCGGCTGTCGTGTGCAGGCACGGCCATGATGGCACCGGTACCGTAGCCAGCCAGTACGTACTCAGCCACGTAGATCGGGATGTTGTCACCGGTGATTGGGTTCACAGCGTAGGCACCGGTGAAGCAGCCGGTCACCTCGTGGCCAGCCTGACGCTCACGCTCGGTCTTGCGCTTGCATGCATCGAGGTAAGCCTCCACAGCCTCCTTCTGGGCAGCGGTGGTGACCATCTGCACGTACTTGCTCTCGGGAGCCAGCACCATGAAGGTGACGCCGAACATGGTGTCGGCACGGGTGGTGAAGATGGTGAACTCCAGTGGCTCGCCATTCTCGGTGAGGGTTTGTGGGTTGTCGTTGGGCACTACCTTGAACTGTGCCTCGGTACCCTCTGATCGGCCGATCCAGTTCTTCTGAGTCTCCTTGATCGAGTCACTCCAGTCGATGGTCTCCAGGCCGTCGAGCAGACGCTGCGAATAGGCCGAGACGCGCAGACACCACTGGCGCATCAGCTTCTGCTCGACAGGGTAGCCGCCGCGCTCAGAGACGCCGTTGACCACCTCGTCG
>JAZQPJ010000009.1:0-26375 GCA_045628525.1 Bacteroidales bacterium
ACTGTCTTATTCAGGTCGATGATATGGATGCCGTTGCGCTCCATGAAGATGTAAGGAGCCATTGCTGGGTTCCACTTGCTCTTAAGGTGTCCGAAGTGAACGCCGGCTTCCAAAAGTTGATCAAAGTTTGTACGTGACATAGTGTCGAAATTGTTTTTTTGTTTACATTCTTTTTGGTTCAACCAGTGGGTAATTGAAGTTAACAGTTAACAGTTAACAGTTAACAACGGTCGAACTGGTTTAGATACTAAACGCGTTATTTAAATAGATGTACACGCGTACTATATTTAAATGACGCTTATGACGCTAATCTTAAGCTGCTATGCTGCAAGCTGAAAAATTAACGCTTGCTGAACTGGAAGCGACGACGAGCCTTTGGCTGACCTGGCTTCTTACGTTCAACGACACGAGCATCGCGGGTGAGGAAGCCAGCCTTGCGAAGAGCTGCCTTGTTCTCAGCGTCGATCTTAACGAGTGCACGTGCAATGGCGAGGCGGAGTGCCTCAGCCTGGCCCTTATAGCCACCGCCCTTGAGGTTCACCTTGATGTCGAACTGCTCGGCAACGCCTACCTCGTTGAGAGGCTGCTTAACGATGAACTGGAGGATTGATGATGGGAAATAGGCCTGGAGGTCCTTCTTGTTGATGGTGATGTTACCAGCACCAGCAGCAACATAAACACGGGCTACAGCGGCCTTACGACGGCCGATTGCATTGATTACTTCTGCCATAGTTGTAAATGTTTTGTTTGGTGTTGATTACTTCAGAGTGTTGATGTCGATTACCTTTGGCTGCTGTGCAACCTCCTTGTACTCGGTGCCCTCGTAAACGCGAACGTTCTTGAGCATCTGACGGCCAAGCTTGTTCTTAGGAAGCATGCCCTTGAGTACGGTAAGGAAGAGAGCCTCGTAACCGTTCTTCTTAACTACGCTGGCAGCGGTGTGTACGCGCTGGCCGCTTGGATAACCGGTAAAGGTGAGCCACTCGCGCTCGGTCCACTTGTTGCCGGTCATGGTGATCTTGTCGGCGTTGATGATGATTACGTTGTCGCCGCAGTCAACGTTAGGGGTGAAAGATGGCTTGTACTTACCACGGAGGAGCTTTGCAACCTTGCTGCAGAAGCGGCCCATTACCTGGTCAGTAGCATCCACAACCACCCATTCCTTCTGTGCAGTTGCTTTGTTCACAGAAACGGTCTTAAAAGATAAAGTATCCACTGTTGATTGTTGGATTAAATAATGAATAAAATGTTTGTTTATCTCGGGCAGCGCCTCGGCTTACGGACTAGAGCTCACCGAGGGTACCACTGGCTTTCCAACACGTACGCGTATTAGAAATCAGCGCGCAAAGATACATTTTTTTATTCAAATATAAGAATATTTCTGAGTTTTCAACACTCTTTTTGCCAAAAAATCTTCATTTCGAGTGCAAAATGCTATCTTTGTCCTACAATTATGAGGCATAGCCCCTGCCTGCACGCAAAGATGTTCCGCACCGTCCGAGTCAAAGGAAAACTAGCCCACTTTTTGGTAAATACATCTTGTTTTTCTAACATTTTACGCTAAAACAGCACCGATTTCTTCAAAAAATCGGTCAAATACTTGGTCATTCTCGTTTTTTCTTGTAACTTTGCATCATCAAATAAAATGAGATTTCACAATGAAACAGATTCTTATTGCCAGAGAGAAAGAATGCGAACAACTTCGAGCATGCATGGAATCCAACCAGTCGGAATTCGTTACCGTGTGTGGCAGAAGACGCGTCGGCAAGACCTATCTTGTCGAGTGTTTCTTTAACCGCACATATGATTTCTCGTACGTAGGCGGACATAATCTTTCCAGCAAAGTACAACTGCGCAATTTTGCGAAAGCGCTGAAGAAATATGCTCATTTGAACAAGATGCCAGTCTTTGAGGACTGGTTTGATGCCTTTGACGCATTGGAAGAGTATATCGAATCCATTGTCGGCAAAAGGAAGAAAACAATCTTCATTGATGAAATGCCTTGGATAGACACGCAGAAATCGGATTTTGTCTCTGCTTTGGAGAACTTCTGGAATGGTTGGGCAAACAGAAGGACGGATATTGTCTTCATCGCCTCCGGATCTGCAACATCATGGATGGCAGATAACATTGAGGGAAACCAGGGAGGCCTGCACGCCAGAATAACTGCCAAGATTTATATACAGCCGTTTAACCTCTGTGAGACAGCAGAGTTCCTGCGGGAAAGAGGTTTCAGCTGGGACAACTACCAGATCCTGCAATGCTACATGCTGACCGGTGGCGTGCCTTATTATCTTAAGATGCTGAATAACAAGTTGAGCTGTGGACAAAATACAGACATGCTTTGTTTCCGCGAGACCGGTGCATTAAGGAATGAATTTTCCGAATTATATTCTGCCCTCTTCAAGAATGCGGATAAGTATATTGAGATAGTCAGACTGCTGTTCAACAAGGAGCAAGGATTGACCAAGCAAGAGATAAACAAGGAGATGAAGATGAACGCAGAGACGATCGAAAAGTATCTGCGCAATCTGAAACTATGCAACTTCATATCAGAAGGAATCCGATTCGGATCGAAGGTTCCCGTTTACAGGCTTGTAGATTTCTACTCAATCTTTTATTTCAAATTCATGGAAGGCCAGGCCATCCATGATGAAAACTGGTGGATGCACAATATGAACGGGCATTCCGTTCTGTCATGGATGGGACACACATTCGAGATTATCTGCCTGCAGCACTATCGGCAAATCCTCAAAGCATTGGGCATATCGGGCATGGCAACATCAGTAGCCACCTGGAGATATGAGGGAGATGAGGGCCATCGAGGTGCGCAAGTAGATATGACCATAGAACGTGCAGACAGGATGATACATCTATGTGAGATGAAGTTTTATCAAGATAAGTTCCGCATTACCGAAGAATATTTATCACGACTGCGAGAAAGACGCTCTATTTTCATTGAGACGAAAAGGGTCAAGAAAGCCGTGGTACATACATTTGTGACAACTTTTGGATTAGCCAATCCTTCGTATTCTTCTCTCGTTCATAGTCAAGTCACAATGGATGATCTCTTTCGGACTCTGTAATTTGCGCCTTGAACACGAAAAAAAAATTTGGAGGTTTCACACAGAACTATAATACGACTGGATAGGGCATCGTCTTTTTCGGCACAAACTTTGGTTTTCGGCACGAATTTTGACAAGTTTGTGTGTGATTTCGATACGAATTTTAGTTTTCGATACGAATTTTATCCAGTTTTGCTGATTTTTCGGTACGAATTTCGGACAAAGTTCGTATAATGGAAGGATGCTCCACGACGCAAACCTCTGTTGATACGTGGAGCACGCCAGGTCGGCAAATCCACGGCCATAAGGGAATTGGGAAAGACTTTCAAATACTTCATAGAAATCAATCTGGAGAAACAGCCCACGCTCCGAGACCTTTTCCCAGAGGACATTGACGTGAAGAAGACGTGCGAAAAGCTGAGCGGTACGCTAGCCATACCTATCATTGCAGGCGAGACTCTGCTCTTCATTGACGAAATCCAGACGTCCAGGGAAGCCATCATGTCACTCCGCTATTTCAAGGAAGATTATCCCGAACTGCATGTGATAGCAGCTGGGTCTCTGCTTGAATTCACGCTCGAGGAACTACCTTCGTTCGCAGTGGGTAGGATTCGCTCTCTATACATGTACCCTTTTTCGTTCGATGAATTCCTCATGGCTCAGGGACTTGACCTGACTATCGGCCTAAAAAAACAGGCTACGCGTGAGGAACCTCTACCTTTGGCCGCGCATACCAATCTTGTGGATCAGCTCCGTTCGTTCTACTTGGTTGGTGGCATGCCTGCTGCTGTGACAGAATGGATTGAGACAAGAAGCTATCTCGAAGTTTCTCACGTCCATCGTGACATCATTGATACCTATCAGGATGACTTCTCGAAATACAAAAAACGTGTGTCACCCGTGGTGCTGCGGCAAGTACTCCGCTCTGTTGCTTTGCAGGTAGGACAGAAGTTTGTGTATGCACAAGCCATGTCTGATACGAGATCCTCGGTTATCAAGGAGGCATTGCATCTGCTTTCGTTGGCAGGTCTTGTTCATCCAGTGGTTCACTCTGCGGCTAATGGCCTGCCCTTGGGAGCCGAAGTAAATGACAATTTTACGAAGTATCTTTTCTTTGATTTGGGCGTGATGCAGACGATGCTTGACATTCCAGCTGCCGAAATACTGACCGCTAACGAGGTGGATTTTGTCAACAAAGGAGGCACGTCAGAGATGTTCACAGGATTAGAGATGCTGAAGTATCACGACTGTTTCACGAAGGCCGAAATGCACTATTGGCAGAGTCAGGAGAAGAAGAGTCAAGCGGAGGTGGATTATGTCATTGCACACGAAGGCAAGGTGCTGGCCGTCGAGGTCAAAGCCAGCACACAGGGAAGTATGCAGAGCCTCTGGATCTTCCTGCGTAGCCACAAGCTGTATAATGCCGTTCGCACATCGCTAGAAAACTTCGGCCAACTCTATTACTATGATAAGAGTGCCGATGATACCGAGCGTCACGTCGAGATTATCCCTTTGTATGCGATCAGCAACTTGCTTGACTTACAGCTTAAAAAGCAAAAGTGAGTCTTCAAAGAAGTAGCCAAATAAAAGTGCTATTTTCGTTCAAATATGGATGATTGTCCCGCATTTTTATGTTAAAAACAGTACACAATGAATCACCTTATCAAAAAATGTCTTATATTTGCACCAGATTTATGTAACATCTAATTTCTCCCTCAAGATAGCCAATATGAACGTATCGATTATTTATCGCATCAAAGAATATCTGAAAACCCAGCCAGTACAAAAGGCATGGGTATTTGGCTCGTTCAGTCGAGGAGAAGAGCGAGAAGACTCCGATATTGATCTGTTGGTTCAGTACGATAGAACAAACCAAAAGGTAGGTTTGTTTACGATTATTAAGATCCAACAGCAACTACAGCAGATTGTGGGCCGCAATGTGGATTTAGTCGAAGACGGTACGTTGATGCCATTTGCTGTCCAATCTGCCAATAACGATAAGATTCTTATTTATGAGAGAAGCAGCATACAAGCTGACGGACGATTTCGTAAACTCTCATCCAGAAGTTCCTTGGAGGGTAATTCGTGGCATGCGTCACCATTTGGTGCATGAGTATTATCAAGTAAGCAATGCCAGCTTATGGGACACACTCACTAGTGATATTCCAGAACTTCGTCCTTTCATCGTAAAGTATATAGAAGAGCTACTTCTTGAAGAATAAACGTAAACAAGGCTTCCACATTCGTTACGGATTGTGGAAGTCTTTTTAAATAAATCATGTTGGGTTACTCACGTACAGCCTCTACACCATCAGCTCTGTAGAGGTTGCCCTCTGCATCCTCAATGAAAAATCTGCCTTTATCATAAACCTTTCTGGTCATCTTTCCGACACAGTCCTGCCGAACCATCGTTACGCTGCTGGCAGCAGGATTAATTTTGTACATCAACTCATAGTATTCATTATCAGAGCCGTATACTTCTTCAATGTTCAGATACAGTTTATTTCCGATTTTAATAATTGTAAGATCAACATCATCATAGTAACATGCAAATCCATCTGGGAAATTGACGGTTTGGAGAATTGCACCCTCAGAAATAATCTTGAAGCCAGTTGCTCTTTCTCTATCATCAATTACAGATATTACAGGTTCAATATATTCATACTTATCATCCGTATTAAACAGTGTCTGACACATATAGAAGCCGTCTGAAATGTTATAGAGTTGGTTTAGATCCTTATATCTCATCCAAACACTTCCATTGATATCAAAACGCTTCTTTTCATTCAGATCTTCATCAATAAACACGGCTACAACTTTTTCTCCAAGTTTACTTTGGCCTTTTTCCATCCAAAACTGAACTTGTCCATCTGACGTAAACTCTGCTGGAACTCGCCTAATTGTAGCATCATCTGATAAGATTGGATTGTCATCCACATTTTGTGCTTCGGCACCGATTGTGAAAAAAGCAATTGTCGATAAGAGACTAAAAATCTTCTTCATTTTGAAAAAAATAGAATAAGAGAAGGGACATGACCTTTGTCCGATTACTTATTCCAATTCCAGGCACCGCCAAGCGCCTTATACGCAAATAAGTATGGCACGAAAGGCCACGCCCCAAAACGGGACGTGAACCAATCGCTGACTTATTCTCGCGTATCTTCATTTGGCGGTTTCGGAATTGGAGAACAAGAGCGAAAAGCTCAAGTATTTATATGTATCGAATGGGTGGTCACTTCCTTCGGAGTTAATGATTCGTCATTTTTTGCCACGCATCGTTTCGGAAGTGGCAGAGCGAGACGTTCTACTCTTCGTCTGGAAGTGGTGGGTTACTCTGTTCGCCCAGCTCACCGTTCAATGGGTTGTTGTTTCTGTTTCGTAAAAAAAGATTTGTTTAGAGGTTGTTGTTTATTGTTGTATTTTTCAGCAATTCAATTAAGCAGCGACACCATGGGCATAGTGGTACAAGCTCAGACTTGTCCCCCAGCTCCCTGAAGACTGGATAAATATTGCGCTGCAAAGATAACAATTTTTTCAATACAATGGTAAGTAGAGGCATGGAAAATGTTTGAAAAAAGTATTTTGGACAGTGATTTGGACGAGAATGTTTGCAAAAATCCATTTGTGACCAATTGCAAACATCACTTATGACTGGTTCCAATCACTACTTAAGATCAAATCAGAATGCGGAAAAGCGGGTAATCTATTCGCATAAAAAAAGGGAGTTGAGAAACAATTGTTGCGATGCAGAAAAATAAGGTGGAGAGAGGCAAAAGCAATCTGTTAAGCCTGTGCAAGAACTTAAATTAAATGAAAGAGGAGAAAAAATTTGGTAATTTGCACGGAAATGAGTATATTTGCACCACATTTAACACAACTTTTTGAATCATGAAAAAACTATTCTTAACCGCTACGATGCTGCTTGCAGCCCTGAGCTACAGTCAGGTATCGGCTCAGAGCCGCGATCAGTTGCTCCTTTCGGGCTGGCGCTTCCACAACGGTGCTGCCCAAGGGGCCGAAACCAAGGAATATAACGACCAGGGCTGGCAACAGGTCAGCATACCTCATGACTGGGCAATTGCTGGTCCGTTCGACAAGACCATCGACATGCAGGTGGTACGCATCGAGCAGAACGGTGAGGCCGAGGCCACCGAAAAGACGGGCCGTTCGGGCTCGCTGCCCTGGATTGGCGAGGGCTGGTACCGCACCGAGATCCAGATTCCCGAGGGCTACAGCCATGCCGAACTGGTGTTCGATGGCGCAATGTCCGAACCTACCGTGTGGCTCGACGGCCAGGAGGTGGGCTTCTGGGCATACGGCTACAACACCTTCAAGCTCGACCTCACCAACTTCCTGCCTCGCGACCGCTCGATGATGGGTGGCCTGCTGCCTGGCAAACACACGCTGGCCGTGCACCTGCAGAACGTGGAGGAGTCGAGCCGCTGGTACCCGGGTGCGGGCCTCTACCGCCCCGTACATCTGCTGTTGCACAAGGCCGTGCATCTGGAGACCTGGGGCACCTTTGCCCGCACCACGGCCGTCATCGGCCCCGACCGCGCAGGCACCCAGGCCAAGGAGGCTCGCCTGTATGTAACCAGCGCGGTGCGCAACGACCTGCGTGCCAAGGTAAGTGTGCATCACCGCCTGCTGGACGATGCCGGCAACGTAGTGGCCGAATCGAATCGCGACCTCTCGGATGCAGGCGAGAACGACCAGCTGCTGACTGTGCACAATGCTCATCTGTGGAGCCCCGAACAGCCGACGCTCTACACCCTCGTGACCGAGGTGCGTGAGGGCGACAAGCTGTGGGACAGACAGGAGACCAAGGTGGGCCTGCGCTCCATCGAATATACCCACGAGGGCTTCAAGCTCAATGGCCGTGTGCGCAAGTTCAAGGGCGTGTGCCTGCATCATGACCTCGGTCCTCTGGGTTCGGCATTCAACAAGGATGCGTTCCGTCGCCAAGTACGTCTGCTGCAAGAGATTGGCTGCGATGCCATCCGCACCTCGCACAACATGCCCGCACCTTGGCAGATGGACATCTGCGACGAGATGGGCATGCTGGTGATGGCCGAGTCGAACGACATGTGGGTATCGGCCAAGTGCAAGAACGGCTACTCTCGCTTCTTCGAGCAGGTTGACCAGGAACACGCCAACAAGAGCGACAAGGCGTGGTGGGAGCGCGACTTCGAAAACCTCGTACTCGTGAACCGTAACCACCCATCGATCGTGATGTGGAGCATCGGCAACGAGATCCCAGACCAAAGTAGCGCCACGGGCCTCAAGTACACCAAGTTGATTCAGGAACTCATCCATCGTCTGGACGGCACGCGTCCTTGCACGCAAGGCATGGATCAGGGCGAGGGTCCGATGTATAGCGGTGTATGGCAGGAGACCGACATTCCGGGCTTCAACTATCGTCTGCATGTCTATCAGAAGGGCATCGAGCAGTCGCCCAAGGGCTTTGTGCTCGGCTCGGAAACGGCCTCGACCATCTCCAGCCGCGGTGTCTATAAGTTCCCTGTCGAGGAGGTGCATGGCGTGGCATACGACGACGGTCAGATCTCCAGCTACGACCTCGAGTCGTGCATCTGGAGCAACCTGCCGGACGATGACTGGATGTGGCAGGACAAGGAGCCTCGCGTCATCGGCGAGTTCGTCTGGACGGGCTACGACTACCTGGGCGAGCCAACGCCTTACGACGAATACTGGCCTTCACGCAGCAGCTATTTCGGCATCTATGATCTGGCTGGCTTGCCTAAGGATCGCGCCTTCCTGTACCGCACGCATTGGGCTCCCGAGAAGGAGACCCTGCACCTCCTCCCCCACTGGACCTGGAAGGGTCGCGAGGGCGAAGTGACTCCGGTATTTTGTTACACCAACTATCCTGAGGCCGAGCTCTTTGTCAACGGAAAGAGCCAGGGTCGCATCAAGAAGCAGGATGTCTCGATGAAGGACTACCTGGACGAGCGCCATGCCGAGCCGATGCCATGGGGCGGCGAGGTGATGTTCGCCAATGCCGATGCCCCTGCTGGCAAGAACCGCCTGGATCGCTACCGCCTGCGCTGGATGGATGTGAAGTATGAGCCAGGCGAGCTCAAAGTCGTGGCTTATGACCGCCAGGGCAACGTGGCCGCCGAGCAGGTGGTCCGCACCGCCGGTAAGCCTCACCACATCGAACTCGTCACCGACAATGGCCTCCGTGCCGATGGCAGCCGCCTGGCCGTCATCCCCACCGATGCCGATGGCAACGCCCTCGACTGCCCAAGCCTCTGCTTCGTCACCGCGCGTGTAGTCGATAAGGATGGCAACCTCTGCCCAGATGCGGATGTGCAGCTGACGTTTAAAGTGGAGGGTGGTTCGAAGAGTTCGAAAGGTTCGAAGGGTGGCACCATCGCCCGCTTCAACTCCGCCTGCAACGGTGACGCCACCTCGCTCGAGCCCTTCACCCAGCCCACAATGAAGACCTTCCACGGCCAGTTGGTCGTAGTCGTAGAGTCAGGCACTACTCCCGGCATCGCCACCCTCACCGTCAGCGGCAAGGGCGTGAAGAGCGCGAGTGCTAAGATTTCGGTGGAGTAAGCAATAGTCTCAAAGCTTTAATCCGCAGCATCATATCTTCCAATAAGAATGATGCTGCGGATTGTTGTATTTGACAAGGAGTTTTACAAAGAATTGGGGGAAAGTGTTTTTGTTGATGAATTTCAGAGGAAATGGAGGATAAATAGCGTGCAGAAAGCCGCAGAGACGCTGGTTCGTCAACACATCATCACACATGACAAAGGGGTGTTTGAAATCTACGACAGATTCTTTGCCCTATGGCTTGCAACCATGTAAAGATGGCTGATGTTTATTTCCTTTTTCGAAGTTTGTCAGCGTCATTTTGCACCTTATATATATAAAATATAGCGTCTGTGTGCAAAAAATCGACCTCAAATTTTGTTTTTTGCTCAAAGGTTATTATCTTTGCGCGATAAATAACGCCATGCGCGTCCATTTAATATTGAATTCACACTAACTTAATAAATCTACCAACAATTATGGCATTAATGGATCAACTCGTTGCTAAGGCCAAGGCCTCGAAGCAGCGCATCGTCCTCGCAGAGGGCACCGAACCACGTACTATCCAGGCCGCTGATCGCATCCTTGGCGACGGCGTTGCCGACATCGTCCTCATCGGCGCAAAGGCCGAGATCGACGCTCTCGTAGCAGAGTATGGCCTCAAGAACATCGACAAGGCCACCATCGTCGAGCCACACAACAACCCTAAGGCACAGCAGTATGCCGACCTCCTCTTCAAGCTTCGCGAGAAGAAGGGCATGACCCCTGAGAAGGCCGCTGAGCTCGTGAAGGATCCTCTCTACCTCGGCACCCTCATCATCAAGAGCGGCGAGGCTGACGGTCAGGTAGCCGGTGCTCGCAACACCACGGGCGACGTGCTCCGTCCTGCCCTGCAGATCATCAAGACTGCTCCTGGCATCTCATGCGTATCAGGTGCCTTCATCATGATCATGGACAATGAGGCAGCCAAGGCTTACGGCAAGGAGGGTATCATGGTATTTGCCGACTGCGCCGTTACTCCAAACCCAGATGCCAAGCAGCTCGGCCAGATTGCCGTATGTGCTGCTGACACCGCTCACGACATCGCTGGCATCGAGACCCCAGTGGTTGGTATGCTCTCATTCTCGACCAAGGGCTCGGCCAAGCACGAGATGGTTGACAAGGTTGTAGAGGCTACCGCTGTAGCCAAGGAGCTCCGTCCTGACCTCCAGATCGACGGCGAACTGCAGGCCGATGCCGCTATCGTACCAAGCGTTGGCGCAAGCAAGGCCAAGGGCAGCACCGTGGCTGGCCACTGCAACACCCTCGTATTCCCAAGCCTCGAGGTAGGCAACATCTGCTACAAGCTCGTTCAGCGCCTGACCGGCGGCATCGCTGTAGGTCCAATCCTCCAGGGCATCGCTGCTCCAGTCAACGACCTCAGCCGCGGCTGCACCGTCGATGAGGTTTACCAGACCATCGTCGTAACCTGCAATCAGGCTATCGGTGCCAAGGAGCGTGCTGCAAAGTAAAGACCCTCTCCGCCCCACAAGGGGGCACCTCCCCCTTTATGGGGAGGGTTTGTAACCTTTGCTTATAGCTTCTTTTGCGTAATTAATTAGGACTATAGAACAATTATTCCCGCTACCTCTCAGCGGAACCAGATAGAACATTCTATTTCTCCCCATTAGGGGGAGATGCCCGAAAGGGCAGAGAGGGTCTATATGAAAATTCTCGTATTAAACTGCGGCTCATCGTCGCTCAAGTATAAAGTATTCGATGGCAAGGAGGTCATCGCACAGGGTGGTGTCGAGAAGATCGGCCTGCCAGATTCATTCCTCAAGCTCACCGCTCCTGATGGCGAGAAGGTCGTTGTGGAGCACAACATGCCAGAGCATACCGAGGCTGTGAAGTTCGTGTTTTCAGAGCATCTGCTCAACCCTAAGTATGGCGTGCTGAAGTCGGCCGACGAGATTCAGGCCGTTGGTCATCGTGTACTCCACGGTGCCATGAAGGTCACCAAGTCAAGCCTCGTGACCGACGAGCTCATCGAGATCGTCAAGGAGTGCTCTGTACTCGGTCCACTGCACAACCCAGCCAACCTCAAGGGCATCATGGCTGTGAAGGACGTTATGCCAAACGTTCCACAGGTGGCTGTGTTCGATACCGCCTTCCACCAGACCATGCCACCAAAGGCCTACATGTACGCCATCCCTAAGGAGATGTTCGACAAGTGGGGCGTTCGTCGCTACGGTTTCCACGGCACCTCACACCGCTTCGTCAGCAAGCGTGCCATCGAGTACCTCGGCCTCGATCCTAACAACTCGAAGCTCATCGTGGCACACATCGGCAACGGTGCCTCAATGTCAGCCGTAGTCAATGGCAAGTGCGTTGACACCACCATGGGCCTCACCCCACTTGAGGGCCTCGTGATGGGTACCCGTTCGGGCGACATCGACGCTGCTGCCGTCACCTTCATGATGGAGAAGGAGGGCATGACCCCAGCACAGATGGACACCATGCTCAACAAGAAGTCGGGTATGCTCGGCATGTGCGGCTGCTCGGATATGCGCGATGCACAGGCTCAGATGGAGGCCGGCAACGAGGATGCCAAGGTGGCTCTCGAGGTCTATGCCTACCGCATCAAGAAGTACATCGGTGCATACGCTGCTGCCATGGGCGGCGTCGATGCCATCGCATTCACCGGTGGCGTGGGCGAGAACCACATGCTGGTCCGCAGCATGGTGCTCAGCGATATGGAGTTCCTTGGCATCAAGCTCGATGCTGAGAAGAACAAGGTTCGTGGCGAGGAGGTGATCCTCTCTACCCCAGACTCTAAGGTTGTCGTTGCCGTAGTTCCTACCGACGAGGAGCTCATGATCGCCACCGACACCGAGGAGATCGTGTCAAAGCTGTAATCGTGTGTCGCGCATGCTCAAGCGCATGCGTGACAGCATGAATATGTTTTCGGAGAGCTCGAAAAGTTCCGCCCACTCTCAGGATGGACTTTTCGAGGTCTCCGAAACTCGTTTTAAACAGCCGCCGAGGATTTCGAGCACTCGAAACGCCCGGCCAGACATTGTGGCAACAATTTCGAGCGCTCGAAGACCTCGTCGCAAACCCGTGGCAGCGATTTCGACGTCTCGAAAAGGTGATTTTGAATCCGTGGCAGGGATTTCGAGCACTCGAAATGAAGAATTTGCCTCAAAAATAAAAAATTGGGAAGAAAAATTTGGGATAATGAAAAATAATACCTATCTTTGTCGCGTCTAATAATAACAATTCGCATTCTTAACATAATCTACTCTATGAAAAAGATCTTTGCCCTTGCCCTCGCAGCCAGCATGATGGCTGGAGCAGCAAATGCTCAGGAAGCATTCAAGCACCTCGGCATCAGCGTCGAAGTCGGCACCACTGGCGCCGGTGTCAACATCAGCTATCCAATCGTCACCGACCATGTGATCCTGACGCTGGGTTACAACCTGCCAACTTATGTCTATAAGACAGATTTCGACCTCAATGGCGACCTCATCAACGGCCGTATTGCTTCGGCTAACAGTGCCATCGATGCATACAACAAAGTCATCAACGACCATCCAAACCTGGCACAGGCTCAAGGTTTGAATCCACTGGATCGCATCGATAATGTCAGCTCAATCAACACAGCAGTAGAGGCAGAAATCAACTTTGTCAACTACAAGGCTTTCCTCGAGCTTTATCCTACCACCAAGAGTGCCTTCCACTTCACCGTGGGCGCTTTCTACGGAAATGGCGAATGGGTCAACATCGGTGCTCAGGCTGATCCAACCGTATGGGGTGTCTATAAGAAAGCTGTTAATCAGAACAAGACCATCCCAACCGTGGCTGCCAACTCGTATGGACCTGGCGTTCCAGCTACCGACATTCATCCAGTCGAGGGTTTGGAGGATGCTGCTGTATTCAACCTCAATGGCCAGACATTCAGACTTGATCCAGAGCACAGCAACGGTCACCTTGACACCAAGTTGACTGTCAGGAAGCTGAAGCCATACGTTGGCATCGGTTTCGGCAGTTCGGTTCCAACCCGCAAGCGTGTAGGCTGTCAGCTGGAGCTGGGTGCCTACTATCATGGTAAGCCAAGCATCGTGAGCGAGGCAGAGGTTGAATACAACCCCAATGCCTTCAGTTCAAGCACCGTGGATGATGTCCTCGAGACCATTACCAAGTTCCGTTGGTATCCACAGATGACGCTGCGCATCACCGGCCGCCTCTTCTGATGCTGTATTAGCAATCTTTTACCCATACACATTATTTATATATAATAAGAAAGCTCTTGCTCTCTGATTCTATCTAACTCTGTGACATGCTTGCCATGGCGCAGAGTATTTTTTTGCTCAATAAAATAACTCTACGTTGCAAAATCGCATCTTTTTAGCAATATTATAAGCATTTTTCAATTATTTACGCCAAAAATGTATGTTTTTGTCGAAAAAATTTGGCAGTTTTGCAAATATGTCGTATCTTTGCAGCACAAATTAAGACAAATAATAAGGTATTGTATAATAATTCTAAAAAATCCAATTAAAAATGGACGCAAAGAAAGTTCTTGAGGATCTGAAGCGCAGATTCCCTAATGAGCCTGAGTATCATCAGGCAGTAGAAGAGGTACTTGGCACTATCGAAGAGGAGTACAACAAGCACCCTGAGTTCGACAAGGTTAATCTCATCGAGCGCCTCTGCATTCCAGATCGTATCTACACTTTCCGTGTAACTTGGATGGACGACAACGGTAACATCCAGACCAATACTGGCTACCGTATCCAGCACAACAATGCCATTGGCCCATACAAGGGAGGTATCCGCTTCCACAAGTCAGTTAACTTGGGCATCCTCAAGTTCCTTGCTTTCGAGCAGACCTTCAAGAACTCTCTGACTACCCTCGCCATGGGTGGTGCCAAGGGTGGTTCAGATTTCTCTCCACGTGGCAAATCATCAGCCGAGGTTATGCGTTTCTGCCAGGCCTTCATGCTCGAGCTCTATCGTCACATTGGTCCTGACTGCGACGTTCCTGCAGGCGACATCGGCGTAGGTGGCCGCGAGGTAGGCTACATGTTCGGTGCTTACAAGAAGTACTGCCGTCAGTTCCAGGGCGTGCTCACCGGCAAGGCTCTCGAGTTCGGTGGTTCACTCATCCGTCCTGAGGCTACCGGTTATGGTACCGTTTACTTCCTCCGCGCTATGCTCAAGACCAAGGGTCTCGAGATCGCTGGCAAGAAGGTAGCAATCTCTGGTTCGGGCAACGTTGCTCAGTACGCTGCTGAGAAGGTGCTCCAGCTCGGTGGTACCGTAATGACCATGTCTGACTCTGACGGTTACATCTACGATCCAGAAGGCATCGATCGCGCTAAGCTCGACTACATCTTCGACCTCAAGCAGGTACAGCGTGGCCGTATCAAGGAGTATATCAACGAGTATCCTAACGCCAAGTATGTTGAGGGTGCCAAGCCATGGGGCGAGAAGGTTGACATCGCTCTCCCATGCGCTACCCAGAACGAGCTCAACGAGGAGCAGGCCAAGTGCCTCGTAGCTAACGGCTGGATCGCTGTTGCTGAGGGTGCTAACATGCCTACCACTCCAGCTGCTATCAAGGTATTCCAGGACGCTAAGATCCTCTACTGCCCAGGTAAGGCTTCTAACGCCGGTGGTGTATCAGTATCAGGTCTCGAGATGGCTCAGAACTCACAGCGCCTCTCTTGGACCTCTGAGGAGGTTGATAACAAGCTCCTCTGGATCATGGAGAACATCCACGACAACTGCGTGAAGTACGGCACCGAGGCTGACGGCTATGTAAACTACGTGAAGGGCGCTAACGTTGCCGGCTTCATGAAGGTTGCCAAGGCCATGATGGCTCAGGGCGTATTCTAAATACGACGAGCCATCAAGGTTCATCCGAGGATGGCTCAGGGCGTATTCTAATCGCTAGAAATAACAAAGAATCCCGAAAGTTTCGCGACTTTCGGGATTCTTTTTTGTATATTGGTTGCAATCATTTACTGCTTCTTGAGCCTAAGCGAGAAGAACATCGCTACACCCAGAATGATGAAGAGGCCAATGGTGCCGACAAGCAAGGCCATGCTGGCAATGCTGAGCAGAATATAGATAAACACATCGACCAACGCCATGAACAGACAGACAGCAAGAGCTACACTCTGGTTTTGCACAATCGCCTTCAGATACATGGTGATCATGGCCAGGACAAGCAGGGCAGAGATGACATAGGCAGCAGCAAAGCCAATCCATTCGCCAAACGAAAGGAGCAAGAGATAGAAGATGACCAATGCTGCACCGATCAGGAGATAGTTGAGCACATTGATCTCGCACTTCACGCACATCTCAGCCACATAAACAGCCAGCAGCGAAAGCAGGATAACCAGAAAAGCATACTTGAGTGCGCGGTCGATTTGTGTGTACTGGCCGCCCTTGACCAAAAGTCTGGCACCGACATACTGAAACCCATTGAGGTGGTCAGAAGAATAAGACACCTGCTCGATATCCTTCAGGTTCAGGCTTGACACCTTCCATGTAGCCATGAAGCCCTCAGGTGTTACGCTGCGATTCGAAGGGAGCATCATGCCCTCGAAGCTGGGATCCGCACAGTTGCCGCTAATGGTGATGACTGAGTTCTGTCCAATAGGTGCAATATCGAGGCGGGAAGAACCCTTTATCTCCGAATTGACCATAAATGTTACCGAGTCCTTGCCTACCAGCGAACTCAGGTCGATCATGCAGCAGACAGACTCCTGATCAAAATCAGATGCTGAATGCAATTTGTCATTGCCATAGTTGTAGAATCGGCTGTTGAGTTCGCAGGCAATGCCCTGGATGGTCACTTTTATGCCCTCTTCCAGGCCTCGTTTATCGCTGATGGAAGTGATGATCTGGGCATGCTGCCAATCGTAGCGCACCGGGGTGTCGCTTCCCCTCATCGTGCCCGACATGCTCATATCCTTCAGGTTGAACGTGCCTGAGCCATTCACCTTTGAGCGATATACCGACGCATCAAAGATTCCCCGATGCAGGATTTCGCTCTCAACATTAGCCGAAACCTCATATCGATCGGGCAGAATGTACATGCAGGTGTAAGGAACTGTGCTATTCACCATGTCCTTCAAGACAGGCACACAGATGATAGGGCCCAGGAATTTCTGCTGGTTGCTCCATGACTCCGAGATCTCCCGCTGCGTCTGTTCGGAGAGTTCGCTTCGTTCGCTGACCACAAGGTTGATGAAGAGGCTGACGATGAAGAAGGCAAAAGACAAGCCACCGATGAACAGGCATTTCAAAAATTTCTTTTCCATAATTACCAATGTTTAGAAGTTATAATTAGTATTGATATAATGTCGATCTGACGCTGCAAAGATAGACATTATATCATCCGGAAAAAAACTTTTTGACCTACGTTGTATGTAACCCCCGATTTTCTGTTTGAAATTTCTCTGAGTTCCTATTGCTTGCGGAAGATTAGCCACGGAACCTGTCCTTCATGCTTATGAGGATAGCGGCTGGGATCGCCAATATGATGCATGCTGCCATCGGCCGATCGGTAGAGGCAATAGTCGTAGCCACCGGTGATATAGATGGCATCGACAAAGCCATACTCACGCAGGGCATCGGCAAAATCCCACATCGTCTCCTTATGAAGCGTCTCAATGTAATAGAGCTTGCCATTGGGCATACGGCCCATGCCTCGACGCTCCACCTTGCCATGCAGATAGAACTGAGCTGGCAATACGCCCGATGACAGCAGCACGAACTGACGGAAGAAACAGCCGCCCTGGGTCTTGACATATTCCTTCACCTCCTCATCGCGCGCAATGCCGATGACGAAGTTGCTGCCCACGCCGGCAAAGTATCCCAGACGATTGCCCTCATCGACCGATGCATGTTCCTGTCCGTCGATGACGATGCTGCCGATGATCGAAAAGTCGGGATGATAATCCGAACAGCGACTATAGAGATAGACGCTGACATCCGCTGTATCGGGTTCGGTCATGGAAATCTCGACTCGAAGGCCTCTCATTTCATAGAAATTCATGCTGACGCCCAAGATGGAATCAGAGGTCTTCACCACTTCGGGTGTGACAGGATCCACATCGGCAATCTGAAGCTTGGCAATATTCTCATTCGACGTGACCGACACCGGAATGCCAATGTCTGCCAACGAATGATAGTGATGCCACACTGCCCACACGGCGACACAAACAATCAGCGTCATGACAGCACTGCCAATGATCCATGGCAGGCGACGGACGGGCTTTGCTGGCGTGGCAGGCACATCTGGTTCATCTCCATCGCGCTCGACGACAATCAACGGCACCTCGCCCTTGCCCTGACCTGGAATCACATCGGGCTTCTCCTCAATGATGATCACGGGCTTTTCGTTCTCTATCTCAAACATGCTCATTCCTTGTCTCCTTCCTGCTCTACAAGAGCCTTTAAGTCCTTCAGCGCATCCTTCGAGGCTTTCAGTCGGAACTCACTGCGCAGATTCCGGCCATTCAGCCTTAACTCCTGGTTGGTGAGGTTGATGATGTATATGTAGTTTCTGTTCACGATCAAGCTCTTCCCAACCCTGACAAACACGTTGCTCCGAAGCGTTCGGAACACCTCGTCGAAGTAATGCAGCTGAAAGGTCATCTTATAGGGCTTGCCGTCGAACAGGTACATATCGGAATAGTTTCCGTCGGCGCTGACGAAAACGATATCCTCGACCTGCACCCTGACGAGTTCTGTGGAGGTCGATATCTTGAGCCATTCCATATCTGTTACATTATTTAATTATTCACGCGAATTTCTCCCTCAGATACCTGGCCGTGTAGGATTCCGGCACCTGGCAGAGGTCGCGTGGCGTGCCCTGGAAGACGAGGTTGCCACCTGCATCGCCGCCCTCAGGGCCGAGGTCGATGATGTGGTCGGCACTCTTGATGACGTCGAGGTTGTGCTCGATGATGACCAGCGTGTGACCGCACTGCAGCAGGAGGTCGAAGGCCTGGAGCAGGACGCGGACATCATAGAGATGGAGGCCGGTGGTGGGTTCGTCGAAGATGAAGAGCGTGTGCTGCTTGGCCGAATTGGCACGAGTGGAGGTCATGTCGCTGAGGTAGTAGGCGAGCTTGACGCGCTGGTTCTCACCGCCCGACAGCGTGGATGACGACTGACCGAGCTTGATGTAGCCAAGGCCCACCTTCTGCAGCGGCACGAGGCGACGCACCACGGCGGCAGCGGCCGGATCGGCGCTGAAGAACTCGACGGCCTCATCGACCGACATATCGAGCACGTCGGCAATGTTCTTTTCGCGATAGAGCACCTCGAGCACGTCGCTATTGAAACGCTTGCCATGACATGCCTCGCACTCCATGATGAGGTCAGCCATGAACTGCATCTCGACGGTGATGGTGCCGTCGCCCTTGCACATCTCGCAGCGGCCACCCTCCACGTTGAACGAGAAGGTGGCAGGCGTGAAGCCCATCTGCTTCGAGAGCGGCTGGTCGGCATAGAGCTTGCGGATCTCGTCGTAGGCCTTCATGTAGGTGGCTGCATTGCTGCGCGATGACTTGCCGATGGGGTTCTGATCCACAAACTCGATGTGGTCGATGCGGTTCATGTCGCCCGACAACCCGGCAAAGGCTCCCGGCGCATCGCCTGCCTCGCCCAGATAACGGAGCATGCCGCGATAGAGGATGTCGCGCACCAGGGTGGATTTTCCCGAACCTGACACGCCCGTCACCACGGTCATGACGCCCAACGGGAACTTGACGGTGATGTCCTTGAGGTTGTTGTGCACGGCACCCTGCACCTCGATGAACGAAGACCATGGGCGGAGCGTCTGCGGCACAGGAATCTGCTCCTGCCCCGTAAGGAAGCGTGCGGTCAGCGAGTCGTAATTTGTCGTTTGTAATTTGTCATTTATCAACGGCACAGCGCCTTGATAAACGATCTCACCGCCGAAGCGTCCGGCACGAGGACCCACATCGATGAGGTAGTCGGCCGAGCGGATGATCTCCTCGTCATGCTCCACCACGATGACGGTATTGCCCTGGTCGCGCAACTCGCGGAGCACATGGATGAGCTGGTCGGTGTCGCGGCTGTGGAGGCCGATGGAGGGCTCATCGAGGATATACATGGAGCCGACGAGGGCAGAACCCAGCGAAGTGGCGAGGTTGATGCGCTGCGACTCACCGCCTGAAAGGCTGTTCGAGAGACGGTCGAGCGTGAGGTACGAAAGGCCGACCTCCTGCAGGAAGTGCAGACGGTTCTTGATCTCGATGAGCAAGCGCTTGGCAATGATGGCATCGTGTTCGTCGAGCGTCAGGGCATCGAACCAAGCGATGAGATCCTGCACGGACATGCGGACGATGTCGGTAATCGACTTGCCATTGATCTTGACATAACCTGCCTCCTTCTTGAGGCGCGATCCGTGGCACACAGGGCAAATGGTCTTGCCACGATAGCGTGCCTGCATGACGCGATATTGAATCTTGTAGAGGTTCTCCGACACCATCTGGAAGAAGTCGTCGATGCCGTAGAGCACCTTGCTCTCCTCCCACCCGGTGACGTCGCTGACGCCGTTGGCTTGCTCGGCTTCGTCGCGCTCCTTGCGCGACAGGACACCGGCTGGATAACCATGCCAGAGCAGATCCTTCTGCTCCTGCGTGAGCTGGTAATAAGGGCGATGCACGGGGAAGGGCTGGCCGTCGCTGAGAATCACCTCGCCGACGCGGCTGATGAAGTATTTCTTCCACTCGGACATCTTGTCGCCACGCCAGGGCACCACGCACTCCTCAACGAGCGAGAGGGCCTTATTGGGGATCACCAGGTCTTCGTCAATGCCCATCACCTTGCCGAAACCTTCGCACTCAGGACAGGCACCGGCAGGGGAATTGAAGTTGAACATCATGTCCGAAGGTTCCTCGAACGTGATGCCATCGGCCTCGAAACGCTTGCTAAAGGAGAAGATTTGGAAATCTGGTGCCGACGCACCGAACTTTTCACTATTAACTTTTAACTCTTCACTTTTCGGCAGCCACGCCTTGAGCAGGAACTCGCCATTGCCCTCGTAGAACGCCGTCTCGACCGAATCGGAGAAACGCGAAAGTGCTGCCTGATCGGCAAAAGGCACCATGACACGGTCGATGACCAGATTGAATGGCGAGGCGGTAACCTCCTCCAGACGGATGAAGCGGCCGTTCGATTCGGCACGCGAGAAGCCCGACTTGATCAGCACCTCGATGTGCTGCTCCAACGTGCGTCCTTCGGGCACCTCGACCTGCACGAGGATGGCGAGCTTGGTGCCATCGGGCAACTGTGAGGCACGTTCCACCACATCATTGACCGTATGCTTCTTGACCAACTGCCCGCTGATAGGGCTGTAGGTCTTGCCCACACGGGCAAAGAGCAGACGCAGGTAGTCGTAGATCTCGGTGCTGGTACCCACAGTGGAACGCGGATTGCGCACCACCACCTTCTGCTGGATGGCTACGGCAGGCGGGATGCCCAGGATGTAGTCACACTCCGGCTTGCCCATGCGCCCTAAGAACTGACGTGCATAGCTCGAAAGCGACTCCACATAGCGGCGCTGACCTTCGGCATAAAGGGTGTCGAAAGCCAGGGATGATTTACCCGAACCCGACAAGCCGGTAATCACCACCAGCTTGCCGCGCGGTATCTCCACGTCGATGTTCTTGAGGTTGTTGACACGCGCACCCTTCACGAGGATGTTGCCCTCGTCCGTAGGGTCGAAGTCTGCCCGCCCCCTCCGCTGCTTCTTTATATCGTCTGCTATTTTGCCCATGATATGCTATGGTTGCTGTAGGTTATTGTCTGAAAAGGTCATCCATCGTTATCTCATTCTGCACCATGTTCCAATGGCCACTCCGTTTCAAGCAAAAAGTAGTTACCAGGGTCAGATGAATAGAATGTCGGGTACCAGTTACCTGACGGAAGACGTTTAGTTTGCGTTGCAGGTCTTCGGCATCCTGCTGTTCGAGTGAATAGAGGTCATGACAGTATTTCATCTCACACAGGTTGATGACGTTGTCACTGCGCGAAATGAGCAAGTCAATCTGTGCACCTGGATGCTCGGCATTCCCTTCCGTTCGCCAGGAACACACGTTCGACATCACGCCCGACACGCCCAATGCCTCCTTGATCTGCGGAATGTGCTGGAGACAAACCCGCTCGAAGGCAAGACCCAACCACACATTATGTTCCGCTGAATTGCAGGTATGTGACCAATAATGCTCGTCACTGTAGGAGTTCTTGCGGATGCAACGGTAATGAAAGAGCGTGTAGTTGTCGATGAGCTGGTACAAGGCACCCTGTTCATACCCGCCAAACGGCACATACCGACGTATGAATCCGCATTGTTCCAAATCTTCAAGGATAGACGTAAATGATCCCCCATCCTCCAGCTTTGTCTGTCGCAATATCTCTTCGCGGGTACTGCCCATTCGCCGATTCGACAACGCATCTATCACCTTCATATATTTGGCCGGATTGCGGAACAGGACATGATACAATGCCTCAAATTCATCTCCAAGCGGCGCATCCTCGGCAAAGAAGAGGGCATCGGTGTTCTGCGCCACACTTTGTCCCCGTCGCAGGAAACTCCAATAATAAGGTATTCCACCCAAAATCATGTAAGTTTCGAGCACGTCGCGACGTTCCATGGCCAAGCCCTGCGCCTGCGCATATTGTTCACATTCGGCAAGCGTAAACGGCCGGAGCATCAGTTTCTCGGTCAGACGGCCACGCAATCCGCCCTTGTCCTTCAGGAGTTTCTTCGAAATCCAGGATGTAGCACTTCCACACACGATGAGCACAATGTCTTTTTCGGCTCGTGCCGTCGCCCATCCGTTCCAAAAGAGCTCGAGCGCACTGAGCAGATTCGACTTGGGGGTGTCCATCCATGGCAATTCGTCTATATAGATCACTTTCTTGCCCGAGGGCAGCTGCTGTATCAGATTCTTCAGCATGTCAAAAGCCTCGAACCACGACTTCGGCAACGTACACTTGCTCATACCGGCCAGACGCAGCGAATCACGCCACGCTGCCAGTTGCTGCTTAAATGTACCTTTGGCCACACCCGTATGTTGGAAAGCAAATCGGTAGTTGAATGTCTCACGTACCAGATATGTTTTTCCAACACGTCGGCGGCCATACACCACGCAGAACTGTGGATCTTCTTTCTCGACCAACGACAGTAACAGTTGCTGTTCTTTCTTTCGACCTATTATCATTTCTTTACCGATGGGTATTATCCCAATTCCGCTGCAAATATAACAAAAAAGTGGCTATACTCAGCGGAAACGATATAAAAACAGCATATTTCCGCTGAATATAGCCACTTTTTGGAATTTTAGCTTGGCAGATTACCTCTCAAACTCTATAAACATGCCGTGCATATCTCGTGCTCTCATGAAGCAAAAGCCGCCTGCCCGAAATGGGCAGACGGCCGTCAGCATCTTTGTATTCTCATTCTAAATAAAATATTTAAAATGAATCAAATAAAAATGTTTATTCTGTGACAGGACGAACACTTTGACCGTAGTAGCGGTTATCGCCGTAGTACGGGCTGATGTCGCTGCTGTAGAAGTACAGGTTGCACGCGTAGCTCGGGCCGTACTGGCCCGGCGTACTCGACCAATAGTAACCGCGCGAACCGTCGTAGTCGAGGTACGTGCCGTTGCGGTAACCGGCAGCGGGAAGGAAAATCCAATTGCCGTTCGAACCTGTCACCTTATAGCCATAGACAGCATTCTTTGCGCCCCACTTCCATGTACAGTAATTGTACAATTCTTGGAACTCGCTCTGGGTTGGCATACGCCATGAACCGCCCCATTTCTGATGAGCTACATCGTATTCCGTTCCACTGATATCGCCAAGATCGTCCCATATCTGCTCCTCGCTATCAAAGCCATCAGCATCGGTGCCTGTCTCAATACGGAAATGCTCATAGGTAGCTTGCGAGAAAACAGACTTGGTTGCAACTTCTCCCCAAGCATAATAATCGCCATACTCCTCCGGAGCAGTCGCTCCCACGTTGAATGATGCCCACTTCAAGCCTGATGGCAAGCCAAGGTCAACGGCTACGTACTGCGAATCGTCCTTATCAAGAGTGAGCGCATAGTTGTATGCATTACCAGCCACCATGTTCTTACCAGCATTGAGAGTTTGGCTATACGAAACACCACCATTACCTGCTACGGTGAAGGTCAGGATGCTTCCGCTCAAATTAACAGGCGCCATCATCATATAGATGGTGACAGTTTCATCAGCCTCAACAGATACATTCTCAAGCTTGATTTCTGTGTAAGTACTGGTAGCTGTTGGCGTAAGTGCTGGAGTTGCAGTCGACAGATTGACCGTACCCTTCACTACAAATGGCACATTGTTGCTTGCTACACGCACGGTCTTAAGTGTGTTTGCCTCAGGAATGGTGAGCTGCATACGCACGAAACAACCCAGATGATTGAGCGTGAGATCTACTGCACCCTCCTCATCGGTATCCGCTGCGCCCGCTGCGAGGAAGTCATAAGCACCGAGGTGTGTCAATGAGCCATCGCCATCCTGTACCTGACCTGTGTAATCAAATGCCAGACGATCCTCCTGTACGAATACATTGTGACGATCGAATGGATAATAGGCTGCATACTGGTAGGTGGAACGCAATGCCCATGAGCCTCCATTAAAGTGTGCAGTACTAGTGCCTTCACCCTCAGAAATAGGGAAAGCCACCTGGTCTCCGCCAATGGGATAAATACCCAAGGTGTCGCCCAACTGCCAGTCAGTATGCATAGCTCCGCTCACGATGCTGTGAGCAGTACGGGTCTCTGAAGCGAACGGGCACTCTGGCAATGTGACACGAATGCCTGTTACATAATCGCTCTCTAAAGCTGCGGGAATTTCTTGTACAACAAAATCCTCGGCGTTGTTACAAGAACTCAACATTAAGCCAAAGCCCGCACTGGTGAGCATGGCCATCATTAATCGGTTTCTCATTGTAGTAATGTGTTAGTTGTTAGTCTTCATCTTCCCAATCACCCAAACGACGGCTCTGGAATGGAGCATCAGGGATGGTGCCTCCAGCACCACTTGTTGCGATAATATCTGCAACATTCAACTCAATAATTTTTAATTCTGGGGTTTCAAAATGCTTTTTCATTGTTGTTATTTTGATTGTTAATAATAGAATATGATAAACGTACAAATTCTCTTTCGTCTATTTTGAAGTGTTCAGAATCACATTGGATTTTGTATTCATTTTCTAAAAGAATACGATCAAAGAATTCTAAGTCAGTATCGGAATCCTCTTTTTTTACAAAGACAACAATTTTATTTACTGCGGAAAGGGGAATGTCTAATTCTATATAACGGTTATACCCCGTCTCATCCACAAGATGTAACGAGCAGTTTTTCTGAGAGATATGCCTAACCAATTTATTCTCACAACTGTAATCGCCTTTTGTAATTTGATTACAAATACTTGGATCAGAAGTATCGAGACACAAGTAAAATGTACCATTTTCATCATAAATTGAGGAAGGTGCAGAAAACATTTTTCTTGTGTAAAATTCTTCAATTACGCCATCTGCCGGATCTGTTTTCTCAAGAGAAAGTTTCACAATCCGCCTTTCTATGAATTCAAGAAGCTCTTCTCGATTCATCCTGATATATGCTATGTTCATCTTTTTTCAAAACCTATAGCCACCCCTGATTCGACCACTTATTTAAAATAAAAAGACGCAGGTAGCTGACTATTGCTCGCTCCCGTGTCTAGAGGCCTTCCACAGCCCGTATTATCCGAAACGAGCAATGCAGAAGCCCACGTCAGACTTTTGACAAAAGACGTAATAGCCTAATATTCAACGCTTATAAAAAGACAATTTTGCGAATTGATACCATATTGTTCCCAAACAAAAATAAAGATTTGTTGCATGGGAAAATAGAGGGAGGCAGGAATTAAGATGAGGGTAAAACAAGAAAAATCCAATTAAGAATCGTTAACTATATATTTACATTTATTAACTGGTAATTTCGATGTAATTTATATGGTCAAACATCCCCAAAGGTCAAAAAAAGGATATATAGTCCGCGCTATTGAATGTTTGCGAGAACTATAAAATAGCTATAAAATGCCGAATAAAAGCATGATTTGTACCTATCCTGTAACTTGTCCTTCTAACTGGCTGAAATGGAAGATAGAACATCGTTCATGTGGAAGCCTTTTTATATCTCCTAACACGTTGAGCCACAACACTTTCTTAAAAACAACAAATTCAAAACGGTACAAATATTGAACAAACGAAAATCTATAGTTCAAGGCACTCGGCAAAGAGAAAAAACTATGACAGGGGTAAAAAGCGGATTTAAGATTATTTATGAAAATATTTTGGGTGATTTTGGCTGATTGCTATCCACAGAGCACATTTTTGATAAAAAGTACCACTCTCATCATCCATAAAGAGTGAGACGGTCGAAAAAGGAAAAGAGGGGGAGTGAGAGCCTTACATGGGGCTGCAAAAAGGGTCGCAAATGGGTGTCTTGTACCTTGGTTGTATCTCTATCGGCATATATGGCTGATATACAACTGAGGTTAATAATTCGGCGGCAACAACAATATTAAATATTGTGCAGGTTCAATAAGAGTTGCATTTTATAGTATGGAAAGCTAATGTTTTGCTCTTGCAAAAATGAATAACCATATTATAGATTTGGTTGAAGTTATTGGCG
>JAZQPJ010000010.1:0-36372 GCA_045628525.1 Bacteroidales bacterium
GTCAATTGTCATGATTGTCATTAAGAAAAATGAAAAGTGGAAAATCGGCTCATAAGAATAGTAATAATATATATTATATATTATTACTATTCTTATGCCTTCATTTTCGCATCCGAAAATCCTTAATGACAATCATGACAATTGACAATCATGACAACGTTGTCTGTACTGACGGGGACTGTCCCGTGATTCCCACTACAATCTGCAACTGAAAACTGCCGAAAAAAAGTCTGATTTTCGTGTCTTTATTGTTGAAAATGAAAAAAATCGGCCTTTTGGAACAAATAAAGGCCACAAAATTTTGGAAGATTCACCGATTATCACTATCTTTGTACCGCAAAAACCGTAAATCATTCATCCGATGTTAATACACACAAGATATACATTATTATTGCATAATTATTCATGTTGTAATGTAACCTCCTCAGATTGCGTGACTTAGACAGAGTCTCCCTAATGTGCTGCATGGCACCTTGGGAGGCTTTGTGTGCGTTAGTGTCTGCACAGCATAGGCACGTTGTGCGCTTCAGCTTCAGCCCTGCCAGCGTGAACCGTGTTCGCCAGAACAATGCCACCGCCGAGTACAGCCTCGGACAGCTGGAGCGCGACGTCACCGGAGCCTTGGTGATCCCCGTGCTGGCCAGCAACAGCAGCGATGCCTTCTTCTCGTTCCAGTTCGACCTCGTCCTGCCTCAGGGCCTGCGTGCCTCAGGCGTACGTCTGGCCAACGGCCGCGTGAGCGACGACACCTCGCTGCAGTACAACACGCTCAATGACGGCACGCTGCGCGTAGTGGCCTACAACCTCAGCGCCACCAGCGTGAGCGGCAACGAGGGCGCCATTGCCTACATCAGCGTAGCCAAGGATGGCGAGCAGGAGGTGGATGGCGACGTGGAGCTTTCGCAGGGCGTCTTCGCCAACCTCGTCCGCACCATCTATGCCAACGATGTCCGCGCCAGCATCCATGTCGGCTCTGAGGCCGCCATCAGCGAGGTGCGCTCGGAGAACGTCAACGATCAACAATAATCAATTAATTAAAGTTTCGGAAGTTCCGAAACTTGAACAATTATATATTACCTGACAGCAAAATAATAATACGCACTTCCGATGAACGCTCCCACTCGCTTACCTTTCGATATCCTTTCCTACCCATCAGGACTGGCGATGGTCTGCCTGATCATTATCTTGCAGAAATTCATTTTTCTTGAGTCGCACACACGCAGGCAGTTACGCACTACCGGCTGCGTCATGCTGCTCGGTACAATCATCGGTATGATACTGGAACTGACCTTAGATCCAAGTATTAGCAGCAAGGTTCAGGTGCCAGGCATCCTGTTTTTTTTCATTTCAACCTACGGCCCTATCGTCTATTTAGGATACGTAGGCCGAAAAAAACGCAAATGGCTGGCATTCTTCGAAATCATTCCTCTCATCGGATACCACGACAGCATCATCTCCGTAATTGAGGTGCTCTCTCCGAAGTTTGAAACGGCAGATGAGAAAAACGCCTGTATCATCCTTATCACGTCACTGATTATTTCCGCTATCGGCCTTCTGCTCTGGATGAAACCCCGATTCATGCGCATCCTGATCATGGATATCCGCAACCGCTCGCTGACCGTGAGCGAAGAGGTGATTGTCTGGCTGGCCGGTATCTGGTTGTTGGTATATAACATCATGTTGGTTGACTTGATCGCACCCAATTCCTCTATCATGATGGTCAACTACACGCGACTGATCAATTTTATTGCAGCCTTCGTCATCCTGGTCTATGTGGTCAATTCCAACCGCAAGGATTACTATCACAAGAAGAACATGCACTTGCAGAAGTCGCTGATCCATACGGTGGCAGAACTGATAGAAGATCGTGACTCAAGTACTGGCGGACACATCCAGCGCACCAGCCACTATGTCCAGATTATTGCCCGCCGGCTGAAGAGCGAAGGAAAATTCAGCGATATACTGACCGAAAAATACATCAACGATATGGTGATTGCTGCTCCGCTGCATGATGTGGGCAAGATCCGTATCCCTGATGCCATTCTGAATAAGCCGGGACGGCTTGACAACGAGGAGTTTGCCATCATGAAGTCACACTCTGCTGCCGGTGGCGAGATCATCTCTCACATCGAATCGACGGCGGGCGACATCGACTACCTGAAGATGGCCCGTGAGATGGCTGAGTATCACCACGAACGAATGGATGGCAAGGGATATCCTCATGGACTGAAGGGCGATGAGATACCTCTCTGTGCCAAGATCCTGGCCGTGGCCGATGTGTTTGATGCCGTGTCATCAAAGCGCTGCTACAAGGATGCCATGTCGCTGGATCAGTCGTTCGCCATCATCGAGGAAGAATCCGGTTCGCACTTTGATCCAGTAGTTGCCAAGGCTTTCCTCGACTGCAGGGAGGAGATAAGTTGTCATGATTGTCAATTGTCATGATTGTCATTAAGAAAATGAAATGTGTGTCAATGCTTGGTCAACCGGTAGAGGAGGACGTCGTGACCGGGGATGGTGACGGTCTGAGGCTTCTTTGGGGCGGTGGTGCCGGTCTGTGGCTTCTTGCCTGTCCACCAGAGGTTTCGCCACTCATAGACGTCGCCCTGGTCGAAGAAGATGGAGCGGCCAGATACTTCGGAGTCGAGGGTGTTCCAGTTGCTCCAGTTGAGGGTGACCTGCTTGGGGGTGATGCTGCGGTTGAGGAGGCAGAAGGCCCAGTCGTCGCCGGCGAGAGGCTTGAGCCAAACCTCCACGCTGTCCTTCTGCTGGATGCGCATGCCCTGGATGCCGAGGGTGTCCTGGTCGATGGCGATGACGTCGCGGTTGGTGAGGATGTCGAGCACCTCCTGCGACATGTTGTTGAGGTCGTTGCCGAGGATGAGCGGAGCGGCCATCATGCACCACATGGTGAAGTGGGCGCGATCCTCGTTGATAGTCATGCCGTTGCCTACCTCGAGCATGTCGGGGTCGTTCCAATGGTCAGGGCCGGCATAACGGCGCAGGTCGGCATTGAGGTCCATGCATTGCATCACGCCGTTGGCGTGCCATGAGCCGTGCTCGAGGAGGCCGTCGAAGTGTGCCCAGATGTCGCCTGTGGTGCGCCAGGAGTGGGCGAGGGGCTCACCCCACTCGTAACCCTTCTGGTCGCCCCATTCGCACATGCTGAAGAGGATGGGGCGGCCGGCTGCGCGAAGTGCCTCGGACATGAGGCGGTAGGCGCCGCGTGCGTTGATGTCCTCGGTGTTGCACCAGTCGTACTTGAGGTAATCGACGCCCCAGCGTGCATACTGCAGGGCATCCTGATACTCGTGGCCGAAGCTGCCCGGGCGACCGCCGCACGTCTGACGGCCGGCATCGCTGTAGATGCCGAGCTTGAGGCCGCGGTTGTGGCAATAGTCGGCCAGGGCCTTGATGCCCAATGAGAAGCGCTCGGGATCGCTCTGGATGAAGCCGTCGGCATCGCGCTCGCCATGCCAGCAGTCATCGATGTTGAGATACACGTAGCCGGCATCGCGCAATCCGGTGCGGACCAGGGCGTCGGCGGTTTCCTTGATGAGGTCTTCGTTCACCTTGTCGGCGAATTTGTTCCATGAGTTCCAGCCCATCTGTGGGGTGCGTGCAAGGCCTTCATACTTCTGAGCGAAGGCGGTGGTGGCCATGAGGCTGAGGGCCAGGGTGGCGGTGAGGAGGTGGCTTTTCATTTGCTGTGGTGTGTATTTTTTTTTGTTGTTGTTCGATTGGAATCGATTGAAATTGAATGGAATCGATTGGAATTGATCACTTGAGTGAGAGGTTGTGGTTGTAGTATTCCTTGTCGCCGGTGATGTCTTTGACTACGCGCAGGAAGGGTGGGAACTTCACGTCCTCATGGCAGGCTATGCCCTTGGTTTCGAGGATGACGAGGCCTTCGTGGCTGCCCTGATAGGTGTCGAGTTCGAAGAACTGACCCTGGTAGATGAAGCTGTGGCGGAGCTTGTCGATGGTGTGGCGGTAGGGGTCGGCCTGCTGGAGCATGGTCTCGTAGAGGGCGTTGCTCACCTGGCGCTCGATGACGAGTTCCTCGGTAGATGAGAGGCGCTTGCGGGTGGTGTGCACGTTGACGATGTTGCCGTCGATGTTGCGGCGGCGCAGACGCACCTCGCACCCGGGATCGGCCACCAGATAGGTCTGGGTGATGAGGCTCCTGGTGCAGGGTGGGAGCGGAGCGGCGAGCTCCACGATGTACTTGCGCTCCTCGCGGATGGGCTGAGGCAGTTCGAGCACGGCGCTGATCTCGTCGATGACGCGCTGCATCTTCTGTTCGAAGTCGGCACCATTGTTTATTACGCGCAGGTGCGGGTGACCTGTCCAGGCGCCGATCACCTTCTTGTCAAGCTCGCGGGCGATGGCCAAGCCGGCTTCGTCGGCCTTCTCGTAGCGCTGGGCGTTGTTGGCGGTGGTGTAGAACTGCTCAGCGCCATCGGCAGCGCTGACCAGGTGCAGGATGGCATCGTAGCGGCCGCCGGTGCGCAGTTCCTGGGTGGAGGTGCCGCACGAGGCGGTGAGTTCGTCCCACATCTGGGGCGAGATATAGGCCGAGATGTCCATGGTGCCACGGTCGCACACCACCACGCAGGGCTCGGTGCAGGTGCGGGCCATGCGCATCACCTTGTCCTCCAAGGCCAGCTGCAGTTCGAGGATCACCTTCTCGCCCTCGTAGTAGAAGTCGTGATTGTCGGTCATGTAGTTCCAGCCCGACTGGGTGACCATGGTGGGGACTTCGGGCACGGTGAATACCTTGTAGCCAAGGGCGGAGAAATGCTCAATGATGCGAACCAGGGCCGTGGTCTTGCCAGCACAAGGGCCGCCGGTGAGAACGATGCGTTTGATGTCAGACATGATAAACGAAAAAACATTCGCCTGAGTTGCTTCGTAAGAGAGGCTTAGGCGAATGTTATACTTTATTATTTAAGATTTGATATTACTGATGCTCGAGAGCATCAACCTGTACCCGGAGCGGGGGTCGAACCCGCACGACCGTAATGGTCAAGGGATTTTAAGTCCCTCGTGTCTACCGATTCCACCATCTGGGCCCAAAATGCGGCGCAAAGATAGGGGATTTTTGCAGAAAAAGCAAATTTTTGAGGCAAAAAATGGGCGAAAATGGGCGAAAAACATGTTGTTCGGCAGATTGTAACGCGATTTTTGGCAATTTTGGTTGCGATGTTCGGATTTTTTTCGTATCTTCGCGCTGTTTTTGCGAGCATTGTCATGCGGATATTTTGCGAGTAAAGTCATGTGGATGTTTTTCGAGTGAAGTCATGCGGATAATCCGATACGGACACAATGGCGCGAAGACGGCATTCATTTCTGGAAAAGTACATTACTATTCTTCTATAATGAAAAACAAGATTATCATTTATCAGGCGCTCGTCCGTCTGTTTGGCAACGGCAACGACCAGTGCGTGCCCGGTGGCACCATCGGCCAGAATGGCTGTGGCAAGATGAGCGACTTCAGCGAGGTGGCCTTGCGCAGCATCCAGCAGCTGGGGTGCAACTACATCTGGTACACCGGCCTGCTGCAGCAGGCATCGGCCACCGACTATTCACAGTATGGCGTTCCGTGCCAGAACCCTCAGGTGCTGAAGGGCGTGGCCGGTTCGCCCTATGCCATCACCGATTACTACAGCGTGTCGTGCGACCTGGCCGACGACCCCGCCCGCCGCATGGAGGAGTTCCAGGAGCTGGTGGAGCGCACCCACCGCGTGGGTCTCAAGATGATCATCGACTTTGTGCCCAACCATGTGGCGCGCGGCTACAAGAGCGTGACCCGTCCGGAGGGCGTGAGCGACCTGGGCGAATTCGACGTCAGGGAGCATCAGTTCAATCCGCAGAACAACTTCTACTACTGCGGCGAGCCCTTGCATCTGGACAATATAATTACAGATTACAAATCACAGATTACAGATTATCAGGAGAACCCCGCCCGTGCCACCGGCAACGACGTGTTCCATGCCTGGCCAGGCCGCAACGACTGGTACGAGACGGTGAAGCTCAACTACGGCGTTGACTACATGGGAGGCGGCCGCTACTGCTTCGACCCCATGCCGAGCACCTGGCTCAAGATGCGCGACATCCTGGTGTATTGGGCACAGAAGGGCGTGGATGGCTTCCGCTGCGACATGGCCTTCATGGTGCCGGTGGATTTCTGGCACTGGGTCATACCGCAGGTCAAGGCGGTCAACCCCGACATCCTCTTCATTGCCGAAATCTACGAGCCGGCCATCTACCGCAGCTACATCGAGTATGGCGGCTTCGACTATCTGTATGACAAGGTGGGCCTGTACGACACGCTGCGAGCCGTTGTGGAGTGCCGTGAGTCGGCCAGCGCCATCACCGGCGTATGGCAGAGCCTCAATGGCATACAGGAGCACATGCTCAACTTCCTTGAGAACCACGACGAGCAGCGTCTGGCCAGCGACTTCTTTGCCGGCGATCCGATCAAGGGACGTCCGGCCCTGGTGGTGAGTGCGCTGATGAATACCTGCCCCTTCATGAACTACTTCGGCCAGGAACTGGGCGAGCGCGGCATGGACGAGGAGGGCTTCTCCGGACGCGACGGCCGCACCACGATCTTCGACTACTGGTCGGTCGGGAGCATCCGCCAGTGGCGAGGCAAGAAGGCCATGTGGCGTCGCCACAAGCTGCAGAAGTCGGCACGCGAGCTGCGCGAATACTATGCCAAGGTGTTCGAGCTGGCCAACAGCAACGTGGCACTGCGTGAGGGTGACTTCTACGACCTCACCTACTGCAACTACGACAACCCCGGCTACAACATCCACCGTACCTTCAGTTTCCTGCGCCATTCGCGCACCGAGGTGTGCCTGGTGGTGGCCAACTTCCAGGGCGAGGAGCAGGAGATTTCGGTCAACATCCCGCAGGAGGCGTGGGAGTATGTGGGCATCAAGCCGAAGCGCCGTCACATCGAGAACCTGATGACCGGCGAGTGGGATTTCGTGCAGCACGACACCTCCCGGCCGATGATCGTGAAGGTGCCTGCCTACGATGCCGTGGTGCTCCGCATCTGCGGCAAGTAACATCGTTTGCACAGCTCGAAAATGGGCCAAAATGCAAACACTTGACGACAATTGAGTGGCAAAAAGGGGGAGAAGCGAATTTTTTACTCGCTTTTCCCTGTTTTTTGTTCCATCGTATCGAAATAAAGCGTAACTTTGTGCCATCGTTTATTCTATTAAATATTTGTCATGAACAATAATTTTCTTGTTTTCTCGGGTCGTGCTTCACGTTACCTGGCCGAAAAGATCTGTGCAAGCCTTGGTTGTCCACTGGGTAATCTGATCATTCAGACCTTTGCCGATGGTGAGTTCGGTGTTTCGTTCGAGGAGTCAATCCGCGGAAAGCATGTATTCCTGGTGCAGAGCACCTTCCCAAGTGCTGACAATCTGATGGAGCTCCTCCTCATGATCGATGCTGCCAAGCGTGCCTCTGCTGCCCAGATCATCGCTGTCATTCCTTACTTCGGCTGGGCCCGTCAGGACCGCAAGGACAAGCCACGTGTGGCCATCGGTGCCAAGCTCGTGGCCGACATGCTCTCGAAGGCCGGCATCAACCGACTGATCACCATGGCCCTCCATGCCGACCAGATTCAGGGCTTCTTCGATGTGCCCGTCGATCACCTCTATGCTTCGAGCGTCATCATGCCATACATCGCCAACGAAGTGGGCATCGACAACCTCTGCATCGCATCGCCTGATGCCGGCGGTTCCAAGCGTGCCTACACCTATGCCAAGTACTTCAACGTGCCTATGGTGATGTGCGACAAGCATCGCGACAAGCCCAACTCGATCGGCGAGATGTTCATCATCGGCGACGTGGAGGGCAAGGATGTGGTGCTCATCGACGATATGGTCGATACCGCCGGAACCATCACCAAGGCTGCCAACCTCATTATGGAGAAGGGCGCCAAGAGCGTGCGCGCCTGCGCCAGCCACTGCGTGATGAGCGGTCCTGCCAGCGATCGCGTGGAGGCTTCGGCACTCAAGGAGATCATGTTCACCGACTCCATCCCTTATCGTGGCTCATGCCCTAAGGTGAAGACATTGACCATCTCGAACCTCTTTGCCGAGACCATTCGTCGCGTGATGAACAACGAGCCAATTTCGTCACAATTCCTCATTTAATATTATTATTAACCTAAACAAAAGCTTGAAATGAAGAAATTCCTTTCTACCTTTGTGGCTGCCCTCTCCCTCCTGGGTGGAAGTGCAGCCATGGCGCAGCAGATGCCTCAGATGCCACCGCTGCCTATGGATCCAGCCGTGCGTTACGGCCAGTTGCCTAACGGCTTGACCTACTACATCCGTCACAACGACCTGCCCGAGCAGCATGCCGAGTTCTTCATCGCCCAGCGCGTGGGTTCGGTGCTCGAGGAGGACAGCCAGCGCGGCCTTGCCCACTTCCTGGAGCACATGGCCTTCAACGGCACCAAGAACTTCCCCGGCAAGAACATGCTCGACTACCTGCAGCGCCATGGCGTGAAGTTCGGCACCAACGTCAATGCCTACACCAGCATCGACGAGACCGTGTATAACATCTCTGACGTGCCTACCGACCCCGTAGCACATCCGGGCATCGTGGACTCATGCCTCCTGATGCTGCACGACTGGAGCGGCTACATCTCCCTGCTCGACGAGGAGATTGAGAGCGAGCGTGGCGTGATCCACGAGGAGTGGCGCAGCCGTAACTCGCCAATGCTTCGCATGTACGATGTGATCCTGCCTAAGCTTCTTCCTGGCAACCGCTATGCCGACCGTATGCCTATTGGCAAGACCCTCGGCGAGAACCACCTGGGCGTGGTCGATGACTTCAAGCCACAGGAACTGCGCGACTACTACCTGAAGTGGTATCGTCCTGACCTGCAGGGCATCTTCGTAGTAGGTGACGTGGATGTGGATGAAGTGGAGCAGAAGATCGCCACCCTGTGGAGCGACATCCATGTGCCCGAGGGTGCTCCTGAGCGCGTATATTTCCCCGTAGAGGATAACGTAGAGCCACTCGTGGCTGTAGCCAGCGACCCTGAGCAGGCACAGAACGTGTTGCTCATCTGCTACAAGAGCGACCCAATGCCTGACGAGATGAAGCTCACCCAGATGGGCTATATCACCGACATCATAGAGAACATCATCTCCAGCGCCCTCAACCAGCGTCTGCAGGAGCTCGTCCTCAAGGCCGATGCCCCATATCTCGGCTCAGAGGTAGGCTTCGGCAAGTATCTGCTGGCTAAGACCAAGGATGCCTTCGAGGTGGACGTCGTTTTCCAGGACAACGAGTGGCAGAAGGGCCTCAACGCAGCCATGCAGGTGGTGCTGAGTGCCGTACAGTACGGTTTCACCGATGCTGAGATCGAGCGTGTGAAGGCCGAGATGCTCTCTCGCATTGAGAATGCCTACAACGAGCGCGACAAGCGCAAGAACCGCCAGCTCGTCAGCGAGATACAGCGTCACTACCTCTCGGCCGAGCCAATGCCAGGCCTTGAACTTGAGTATCAGATGACTCAGCAGATGCTGCCTATGTTCAATGCCGCCATGATCAATCAGGTGGCTCAGCAGATGGTAACTCCTGAGAATGTGGCTCTCTGCATCTTTGGCCAGCAGAAGGAGAGCAACCAGTTGCCTACCGAGGCTGAGTTGCTCGCTGCCTACAACGCTGCTCTGCAGCAGGAGATTAAGCCTTACGAGGAGAAGCTCAGCGGCATCAAGCTCCTGCCAGCACCTCCAACTGCCAAGGGCGCCATCGCCCGCATGGAGGATGGCCAGTTCGGCTCGAAGATCTGGACGCTCAACAACGGCATCAAGGTCGTGTATAAGGTGACCGACTTCAAGCAGGATCAGGTGCTCTTCGAGGCCTATTCTGACGGCGGCTACCGCACCGACCTCTCGCAGCCTGTAGCTGTGCGCAACCTTTTGGAGAACATCTACAGCCTCGGCGGCCTCGGCGAGTTCAGCGTCAGTGACCTGCCTAAGGTGCTGGCCGGCAAGCGTGCCAGCGTGGGCGTTAACATCGGTGCCAACTCCGAGTACCTGGAGGGTAGTGCTGCTCCTAAGGACCTGCGTTGTCTCTTCGAACAAATCTATCTCACCTTCACCGCACCACGTTACGACGAGGAGGCAGCTCAGGCACTCTACAACCAGATCGAGTCGCAGTACAAGATGCTGGAAGGCAACCCAGACAAGATCATGAGCGACTCACTGACCCTCACCATGTACCTTGGCCAGAAGGATATGGCACCAATGCAGCTCGAGGACCTCAAGGCCATCGACTATAAGCGTGACTTCGAGACCGCCAAGAAGCGCTTCGCCAATGCCGCCGACTTCACCTTCTACTTTGTAGGCAACGTCAACGAGGACAGCCTCCGTGTGATGTGCGAGGAGTACTTCGGTGCCCTGCCTGTAAGCAAGGAGCGCGAGCAGCGTCCGTCGGAGGTAATGCCAACCCGCGGCACTCGCGAGAACCGCTTCGACCTGCCAATGCAGCAGCCCAAGACTTCGGTTTACAACTTCTTCTACCTCTTCGATCAGCCTTACACCCTCAAGGATGCGCTGATGACCAACATGGTAGGCCAGATCACCAGCATCGTCTTCACCGAGACCATCCGCGAGCGCGAAGGTGGCGTTTACTCACCAGGTGCTCAGGCTGGCTTCAACCATCGTACGGGTGTGCAGACGATGATTTACCTGTTCGATACAGGTGCCGACAAGCGCGAGCACATCGAGAATGTGGCATTCGCCGAATTTAAGAAGATGGGCGACGAGGGCGTGCCAGCCGATGCCTTCCAGAAGGTGCACGACTACCTCGTGAAGCAGCATGAGGAGCAGCTCAAGGAGAACAGCTACTGGCTCAACCAGATCGAGGCATTCGACCAGAATGGCTGGAACGATGTGGATGGCTGGAATGAGGCACTCGACAGCATCACCCTCCAGGACATTCAGCAGCTCATCAAGCGCTTCTGCAACGATGCTGACCGCATCCAGTTCGTGGCCAATGGCGTCGAAGTGAAGTAAACCAATCTCCGATAACGTCTATATTACCAACTTAGAGAGGATTCCGACCCGGAACCCTCTCTTTTTGCACCGTCACAAGTGTAGGAAAGGGGCTAACCTTACCTACTTAATTCCTCGCCACCTTAAATTATGCTAATTTTTTGGCCGTTTTCTTTGAGGTTTCGTCAGAAATGTTTATCTTTGCATCGACATTTTTAATTTTCATTTTTTATATACTACAACTATGGATGCAAATACAATTGTTAAGCTGACTGCACTGCTTGAGAAGTTCCCTGAGGTCAAGGCCAAGCTGATGACCCTCACTAATATGGATGAGGCTGTGGCTTTGGTGAAGAGCAAGGGCCTGGAGATTGCGAAGGCCGAGCTGCAGGAATACATTGCCAAGAAGCTGGTGGGCGGTGCTGCCGGCGATCTGTTGGGCAAGGTCACTGGCAAAGGTGGTGCTGGCGATCTGCTGAAGGGCATTCTTGGATAAAAACACGCTTGCTTAGCTTGTAATACACGATGAATCATAGACGTTCTCTCTACTTTCTCTCGCTGTTGCTGCTTTGCCAATGCGCATTCGGTGGGGCATGGGCAAAGCCTGTAGCACAGTCTGCTGCTGATGCTGTGCAGGATACGCTTGTGGCTGAGGCTGAGGTGGTGCCTGTGCTGACCCGTGCGCTGAAGGACACGCTTGCCGAGCATACGAAGCTGGCACGTCGCCTGAGCTCGGATTCGCGCAATCCGGACTTCAAGACGGCACGCAAGCATGTGGCGCGTCTGCTCTATCTGGCCGATTCGCTGCGTTGCCCTATGGCCAGCCATCTGGTGACGGCAGGCGATGTAGAGAATCTGGCCTTCAACTTCGAGCGCAACAAACCAGCATTGGGTAAGAAGACCGATGAAAAGGAGTGCCTGGCAGCAGCCAAGCGCTGCTACCTGTACTTCAAGGATGCGTACGAACTGTATCATGAGTCGCCTGCCGAATATGGCAAGGAGGCTGCGAAGATGTGCAAGCACATACAGCCGCTGGCGATGCAGTACTATCTGCTGACCAAGGGCTTTCTGGTCAATGCAGGGCAGAGCTATGCAAAGAATGATCTGGTGACGACGCTGGGCGAATTCCGCATGTCGTACGAAGGCAGTGTGCACCCTTTCTTGCTGGAACAGCACCGCAAGGATCCGAAGCACTCGGCCGACTTTGAGCATTATATGGCCGATTCGACTCGCAACCGAACCCTCTACAACTGTGGATCGGTAGCAATGGCCTTGCAGCATTATGACGAGGCGCTTGATTACTTTGACACGCTCAAGGTGAAGAACTATGAGCTGGACAAGGTGTATAAGAATACGCTCTCGATCTATTATACAATGAATGACACGACCAAGATGATGAACGAATTGCGTACGGCCATAAAGCAGATGCCTACGAATACGTGGTTCATGAAAAACCTGCTGCAGATTCACATCGACCGACAGGAGTGGCGACAGGCTCAACGACTGGCTGCCAGCATATCTGAACTCGACTCTCTCGATGCACAGGTAATATGCATGAAGGGACAGTTGTATGAGCATCAGGGCAATACGCAACAGGCAATCGAAATCTACAAACAGTCGTATGCGCTGGATTCCACGCAGGCCAATGTCTGCTCGTTCATCGGTCGCATTTACTACAATCGTGCGGTGCAGCTCAAGGACAAGCTGTATGAACAGAAGCGCATGTCGTTGCTCGATCCTAAGCTGACGCCCCTCTACAATCAGTCTCAGCCGTGGTATGAACGAGCCTTTGTACTTGACACTGAGCGCAAGGACAAGACCATAGCCATGGCCCTGCGCGAGATGCTATACTTCCGTTTCACGAAGCCGGAGTGCCCCAACAGTGCCGAGCTCATTGCACAATACAATGAAGTGAGCAGGGCTTACGGAATGAGGGAATTCGGCAGGTGAAGCCTACCGGTGTTAATGAAGTCCAACTATACTTCTTAAACATCTCAGATGCAGCGAGTTTCGGTCCGAAACTGTGAATGAGTCAAGAAAAAAGACACTCGAAGGAGTGTCTTTTTTGTGTCTGATGCTTATTTCTTTTTCTTTTTTTTCTTCTTGGTGCTGACCTCTAGTGAAGCGGCATCGTATTGGATATTCTCCTGCAGTTCCTTGGCACTGTAGAGGAAGACCTTATAGATCTCATCCTGGTACTGACCATGGGTGTATTCGAGCAGATCCTGAATGATCTTGTTGTCGTCTTCATCGGCATTGGGGTGCGTCTTGTGGAAGTGAAGCTTCATGTGGTTGGCACAAAGTTCGAAGAGGCGGGCACGCTGCTCGGCATCTTCCATCAGGACGGCCTTCTGTATCATATCCTCCACCACTTTGCCATACATGCGCCAGTGGATGTAGGGCTGCTGCGGATTGGAGAGGGGCTGCGGACGATCGTCGAGCTTCTCGCGGGTGAGGATAGGGCAGGGGTAGTCGATGTCGAGCTCGTAATTGGAGATGATGGCCAGATGATCCCACAGGATCTGCTTGCTGTTCTCCACTGCGGCTGACTCCGGGTAGATGTCGGCCATGATTTCGATAATGCCATAGGCATAGCGGGTACGCTTGTCGCGATCGGGTATGGTCTTGCAGTATTCCACCAGTTGCTGCAGATTGCGTCCGTATTCGGGGAGCTTGATGGCGGAGAGCTGCGTATTGTAATTTTGCATGGGCAAAATTGATTAGGAGTGAGGATTTAGGAGTGAGGAATTAGGGAATCAGATGTCCTGGAATGGATCCTTTGGCTTCGAGGCCTGGAATTCCTTCAGGTAGAAGGGTGTGAAGTAGGCAGTGTCCTCGAACTGGTTGCGGTTGAAGGCCTGGATGGCGAGTGCCATCATGTCGCGAGCCAGGACGCGTACGCCTGTGATGAAGCGGGCATTGGGGTGCGTGATGACCTCCTGGCACTTCTCGGAACCATCGCCAAAGAAGTAGATAACGTGCTCATCGAGCACCTCGCGCAGGAAGTCGGCATCGACCACCTCGGCGCTGACCGGACGAACCTCGCCCAGTGCCTGGTCGTAGAGGGCGCAATAGACCTCCATGCGGCGGGCATCGATCATGGGGCAATAGAGAGCGCCCTCGTCCATCATGACATCGGGGCGGAACATCACCTGGCAGCACATGGCTTTGAGCGTGGAGATGGCGATGAGCGGCTTCTGGAGGCCAAATGCCAGGCCCTTGGCTTCGCTCACACCAATGCGCAGACCGGTGTAACTGCCCGGGCCAGCCGAGACGGCGATGGCATCAGGCATCATTTCGTTCTGACGGGCAAATTCCATGGCCTCCTGTACGTAGGTGCCGAGCACCGAGGCGTGATTGGGACCCTCGAGGGTCGCCTGCTTGAATTCGATATTGAAGTCATGACTCAAGGCTACAGAGCAGGCCTTGGTCGATGTCTCAATCATGAGAATATTGGCCATAAATACTATTCGATTATTGCAAAAAGTAAAATCAGCATACGAATTTTGATGCAAAAGTAATAAAAAAAACAATTGGATGGTACGACGTATCGAATTTTTCATTATTTTTGCACGAAAATTGCGGAAGAACCTCGTAATTTGTAATTTGAAATCTGTAATTTTAGCCAATGATACAGTCAATGACCGGTTTCGGCAAGGCAACAGCCGAAATTGCGCACAAGAAGGTCACCGTGGAGGTGAAGTCGCTCAACTCAAAGCAGCTCGACCTGATGATGAAGGTGTGCTCGCAGTATCGCGAGCGCGAGATGGAGTTCCGCCAGATGGTGCAGCGCGAGATGCAGCGTGGCAAGGTGGACATGAACGTCACCGTGGAGCTGCAGGCTTCGGACGAGGCACCACGCATCAACCTGTCTGTGGTGAAGGAGTACAAGCAGCAGATCGATGCCGTGTGGCGTGAGCTCAACATGGCACAGCCAGGTTTGGGGGGCGATTCGTCGGCCCTGATGCTGCAGTTGATGCTCCGTATGCCCGATGTGATCAGCCAGCAACCACAGGTGATCGAGCAGGAGGAACTCAACGCCGTGACCCAGGTGGTGGCCGAGGCCATCCAGAAGCTGGTGGCTTTCCGTCAGCAGGAGGGCGAGTCATTGCAGCGCGTCTTCGAGGAGAAGATTGCCAACATCCGTGCCCTCTTGGCCAGCGTGGAGCCTTACGAGGTGGAGCGCACCGAACGCATCCGACAGAACCTGCTGGATCGACTGGAGAAGCTGCCGGTGGATTACGACCGGAACCGCCTGGAACAGGAGATGATTTACTACATCGAGAAGCTCGACATCAACGAGGAGAAGCATCGCCTCACCAACCACCTCGACTACTTCCTCGAAACCATGAATGCACCGATGGATGCGGGCGGTCATGGCAAGAAGCTCGGATTCATCGCTCAGGAGATGGGTCGCGAGATCAACACACTGGGCAGCAAGAGCAACCAGGCAGAGATGCAGCGCATCGTGGTGAAGATGAAGGACGAGCTGGAGCAGATCAAGGAGCAGGTACTCAATGTGCTGTGATGAAATAAAAGCCGCGTAGGTGTGTAACCGTTAACTTACAAAAACAATGGGAAAACTTATCATATTCTCTGCCCCCAGTGGCAGTGGCAAGTCAACTTTGGTGAATTACCTGATGCAGCAGGGCTTGAACCTGGCATTCTCAATCTCGTGCACCTCGCGTGACCCTCGTGGCACGGAGCAACATGGCGTGGAGTACTACTTCCTGAAGCCTGACGAATTCCGCCAGCGCATCCAGAACGATGAGTTCCTGGAGTATGAGGAGGTTTACACCGATAAGTTCTACGGCACGCTGAAGAGCGAGGTGGAGCGCCTGTCCAACGCCGGACACACCGTAGTGTTCGATGTGGATGTGAAGGGCGGTGTCAACATTAAGAAGTACTATGGCGACCGCGCCTTGAGCCTCTTCATCCAGCCACCTTCGATCGAGGAGCTGAGCCGTCGCCTGCACAGCCGTGGCACCGACGCCGAGGAGGTCATCCAGCAGCGCCTTGACAAGGCTGCCTACGAGCTGACTTTTGCCCCACAGTTCGATAAGGTGATTGTCAACGACGATCTGGAGGTAGCCAAGGCTGAGGCGCTCAAGGTGGTTACAGAGTTCCTGACTTGAGTTTAGCGTCCAACAACACTAAACTCTAAACACCAAACTCTCCTCTAATGCGAATCGGCATCTACAGCGGCAGTTTCAATCCTGTGCATACGGGACACGTAGCCCTCTGCGACTATCTGGTGCGTGAGGGTTTCGTCGATGAGGTGTGGCTCATTCGCAGCCCTTTGAACCCGCTGAAGGCTGCCACGGCGCAGACGCTTGCCCCTGATGCCGACCGGCAGCAGATGCTCGAACTCTCCATCCGTGGCCATCAGGGCTTGCGTGTATGCTGCATCGAGGATGAGTTGCCACGTCCCAACTATTCGATCAACACGTTGCATGCCCTCCAGGAGCAGCAACCCGATGACGAGATACACTTGATCATCGGAGCCGACAACTGGCTGATCTTCGACCGTTGGCGTGCGTGGGACGAGATTCTGCGCGATTTCCATCTCATCGTCTATCCTCGTCCCGGCTACGATGACCCTGCCACCGCTGAGGTCAACGGGCAGTTCGATACGCGCCATGTGCGTTTTGCCCGCCATGCACCACAGTTTGACATCAGCAGCACCGAGATCCGTCTGGCAGTGGCGCAGGGCGAGTGTCCGCAGATGATCGACCCACAGGTGTACGACTACATTATTAATCATTCATTATACATCATCCGTTAATGTCCAATCCCGTTTATAGTCCTGCCGTGATTGACATGGTCACCGTCTCGGCCGAATACTGTGTCTTCATGGAGAAGCTGGGCGAGAATGCCGTCAGCCGCCGTGATTTCCTCGACAAGATTTCGAAAGTACTGCCCCTCATCTATGTGAAGGCAGCCTTGCTGCCTGCGTTGGAGGAGATGGGCTTCGATGACTTGGAGGAGGCTGTCACCGAGGAGGATTACGAGGATGTGCGCAAGCGCGTGTGGCGTCTGTTGCGTGCCGACGATGAATACCTCGAGGTGTTCACGCCCGACATGCAATACAGCGAAGGCCCGATGATGTGCACCATCAGCGAGGATCTGGCCGACATCTATCAGGATCTGAAGAACTTTGTGGCCGCCTTTGCCTCGCAGAACGAGGAGAGCATGAACAATGCCGTGGTGCGCGTCACTGAGAACTTCCGCACCTACTGGGGGCAGAAACTGGTCAATGCCATGCGTCCCCTCCACGAGTTGACATACGGTGATAATGCAGATACAGAATCAGACGACGATGAATAGTTCGATCACGAAAGAGGAACTTGCCGCACTCCCCACCAAGGAATATGCCGGCTATGCTGTCACGGTCATCAATATGGAACAGGCCGAGATAGCGATTCGGCAGATACGTGAGTCGGGATGTCTGGTGGGGTTCGACACCGAGACAAGACCGGCTTTCCAGAAGGGCGTCAGCTATCGTGTGTCGTTGGTGCAGCTGTCCATCGGCCAGGTGTGCTATCTGTTTCGCCTCCATAAGATCGGCGAGATGCCACGCTGTCTGGTGGAGCTGCTCGAGGATGCCAGTGTGGTGAAGATCGGCCTCTCAACGCATGACGACTTCCAGAGCCTTCGCAAATGGCAGCCATCGTTGGCGCCCAAGGGATTCATCGAGCTGCAGCAGCTGGTGACCAACTATGGCATCACGGACAAGAGCCTGGCCAAGATCTACGCCATCCTTTTCGGCCAGAAGCTTAGCAAGCGTCAGCGCCTTACCAACTGGGAGGCAGATCAGCTCAGTCCCAAACAGCTGGCATACGCTGCACTGGATGCTGTGGCATGTGTGGAGATCTATGAACATCTGCTTAAGATGGGAAAGGTGATAATCGGTAAGTCATAAATGAGAATCCATAACTCATAATTTATAATTGGGAAGATGAAGAAATGGCCGAAATATAAGGTGCTGCCGTTGGCTCTGCTGCTCTACTTTGTGGCAATGGCGGTATATGGTGTGGTGCGCAATGACGGAAGCCTTCCTGCCAACTTCTTTCTGATATGCGGCATTGAGCTCGTCATACTGGTGGGGCTCTATCTGCTGCTTAAGAAGAAGCATGAGCGCATGAACCGCGGATAACGTATAAAATATATAATATAGATATAAAAAAAGCAGCCCGACAGACACTCACGTGCTTGGCGGGCTTATTGTATGATTTGGAATAGGAGAAAATGATTGTGCAATTTTCTATTCGATGCATGGTAGGGGATTACTCCTGACCGGCATCGGCAGCTGGCATGTCACTTACCTGTTCAGGCAGGGAAGGAGCCGCATCCATAGCTTCGATAGCGCTACCACTGAAGGTGCGGCTGTTGCTAAGGATAAGTGTGCAGCAAATGCAGAGCACAGCAATGATGCCCATGAGGGACCATGTAAGCTTCTCGAGGAAGTTAGCTGTTTTAGGAGCACCCATGAGTGCATTCTGAGACTGGAAGCCTGCTGCAAGGCCACCACCCTTTGATTTCTGAAGCAATACAACAGCTACGAGAAGCAAGCTGATGAATACGATGATTACAGTAAGAACTACCATTTCTGTTTTGGAATTTTATTTTAATTTCTATTTGTTATCGTTGTCAATTTCGGTCTTTGTGTAGGCAATAACCTTCTCAAGGAACCTAATTTGGTCTGCAAAGTAACAATTTTTTTTTGGAAATTGCAAATTTAATTGCGAAAAAATAGCTAAAGCCTGCTCATATTTGTGCTGTTTGACATATACCTTTGCCAAACTCTCGGTCAAAAATGCACGATCTTTGATTTTTTCGAGCAAATTTGGATCATCTTCCCTCATTTCTGCTTTTTCGCCATGAGGCACGAAAAGAGTGCCATTTTCTTCGGCTTGCAGGAAGTTGTCGATGAGCATGTCCTGCTCCTCGTCTTCGGGAGTGCGGCTTCCGTGGGGGGCGTCTTCGGTGTAGTCATCATCATCGGGCAGCATGCTGACGGCTTGTGTCAGGTCGTCGATCGAGTAGCCCTCATCGGCGATGCCCGGTGTCTGCATGGAGGCAAGGAATTTGTCGATGAGCTCAAAGTCATTGACCTCTTCATGCTGCTGGTGCTTCTCTTCGAGCTGCTGCATTAGGTTCACCCATTCGTATTCGCCTTGGTTGATGAGCTGGAAGAGCCTAAATCTGTCAGGCAGTGCCACGGCATGTCGCTTGAGCTCGCCCTCCAGCCGGGTGGAGTGCACATTGGCCAATGCCATCACATAGAGCAGTCGGTAGGTCGCGCAGCTGGGACATGCCTCTATCAGTGCGGGCAGCTGCTGTACGGCATCGGCACCCATCTCGTGTGGGTTCTTGATCCAGTGTTCGATGTTCATGAGTGCGATTACCAGTTTGCCACGGTGGCGTTGAAGATTTCTTCTACCAATTCTTCGACCATCTCATTGCACAAGCCATCCTGCACATCGGTGAGCAGCTGGCTGGCATCGAAGTCGCGATAGGCGGAGAATTCCTTATCGAAGTTTTCGGTCTTGTTGTTCTTGTTGACAAACTTGATCTTGACCTTGATGGTGAGACGTGTCTGTGCAGCGTATGCATCGGCCTTCACTGCCTGAGGTGCGAGCGAGTAGCCGGTGATGGCACCGCTCAACTGCAGGTCACCGTCATTCTTGACCAGCTGGAGCTGTGTCTGATCCACATACTTGGTCTGCAGCTTGTCATTGAAGGTTACTGCCAGGGGAGCATACACCAGAGCCGCCTTGATCGGGATGTAGTCGATGCTGATGCTCTTGGTGACGGTGTAGTCGATGCTGGCACCATTGAGCTTGTATGTGATCTTGCACGCCGTGAAGCACACGGCAGTAATGATGCTGCAGAGGCAGAGGGCGAGGACCGGTAGATATTTTTTCATGCTTTTGGGGGTGGACTTGTTACAGATGGTTTCAATGCATTATCCCAGATCATATTCCTGGATCTTGCGGTGGATGGTTCGCTCAGAGATGTCCAGTTCTTCGGCAGCCTTGCGTTTGTTGCCCTTGTTTCGCTTCAGTGCGGAACTGATTGCTTGCTTCTCTACTTCGGCCATCGTCTGGGGCTTGTTGCCTGTGGCGTTCAGTTCTTCGGCTTCCACCTCCAGAGCCTCTTCGATCTCTTCGAGTGTTCCGATGGGGTTCTCCACGTTGACAAAAGCCTTGGCCGTAGGCAGTATGCCAGGCTCTGAGCTCGTTTCGTTGGGCAATGCCAGCAATGGGGAGTGATGCGATGCCGTCGGTGCAGATGTATTGGTCATACCCAGCCGTTGACGCACCTCTTCCAGCTGTTTCTTCATTTCGAACAGCACTTTATAGATGACCTCCTTCTCGCCAGGGCCAAAACCGCTGCTACCGTCACTTGCGGCTCCACCACCCACGCTCACTCCGCTGATGAAGTGAGGGAGGTGTCGCTGCAGAATCTCGGCCGTGATGTGGCGGTCCTGTTCCACGATGGACATCTCCTGCACCACGTGCAGCAGCTGTCGCACATTGCCAGGCCAGTTGTAGGCCAATAGCAGCTTCTGGGCATCTTCATCCAGCCGGATGGTGGGCATGTGGTAGATGTTGGCAGTGTCGTAGGCGAACTTCTTGAACAGCGGGATGATGTCCTCCTGTCGTTCACGCAACGGCGGGACATGGATGGTGATGGTACTGAGGCGGTAGAAAAGATCCTCGCGAAACTTCTTCTGCTCGATGGCTTTCTGCAGATCCACGTTGGTTGCTGCCACGATACGAACATCGGTCTTCCTGGTTTCGCTACTGCCCACGCGGTAGTATTCGCCAGTTTCAAGGATGCGAAGGAGACGTGCCTGGGTAGAGAGGGGCAATTCGCCGATCTCGTCAAGGAACAGCGTGCCGCCGTTGGCCTCCTCAAAGTAGCCCTTGCGGTCGCTCGTTGCACCGGTGAATGAGCCTTTGACGTGGCCGAACAGCTCTGAGTCGATGGTGCCCTCGGGCAGGCCGCCGCAGTTTACGGCTATGCATTTGCTGTGCTTGCGACGCGAATTGCTGTGCAATATGCGATGAAAGAATTCCTTGCCTACGCCATTCTCGCCGGTTATGAGTACGTTCACGTCGAAAGGCGCAACCTGCAAGGCTGCGTTCAAGGCTTGCATCAGCTGCGGGTTGCTGCCGATGATGCCCATGCTGTTCATCACATTCTGTAGATCGGAGTTTTGCATTTCTCAACAATAAAACGCGGCAAAGGTAAGCATTTTTTCTGGAAAAAGCAAAATATTTCGAGTGAATTTTTGGAAATGATTGCAAAATGCGCTATCTTTGCCACGAAATAATATGTATAATGAAAGAGCTGACACAACTATACACCACCTTTTTTGGTCAAGAGCCTGCCCGCGTGCAGTTGCTCAACGGAGCCGGTAGCAATCGTCGCTACTTCCGCCTCTATCATTCGGACGAGGCCGATTCCGGAGCTGTCATTGGCGTGATTGGCGAGAATGCCAAAGAGAATCATGCTTTCCTTGCATTGGCACACAAGATGTATGACGAGGGTTTGCCTGTGCCTCGCGTCTTTTTGGCCTCGGCCGATGAGATGCGTTACTTGCAGCAGGACCTTGGCAACACCAGTTTGTATGATGTTCTGGTGGCTGACCGCAAGCGACTGGCTGCCGAGGGCGCTCCGTCCGATGCCTTGTCGCCCGACACCCAGGCGTTGCTGATGCAGGTGATGCGCGACCTGCCCCATCTTCAGTTCCGTACGGCTGAGGGTTTCGATTTCGCCAACGACGCCTGTCGCGAACCCCGTTTCAGCGGTACTACCATCCGCTGGGATCTCAACTACTTCAAGTATTGCTTCCTCAAACTCACCGGCTATCCGATGGACGAGATGCGTCTCGAGGCCGACTTCGAGAAACTCACCACCGCTTTGCTCGACTGCAATGGCGAGGATGAGCGGATGGCATTCCTGTATCGAGATTTCCAGTCGCGCAATGTGATGATCGACGAGGGCAAGCCTTATTACATCGACTTCCAGGGTGGCTATCTGGGTCCTATCTATTACGATGTGGCTTCGTTTCTGTGGCAGAGCCGTGCCGCCTACGACCCTGCCTTGCGTCAGGAGCTGCTCACCACCTATGTCGATGCCCTGCAGGAGTACATGCCGATCAGCACCCGCGTGTTCCGTCACCGTCTGCGCGTCTTTGTTTTCTTCCGCCTGCTCCAGACGCTCGGAGCTTACGGATTCCGTGGCATGTACGAGCACAAGGCCATGTTCCTCACGCCCATCACCCAGGCACTCAACGCGCTGGTGGCATTGACCCGCAAGGACAGCGAGCCCGCCTTCCGCAACTGTTCGCTCCGTGCCGGTCAGAACGAGATGCTGCAGGCCCTGTTCGGCAATATGTTCGATGGCAACTGGGGCCCTGATGACTCGGCTGGCTGCAATGTGAGCGACGATGGTTTCGCCGACTCCACACAGCCCTCCATCGACTCCTTCGAGCTTGAAGAGGATTGCCCCTATCTGTGCGAACTCTTGACCGAAGTCGCCAGGATGGAGCGTTTCCAGCCGCAAAGCGACAACGGACAGCTGGTGGTGCGCATCACCTCATTCAGTTACAAGAAAGGCATTCCCGAGGATTATTCGGGCAATGGCGGCGGTTTCGTCTTCGACTGCCGTGCTCCACTCAACCCTGGTCGCTATTCTTTCTACAAGAAACTCACGGGCCTCGATCAGCCGGTCATCGACTTCCTGGAAGGCCGACGCGACACCGAGGGCAACCCCGTGGTGGGAGAGGAGTCAGCCGAAACCGACATGATGCGCTTCGTGCAGAATGTCTATCGCCTGGTCGATCCTGCCGTGCGCACCTATCTGGATCGTGGTTTTACCAGCCTTGTGGTCAATTTCGGTTGCACCGGCGGACAGCATCGCTCGGTCTATAGCGCACAGCATCTTGCCGAACATTTGCACGAGTTGTTCCCCGAGGCACGCATCGAACTCACGCATCGCGAGCAGCATATCACCACGCTGCTCTAAGCCCAATACATTTGCACATATTCATCATAACATAACAAAACAGAATTCAATGAAAAACTTGTTTCTTATTCTGCTTGCAGCCCTTGGACTGGTTGCATGCACCACACAGAAGAAGGGCGACGAAACTGCTGCACAGCAGGCTACCAAGGCCCTGGTACTCTATTATTCGCAGACTGGCACCACCCGCACCGTAGCCGAGCAGATCCAGCAGCAGCTGGGTGCTGACATCGAGGCCATCGAGGTCGAGGTGCCTTACGATGGCGACTATGCCCAGACCATTGAGCGTTGCGGCAAGGAGATGGCAGCAGGCGAAGCTCCTGTTGTCAAGCCTTTGCAGTCCAATCTGGCAGATTATGACGTCATCTTCCTCGGCTATCCTGTATGGTACGGCACCTACTGCCAGCCAATCGCCGGCTTGGTCAAGGCCGTATCGTTCGAGGGCAAGAAGGTCGTTACCTTCTGTACCTTTGGCAGCGGTGGCTTGCAGGCCAGCACCAGGAATCTTCAGGCTGCCTTGCCGCTGGCCGAGGTCGTTGAGGGCTATGGCGTTCGCACCGCTCGCATCAACTCTGTGACCGACGAGGTGAACCGTTTCCTCATTGAGGGTGGCTACAAGCAGGGCGAGATCGAGGCTCTGCCTGCCTTCATGGAGCATCATCCCGTGACCGATGCTGACGTTGAGGTCTTCAACCAGGCTTGCAGCAGCTATCAGTTCCCACTCGGCACTCCTGAGACTGTGGCTATCCGCGAGACTTCATCAAGCACCGACTACGAGTTCCTGGCCAAGAGCATGGGTCCTGACGGCAGCGAGAGCACCTCTACCATCTACGTCACCGTAGGCAAGCAGGAGGGTGCTGTGGCTGAGTTTACGCAAGTTGTTCGCTAAAGCCTTTTATTGCTCCATCAAAGAAATCTGAGGAAATTTCTTTGATGGAGCAAATGTTAGGAATACAAAAATAAACCCATCACTTTTTATGAAGGTCTTGTTCATCGGCGGCACCGGCACCATCAGCAGCGCCATCACCCGCCAGCTGGCAGCCAGGGAGGATTGCCAGCTCTATCTCATCAATCGCGGCACCCATGCCGACGAGGTTCCATCCAACGTCACCACCATCACCGTTGACATCAACGATGAGGCAGCCGTGGCGCAGAAGCTCGAAGGCATGTGCTTCGACAGCGTCTGTGACTTCATCGGCTTCGTGCCCGAGCAGCTGGAGCGCGACTATCGCCTCTTCAAGGGTCGCACCCGCCAGTTCATGTACATCAGCAGCGCATCGGCTTACGCCAAGCCCGCTCGCAGTTATATCATCAACGAGGGCACCGCACTCGTCAACCCCTATTGGCAGTATTCGCGCAACAAGATTGCCTGCGAGGACCTGCTCATGAAGTATTACCGCGAAGAGGGCTTCCCCGTCACCATCATCCGTCCCAGCCATACTTATTGCGAGCGTTCGGTGCCTGTGGCTGTCCATGGCCTCAAGGGCTCATGGCAGGTGCTCAAGCGCATGTTGGAGGGCAAGCAGGTCATCGTGCATGGCGATGGCGAGTCGCTCTGGACACTTACCAACAACGAGGACTTTGCCCGCGGCTTCATTGGCCTCATCGGCAATCCGCATGCCATCGGCGAGGCCTTCCAGATCATGGGCGATGAGACCCTCACCTGGAATCAGATCTACCGGACCGTGGCCGATGCCCTGGGCGTGGAGTTCAAGCCTTATTATGTGTCGTCGTCCTACATCGATGCTATTGCACCCGAAGGCTACGACATGGCTGGCAACCTCATCGGCGACAAGGCTGTCTCTGTAGTCTTCGATTGCTCGAAGCTCAAGCGCGCCGTGCCCGACTTTGTCACCCATGTGCCTTTTGCCGAGGGCTGTCGCCGTGCCGTGAAGCACATCCTGGCGCATCCCGAGTTGCAGCAGGAGGACCCACAGTTCGATGTCTGGTGCGACAAGGTCATTGCCACCCTTGAGGAGGCCAAGAAAGCTTTCCGTTGAATAAAGACAGCGTAACTTCAGAAGTACCTTTCCGCTAAAGGTACTTTGGGTGTGCACTATCTATTGCTTCTATGAACGAACATCCTTACATCACCTATTCCGACTATCTCGGCCGCCACTTCCCTGGCCGCAGGATACAGAAGATCACCATCGACGGTGGCTTCACGTGTCCCAACCGAGATGGCTCGAAAGGTCATGGCGGGTGTTCGTTTTGCAATCCCCGGGCCTTCGCGCCTGCCTTTTGCCGTGAGCATTCTGACATCAAGGCACAGGTCGAGGCGGGCAAGGCCTTTTTTGCTGCCAGGCATCGTAGGGGAGGGGCGGTAGGTTATCTGGTCTATCTGCAATCCTTCTCTTCGACCTATGCGCCTGTCGATCAGCTGCGCCGCATCTATCAGGAGGCGTTGTCGGTCGATGCCGTGCTGGGGCTTGTCATCGGCACGCGTCCAGACTGCATTTCGTCCGAGGTGCTCGATTTGCTCGTCGAGCTCCGCCACACATATTTTATAATGGTAGAGCTCGGCATCGAGTCGTGCTACGACAAGACGCTGCAACGCGTGGGCCGAGGCCATGACTATGCCTGTGCCGAGCGTGCTGTCCGTCTCATTGCTGATCGCGGCATTCCCGTTGGTGCTCACATCATCCTCGGATTGCCAGGCGAGGGTGCTGACGAGATGCTGCAGATGGCCGACCTTCTCTCCGCCCTGCCCATCGAGGTGCTGAAGCTGCACCAGCTGCAGATCATGCAGCACACGCGGATGGCGCAGGAGTGGCAGGAGCACCCCGAGGCATTTCGTCTCTTTTCGGCCTCGGAGTATGCCGACCTTGCTGCCGCCTTTGTGCGGCGCTGTCGTCGTGACATTGCCTTCGATCGTTTTGTGTCCGAATCGCCTTCGCATCTGCTATTGGCACCACGCTGGGGGTTGCGTCCGCAGCAGGTGCAGCAGATGATCGATCAACGTCTCTCGAATGCATGAAGCAGCGGCTCATGATTGCATAAATGCTGCTTTTTCGTGTGCAATATGTGATATTTTCCACACAATTCTACTTTTTCTTGTCCCTTTTGCATATTTTTCTGCCCAAAAACTTGCAAAAGTCATTTTTTTGTCCTAATTTTGCAGCGCTATTTAAGATATTGTTAATCCTAATTATAATTAATTCTTAAAGCTTATGAAAAATTTTACTTCATTGGCAATGGGCCTTGCAATGATGGCTGTTACTGTCAGCGCATCAGCTGAAGGTATCCATGTAGGTTACTGCGAGGGTGTTTACAATCCAGCAGGTATTGGCAAGACCGGCAATGGCGCTTCCGTCAGCGCTGCTATGCTTGTTACTCCTGAGATGCTTGCTCCATACGCATCTTGTGAGATTACCAGCATGGCTGTAGCTCTTGCTGAGTCAACCACCTATCCTGAGACCATCACCGGTTGGCTCCGTAGCGACAAGGAGGGTGACAACCTCTATTCTGCAACCGTAGCTGCTGCCGAGGGTTGGCTTACCCTTACCTTCGATGCTCCTATCAAGGTGTCTGATTTCGCTGAGGCTGGTGTCTGGGCTGGTTTCGACTATGTTCAGCCTAAGAAGCTCAATATCCTTGCCATTGGTGGCGAGAAGAACATTCCAAACTCTTGCTGGACTGCTAAGAATGGTGCATGGCAGGACTACAAGTCTTACGGTGTGCTTCCTCTCGAGCTCATCGTTGAGGGCGAGGGCCTTCCACAGTACGACCTGACCCTCAAGACCGCATCTGCTCCTTCAGTTGTCAAGCTCGGCACCGAGATGACCGTTAAGGGTACTGTCAAGAACAACGCCCTTCAGGCTTGCGCTAATCCTGTAGTTACCGTTTCTCTCGACGGCAACAACACCGTTTCAGAGACTCTCCCTGTCACCCTCCAGTATCGTGACGAGGCTGATTTCGCAATCCTCCTCCCACTCTCAGCCGATGATATGGAGGCACGTGATGCAGAGGTTAACGTTGAGGTTTCATGGTCAGACGGCACCGTGGATGACTTCGTCGGCGACAACAGCCAGCAGGTTCCTGTATCCCTCGTTAAGGATGTATTCTTCCGCAAGATGGTTGTCGAGGAGGGTACCGGTGCATGGTGCGGCTGGTGTATCCGTGGCATCGTAGGCCTTCGCACTATGAACGAGAAGTATCCTGATCAGTTCATCGGCCTTGGCGTTCACAACGGCGACTCTTATGTTGTTTCTTCATACAACAGCTGGATCACCTCTTCTAGTGGTGGCAAGATCTCTGGCTTCCCTTCATGCCTCATCAACCGCGATGGCAAGAAGATCTACGATCCAAGCCCATCTGAGTTGGAAAATGCCATGCTCGCTATGAATCCAATCGCTGACCTCGGCATCTCGCTCAAGGCTTCATACAATGAGGAGACCAATATGCTCATCGTCAACAGCACCGTAACCCCAATGTTCACCTCTGACGATGCTGACCTCCGTATCGTTTACGTGGTTGTTGAGGACCAGCTCCCAATCAGCCAGGCTAACTACTATTCAGGTGGCGGCAGCGGCGAGATGGGTGGCTATGAGAACGAGCCCAACCCAGTCAACACCATCATCGACGACGTAGTTCGTGGCGTATATCCAGATCCTAAGGGTGCTGCTGAGAGCCTCCCAACCTCAGTCGTTAAGGGCACCGAATATACTCACACCGCTGAGTTCGCTCTTCCAAACGTATCTGAGCCAGACAATGTTTCGGTTGTTGCCTTCGTTATCGACAACAAGCAGGGTGGTCAGATCCTCAATGGTGAGAAGACCCATAAGATCGAGGGCTACAACGCTCCAGTTGCTCTCGAGGAGATCAAGGCATCTGCAGCTAACTCTGCAATCTACAACCTCAACGGCCAGCGTGTTGATGCTGCTAAGGCAGGTCTCAACATCGTAAACGGTCAGGTTGTCTTCATCGCTAAGTAATCTGTCACTTTCCGATAACACGAGGCTGTGTCAAAAGCCACAGCCAAATAGCAAATAACAAATAACAAGTATCACCACCTACGCTACAGGCTATTGTAGTGGGGGGGTGATATTTGTTATTTAATAATTTGGAGCTGAAGTCATCTTTTGACACAGCTCTTTTTTTAGTGCCTTGATTTATGTTCTTCAGCATCTTTCTTCCCCGTTTTGGCCGATATTTGCCCGATTGTTGGCCGAATATTTGCAGTTGTCATTTCTTTTTGTTAACTTTGTGCCGGAAAATCTAATAATACTTACTTTATAGCAATACTCCACATGAAAAAACTTCAGATTGCAGCAGCTGCAATGCTGTTGGCTGGCGCTGGTACCATGCAGGCGCAGCTCAAATTGCAGGAAAACAACGTCGATGAGATCCTCCAGGCCATGACCCTCGAGGAGAAGGCCACCCTCTGCGTAGGCTACAGCATCGCACAGGCTTCGGGCGACAATGGCGTCATCGGCCAGCATGCCGACCTCGTGCCTGGTGCTGCCGGTGCCACCCGTGCCAATGCCCGCTTCGGCATTCCGCCTACCGTGCTGGCCGACGGTCCTGCCGGCGTACGCATCGCGCCCACCCGCAAGGACGACCCCAACACCTACTACGCCACCGGCTTCCCTGTAGGCACCGCCCTGGCCTGTACCTGGAACACCGAGCTCGTCGAGAGCGTCGGCCAGTCCATGGGCAACGAGGTGCTCGAGTACGGTTGCGACGTGCTCCTCGCACCGGGCATGAACATCCACCGTTCGCCCCTCTGCGGCCGTAACTTCGAGTATTACAGCGAGGACCCCATCGTGGCCGGCAGGATCGCTGCTGCCTACGTGCGCGGCATCCAGAGCAATGGCGTGGGCACCTCGATCAAGCACTTTGCCGTCAACAGCCAGGAGACCAACCGCACCTACGTCGATGAGGTGGTCAGCCAGCGTGCCCTCCGCGAGATCTACCTCAAGGGCTTCGAGATTGCTGTCAAGGAGTCTGACCCTTGGACCGTCATGTCATCATATAACTCCATCAACGGCGAGTTCGCACAGCAGAGCCACGGCCTCCTGACCACCATCCTGCGCGATGAGTGGGGCTACAAGGGCATCGTCATGACCGACTGGGGCGCCAAGGAGGGCACCGTCAAGGCTGTCATTGCCGGCAACGACCTCATGGAGCCAGGCAACCAGACCGAGATCAACCGCATCATCGAGGGCGTGAACAACGGCACCATCCCAATGGCCGACCTCGACCGCAACGCCAAGCGCATCCTCGAGTACATCGTCCGCACTCCACGTTTCAAGGGCTACAAGTTCAGCAACAAGCCCGATCTCAAGGCACATGCTGCCGTCACCCGCCAGTCGGCCACCGAGGGCATGGTATTGCTCAAGAACGACAACCAGACCCTGCCAATGCAGAGCAACCTCACTGCTGCCGTCTTCGGCATCACCTCGTACGACTTCATTGCCGGCGGCACCGGTTCGGGCGATGTGAACAAGGCCTACACCGTCGATCTGATGACCGGCCTCACCAACGCCGGCCTCAAGGTCACCGATGGCCTCAGCTCGCTCTACACCAGCTACAAGGCCTACCAGGAACAGAAGCGCGAGGCCGACCGTCAGCCAGGCGGTTGGGCTTGGGGCAAGGAGCCGCTGCCTGAGATGGCTGTGAGCCGCAACATGATCGACAAGCAGTCGCTCCAGGCCGACATCGCCCTCATCACCCTGGGCCGTCAGGCAGGCGAAGGTGCTGACCGCTATGAGGCAAATGACTTCAACCTCTCGGAGGTTGAGCGTCAGCTGCTTACCGACGTGTGCGACGCCTTCCACATGCAGGGCAAGAAGGTCGTTGTGATCCTCAACATGGGCAACGTCATCGAGACCGCCTCGTGGAAGTCGCAGCCCGATGCCATCCTCATGGCCTGGCAGCCTGGTCAGGAGGGCGGCAACTCTGTAGCCGATGTGCTCGTGGGCAAGGAGAATCCTTCGGGCAAGCTCACCATGACCTTCCCTGTGGCTCTGACCGACGTGCCATCTTCGCAGAACTATCCACACATGGGCATCCAGCAGGCACAGTCAGGCTGGGGCCGCCGCAACCCTGTCAAGAACACCGACTACACCCTGCATCAGGAGGGCATCAACGTGGGCTACCGCTACTTCAACACCGCCGGCGTGGCTGTCAGCTACCCATTCGGCTACGGCATGTCATACACCACCTTCGCCTACAGCAAGCCAACGGTCAAGGCTACCAAGGAGGGCTTCACCGCCACCGTCACCGTCACCAACACCGGTGAGGTGGCAGGCAAGGAGGCCGTGCAGCTCTACGTCAGCGCCCCTGCCGGCGGCCTTGAGAAGCCAGCACAGGAGCTCAAGTCGTTTGCCAAGACCCGCACCCTCGCTCCAGGCGAGAGCCAGGTGCTCACCTTCAACGTCACCGCCTACGATCTTGCATCCTACAACGAGGCCACCCAGGCATGGGAGACCGCAGCCGGCCGCTACACCCTGCGCTTCTCGGCCAACGTCGAGGATTGCCGCGCCACCGCCGTCTATACCCAGGCCAAGGCCCAGAGCGTGGCTGGTCACGATGTGATGAAGCCTAACCGCGAGCTTTGAAATCTCTTCATAATTGTACTGCCAGCAATCGCAGGTAGCCACTCCTGGATTGCTGGCAGTATGTTGTTATTGCAGCTGTTGTTGTCAAAAATCCTTAATGACAAATGACAGATGACAGTCTTTATGACAACTTCTGGTAGGTCTGCTTCTCGGTCTGCTCGATGAGGCCCTGGTTCTTCCAGTTCTTAATCATCTGATACACAGAGTTGACTGTTGCCTTTGAGCCTTTGATGCTGAACACCAGGTGCTGCAACTGCTCGAGGCTGAAGGTGTCGGACAGACGGGCGAAGATCGACTTGTTCTTGCCCTGGCGCACGCGCTGGCTGCCGGTCATGTCTGCGCTCTGGCAGGCCTGCTCGATGCGGTCGCGGAAGAAGTAGAGGGCGTTGTAGAGCAGGTAGTTGGCGATGACGTCGAAGGCCTCCATCATGGCAGGCGTCTGGGCCTTGACCAGCATCTGGGCGGTGAGCGAGGGCTGCTGGCGCAGTTGCATTTCGGCACCCAGGAGGCCATGCTTGCGGATCAGGCGTTCGGCCACGAGGCAGAGCATCAGGCAGGCGGTCATGCGCATGGCCGTGACGCACACACGCATACGCTGGCGGGCCAGCACGCGGTCATCGTCCTTGATGGCTTCCAGGCGGATTGTCTCCAGCCACTGGCGGCTGCGCTGCTCCAGCTTGTTGAGCTCCACCTCGCCCTTCATCAGCGGCAGCAGGTGGGCCACCTGCTGGATGCGCTCCTGCTGGCGAGTGGTGAGCAGGTAGGGATGCTCCTCGAGGGGCTGATAGGTATTGTCGGGCGTACGTGCCACGGCGATACGGCTCTGGAAACCATCGGTATAGTTGGTCACCACACGATAGAGGGCGTCCTGCGTGCCGCACATCACCACGTTCCAGCGCAGGTGTTCGATGTGGACGTTCACGGCATCGGCCGAGCGGGCCTCGCGTTCGTAGCGGCTGGCGTCGTAGGCCTGGCGTATCATCACCGAGAAGTCCGAGATGGACTGCTTCCACTTCAGCGCCACGTTGTCAGCCTCAGGCGTGAACGAGAAGGCGTGCTGGTTGAGCGTGTTGGCCAGGCGGGCGGCGATGTTGGCCACAGTGTTGTTCATGGTCACAAAGCGCACCGGCAAGTTGGGTTCCTCGGGCTGCTGCTTGGCGTTCTTGGCGGCACGCTTCTTGGCGCGATACTCGTCCTCCTGCTGTTCATAGAGTTTGTCCTGGGCGCGGATCTCGCTCATCCAGGCCTCCACCACCGTGTCTATCAATGACTTGTTGGAAGAAAAATTTCCGGCGATAAAGGCAATGAGGTTGAGCGTGTTCATCTGGCCATGCACTGCTACCTGCAGGCCTGTGGCGAGTGTGCCGATGGCTGGGCAGATGGCGGTAAGCATGGCCATGGCCATGGCGGGCGGCGCGGCCCCGAGGCTGTCGGCCACGCCCATCGGACAGGCCTGGGCGGGCAGCTTCTCGGCGTAACGCTCCTCGGCAGGCTTCAGCACATCGTCCAGGACCTCGGTCCCGGCGGTCTCGGCCAGCTGTGGGTCGAGGGTCATGTCCTGACGAACGGCCTTGAGCACCTCGCGCATGCGAATGGGCAACTGGGTCATCTTTTCGCTCAGGGCCGAATCGATGCAGCGCATCTTCTCAGCCTGCGGGAAGCCGTCGTAGCAGGGAATCACCTTGTCGAGCAGCTGACGGTCAAAGCCGGTGATATGGCGCAGGTTGAACGCAAGCGAAAAAATGCGCTCATTGCGATTAGACTTCACAGGCTGCTGCCCTTCGTAGTACAGCTCCCACCACTTGTCGATGATCTTGGAGTAGGGGATGCCGAGGTAGGAGAGAGGATCCGAAGCCGGCTGAACGACCTCCTCCAAGCCTCCTTCCACTCCCTCCCTCGGGAGGGCTGGTGAGGGTTCGTTGGGTTCGTTGGGTTCGTTGGGTACGTTGGGTTCGGTTTCGGCTGGGGTTGTTTCAAACAACTCATTGCTCAGGTAGATCAGATCCTCCGCGCTCCCCGTGGTGGTGAAGAACACGCGGGTGATGTCCTTGGCCTGCGGGTCGTACTCCACGCCCAGCAGATCGCTTGCCCAGCGCAGGTTCTCCTCCTGCGAGAGCTCGGGGCGGCGGCGGAACACGAGGTGGTAGCCCTGGCCACGGGCCGACAGTTCGAGCATCAGCAGGGCGAGCTCCTCGCGGTGGGCGAGGATGCGGTCGCGTACGGCCTCCATCTGCGAGGGCTCGATGTGGTCCACATCCATGCCCACGGAGTTCGACGGCGTGGTCGAGCCCTTCAGCGTGCCGTCAGGGTTGGGCAGGCAGCTGTAGTTCATCTGCACCAGCTGATGCTTGAGCGTGTCCTTGCCACTGCGCACCTGCTGGATGATGGCCTGCTGACGCGAGGTGTTGCGCAGCGCCATGTACTGCTCGCGGCTGAGAACGGGGCGCATCTTCTTCGCCCCATTCTCATAGTAGATATAGTGACAGCTCATACGGCAAAGGCTTCGTTAGCTTCGTTGATGATGACTGACTTCACGTCGAGACACTCACGCTTGAACACCTTGAGGGTGAGCTGGATGGCACCGTCAGCAGTTGCTGACAGACGGCCATGTGCCACCTTTTTCAAGAGCACGGACTGGGTCTTGGGACGCTTCTTCGCCACGAACTCGAAGGTGCCGTCGCTCTGAAGCTGTCCATAACCGAAAGTTCGATAATTGCTCGTCATGCCCGGACGAGGGTCATCGGGAGCGAAGTGGAATGACTTGTTGCCATCGTCGCAAGTGGCCTGGCCAAAAACATTGTACTCATCGAAGATCGAGCCAAAGAACTGCTCGAAGTTCTTGTTGAAACTGTTGTCCTTTTTCATTTTTGTGATGTTTTGAAAGTTGGAGATAATGGTAAGGATAAAAAATGGATTTAATGGTGATAACGAGCGGCTTAGTCGAGATAGAACTGGATGGAGGTGTAGCTCTTGTCAGCGTAGGTGCGTACGTCGAAGCTCAGCGAACCCTCCACGTGCATGCCGGCCTTGAGCTCCTTCGCATCGAAGCGCTCCACGGCCTTGGTGCTCATGTGGGCGATGAGGCGATGCTCACGGTTCTGATCCGTATCGCGGAAGGCAAGCAGGATGTTCTGTGACTTCCAAGGGGTGTTCTCAGCGGTTATGCCAGACTTCTGGTCGAAAACACGCTCAATGTAGAAAATGTTGTGCATAAATGTAATGGATTAAAAATGAATTCAAGTTTCGCAAGCTCCAACTTGACTTGGAAGTTAAAGAAGTTAAAGGAGTAAAAGGAGTTAAGGACTATACCCAAATCGCCAAGTATTGTCTTTAACTTCCCCAAGCGACGAAGGAGCTTACTCCTTTATCTCCTTTTTCTCCCCTCAAGTAAGCAAGTTAAGGACTTGCGAAACTTGAAAATGAATAAATAGGGTTGGAAAAATCAAACGATCAGCTGTTGAAGCGCGAGTAGTCGTGGGCAATGCAGCAAAGCTTGCGGCAGCCCAGGCTGATGCCTTCGCTGAAGTGATGCAGCTGCTCTATGTGCATCAGGAGCGTGTCGCCAGCGTGGTAATTGAAATTCACAGCCTCGGCTCCGAGGATAGCCACAACAATCTCGTTGCCTGATTCAGTCTCGACGTGGATGGGCAGAAAGTCTGGCTGATTCTTGCCGGCGCTTTTCTTCAGCTCTTCCCGAAACAATAACTTGCAGATCTTGACCATGAGTGAAAACTTCTTTTTAAGTGAAACAATCTTTTGGCATCGTGCTGGCCAGCTACCTTTGCCTTGGTGCACAAAAAAAATGCACCGGACATCGATCGTTTTGATCTTTTGTCTGGTGCAAAGGTAGTGTATCTGACAATTATGGGCAAGAGTCGGGATTCTTGTTTCCCAAAATTTCCATTATTTTCCGAGTGTTTCTGTTTTTTTCGCAAACATAAACACACATGTCATCCTAAGGTGGCAAACATACATTATAAGCAACGCATATACTTTGTGTTGAAGTAAGTGATCAAAGCATCCATATTGTAGCCCATGCCGCTTTTTGCCCATTTGCTGTAGGACACTTTGTTGAAGTTTCCGAATGCTTCGGCAGCATCCTTGTAACGCATGGGCGTAATAAGAAGCTTCGACATGTTGAGGGCATAGAGCACAAGGAGAGCCTCGTTCGGCTGCACCCCATCCTCACTCCATTCGTTCATACGCATGCATACATCCTGGTAGAGCGCATTGCAAATACTCTTGTCAATCACATACTTGCAGAAACAATGTGGCGCTCCGTTGCCATTGCCGTTGCCATTGCCGTTGCCATTGCCTGCTGGCACTATACCCTTGACATCGCAGAGTGCCGGTTTGTTAACGATGCCAGTTGGAGTCACCCACTGATAATCTTCCACTTTGAGGGTAGGCTCAAGGCGAGAATCTGGCTTCTTGCGTCTATCGATACGGTTGCAAAGACGAATATTCAAAGACCTATACTTGCGTGCCGGCACATTGACTGGGTGGTAGACCTTGGTCTTCTGCTTTTGTTGACGAGAGACAGACTGAGCTTCAGTAGAAACGCAACCTGATGAGAGGACAATAGTTTTGTTCTTGTAAATAATTTCTTTGAGTTGCATAATAGTAATGGATAATGTTATACTTGGATTTTCACTGCAAAATTATATTGTTTCATTATTCAATCCAAGAATTTTATTTGATTTAACATAAAATTTTAACATTTTTAATTTTTTTGCCTGCATGAGGCTACGTTTCGCTGCCTGGCCTGTCAAAAACTTGTCATCTGTCATTTGTCATAAGCAAAAAACAAATGCCAAAATCCTCAATAAATAGATATTATAATACTATTTATTGGCCCGAAAACCCATTCAAATTCCCTTAATGACAAATGACAGATCACAACTTTTTGACAACTTCCGGATTCGAAAAAAAAGTTGCGAATGTGCGAAAAAAAGTTGGCTAAAAATTTGGAAATGTGAAAAATAATGCGTAACTTTGCAGCGTGAAAAAAGAGAAGATTTGAACTGAGAAGAACCCTAACCCCCTCACAACCTCATAACCTAACAACCTCATAACCTCACAACCTCACAACCTCATTTTATGCGCCCCATCACCAAAATCATCCTCCATTGCTCCGCCTCTATTGAGGGCGTGAACCTCAGCGGCAACGACATCCGCTCCATGCATTGCAACCCCGTGCGCCTCGGTGGCCGCGGCTGGCGCAACCCAGGCTACCACTACGTAGTCCGCCTCGACGGCAAGGTGGAGCAGATCCTCCCCATCGACCGCATCGCCAACGGCGTGAAGGGGCACAATGCCGAGTCGGTCCACATCTGCTACGTCGGCGGCCTCGACAAGACGGGCAAGCCTGCCAACACCATGACCACGGCACAGCGCAACGCCATCCGCACGCTGCTGGCACAGCTCCGCGCCCTGTTCCCCCACGCCACCCTGCATGGCCACCGCGAGTTTGCCGCCAAGGCCTGCCCCTGTTTCGACGTGCGCACGGAGTTCCCCGAATTCTTCTAGTTTTCACGTGTCCTGCCTCCCCAACCCTTCGGAAACCCTGCCTCACTCCGCGCCACCCTTTCCTAACCCTTGCCCACCCAACTCCACCTCCACGCGCCAACCTTTCCCAACCCTTGGGAAACCTCGCCTCATCGCACCCCCCTCATCCCTAACCCTTAACTCCCTCATCCCTAACCCCTAACCCCCTCATCCCTAACCCTTAT
>JAZQPJ010000011.1:0-48221 GCA_045628525.1 Bacteroidales bacterium
CTATGGTAGTAGAAGTTCATCAGTCTTAATCCTTGTTCTAATGGAATATACTCTCGGTGCCAATCGGCGCGCTTTGCCCTTAGTGGCGGACGGTACCTGTCTTAATCCTTGTTCTAATGGAATATACTCTCGGAGGCGATATATTCACATCTTGGGTGCTGGTTCCCACAAACGTCTTAATCCTTGTTCTAATGGAATATACTCTCGGAGGTTAATGCTTCTACTTCTGAGGCTAGTGAAGAACTTGTCAGTCTTAATCCTTGTTCTAATGGAATATACTCTCGGAGACATCTTCAAGAACACTGATGGCACTAAACGCCAAAATGTCTTAATCCTTGTTCTAATGGAATATACTCTCGGAGGTAGAGTGAGTTTGGATGTATAATACTTAATAGTGGTGTCTTAATCCTTGTTCTAATGGAATATACTCTCGGAGCTTCTTACAGCAGCTCCTGTCGAACTTAATATCACGTCTTAATCCTTGTTCTAATGGAATATACTCTCGGAGTAAGACTTCAGGAGGCAGCTGCAGCCGAGAAGCAGCAGTGTCTTAATCCTTGTTCTAATGGAATATACTCTCGGAGCTGCAGCCGAGAAGCAGCAGTTCGGTACATTCAACGTCTTAATCCTTGTTCTAATGGAATATACTCTCGGAGAATGTCAAGTTTATTAGTGCTCATACAACCAAAGAGTCTTAATCCTTGTTCTAATGGAATATACTCTCGGAGGCGACACCATCCGCAGATTTCGTACTCATGCGAGGAGGTCTTAATCCTTGTTCTAATGGAATATACTCTCGGAGGGGGAAAACACATAAATAACTATTTTTCAGTAATCAAGCATCCAAGATAATGAGATACTAATGAGAATAGCAATAAAAAAGTGTACCTTCGCATTCCGAGAATTGTAGCAAATTGCTACTTTTGCGACCTCAATTTGATGGTGCAAAGATAAGGTTTTTTTGGTTCACTTCCAAATTTTGAAGCATAAAAATGTAATATGATATACGAAAAGCATAAAAAGGGAAAGCCCTTGCAGCTACAATACCGTAACTGCAAGGGCTTTTGATTGTGTTGACTAACACTCAAGGTAGTAGTCATTCTTGGTCTGGAGCAGTGGCTGAGCAAGCTCGACCATGTGGGCAGTATTGACCTGCGTCATGCTCACGTAGGTGCTTGCCACCATCTGATGAGCACACTCCTTTGCTGCATCCTTTCCCATTGGACGGCGAAGCATCAGCGACTGCGACTGGAGATAGGATGCAAGCAGTTCCTCGAAGGCAGAACAGATCAGTGCCTTGTCGTATATCTGCTTCGGGAACTCCCGTTTGCCAGCGAGCTTCAAGGTCGATCCGTCATTGACGTAGATCTCCACGGCATTGATGTAGGTGAGCGTATGATAATTGCCCACATACTCGATGGTCATGATCGAGTCATTACCTCGGATACCCTTGTAGCTGCGATGTCCGCCCTTACTCTCTCGATCGTCCATGATGAACATCTGACGATCCTCTTCCCAGATGGGAAGTCCCTGGGGACGATGCTCTCCCCGCTTGGGCAGGATGACATTCAAGATATCATCCTGCATGAAAACTGTTGTTGTGGTTGCTGTTGTGTGTTTTTAGTCGATTAACTTTCGGTTCGCACTCCCTATGGCCTCAATCATCGCCTTGGAGAAATCCCTCAGCGAGGCTTCCGAGACCGATTCCTTCAGCATCAGGACTTGTCCTTTCAGGAAGTTGTAGAGCATCTCGCAACATTCGATCCTCGCACCTCTCTCCGAGAATGGGTAGTTATAGAATGTGCGACTGGCTATCAGCTTCTTCTCCTTACCATCGTTGCAGTAGAGACGGATGCCATTCAGGAAGAGATAGTACCATCCCTGTCCGAAGTCGTAGTTGACCGTCAGGCGGTCGGACAGACGGATGCCCTGGAAGTAGGTATTACCTGCTGCGCTGGTGTATCCCTGTGTCAGGAAGATGTCATGATCCTGATTGTACGTCACCTTACTGCCTGAAAGGGCTGGAAGGACATGCTCGATGACTGTGGCAAGTGCCAGATTCTGTGTCGGTGTTGTAGTGGTTGTATTACCTCCTATGCTTTAGACTTAGAGCTACACATTATTATATTATAAGGCTCCGTGCAGCATGAGGGCCTTGCCAAATACCAGAATCCTGTGCAGACTTCTCCGTTTTGGCGGTGCAAAGATACGAAGAGTTTTTCAAATAAGATCAAACAGATACAAGAATGGGGTAGGAAACTTTTATGTCCTACCCGGCGAGGGGAAAATTAGCCTTTTTTAATGGAACATACTCTCGGAGATCAACGTGCATTACGATCATAACGCAGAGAATCCCTTGTCTTAATCCTTGTTATAATGGAATATACTCTCAGAGGGTACTGATACTCCAGCACCTGAAGTTAACTGGAAGTCTTAATCCTTGTTCTAATGGAATATACTCTCGGAGGGATTCCCTTGGTGGTTTGTTATTTTTAGAGGTCGCGTCTTAATCCTTGTTCTAATGGAATATACTCTCGGAGTTGGTTCTACGCTAAGTCTTACGACGCCAAGGGTGTCTTAATCCTTGTTCTAATGGAATATACTCTCGGAGGATTATAAAAACTATCATCCGGAAACTAAATGCCCTGGTCTTAATCCTTGTTCTAATGGAATATACTCTCGGAGGGGCATCGACTTTATCATGGTCGATGAATATCAGCAGGTCTTAATCCTTGTTCTAATGGAATATACTCTCGGAGGCCCTCTCATCGTGCTCTCACCATGACAGCATCGTCAGTCTTAATCCTTGTTCTAATGGAATATACTCTCGGAGCTTATGCAGGCCGGTAGCATTGCTACCAACTCCGGCAGTCTTAATCCTTGTTCTAATGGAATATACTCTCGGAGTAACAACTTAACTATATGAAAAAGTTGTTCAAAGAGGTCTTAATCCTTGTTCTAATGGAATATACTCTCGGAGACAATGGTGAGGACTTCGGATATGGATGCGCCTATATCAGTCTTAATCCTTGTTCTAATGGAATATACTCTCGGAGACTTTGAAACTGCTATGTGTGAGAAATTTATTGAGTCTTAATCCTTGTTCTAATGGAATATACTCTCGGAGAGATTAACAAGACTCGTAGCGAGGACAAGAAAATCAAGGTCTTAATCCTTGTTCTAATGGAATATACTCTCGGAGGGGCCCTCTGTTCAAAACAGAGGACCGATTCGCACACGGTCTTAATCCTTGTTCTAATGGAATATACTCTCGGAGTTACTCATCTTGTAGCAGGAGCAACAATTAAACTTCCGTCTTAATCCTTGTTCTAATGGAATATACTCTCGGAGTGCAACGCCCGAGCAGATTGCCGAGCAGTTCAAGTCACGTCTTAATCCTTGTTCTAATGGAATATACTCTCGGAGAAACTTTGAACTTTATAAGGTACCAAAAAAGAAATCTGGTCTTAATCCTTGTTCTAATGGAATATACTCTCGGAGGGGGAAAACACATAAATAACTATTTTTCAGTAATCAAGCATCCAAGATAATGAGTTACTAATGAGAATAGCCATAAAAAAGTGTACCTTCGCATTCCAAGATTTTTAGCAAATTGCTACTTGCGTGACCTCGATTTGATGCTGCAAAGATAAGGGATATTTTTCAATTCTCCAAATTTTGAAGCAAAAAAATCAAAGGTTACCTTCATACTGCAGGCTGAGAGCCTTGACTTTCTGAATAAAGTGATCGCGATATTTCTGCGGTTTCAGCACCTCGATACCTGCACCATAACTGAGAAGCAAGGTATCGAGCTCATTGTTTGGAATTACTGTTATGGAGATAATACCTCTCTGCTGAAAATCCTTCGAGAAAGGCGTGACCTGACGCTGCGACCCAGCATGAATTGGCTTGGTCATGATGCGGCTATGCGTCTCTGCATCGTTGGTAGCAATAAGAATAGTATCCGGTTTTTTATTCTTGGGACGAGTCACACCCACAATGTCCTTGAAATAGTCGGAAGCAAAGCCCTTGGATTGAGACTCGTGAAAAGCCTCATCATCGCGTACTGAAATCTCACCCACAATCCTATCGATGGCACAGCAGGAGTATTGCTGTGGCTTACCATCCATATCGGTAGCATAGCCGAAGACAAACCAACGCTGGTTATACTCTTTCAGGTAGTAGGGATGAAACAGCAGAGGAATCTCTTGCTCCCCATACCTTGGATTATAACAGAAATGCAGAACCAGACACTTCTCAATAGCATCAAATATTGTCGGAATCCAATTCAGATGCTCCAGATGAAGGTTCTGATCAAATCCGATGACCTTACCAGACTGCGGTATCATACTCTGGGCACCGACCAAAAGATCGGCAAGCCAAGATGAGGGGAAAAGCCCCGTGGAAGCAGCCACCAATCGCTGCAACTGCGCACTGCGCATCTGCCGATGATTGGTTTTCTTGCTCTTCATCGGATCATCCACTCCTTGCGGATAGCGAAAACCGGCCGAAGCATCCTTGCCATTCTTGAAGTCAAGCGAAAGGCCCTGTTCCTTCAGCACTTTCTTGATTAACTTCATTGCATCTTGTAATGACTGGTGGGCAGGATGCCCCTTTACAGTATCAGTACGACGAGCAGTATGCTCAAACTTCTTGCCGTCGTATGCTTCAAGAATTTCTTGATTAGTAATATATCGTTCAGGCTCGTCACAGAGCATCTCGTCAATCTTGATGAAAAGCGGATTCAGCGGTTTCATATCTAACATTATTAGTATTCACGGAATTGACAGAACTCGAACTTTACATTCTTGCTTCCATCAGGTTGCATCTCGACTATACGCTTTGAGGTTGAGGCTACGCACTTGTAGCCAAGTTTCTTCAGTTCGGTCACTAATGAAAAGGTAAAGGTCATTTCGCCCATGATGTGGATGACAGCGTCTTGTGGAGATGCAACTAGAGAAATCATGCCACAGTATTTCTCGGCTAAAGCACGAACATCGTCAGCATTGATGGCATCATCTATCGCAGGGAAAGGGAGGTCTTCAATCTCTCCGAATCTGTGCGCAGCATCCAATTGATCCGCAGACCAATGATCAGAGGGATGATTTGTCAGATTGATGAATTTCATTATTTAGATGAAGATAAAAGAGTTAAACATCTTTTATAAGAATCCTCAAGTTGCTTCTTAAATTGCTCTTTGGTTTTCTGACTTGGTTTCCCATGAGATAGTTCATTTCTATTTACGGTCATTATTCCAAAAGGCTGTCGCAATTTACTTACAGGCTCAGACTCTAACAATACTTTAGTTATTGCAGGATCTTGATCCAATGGATACTTATAATTACCTTTCCGTTTGTCTCCCGAAGATATACCCAATAATCCAGAAACATATTGTCTTCTTGTTTTATCATTGTCGAGAGATGGAATTTGATTAGAAATAGATAGCAAAGTAAGCGAGATGATTGACTCTTGGGCTAAAGTATAAGCCTGCTGAACCATATCATAACGAATAGCCCATTGAACAGCAGCCTTGATATTTTGTATACCTCCATTAGCCGTAAAGGAAGAAACATGGAGCTTAAGCCGATCAACGATATCATGCTGCGCTCTAGTCATTTCTGTTTGCTCATCAATGTCTTTGATGATTCTTAAAATGTTTTCTGCGAATTCTCCTCTTTCAATCAAGTCGATTCGATTAGTGAGAATGTAATTGTCAAGATTCTCTACTTCTTTACGGAATTCCGTTATCAACTTATTGAGAACACTATTTGAACCTAATTCAAATGTACGACCAATACCGCTAATCTTTCCATATTTTAAAAAACCATTGGCAATCTGTGTCAAATTTTGTAATTGTATAATATTACTCAAATCCAACACTGGAGCCACTCTCTCATTTATAGGAATCTTTTTTACATCAGAAACCGCACCTAATTTCTCAAATGCTCCATAACAAACTTGCTTCAGAACTATTCCTTTCATAAAATGGGCATAGTTGAATAGCACGGTGGAGAACATAGGGATTGAACGAAACGCATGAGTCACATCAAAATATACCTCATCTCCATCACAAAGCTGGCTATAGACCGTATCGAAAATCTGCCAGACCTCATCGGCAGAAAAACCTTCTGGAATCAAGACTCTTTCTTCTAAGGTCTCCACAATACTTGCATAGGATTTCGACATCAAAATGCCTTTCAATCCTCGATTCTCTATTTCAGAATCCTCCTGCACACGGGGTTGCCCTCCATCCAACCAGTTACAGTCTTTGGATTTATCAGTATAGAATATCAGGATCCTGTCATTTCCAGACCAATTCTTACAGATATGATCAGTAAGTGCCTCTTGCACAAAGCGCACCACACTACTTGGCGTTCCATCAATAGCATAACGAGTCTGCAAATAGTTTCCGGTGCCCAAAAACGAGATGAAAACTTTTCTATGCTTATTTGTTTCTTCCATAGTGATTCGTTTTGATAGTATTATTTGGCGTTCCAACCTTCCACCAGACTCTTGAGCATGGCTCCCATGTGTGCGGTGCGCTCCTCGGGAGTGGAGACATCTTTTCGAGCCGTATAGTAAGTGGTAATGTATTTGTCTTCGCACTTCTCTTTCGCTTCGGCTTTCATCGGTGAATTGGTCACGAAAAGTGCCTTGCTGCCTAATCCGCCATAGGTGCGCACTACGGAAGCGAACTTATCAATCATCGTAGTGTCAAATACCTGCGTCTTGCATTCCACAAAGATAAGTTTCTTGCCAGTATTCACGATGATGTCCACCTCGTTCTTTGCAGCATTGGTGCGGGTCTTGAACAGGCAGTTCAGTCGGATGTTCACAGCAGGGAAATGCAATGCAAGCAGGCTTGCCACATATACCTCAAACCATCCAGTATTCAACACGATGTGCCACACATGGGGTGAGTGCAGATTGATGACTACGTCATTGAGTTTTCCTACAAACCGTTCTTCGTCAGGAAGCCATTGCAACTCATTACCATCTACTCGGACCACCTCCGAAAAGGTTGTACCCAAGTCTTTTGAACGCTTGAAGAACTCGTCTGTAAGAGCCTTAAATGCATAATGATGCTGCTTGGCAAAACCCCAGTACTTCACAAGACGCAACACTTCCATGTCCTCGGCAGTATAGTCCGAGAATGGCGTGTAGCCAGCAAGTTCATGCCCCAGCAACCGGAACTGCGTATCCATATCGAAATCGACCTTTTCATTGCTCTGTCCACTCAACAGGTTGAAGACCGTACCGTCTTGATTCAGGCAAAAGATGATTGCATCTGGGAATGCGTCACGAATAGTATTATTGAATACCAGAGTCCAGACCTTCAATCCACTTGAAAGGTTAAGACTAACGGTTAGGCTTGATGGCAACAACGCAGCAATTTCGCGAGCTTCGCGAAACATCTCAGGAAGATTGCTGTCAGAAATTGTATAGATCATAACATCCTCACCCAGCGAAGGTAGCTGTTGCTTGATGTTTTCGGCTATGGGACGAGTGATGTCAGAACAGATCAGAATCACCATGTCGGGCTGAGTATAGACCACGCCCTGATAAACTGGGGTAGGTTCACCACCTACCAGTGAGATATGAACATGTCGATGATGCTTCATAGTAAAGATTATGCTAATGACGGGGCAAATATACTAAGAAATACTGAAACTTCCAAATTATAGCAGACAAAAATGTAAAATTTCACCAATTTGTATTCATTAGAGTTGGTTTTAAAGCACTGAAGACTCTCTGCTCGCTAAAGCAGAAAGTCTCCTGTGTTCGGTTCAAAGCTTGGGAGCCTTGCCCGGGAACCAAGATTGCAGCTGTCTTTCGGCATGTGCCTGAATGGCTGGAGTTATGTTCTCCTTTACGGCCTTGTAAACTGCATACATGGCACCCAGATCATCTACGTATCCACCTGGAAGGAAATCCGGGATAAGATCGGTTGGCAGTACCAGATAGGCAAGCGCTCCGTAAATAAGCAGCTTCTGATCCATAGAAGTGCTTGAGGATGTTGCCGTGTGGTAGAGTAGCAGAGCCAGATAGACGGGCTTACGACCGATCTTGGCAGCACACTTCTTGAGCTTTGCCCAGAAGCTGTCAGGTGAATAACTCTTGGCGTAGTTCCCGAGGTTACGGGGTGTTGTCTGTGTTGTTGTGAAGATTGTACCTCCTTTACTTTACACATTGTGCCACACTTCTTATTATATAGGCTCTGTGTGGCTTGAGGGCCTTGCCAAATACCAGAACCAGGACATGGCTGATTCTCCGTTTTGGCTGTGCAAAGATAGCGACTTTTTGTCAGTCTTCCAAGTATTTTTCTCAATCTGGGGTAGGAAACTTTTTAACTCCTACCCCAGATTCATGCAATCAACTCATGCCGCCAGAACATTTCGGCAGCAACGTCATCGAGCATGAGTTGTTCCAGGCTATCATAGTCATAAGCTGTCGATGCCAGGATACGGTCACTCTGGGACTGGGCCCATCCAGCTGCCTCTGTTTCGTCGAGGCCACCCTTGCGGGACGCAGCCGATGCCAGATTCTCAATCAGCATCAGTCTGAATTCCTGTATGATGTTACTCATCTTTATATGGCATAAGGCGCATAACCTTGAGATTGCCTATCCATATACCACTGCTTTGTCATGATAGTTACAGGATGATACTCGACCTTCAGCAAGGTTTGCTGGAGGTGTCGATTCACTTCCGTCCAATGGCATACGCACTGCTTGAGCTTTTCCAATAGTCGCTGTCGGCGGATAGCCTCTACCTGCAAATCTTTGATCTGCTCAAATAGTGCCACACATTCCTCGCAGAGACTATTGGCTGTCTGCATATCAAACAACGACATTGCCTTGTAAGCCTTTCTCATCAGCTTGTCGATACGACTCAGCGTTCGATGAAGGGTGCGCTTCATCAACTGGTATTTAGCATTATCTACCATAAGTGCCTTGGGAATCTGCATTACCCTAGTCTCCACTACCAAAGGCTGGCTCGTCACATGGTAGCATCTGCATGAGGAGCACCAATAACTGCGCACTGGTGCATAGCCATTCTTTGCTGCTATCGTATTAGAGCACATAGCAATGAAACGATCAGCCGCATCCTCGGTAGGGAATGCTCTCACCATCTTACGCGATGCCTCACAATAGGTGCGATTGTGCGAATAGGGTACAGACTTGGTAGCATTGTTACAGCTTACCTTCTTGGATCTCTCGGTTGTTGCGCCAGCCATCTGATGGCCGAACAGCATCGTTGGTGTAGTGTTCTTATCGGTCTCTTTCGTCTTTATGCCGATGTGGATTTGTACCTCGACAAAACCTCATCAAGCTGTTTTGCGCCGCAAAGGTAGTGATTATTTTCCAGATACAATCATATAGGTATGAATTTGGGGTAGGACACTTTAATTCCTACCCCAATTCATAAAGATAATCCTTGTTTTAATGGAATATGCTCTCTGGCACAATACCCACAATCACTATGCCACTTTTCGGTGTCTTAATCCTTGTTTTAATGGAAGATACTCTCGGAGCAGAACCGTCGTGCAGCAGGTCAGAGCTCTTTGCGTCTTAATCCTTGTTTTAATGGAAGATACTCTCGGAGAAAGATGAACTTTGATCGTGGCGAAAGATCTGAGGAGTCTTAATCCTTGTTTTAATGGAAGATACTCTCGGAGGAATATGCAAAGGCTGTTCGTCTTATGCCTATGAAATTGTCTTAATCCTTGTTTTAATGGAAGATACTCTCGGAGATCTGTGGTAAGCATAAGTGGCGCACTGCTATGGTTGTCTTAATCCTTGTTTTAATGGAATATACTCTCGGAGATAGAGGGTTTAACCATAGATTACTAAATGGTCTTAATCCTTGTTTTAATGGAATATACTCTCGGAGAACATTATTCAAAACAAAGTTATGGAAACAACAAGCGTCTTAATCCTTGTTTTAATGGAATATACTCTCGGAGTATTCTTATAGTAAGCAAGAGCACAGAATTTGCTAAACGTCTTAATCCTTGTTTTAATGGAATATACTCTCGGAGGTATGTTCAAAGTAACAAACATATCTCCTTATAATGTCTTAATCCTTGTTTTAATGGAATATACTCTCGGAGTCAGCAGGGTGACATTCTTGTATTCCCTGTAACTGCGTCTTAATCCTTGTTTTAATGGAATATACTCTCGGAGTTGCACAACCGCTACCCCGACACCGACTTTACGATTGAAGGTCTTAATCCTTGTTTTAATGGAATATACTCTCGGAGGCGTCCAATGGTAGAGTACCAAAAGGGCGGTGCTTGTCTTAATCCTTGTTTTAATGGAATATACTCTCGGAGAATTACTAACAATTAATTCTTAATTCTAAAATGAACAGTCTTAATCCTTGTTTTAATGGAATATACTCTCGGAGGCTGCTTATCCATCTAAGTACAAAACAGCGGAGACTACGTCTTAATCCTTGTTTTAATGGAATATACTCTCGGAGGAACGCGAACAACAACGCAGTAGTTCCAGTAGCTCCAGTGTCTTAATCCTTGTTTTAATGGAATATACTCTCGGAGTTGGTGCTGTTCGTGCTGACGGTACAGTGGTTGCTGGTCTTAATCCTTGTTTTAATGGAATATACTCTCGGAGGAAATGAGAGCTTTAGTTAAAGTAGTAATTACCTCGTCTTAATCCTTGTTTTAATGGAATATACTCTCGGAGGTCAGCACATCACCATCGAGGGCTTCTTCAAGCCAGAGTCTTAATCCTTGTTTTAATGGAATATACTCTCGGAGCAATCCTTGGTGGTTCTTATGCGAAGATGCTGAGTCTTAATCCTTGTTTTAATGGAATATACTCTCGGAGGCAATGGCACAATTCGATGCAGAGGCTGCACTTGTTGAGTCTTAATCCTTGTTTTAATGGAATATACTCTCGGAGACACGCAACGCAAATGGGTGAACAAATTATGTAGGTCTTAATCCTTGTTTTAATGGAATATACTCTCGGAGAAAAGAAACAAATCGAAGAGTTGTATGGTAAATTTCAGAGTCTTAATCCTTGTTTTAATGGAATATACTCTCGGAGAGCCGAAAGACGTAATGTGCTAATATTTAGCAATAAGAGTTACTAAAAATGCAAAAACCGCCATTCTAATAAGACAAAACTTGTACCTAACATTTTGAGAAAACGTAACAATTTGCTACTTTTTTAAGTTCAAAATGTGTGGGCAAAGATATGTATTCTTTTGATAAAAGGCAAATTTTCTTGGGGAAAGTGTAAAAATAATGAAGAAATATGCCCATTTCCATCTGGATGGAGCGGATTTCTTAACTTTTATCCGCTCCATCCATCTTGTTTGGTTAGTGGAACTTTTAAGATAAAATCTTGGAGACAACGATCTCAAAAACTTTCTTTTCGAGTTCAGCAGACTGCAATGCGTCTGCCAAATCTTTCCATTTGGACTCGTCTTTCCAGCGATCTCGGTCCTGTTGTTTCTTGCAGTTCTTTGTGATCTGCTCGATACATTTCTCTGCAATAGCGTCAACATCTGACTCCGAGACTGTATTGCCCTTCTTGATTTCTTTTCCAATGTATTCAAACAACTTTCCTACACCTTTGCCTTTGAAGTCAGCAAGAGAATCGGAGATAGGGCCTCGATCGTTTTTTGAGCCTTTAGAAGTTGGAACAAGTCCTTCTATGTCAATCGCTCTCTCTCCATTAATCATAGGATCGACTTCTTCTTGATATTCGAGGTAGTCTGGATCAATCCTTAATGACTCAACGACAGAACGCAATGGATTTAGCAACTCGTTTGCCGTCTGGATTTCCTTGGCTTCGACTTGTTTTCTTATAAGATCCTTCTTTTCTCTAATAGCGTGCACTCTTTGTTTCAACGCACTTAGATCCTTAATCTTATCTGCATAAGAAGGAGCATAATATGTCTGGTTGCAGAGCTGAGAATAGGCCTTCAAGAATAATTTCTCCTGTTTTGCATCAGTGAAATCATTCTGTCCTTCCATATTTAAGGTCATATAATCAAACACATCATTCATGGTCACTTCCTGACGAGAGATAGTAATTAATTGAGCAATAGGACCAGAGCTGCACCATGAATTTTGAATGGTATTCATCTGCTGTTCGAAAAGTCCAAGGAAATAGGCATAGGAATCCTTCTTAAATCCAGCAGGTTCTCGATCAATAACCGTTTTCGTCAGTTGAACAGACAATTTGCCGAACCCATAAGGTTTTGCCTGACCAATCTGATGATAACAATGGTCTGAATCGCCATGAAAAGTGATGGCAGAAATCAATGCGCCAAGTTCTACGGGCTTAAGATTGTGGAAATATACACGCCCCTTGAAGATACTTCCTGCCTTCAAAGGATAGATTGTTGTATCCAATTTGGGATCTCCTGTCTTTTTCTCCCATGTCAGATTACGGACATGATACCTTTTCCAACCTGCCAATCGGCCGTCATTATAGGTCATGTATCTGTTCGTAACTCCATTACGGCCATCCTGTTGTATATATATAGGATAATAAGAGGCCTTGGGAGAATTAAGGACAAGCGTATAATCGCGGTCTTGCTCTGCATTCTCACTGATAAAATTAGAGAAGTGCACACGACCTTTCATTGCACTCTGTTTTCTTGCGAATCCAAAGATACAATCTGCGAGATCTGCATCATCGTGGGAGTGATTTTGGTATCTTCTGCCACTTGCCTCAAGGTCATAAGGAGAATGCTCGTATGGTATTTTATACAGGAATGCAAGGCCGAAATCCTTTATTTTTTTGCCTTGTAACCTGAAGAATACGGGGATCCCTTCTCCATCCAGCAGTTCCTTGCAATATGCCCAATCATCGGAATCCTGATAAATGAACTTGAAATGGTCAAACTCATCTTTAGACAACGAAATCTCATAATCTATTTCATTGCAGAATACAAATTCATAGAACTTTCCATCCCCCCTCTGTCGTTCATTGCCTTCACTCTCGCGCCAATTGGCCTTATCGGGTTGACCTGTCAAAACAATTGTGCCAGATATTTCTCCCGACATATCCAAGCATACGCGATTCTCCTGATATTTAACAGCGAAATCTGGATCTTGAGAGAAGCGGAACTGGGCAAGCGTTTTGCGGTCAATGTTTGCTTCCTCAAGCAGTTTATACTTGTAAATTGTTGTTTTAGGATCATACTTTTTTTCACCGATCTTTTGTTCTTTATTCAAATCTATGCCTTTGTCTTTTGAAAAGTGAGTGCGGAAGATATCGGTCTTTAAGCATTCATCAAGTCGTTTGTGGTTAATACGATAGGGCCTATCTTTGCTTTTACGAATACAATAGTCATCTCCCCGTCGAATCAACCAGCCGCAACAAAGTGATTGCTGAACCATCGGATTCTTAATCGTATAAAGATCGGTGTTGTCCCACTCTCTTTGGGCAAACATCGCTTTGTCATCGACGCGCATTTTTCCAAAGCTCAGTATCTCAAGAATATTACGGATTTCACCTTTTACAGCCGTTGCAGGAAGATAGAATCGTCCATCTGGCATTACTGCAGCAGACTTATAGTCTCCTGATTTATTCTCTCCGTCAGACTTACTATGTCCATTGCGGACAAACACAGGGGTCTGGGCTGTAAGCTGGATTTCAAGATATCCATCCATACCGTCAGAGAATGGCATGTCCTGAGAAATCTTATCGGCCCAATCAGGGAAATAAACCTTATCGGCCAGTGGTACGAAATTAAATGGAGCTTTAATCATTGTTCGTTCTCCTTTCTTGACTTAAATCCAACAAATACCAGGGCATGAGGGGTGAGTACCTTCATGCCTTCACACAAAGCGTCTGACTCTGCCTTCCAGTATTGACGGAAGAGGAGCTTACCTGAATCCATGCGGTGGGGGGCTGCTTCCTTTTCGGTGTAGTCGAAATCCTCACCTTGTAGATCGCTCTTCAAATCCCAGCGAAGGATGATATACTGGCCATCGACATAGCGGATGCTATAAGATTTGCTTCGGTCAGTATCGTATAACTGTCCCTCAATGATGAAGGGATTCTGCATCGGGTCAAGACTTTCGGTAAAAGATGCGCCATCGAGCATAATAGGCTCGCTGGCATCGCTTTTCCAATAGTAGCCTTGATACTTGCCTGATTCTATATTATTGACTTTCATTGCTTGTTCGTTATTTTGAATGTTCCAGAAAATGTGCCATGACCACGGTTCACGCCACCTCCCAAGGGCAGCATACCATGGCAGAGGTCGTCTAGCGCCTTCTCAAATGCCTCGCGAATCTTTTCTCCGCTGAAGGCTGAACTATCAACCAGAATCTCCATCTTGAATGGTCGGTCAGCAGCATAATCGACCTGTTCGGTGAATAAGGCTCCATCAATAGTACCTCCTGTGAAACGATCAATGCTGACGTGATTGAGAAGTTTTGGCGTAGCTGAAGTCTCGATAATGTCTGACATCAACACCTTGCCTGCCACCAGTTTCTTGCTCTCCTGATCCAGATAACCGAAGAGAGCTCGTACAGCCTCATCATTATCGGCATCCTTAGGTGCATTGCTGGGATCTCCGTCGACATATCGCCCCAACAAACGGTTATGATGATAGGCAACACGATGACGCAATGCACCCTTGATGGAGGTTGCTGGGATAAGCAACAGATCTTTTTGCAGTACTCCAATGCCATTGGTCCAGGCAACTCGGGATGCCTTGACTGTCGTCATATCGGCATCACCTTTGGCATCACCGAAGCCAGAACCAAAGAGCAGAAAATCTTCGGCGACAAGACTAAGCTCGTAGGTGTCATGCTTTTCATCATAATAGGTGCTGGCATCAATCTTATTGTCCCAGTGAGACCATTCCCCAGCGAGACAAGAGGACTTTGACAGGTATTTCTCTCGGTCTTCTGCCGTGCGAAGATCCAGGGTCGCCGTTTGCAGGTTCACCACCACAATCTGTCCCAACCCGTTGTGCACACCGCCACCAATTCGGAATGACTTATGATTGATGGCATTGAGCACATCGACAAAATCTTTCTCATGACTGCCATCCGAAAGAAGTTCTATCTCGAAACAGAATCTGGTACCTGCATAGATGACCTGCTGATCGAACTTTCCGCCATCCTTGGCCGTTCCCTTGTCATTGATGCACACATGCTGCCGTACTGGGAGCAAGCGGCTATACTCGGACAAGAGGGGATCTTCGAGTTCAGAAGGACTGGCTATGCCATCCATCACCTTACCTCGGGAATTGAGAATGCGGGCTTCACTGAAGATAATCTCGGAACCGTGAGAGGTGCTTGAAAGACCAAGTTCCTTCTTCTTCCTCTCAGATAACTGATAGCCGAAATAGGTCTCTTCGTCATCTGTAACAGGTCCTACCATCGAACGGACTACACCGGCGATGCTGGTGCCAGGAATGTAAGGCAACCCATTGACATCGAGCATGACGAGCGAATCTGAGATGATATCCTTCTGCCCAGATCCTATTGACATCGGAGTCTTCGCCTCGATGACCAGACGAGCCAAAGATCGATGTGTATATTTGCTTTGATCTAACTTATTCATTATTCTTACACTTTTTAGCCATTTCTGCGGCAAGGTTAATGACGGCCTGACAAATCTTCTCTTCAGAAAGATTGCCTAATTGATTCTCTACGAAAGACTGAAAGGCTTTCCTTCTGCCTCGTTCCTCCCAGCTCTGTTCTGCGACACCATGCATGAGGTAACCGCAGCGTTCTTTATTCTCCTCCTTGTGGAAAAGTTCGGCATAAAGAGTATCGTAGCCTTCGGTGGCACCACCCTTCATCAGGCGACGGGTGGCAATGCTGCGGATAGTTCCCCATTGTGAGGCGAAAGCCTTTCCTTTGAAAAGACTTTCATGCTTTGCCACCCAGCCATTGACCATCTCAAAGATCGCGAGGTCTTCTATCGTCTCATTGTGTTGCCGCTTCAAATTGGCGAGGAGTGGAGAGTCTGTTTGACGAGGTGAGAGGATCTCATTAGACGGAACAGTGCGCTCCTCTTTCTTGCAGCTCTGCAAAGTCCACGCAGTCTTGCCATCATCGCCAGAAACGGTCAGGAACCCCGGATTGTAGATTACTTTACCAAATCCTTCGTTTCTAAAGCTGCCAATATACTGCGATTCATTGGGACAGTCAATGACATTCTCTACAACAATGATACTGCCTTTCTCTATGCCACAGCGATCGGCGTCAAAGCATTGGCGCTTGAAGTTCCATGGGGTGTACTGGAAGGTGCGGATCTGAGACTTCTCCCAGCTGATTGTTCCGCTCGCAAGACCTAATTGCTCTACATTGGGCTGGAATGTTGGCAATCCAGTTTCCTCATCGATGAATATAAGACGAGAATCAGCATAGACTGTGACTGTGCCTGTTCCAGACTGGGAAAAAGCCTCTGGATATGGTCCATTCTCCAGATACTTGATCTCGACTAGACCATACTGTGCAGTCCTTGATCGTCCAACACGCTTAGCAGTCTTCTCATCGGTCAGGGCTTGAATGATCTTGTCGCACAGGTTTTCCTTATCTGCCTCTACCGTAAAGAGTAGTTTTGCTCCTGCCTGAAGCGACTCGTAGCCAAACATCTTTTCATCTTTTGAGGTTCGATGATCGCGGTCATGAGCAGACTTGATGGCGAAATTGGTGCGTATGTCACAAGGGATTGCCACCTGATCATTTGAGGTAAAATCATAGAAACCATTGCGGCACTGCTTGAGCTGCTTCTCTCGTCGAATAGCGTCTGGGGTACAATGGAAGATGTATGCCTCCTGGTCGGGAGAACTTTTCTTGGGATAATACATCGCTGCCGGAACTTTCAGGCTTCGTGCGCCAGAAGCGGATGCCAGATGGGCATCGCCAAAACGTACCATGCCATTATGGAACAGATCCATGGCCTCGGCAGGTGACACCTTAGCGTAGAGTGCGCCAGCGACAATGCCCAGGAAGTTATTGCCAGGGATGAAGTCGAGGGTTTCGTTCGGACCTTCGCTGGCAGCCTTCTGATTGAGGATGATATCGGTCTTCAGTGTGACCTCAAAGTGTAGTTCTTTCATTACTGTATCTCCTTCCATGTGCAACGGCCCAAGCCACGGGTGCGGCCTGTACCTAAGTTCTTAATCATGCCAAATGCCTTGACGATGGTCTCATGCATCGCTTCCGGTACATTCTCTATTGTTCCCTCTAACGCACAAGGCAAAGTCACCTGCATCTTGCGCAGACTATGCTTTTGGGCAACTCCTTCCTTCTCGATGGCTGTACTTGCGACAGAGGCAAACAGGTACTTCTGCAGACTGTTTCTCTTAATCTCTTCGGCATCGCTCGCATTGAGGGTCGCATTGCCAAAGAAGGAGTCACTCTTTCGCTTGTCATCCTTGTCATCGAAGTAGCCGAATGCTTCTTGATAACCCTCGGGCCATTCTTTGTATCCGGACAGGGTCAACAACTCATCGACAGCCTCGCGAACCAGACCCTTGACGGTCTTGCCAGGGATGTATGGCAGTCCGTCTGCATCTTTGATGACCAGCAGATCGACATCAGAGCCTGCAGCCAGACCACTTCCGCAGTGCCAATAACTATGCAGCTGTATGGTATAATGTATTTTCATCGTGTCTTGTTTTTGGTAACTTGATTTTTTAGAGTATGCAACGCAAGGATGTCATAGACAGGAATCTTTCCTTCGACTGGGGTCGTGACCTCATTGAGCAGTTGCAGCAGCTTCTCGTCCTTGCAAATCGCCTTGATTCGATCCAGATCCTGTTTGGCCATTTCTGGATTATCATGAAGCAAGGTCATCCAATTGCGAAGTCGTGACTTGATGGCATTGCCCTCCTTGCCACTCTCATCCAGAGTCTGAACCTTATGAATTAAGGTATCGATGGACCATCGACCGGATTGCTCATTCACATAGTATGGGCCGAACTTGTAGGAGACTTTCTCGTTGGGATGCAGTTCGCGGAGTTCAATATCTGAATAAGATGTTACAAAGCTATCCTGTACCTTATGGAACATCACGCACGATGGAGCCGCATTCTCGCCATATCTCTCCTTGGTGTCCTTCTTGGCAGCTGAACATAAGGACTCTGCCAACTCGTATGCATAATAGAAGGGGAAAGAGGACTTGATAAAGGCAATGCCGGCACATGCCGTAAGACCTCCCTTCACGTTTTTCTTGCTCAGTTCCTCAAACGCATGGATGAAATACTCTACATAGTTCACCGCAAGATCTGCTCGGCAGATGACAGAGAAGTCATCGCCGCCAAGCACGATAGGACGAATAGGCACTTCCTTCCAGTTTTCGGACTTGTAATCTTCGAGGATGCTGGCAAATGCCTGTTGAGCGGCAGCTTTGGTATCCTTGTCGAGCTGCTGAGAAAACCTCTTGAATTCCTCTCGATTACCTCCAATGCTCTGTACCACTCGTCCCAGTCCATTGCCATCGGCATGAATGACTGCGATCCAGTCGTTTTTCTCATTCATTCGATCGGTATTGAAGGTGGATTGCCAAGGTGAGCCATCAGCCTTCTTTCCGAAAGCATCCTCGCAAAGGCTGCTGTTTCGGCTTTTCCCTGTATCCTCATTAGAGGTCTTTATGGCAGACGTATCAACTGCTTGTAGATTCGGTAGATTGGTACCCTTCTTGCGATTAATACCCATCAGTCCTAACGTCTGCGATGCCATAGGCTTATTGCGCTGTGTGTGTAGGCGGGATTCCAGCTTATTGATAATCTCAATCCAGGATACCTTATCGTCTTCATAGGCGACGACAGCTTGACTGATAGTTATGCCAGGTGCAAACTCAAGCACTTTACGCGGAAAATTCCTGACGACATATTCGCAAGTCTCTTTATCCTTGAAGATATACTTGATATTACCGGCTGCGCTGATTACGGCATTGCCCTTGTCGTCCAGTTGAAGCCCTTTGGCTTTCAATAGTTCCTCGAACTTTGTCGTACAGATGGCCTTGACCATATCGCTTGCCTCGATGATATCCTTCAGCTCATTAGTCTTGAAGATGAACTGCTGGATGCCTTGTACGGCTGCGCCATATAAATATTGTTTCATGTCTGTATGGATTGTTAATAATTTTCGTTATTTCCTTTTGGTAGCTTTGCTGTTATTGTGCCAAACCCGATGCTTGCATTCTTTCCTACGCCCAACCCATCGGGGATTGTGAGATTGGTGCGGAACTCGACGTCGAAGGACATGGCTCGGATGCCTTTGACTCGTATCAGACGGGGATCGGAAAGACGGGTGATGTTCACGGTGAGCTGTTCAGAGATATAGATACCTAAACCTTTGCACATGGAGAGAAGATTTCCTTGCAGGATGCCTTCGAGTAACGAGATGCGTTCAGTGAGAGATTCGGTGGCCTGATAGCGTTTGTAGTTCTCGCCATTGAGCGGTAACCAGTGTGCCAGACGATAGGGGAAAGTGCTCTGCCATGTCTGCATCAATATTTCCTGTGGCTTAATGCTCTGCATTTCGAGTTTAACAGTTCGATCTGCTAACGTGAACTCTGGGGTTTGAGCCATCAGGAACTGCCCTATGCTATCTACTCCCTCCTGAACGCATACAATAGCTGCCTTTCCTTTGAAGCGCTTGTACTGAATGAGGGGGTAGGAATAGCGAAAGCCATCACCATCGGTATGATTGTGGAAAAGTATATCGACCTCCTTGCCAATACATTTGAGTACTGCACCTCGGAACAGCTCTACCTCCCAAGCAGAGATTGGAACATCAAACTGAAGAGTCAATACCTTTATGTGTTTCCCATTTTCCATGTTTTATATTCTCTCTATCTCAATAATAAGTTTTATAACTCCGCTGCAAATTTACACAATTTATCAATACGTTGGCCAAATATCAGCCAGATTTTTTATAGTTTATGTTGTAAAACATATAATAAGTATTATTTATGACCATATTTATTGAAAAAAGGTTTGCAAAAGTAGTGATTATTTTCTACTTGTGCAAACCTTATATATAATAATGTATGAAATGTGGGGGATGGTGTACGAAATAAGCGAGCCTAGTTGTTTATACGATCGCCTCAATCAGCGTACGACCTCCGATGACGACGGGTGGCAACAGACCAGAGGTTTTCTTTTGGTTGAAACAGAAGCTGATTAAGTAACCTTGCTGGAGATTGAAGTACTCCAGATAACGTCGCAACTGCTCTTCGCCACGCTCATTATAGGCATTGCCTCGCCAGATCTTGAGTTCGATGACATACTGCTTGCCAAGGTAATCGATGACCACATCCATACGATCCATGTCGCGTGTCTGCTCCTCGATATGGTAACTACCAATGCCATTGATGATGGGGCGAAGGTAGGTAAGGAAGATCTTTCGACCATTGTCCTCGAGGAACTTATGATTCTTATCCATATCGAATGTCTTATTCATGTGACCGACGAATCGCTCCAACAAATGCGGCATGTCGATGATTCCGTTTACAATGAACTGAGACTTGTCCGCCACTCCTTGCAGGAACATTCTGCTTGCCTTATCTTCGGAAATGAAATAATTGTAAAGACGGGTTTCCATGATTCGGCATGCAATGGCAACATGACCATCCTTATTGGCAATAAAGTTGAACATTGCTGCAATCTGGATATATTTCTCATCAGGATTAAACATTTCCTGGGCTCCGTTGAAAAGGATTCTCCTTAACGTATCCTTGAGTTCCTTATAGTCATCCAGTTTCTTCACCATATTATCAAATAAGGTGTTGCGCTCCATTAGGATCGCATTCACAGCCTTCTGCACTCCTTCCTTGTTCCATGTCAAGTGTTCTTCATCGATAATCATGCAGATGCGGCTTACAAGGAATGGATAACCAGACGTGTAGTCATAAATCAGCTGCGCTACTGCTTTTTCGTCGAAATTCAGGCTGTGGTCGGATGTGTATTCGGCAAGCATACCTGCGATGCCATCAACTGGCAAAGACATATCGACATCAAAAGGCACAGCTATATTCCAAGGTGAGTTGTATTGATGCTGTTCTTCTGTTCGGATCTTTAATTTGAGGTTCTTGACATCATAGACGCCTGCAAGTATGACGGACTGAAAGGTTGGCAGTTCGCTTCGGTTGAGGAACATTTTTCGAAGGACTCCCAGGAACTTCAGGAATGATTCATAATTACCAGCCTGATCTACCTCATCTATCAAAATCACAATCGGCTTGCTGTTGGCCTTGCACAGCATGGGGATGGTATAGGCGAATTGCATATCTCCGATACTATCCTTACCATCAATAGCTTTCTCAAGAATTTGAACTGCGGCATCATCCAAAGCCGTCAGTCCCATCCTTGTGTTGAAAAGCATGGACTGGAGGAAGTAGGCACAGGCAGTTGGCAGGCTCTCAAAAGATTCATCAGAGGCACCTTCAAAGCTAAGCTTAAAGACTGTATAATCAGGAGCAAGATATTTGGCCAATGCTTCAAGCGTCGTGGTCTTGCCATACTGACGGCCTCGATTGATACAGAAATAGTCACCCTTGGCGATCATCTTACTGATAATCTCCAGACGCTCGGTGATGTCCACCATATAGTGCTCATTAGGGCGACATGTGCCCGTGATGTTGAATCTTTTCATGACCGATAGCTGCGCATGTTAGAAAGATGCGGCAAAGATAGGCATTATTTGCGAAAGAAACAAATAAATGTAGTGATTTATGTCGCACAAAGCCTAATAAAAGGGTATTTTGCATTATTTCTGGCCTCTTTGGCTCTACGATTTATTGCGCCACACCAGATAACTGATATTTTTTCTATTCGCATACCTATGTTCCCCCCATGTGGTGAGCTTGTGGGAGGCATCGCGCATGAGACCGCAGGCATATTGGCTGCCAACGAGATAGACGGCATCGCGGACTTGCATATCGACGAGGGCTTGCGAGAAGTCATGGAAGGAGATGGGGACGAGGGATTCGATGACGAAGGTCTCGTCCTGACGCTGGCAGATGCCACGACGGATGGAGAGGTTCTTGGGGTTGTTCTCGACTATCTGGCCTTGATCGACAAGGGGATATTGACGGAAGAAATCGCCTTCGGTCTGCACGGCACGCTCATAATAGGGGCTGGAGTCGGAAACACCAATTGTGATCTGCCCGTCGATGATAGCAACGAAACCTTTCTTGGCAAGTCCTTTAGATACGGGATTGCCATGATGCACGCATGCACCAACGATCTGACCATTGTCCTTGCGAATGTCGGCTGCCTGGAGGGCGAGGATGATGGTGGTGTCGCGCTGGTTCAATGGACCGATATGCAATTCGGGCACGGCGCCCATGGGTAGCAGCACACGGAATGGAATGCCGTTGACTTCGATCTCACGAACGACACAGGCGGCCTGCTGCGATGCATCGGCATCGAGCAGCAGGGCCTGGTCAATAAGTGAGGCATCAGTCGTCTGTGCCACTGGTTCGAATTGTCCTTCAATGATGTCTTCCGGTATAGTAAGGCTGGGCTCTTCGCTCAAAACAATGGAGCTTAATGTACCTTCGTCGGGCTCTGCAACGCATAAGCGATATGTGAGGAAGGCGGCAATCAAAACAATAATCAGGAGGAGCAGTCGCAAAATGCGACTCCATCCGATCCCACCTGAGGAATGATAATCGGGAGGAGGCGGGCTGAACCGCTGCTCCTGCCGCTTCTCCTCGGGTGGAGTGGGAATCGTGCCATCGTAGGACTTCTCGTCGCCGATGAAACGGATTTCGTTATCTTTCAATTCAATCATAACTCTCGATATTAATTATTTGTCCGGTCGAAATAGTCCTTCAGGTTGGAGAGGGCCTCCTTCGATGCCGAAAGGGTGAACTCCATGCCTCGACAATCGCCCAGAACGAGTTGCTTGCGTGACGGGTTGATGAAGACAAGGTAGTCGAGGTTGATGATGATGCTCTTGCCGATACGCACCAGATTTCGCCCCTCTGTGCCCAGCTGCCTTGTCAGCATCTCCTCGATGTGTCCCAACTGGCAGGTGACGGTGCGAGGCTTGCCATCGGCCATCATGATATCGGAATAGTCGCCATCCCCCGAGACATAGATTATGCTGTCAACAGGGAGGCGATAGAGTTCCTTGGCGTTGGATATCGTGAAGAACTTGGGCATCGGAGGAGTGTGGATAAAAATTATGGTGCAAAGATAGCGAAAAAGCCTCTTTGCACCAAATTTCTGGAGTCAAAATGTACGAAATACCGTGTTTATCCGACGAAATGACAGGAACTACTCCCCTATCGGATCAAAATACGACGGATTAGAGGTAGGTGACGGTCTCGGAGAGCTCCTTGCGGCTGAAGTGGTTCTGCATAGGACCGACGCCTTCGACGGCAAAGCCGAGGTCGAGGATCATGAGCACCTCTTCGTTCTCAGGCAGGGCGAGGGTGGCGGCGAGCTGGTCAGGATCGAAGAAATTGATCCAGCAGCTGTTGACGCCCACACTCTCGGCAGCGAGGAGCATGTGGGTGGCAACGATGGTGGCGTCCTCAATGCCTGAGTTACGCTTTTCGCCGGGATAGGTGAAGACGTTGTTCTTGTCGTAAGCCACGACGAGGCAGGTAGGCGCATCATAGCGGCAAGGGGTGATGCTGTCGAGCTTGGCAAGCACCTCGGCCGACTGGCAAACATAGACGCGCTGCTCCTGGAGGTTCTTGGCGGTAGGTGCCACACGTCCGGCTTCGAGGATGGCGTCGAGCTGCTCCTTGCTGAGCTGACGCTTGGCGTCGAAACGCTTGCAAGAGAAGCGGTTGGTTACGATTTCCTGATAGGTCATAATCTGAGAGTTTTCGTTTGCGTTGGTGTCAGCAGCGGCATTGCCCTGACAAGAACACATAGCTGCAGACATGGTCAATGCCATGCCTACAGCCATTAAGAAATGATTCAGTTTCATCTGATATTTTGAGTGTTGGTGGTTTCGCCGATCAATATGCGAAGAGTGGGTAGTCAGCCATCTTGGCGTTCACCTCAGCACGAACCTTAGCGATTACTGCCTCGTCCTCTGGAGCGTTGAGCACCTCCTCGATCCAGGCGGCGATCTGGATCATGAGATCCTCCTTGGCACCACGGGTGGTGATGGCAGGAGTGCCGAGACGGATGCCTGAGGTCTGGAAAGCTGAACGTGAGTCGAATGGAACCATGTTCTTGTTGGCGGTGATGTCAGCAGCCACGAGTGCCTTTTCAGCCACCTTACCGGTGAGCTCAGGGTACTTGGTGCGGAGGTCAACGAGCATAGAGTGGTTGTCGGTACCGCCCGAAATGATCTTGAAGCCACGCTTGGTAAGTTCCTCAGCGAGCACGGCTGCGTTCTTCTTCACCTGGAGAGCGTACTCCTTGAACTCTGGCTGCAGGATCTCGCCGAAAGCGACAGCCTTGGCAGCGATGACGTGCTCGAGTGGACCGCCCTGGGTGCCTGGGAATACCGAGCTGTCGAGGGCAGCAGACATCATCTTCACCTCGCCCTTAGGAGTCTTGAGTCCCTTAGGATTAGGGAAGTCAACGCCGATCATGATGGCGCCGCCACGTGGGCCACGAAGTGACTTGTGGGTGGTGGTGGTGACGATGTGGGCGTACTTCACAGGGTTCTCGAGCAAACCTGCAGCGATGAGGCCGGCAGGGTGAGCCATATCGATCATGAGGATAGCACCAACCTTGTCAGCGATCTCACGCATACGCTTGTAATCCCACTCGCGGCTGTAGGCCGAGCCACCGCCGATGATGAGCTTTGGCTTGTTCTCAAGGGCGAGCTGCTCCATCTGGTCGTAATCCACGCGACCGGTCTCCTCGTTGAGGTTGTAGGCAACCGGATGGTAGAGAAGGCCCGATGAGTTAACGGCCGAACCATGGCTGAGGTGACCGCCATGAGCGAGGTTGAGGCCCATGAAGGTGTCGCCTGGGTTGAGCACAGCAGCGAGCACAGCCTCGTTGGCCTGCGCACCAGAGTGTGGCTGCACGTTGGCCCAGCAGGCACCGAAGATCTCCTTCAGACGATCGATGGCCAGCTGCTCCACCTTATCGACTACCTGGCAGCCGCCATAGTAACGCTTGCCTGGATAGCCCTCGGCATACTTGTTGGTGAGCACTGAGCCCATGGCCTCGAGGACCTGGTCGCTGACGATGTTCTCTGAAGCGATAAGCTCGATGCCCTTCATCTGGCGCTGACGCTCTTCGCTGATCAGATCAAAAAGGAGATTGTCTCTTTTCATAACCATAAAATATTATAATGTAAATACTATTTTTTTCGAAATTCAGAAACTATTGTTTGTCTGACGTTGATGCCTCGCCGACAGGGGTGGCTACACGCTGCTCATCGAGCGGTGGCCAGTTCCAGGCGGGGCGCACATAATGAATGACCGAATCCGGCACATTAGCACCCTGCGCACCCTGACTGCCCTGGCGCGATGGAAGCGGCACCACCGTCTCCACACTGCCCTCGGGCTCATGGCCGATGATGACCGTCATGCCCAGCGTCACACGGTCGTGGAGGTCAGCGACGTTGCTGTTCTCCAGACGGATGCAGCCCTCGGTGGCACGCGTTCCGATGCTCTCGGGCGCATGGGTGCCATGAATGCCGATGCCGCCGAAACCCGGCGTCAGCAAGCGCAGGAACCATGGGCCGTATGCATGCTGGATGTAGCCCTTGCCGTCGTTGAAGTTATGTCCCCACGACGAAGCATCCTGAATCTGCTGCAGGGAGAATACACCCTCGGGTGTCTTCAGGTCGCCCTTCACGCGCTTGGGTCCGATATTCCTGCCGCACGCCATGGGATAGACCTTGACCACCGAGCCGCTGCTGTCGGCAAGCGTCAGCGTCATATCGACCTTGCTGACGTAGATGAGCCCCTTGGACATATCAGGGTGATACTGCGCAATCACCTCCTTGAGATTCTCGGCAAATCCCAAGCTCACGGCTATCAAAGCGAGGCAGAACATAACCAATGCACGTTTCATCAGGGTGCAAAGATAAAAAAATAATTCGAAATAATGATAGGAATGTGGCAAAAAAAGCAGAAATGAGCGAAAAAACTGCATTTTTGTGCTAGAATAGCGGTTGCAGATTGCTAAATGACGGAATTGCGTACGTCGTCATCGTACTCCGTGATGTCCTCGTCATCATCCATCGGAGCATCGTCATGCTCGGCATAGATGTCCACGCCGAGGTCACGGATCTTTGCCTCGCGACGCATCCTCTTCATCTCACGGTCGCGACGCAACTCATCGAGGTAGCCCGCCGTGATGATGCCCGAAGGCAACGCAATGATAGCCACGCCCATGATGGCCGAAACCATCGAGACGACACGCCCCAGGGTGGTGGTGGGGAAAATGTCGCCATAGCCCACCGTGGTGAGCGTACAGGTGGCCCAATAGATGGCATCGAAGAAGGAGTCGAACATGTGATTGTCGTCAGGCTCCTCCACATTGTACATCAGCAGAGCCGTGACGAAGATGTAGAACCCGGCAAACAACATGACCGTGAGCAGCGTCTCACGTTCACGGCGCATCACGTTGCCCATTATGCGAAGCGGCTTGTAGTAACGGATGAAGCGGATGAGACGCAACAGCTTGAGCAGACGCATCAGACGCAGCATCTTGAAGGCGCTGCTGATCAGGTTCAGCGAAGGGAGGATGGACAGGAGGTCAAAGATGGCCATCGGCGTGAACGGATAGACCACGAAGCGCAGCCAGCGACGCTTGATATTGGGCAGATGCAAGTCGGCCGTACACCAACGCATGAAGTAGTCGAGCACGAAGACGGCGCAGGAAACCGTGTCCAGAACGTCGAGCACACGATATGACTGACGGAACAGCAAGGGTACGATGCCGAAACCAATCATCAGCATCATGAAGTTGTCAAACAAGGCCGACAGTTTCCCGTCACCATTCATGCGACCTGCCGGCTCAATAATATTATATAATTGTTGGCGGAAACCCATAAGAAATACTTAATTTGGTTGCAAAGATAGGCAATAATTTCAACATAACAAAATTATTGGCAAGAAACAGGCACTTTTTGGACAATATTGTTTGAAAATTGGACAAAAATCTGTATCTTTGCGCGCAAAATAATAAAAAAATGACAAAGCAGAATATTGAAACCATTAAGCAAAAAGCCGTTGAAGGCCTCGGCTTCGAGCAACTGAACCCGATGCAGGAGGAGATGCTCGCCACCGCCAGCCAGGGCGGCGACGTGCTGCTCCTCTCCCCCACCGGCAGCGGCAAGACGGTGGCCTTCCTGCTGCCCGTAGCGGCTCAGGAGGGTTCGGCGCTGGTGATTGCCCCATCGCGTGAACTGGCACAGCAGATCCGCGACGTGTGGCAACGCATGCACACCGGCATCCGCTGCGTGGCATGCTACGGTGGCCATGACCTGCGCATCGAGCAGGACCAGCTGCAGAGCCTCATCGACGCGGAATCGCGGATGCAGCGTTGCCTCATCGTGGGCACGCCCGGCCGACTGAAGGACCACATAGAGCGCGGCAGTTTCCCACCGGCACAGATCGAACGACTGGTGGTCGATGAGTTCGACAAGTCGCTGGAGCTGGGCTTCGAGGAGGAGATGCACTTCATCATCGACCAGCTCGCTGGATTGAAGCAGCGCATCCTCACCTCGGCCACGCATGCGGTGCCGATTGCGCCCTGGACAGGGATGAGCAACTACCAGCAGGTCGTAAACAATAAATGTCAAATAGCAAATAATAGCGTTGAAGACAAAGAAAGCAGCAACAAATACGACGTGCAGGAGGGCTTGAAGGCCTATCAGGTGAAGTCGCCTGTGCCTGACAAGCTGGAGACGCTGAAGGAGCTGCTGCTGGCCCTGCCCGCCGATGGGGAGGGCACGCCTGCCACCGCCATCGTCTTCGCCAACTATCGCGAGGCGGCCGAGCGCATTGCCCATTACCTGCAGGAGCAGGGCATCGAGAGCGCCTTGTATCATGGTGGCCTCGATCAGGAATACCGCGACAAGGCCCTGATCCGCTTCCGTGGCCGCAGCATCACGCTGCTGGTGAGCACCGACCTGGCTTCACGCGGATTGGACATTCCCGAGGTGGGACACATCATCCACTATCACCTGCCCCAGAGCGAGGAGGCCTGGACGCATCGCAACGGCCGAACTGCCCGTGCCGGTGCCACGGGTGCCTCGTACATCATCCTGGGTCCCAACGAGATCATGCCGGAATACATCTCGGATCGTCTGCCCTACTTCTCGCTCAAGCATAAGAGTGGGAAGCTTCTGCCTCCGAACGTGACCGTCTATATCGGCCGCGGCAAGAAGGAGAAGATCTCGAAGGGCGACGTGGTGGGATTCTTCACCAAGAACGGCGGCTTGCAGGGCTCGGACCTGGGGCGCATCGACGTGATGGACCATTGTGCCTACGTCGCCATCCGTCGCGAAGTGGCTGCCGCTGCCATCGAGAAGGTGCGCGGCCTTAAGATCAAGGGCGAAAAGACGCTGTACAAGATCGTCACCGGATCGTAAGCGGCTGTGCTACAAGCATTGATACCTTGCATCAACACAGCCAAGATCGTCCCCAAAAGTAAGGAAACCCTGCCGCGAACCTGCGGCAAACCTCCCCAAGGGTTGGGAAACCTGCCGCGACCGTGCGGCAAGCTTTCCTAAGGGTTGGGAAACGTTGCCGCAGCCGCACGGCGACCTTTCCTAAAGGTTGGGAAACGTTGCCGCAGCCGTGCGGCGAGCTTTCCTAAAGGTTGGGAAACGTTGCCGCAGCCGTGCGGCGACCTTTCCTAAAGGTTGGGAAACGTTGCCGCAACCGCGCGGCAAGCTTCCTAACGATTGGGAAGCCTTCGCGCGGCTCCGGGGCAGGTTTTCCTAAGGATTGGGGAGCCAAATCGGGCCTCCGGGCGATTTTTCAGGGGGCTTCGGCAATAAATCGCCAACGCGTGCGTTATAAAATATCGAGGACTCGAAGCCTCGGATCATCGAGACATCGAAACAATAGAACAACAAAGTAACAAAACAACAAAAGAATATGGAACTTGTAGATCGTTTCTTGAACTATGTCAAGGTCTTCACGACCAGTAATGAAGAGAGTGGTGTAACCCCAAGCACACCCGGCCAGATGGTATTCGCACAGCAGCTGCGCGACGAACTCGTAGCCTTGGGCTTCGACGAGGTGGTGCTTGATGACAATGGCTACCTCTATGCCACCCTGCCAGCCTCGGAGGGCAAGGAAGAGGTGAGCACCGTGGGATTCATCGCCCACATGGACACCGCCCCCGACATGAGCGGCGAGAATGTGAAGCCACGCATCGTGGAAAAGTATGACGGCAAGGACATCGTGCTCAACGAGGCCGAGGGCATCGTGATGAAGACCGAGAAGTTCCCCGAGCTGCTCAACCATGTGGGCGAGGACCTCATCGTGACCGACGGCACTACCCTGCTCGGTGCTGACGACAAGGCTGGCATCGCCGAAATCATCACCGCCATGCTCTATCTGCGTGAGCATCCGGAGATCAAGCACGGCAAGGTACGCATCGCCTTCAACCCTGACGAGGAGATCGGCCTGGGTGCCCATAAGTTCAACGTGGAGCTCTTCGGCTGCGAATTTGCCTACACCATGGACGGTGGCGAAGTGGGCGAGCTGGAGTTCGAGAACTTCAACGCTGCCAGCGCCAAGGTGATCCTCAAGGGTGCCAACGTTCACCCAGGCACCGCCAAGGACAAGATGATCAACGCCTCGCTCCTCGCCATGGAGTTTGCCGAGCAGCTGCCCGAGGAGGAGCGCCCCGAGCACACCGAGGGCTACGAGGGCTTCTACCACCTCATCCACATGGAGGGCGGCGTAGAGGAGGCAACCCTTACCTACATCATCCGCGACCATGACCGTGAGCTCTTCGAGGCTCGCAAGGAGAACATGCTCCGCGTGGCCGAAAACATGAATGCAGCCTACCCTGGCTCGTGCGAGGTGGTGCTCAAGGATCAGTACTACAACATGATCGAGAAGGTGCAGGAGGCCGACCAGAAGCGTGCTGCTGAGGGCAAGCAGGGCATCGTGGAAATTGCCAAGCGTGCCATCATGGAGGCTGGCGTGGCTCCTAAGGTGCAGCCTATCCGTGGCGGCACAGATGGTGCACAGCTCTCGTTCAAGGGTCTGCCTTGCCCGAATATCTTCGCCGGCGGCATGAACATGCACGGCCGCTACGAGTACGTGCCTGTCCAGTCGATGGAAAAGGCCATGATGACGGTGGTGAATATTTGCCGCATTGTGGCAGAGTAATGCCTCGCTAATTACAAATTACTGATTACAAATTACGGAGTGATGCAATACAGAGTCATAGCACCCGAACATCTGCCCCAAGGCATCGAGATCGACCTGCCTGCCTCAAAGAGCCTCTCCAACCGCGCACTCATCATGAATGCGCTGGCTGGCGGCAAGGGGCAGCTGGAGCACATCAGCGACTGCGACGATACCCAGGTGATGCTGGCTGCTTTCGACAGCGACGCATCGAAGTACGTCTTTGCCGCCGATGGTGCCCGCCTCGTCGATATCGGTGCGGCTGGCACCTCGATGCGCTTCCTCACCGCCTACTTCGCCTCACGTCAGGGTGCCGAGGTAGTGATGACCGGCTCGGAGCGCATGAAGAAGCGCCCCATTGCCCTCCTGGTCGATGCCCTGCAGCGACTGGGAGCCCAGATCGAGTATCTGGAGGCCGAGGGTTGTCCACCGTTGCGCATCCATGGCCGACAGCTCGAGGGCGGGCGTCTCAGCATCGACGGCAGCGTGTCGAGCCAGTACATCTCGGCCCTGCTGATGATTGCCCCCACCCTCACACAGGGCTTGCAGCTCGAGCTGACGGGTCATGTCACCTCGGTGCCTTACATCGTGATGACCCTGCGCATGCTCGAGGAGTTCGGCATCCATTCGGAGTGGGATCGTGAGGCTCAGGTCATCAGCATCGCACCACAACGCTACCAGACGCGCACCTACCAGATCGAGAGCGACTGGAGTGCTTCGAGCTACTGGTTCCAGATCATGGCTTTGGCCAATGACCAGAGCATCCGGCTCAAGGGTCTGTTTGCCGAGAGTCTGCAGGGCGATGCCGCCATTGCCGACTTCTTCCAGCAGATAACACAGCGGCCCGACTGCCTTGAGCTCGACCTCACTTCGCAACCCGATCTGGCACAGACGGTCATTGCAGCCTGCTGCGCCCTCGACCAGCAGTTCCGCATCAGCGGCCTGCACACCCTCCGCATCAAGGAGACCGACCGTGTGGCAGCCCTCGAACAGGAACTGAAGAAACTGGGCTTTGTGGTGCGCGACGAGAACACGGCCGACACCATCGTGATGAGTTGGGACGGCGAGCGTTGCCCGGCCGATGCCTCGCCCGTGATTGCCACCTACAAGGATCATCGCATGGCTATGGCCTTTGCACCCCTGGCGCTGAAGCTGGGACACATCGACATCGACGATCCTGCCGTGGTGAGCAAGAGCTACCCTGCGTACTGGGAGGACCTGAAGAAAGCCGGGTTCGTGATAGAAGAAAAACTGTAAAATATGCTATATCTGATTTATGCCCTCGTGGCACTCCTCATCTGCGTGGGCGGATTTAGTTTCCTCGGCCACAAGCGTTACCAGAAGCGCGTGGAAGAAGGCACCGCACGTCCCGATGAGACCTCTCCGCTCGAAGTGACCAAGGAGGTTCCCGAGGAATGTTGCGGACAACATGCCACCTGTGAACGTGACTCGCTGCTGGCTGCCGTCTCGAAGGAGATCATCTACTATGCCGACGAGGAACTCGACCAATACCGAGGCCGCGAGTCGGACGAATATACCGACGAGGAGGCCGAGGAGTTCGCCCAGGTCTTCTACGAACTGAAGGAAGTGGAGGTTGCCGGCTGGGTACGCTCGTTGCAGTTGCGCCAGATCAACCTGCCCGAACAGCTGATGGACGAGGTGCTGCTCGTGGTGCGCGAACGCCGTTTCCAGAGCGTGGGAGCCAATGGTGAAGACCATAGTGAGGATCGAGTTGCACCTCGAGCAAGCTAATCCTCCTTTGTCCAAAGCCATATTTCCATCAAAGAAATCAAACGAAATCAAAAAAAACAGATTAGACCTTTGTGCAGTAAACGCCGACATACAAGCATCCGTAGAATCGTCATCGCGTGCCTCGCGGTGACGTTGCTCGTATGTATGACGGCCTGCAACAGCAATACGGCGCTGACCCGCACCTTCAAAGGAATGACCACCCGCTACAACCTCTACTTCAATGGCAACGAGGCCTACAAGGAGGGACTCAAGGCCATGGAGGAGAAGCACGACGAGGAGTTCAGCCAGCGCATCTGGCTCCACCCCGTCTATCAGCAGGTGGGCAAGAAGGAGCCTTCGCCCAACAGCCACTTCGACCGCGCCATCGAGAAGAGCAAGATGGCCCTGCAACGCCGCAGCATCACCAACAAGCCGAAGCACAAGGGCAAGAACACGCCCGAGAACAAGCTCTGGATGCAGCGTGGCGAGTACAATCCCTACATGCACAACGTGTGGATGCTCAGCGGCAAGGCGCAGTTCATGAAGGGCGACTTCAACGCGGCAGCCACCACATTCGGCTACATCATACGCCACTTCTGGTGGAAGCCCTACACCATTGCCGAGTGCCACATCTGGCTGGCGCGCATCTATGCCGTGCAGGGCTATGGCATCGATGCCGAGACGGAGCTGGGCCTGGTGATTCCTGCCAAGCAATACCAGAGCCAGCAGCAGTTGAGCAAGCTGCAAGCCTACAGGGACATGACCCGTTCGATGCGCCAGGCCTTCTCGCTGGCACAGGCCGAAATCCTGCTGTCGCGCAAGGAGACCGCCGCACAGGCCGTCGAATATCTGCAAGCCGGACGCGGAGCCTTCCAGAGTCAGGCGCAGAAGCTGCGTTGCGACTACCTCATCGCCCAGCTGCTTGAGGAGCGCGGCGACTACCAGAAGGCCTACGACCTGTACGGCAAGCTCGGACACAGCGGCAAGGACTACAAGACGCAGTTCAATGCCAAGATAGCACAGGTCAACGTCATGGCCAAGCGTGCCGGATTCAGCGATTCGACCAACGTCAAGGCCCGCGACACCCGCGCCCTGCGCCAGATGGAACGCAAGCTGAACGGCATGCGTCTGCAATACCGCAACGAGGAGTATCTGGACCAGATCTATTACGGCCTGGGCAACGTGGCGTTGATGCGCGGAGACACAGCCAAGGCCATCACTCAGCTGGAGACCGCCCTCGAAAAGAGCAAGCGCAACGGACTGGACAAGGCGGTAGCCGCCCTGCGTCTGGGCGAGGTTGCCTTCATGCGCGAAGACTACGTCAAGGCGCAGAAGGCCTACAGCACGGCCATGGGCATCATCAACAAGGAATATCCGAACTACGCGCAGATCTCGCGCCTCAGTAATGTGCTCGACGAACTGCAGACACATGCCGAAACCGTACAGCTGCAGGACAGTCTGCTCGATTTGAGCAAACTGCCCGAGGAGGAGCTCAACAAGGTGCTCGACCGCATCATCAAGGAGCTCATCGAGGCCGAGAAGAAGGCTGAACTGGAGGCCCGCATGGCAGAATACGAAGGCAAGAAATCGACCGACCCGCTGGCACAGCAGGATGCACAGCAGCCCATCGTCGGACAGCAGGACAAGTCGTGGTACTTCTACAACCCGGCTCAGGTGAGCGCAGGTAAGACCGAGTTCCAGCGCAAATGGGGCAGCCGCAAGCCCGAGGACAACTGGCGTCGCAAGAACAAGACCGAGACGCTCTCGTTCGACGACGAATCGGAGCTGGCCGACAACGCTTCGGCCGAGGGTGCCGACGAGTCGTTGGCCAACGACGGCACCCAGCCTGCCGACAGCACCGCCACCGCCGAGGTCGATCAGGAGGCTCTCGATGCCGCCAGCGATCCGCACAAGCGCGAATACTATCTGGCACAGATTCCGTTCACCGACGACCAGAAGGCCAACGCCAACCAGCTCATCGAGGAGGGCATGTATAACATGGGCGTGATCATCAACGAGAAGCTCGAGAACTTCCCGCTCGCCATCCGCACCTTCGTGCAGCTCGAACAGCGTTACCCCGAGTCGGAGCATCGCGTGGACATGTACTATGCCATATATTTAATGTATATGCGCATGAGCGACATGGCCGCGCGCACCAGCGACAGCGGCAAGCAGCACAAGTATCTGGCCGAAGCCGACCTGTGGCGACGCAAGCTGATGAGCACCTATCCCGAAAGTGCCTATGGCGTGGCTGTGAGCGACCCGAACTACATCGAGACCCTCCGCTACATGGTGGCACACGAGGACTCGCTCTACATCCAGACCTACGAGGCCTATCTGGCTGGCGAGACGCAGACCGTACACGACAACTACACCTACGTGCACGAGAAGTGGCCGCTCTCGAAGCTGATGCCTAAGTTCCAGTTCCTCCACGCGCTGAGCTACGTGCAGGACGGCGAGAGCGAACAGTTCAAGGACAACCTCGAATCGCTCACCGCCACCTATCCGCAGAGCGACGTATCGCCATTGGCCAGCCTGATGCTCAAGGGTTACCGCGAGGGCCGGCAGCTGCAACTCGGCACCACGACGCGCAGCATGGTATGGGGCACCTCGCTCCGTGGCGACGGCGAAGGGGCGCTGGCCGACTCGACGATGCAGTTCCTCGACGACGACAACGTGCCACACCTCCTGCTGCTGGCCTTCAAGACTGACTCACTTATGTATCAGGTCGATACGCTCAACGCCACCGTTTCGAAGAACAACCTGCTGTTCGAGATTGCCAAGTTCAACTTCGAGAACTATCTGGTCAAGGACTTCGACCTCGAGATCATTGACACAGGCAGCGGCCTGAGCGTGCTCGTCATCTCGGGCTTCAGCAACCTGCAGGAGCTCATCGGTTACCACGACCGCATCGACAACTCCGACACCTTCTGGCTGCCTGAGACCATCACGCAGATCGACATCAGCGACCCGAACTTCCGCCTCCTGCTCCAAGGCCGCACGTTCGAGGAGTACTTCCAATGGATCCGTGACACGTATGGCGAAGGCGAAGTCGGTGACGGCGAATCCGAGACCTCGGAAATCCCGAACGAGACGGCTGACGACGATTTCGAGACGTCGAATAGCTCGACCGAAACCTCTGGCGACGATTTCGAGACGTCGAATGGTTCGACCGAAACCTCTGGCGACGATTTCGAGACATCGAATGGTTCGACCGAAACCGCTGACGGCGAATCCGACGCATCGGATGAAACTCTTTAACTTTTTCACCCTTTAACTCTTTCACTCCCTTGAATCCCCAAATCCTCTGGGCCGATGACGAGATTGACTTGTTGAAGCCCCATATCATGTTCCTCCAGAAGAAAGGATACGACGTCGTGACCATGACCAACGGCCAGGATGCGCTCGACTATGCCCGCGCCCACACCGTCGATCTGGTGTTCCTCGACGAGAATATGCCCGGCCTCACCGGCCTTGAGACGCTCACCGCACTCAAGGAGATCGCCCCTGCCCTGCCTGTGGTGATGATCACCAAGAGCGAGGAGGAGGACATCATGGATCAGGCCATTGGCTCAAAGATTGCCGACTACCTGATCAAGCCTGTATTGCCCAACCAGATGCTGATGAGCATCAAAAAGCACCTGCACGGACGCGAGATCACGCAGCAGCAGCAGACCACGGGCTACCAGCAGGAGTTCGGCCGCCTCAGCATGTCCATCAGCGATGCGCGCACGTTCGAGGATTGGGTGGAGGTCTATAAGCGTCTGGTCTATTGGGAGACGGAACTCTCGGCCAGTGCCGACCCGCAGTTGGGTTCGATGCTCCTGATGCAGAAGGAGGAGGCTAACACGGCATTCTATAAGTTTGTCAAGAAGAACTACCGCGACTGGGTGTCGCACTTGGTCAATGTCGGCAAAGGCGGTGCACCGATGCCTGGCACGCCGATGATGAGCCCTGAGCTGTTCAAGCAGCGCGTGTTCCCGCTATTGGACAATGGCGAGAAGCTCTTCTTCATCGTGATCGACAACTTCCGCCTCGACCAGTGGCGTGCCATCCAGCCTATCCTGAGCGAGTATTTCACCTGTCAGGAGGATGTCTATTGCTCCATCCTGCCCACCGCCACGCAGTATGCGCGCAACGCCATCTTCAGCGGCTTGATGCCCGATCAGATCGCCTCGATGTTCCCCGACCTGTGGGTCGATGAGGACGAGGAGGAGGGCAAGAACCTCAACGAGGCGCCATTGATCCAGACACAGCTCGACCGCTTCCGCAAGCACTACGAGTTCTCATATCACAAGGTGAACGAGAACAGCTTTGGCGAGCGCCTGGCCAGCCAGCTGAAGGGATTGAACCGCTACCCGTTGAACGTCATCGTCATGAACTTCATCGACATGCTGAGCCATGCCCGCACCGAGGTGAAGACCGTGCGCGAATTGGCCAACAACGAGGCTGCCTACCGCGCCTTGACCACGACGTGGCTCGAACACTCTTCGACCATGGAGATCTTCCGCACCATTGCCGAGATGGGCTACAAGGTGATCCTCACCACCGACCATGGCTCGATCCGATGCGACAATGCCGTCAAGATCGTGGGCGACAAGAATGTGAACAGCAATCTGCGCTACAAGTTGGGCAAGAACCTCAACTCGCAGTCGAAGAACCTCTTCTGGATCGAGCGTCCGCAGGAGTTCGGCCTGCCTGTGCTCAACCTCAGCACGCAGTACGCCATCTGCGGCGTGCACGACTTCTTTGCCTACCCCAACAACTACAACTACTACGTCCAGTACTACAAGGACACCTTCCAGCATGGCGGCATCTCGCTCGAAGAGATGCTGATACCGCTCATCACCCTTTCTCCAAAGAGGTAATGCTCTAAACTCTCCACTCTAAACTAATAATTTACAAGTGCTCTACGCCGACCTCGTCCTTCCGGTTCCCCTGAACCAGACGTTCACCTATCTCATCCCCGAGAGCGAGGAGAGCCGGGTGCAGGTCGGCATGCGCGTCATGGCACCTTTCGGCCGCAGTCACACCTACACGGGCATCATCGTGGCACTCACTCCCCATCGCCCCGAGACCGGCTACGAGATCAAGCCTATCGCCAAGGTGCTCGACTCCGCCCCCATCATCCGTCATCCGCAGTTTCCCCTGTGGCAATGGATCGCCGACTACTACATGTGTCCCATCGGCGACGTGATGAAGGCCGCCCTCCCTGCCGAGCTCAAGCCTGAGGAGGGCAAAGAGGGCACGGTGCGCGAGGATTTTCGCGCCAAGATGCGCACTATGGTGCTCATCACGCTGCCCTCCCTTGAGGATGCCCCTGCAAATGCCCCCACAACAGCAGCCACCATTCCTCCTGCTGCAGGCGTTCCAACGCCCGCAGCAGACCCCACGGGCCTCCCCCTTGAGCGCGCTTTCGATTCCCTTCGCCGCTCCCCCCAGCAGCAGGCTCTCTTCATGAAGCTGCTCGACATGAGCCACGTGCTGCAGAAGCGCAAGGCCGATCCCGTCCCCAAGGATGTCTTGCTCAAACTCAGCGGCACCAGCACGCAGATCTTCAACGAGCTACAGAAGAAAGGCCTGCTCACCACCTACGAAGAGGAGGTCTCGCGCCTCGACACCGGCACCGATGCCTACCGTGAGCAAGCCGTCGAGCCACCCCATCCCCTCAGCGAGATGCAGCGCGTCGCCTTCCGTCAGATCTGCCAGAGCTTCCACGACCATCAGGTGTGTCTGCTCCACGGCGTCACCTCGTCGGGCAAGACCGAAATCTACACCCACCTCATCCAGGAGGTCATTGCGCAAGGTCGCCAAGCCCTGCTCATGGTGCCGGAGATTGCCCTCACCACCCAGCTCTGCCTCCGCCTCCGCCGTGTGTTTGGCAAGCAGATGCTCGTCTATCACTCCAAGCTCTCCGACACCGAGCGTGTCGAAATTTGGAAGAAGATGCTGGACACAAGCATTGCCACTGCGTCCCATTCGTCGTCCCTAGCGTCCCATTCGTCGCAGCTCGGCTGCGACGGGTCCCATTCAGGATCCCTCGCTTCCCCCGCTCCCAAGCTCATCGTCGGCGTCCGCTCCTCCATCTTCCTCCCCTTCCAGCAGCTGGGCCTCATCATCGTGGACGAGGAACACGAGCCCAGTTACAAGCAGTCAGACCCCGCCCCGCGCTACAATGGCCGTGACGTGGCCGTCGTCCTTGCCATGCGCCACGGTGCCAAGGTGCTGCTCGGCAGCGCCACTCCCAGTCTTGAGAGCTACTACCTGGCCAACACCGGCAAATACGGCCTCGTGCATCTCACCGAGCGTCACGCCGGTGTCTCGATGCCTAAGATTTCCCTCATCCCCCGTTTTGAGGACAATAGTCAACAAAATAACAAATCAACAAATCAACAAAATAACAACAAGGCGAACGCCCCCTTCACCTCCGCCCTCCTCCAGCGTCTCGAGCACTCGCTGATGGCTGGCAAGCAGGCGATCCTCTTCCAGAACCGTCGAGGCTATGCCCAACAGGTGGAGTGTGTGCAATGCGGCTGGACGCCCCGTTGCCCCCGTTGCGACGTGACGCTCACCTACCACAAGCGTACCCGCAACCTCCAGTGCCACTACTGCGGCTACCAGATGCCCTGGCCAGCCAGTTGTCCGTTGTGCGAATGCCGCAAGCTCGATGGCCAAGGCTTTGGCACCGAGCGCATCGAAGAGACGCTGCAGAGCCTCATTCCTATGGCCAAACCCGTGCGCATGGACACCGACACCACCAGTTCGCGTCGCAGCTACGAGCGCATCATCCAGGACTTCGAACAGAAACGCGCCAATGTCCTGATCGGCACGCAGATGGTATCGAAGGGTCTCGACTTCAGCGAGGTGCAGACCGTGGGCATTCTCAACGCCGACGGCTTGATGAACTTCCCCGACTTCCGTTCGCACGAACGCGCATTCCAACTCATGGAACAGGTGGCTGGCCGTGCCGGACGACGTGAGGGGCAAGAGGGCGAAGTGCTCATCCAATGCAGCGACGTCCGTCATCCCCTGCTCCGTCAGGTGGTCAGCCACGACTACCAGCAGATGGCCGACACGCAGTTGCGCGACCGCCAGCGTTTCGGCTACCCCCCTTTCACGCGCCTCATCATGATCTACATGAAGGGACGTTACGAAGACCGCCTCGACCGCCTGGCCAATCAGTATGCCGACACCTTGCGCCGCACCTTTGGACAACGTGTGCTCGGCCCCGAAAGCCCCGGCATCACGCGTATTAAGAATATGTATATACGCCAGATCCTGCTCAAGGTGGAGCGCGAAGCCTCGACTGCCGAGGTGCGCCGACTCCTCAACCAGATCCAGGGCTATATGCAACAGAACCTTCAGGAATTTGCCCGCATCGTGTTTTATTACGATGTGGATCCGATGTAAATTATGAGCAAAAAGATAGCAATCATCAACGACATTTCGGGCTATGGCCGATGCAGCATCTCGGTCATACAGCCCATCGTGAGTCATCTGGGCGTGCAGGGCTGTCCCTTGCCCACCGCCATCTTCTCGAATCACACGGGCTTCCCCAGCTTCTTTCGCGAAGACTTTACTGACAAGATGCCTCTCTACATTGAAGAGTGGAAGAAACTCGACCTGCACTTTGACGGCATCATGACCGGCTTCCTCGGCTCTGCCCAACAGATCGGCATCGTCGAGCAGTTCATCAAGGATTTCCGTCGTCCCGAGACCATCGTCCTGGTCGATCCCGTGATGGGCGACAACGGCCACATTTACCCCACCTACACCCGCGAGATGTGCGAAGAGATGAAGAAACTCCTGGCCTATGCCGACATCATCACGCCCAACCTCACCGAAGCCTGTTTCCTCACCGACACCCCTTACAAGGAGAGCGGCTGGAAGCACGCCGAACTCGCCATCATGGCCAAGCAACTCATGGCTATGGGTGCCCGCCAGCTGGTGATCACCGGCATCAAGATGGGCGAGAACTACATCGGCAACGTGGTAGCGACCAATGGTACATCGACTTCGACTGACACTTTCGACGAGATACAGGACATGGAATTCCAGCGTCAGATGATCGTCGAACAAACCCGTTCTGGCACAGGCGACGTCTTCGCCTCCATCCTCGGTGCCGATGCCGTCAACGGCGTGCCTTTTACCCAAAGCGTCAAGCGTGCCTCCCACTTCGTCCGCAAGGCCTTGATCGAAACACTCAAGACCCCCGGCCCCACCAACACCGGCATCGACTTTGAATCCTGCCTATGGCAACTTCGCCGCAGTTAAAGCGTGAAAAAGTTAAAAAGTGAAAGAATGCACCCTTCACCGTCCCCCGCCCGAACTTACCAAGCTCAGGCTCCAACATAACAAAACAATAACAACAAAACAAAATAACACCCTATGGAACAGAAAAAAGGACTCCCCGAAAACGCCATGCGCGAACTGCGCCCCGGCGAAGAGTACCAGCCGCTGATGCCAGCCAAAGCCAACCCACGTGAGGTGACCACCTGGTCGCTCGTCTGGGGTTTGTTGATGGCCGTCATCTTCAGTGCTGCCACCGCTTATCTCGGCCTCAAGGTAGGCCAGGTATTCGAAGCCGCCATCCCTATCACCATCATCGCCGTCGGCCTTGCCAACGCCCTTAAGCGCAAGGATCCACTGGGCGAGAACGTCATCATCCAGTCCATCGGTGCATGCTCGGGCATGATCGTGGCTGGTGCCATCTTCACCCTGCCAGCACTTTACATCCTCGATGCAAAGTTCCCGGAGGAACACATCAGCGTATCGTTCCTCGAGGTGTTCCTTGCCTCGTTGCTCGGTGGCGTCATCGGCATCCTCTTCCTCATCCCTTTCCGTAAGTATTTCGTCAAAGAGATGCACGGCAAGTATCCTTTCCCTGAGGCAACCGCATCGACACAGGTGCTCATCTCGGGCGAGGGCGAGGGTTCTTCAGCCAAGCCTCTTATCATCGCCAGCGTGCTCGGCGGTCTGTTCGACTTCGTCGTAGCTACCTTCGGCACCTGGGCTGAGAACTTCACCTCTACCTTCTGCTCGCTCGGCACCACCATCGCTGCCAAGAGCAAGCTCTTCCTCAGCTGCAACACCTCGGCTGCCCTGCTCGGCATGGGCTATATCGTCGGCTTGAAGTACGCCACTATCATGTGCGCCGGTTCGGTACTCATCTGGTGGATCGTAGTTCCTGCCATTGCTTTGATTTGGCCTGACCTCGAGGTAAGTGCAGGTCTCACCGCTGCCGATGCCATGCCACAGCAGATCTTCCAGTACGCCAAGTCCATCGGCATCGGCGGTATCGCCATGGCCGGCATTATCGGTGTGTGGAAGAGCCGTGGCGTCATCATGGGCTCGTTTGGCCTCATCAAGGCAGCCTTCGGCTCAACTTCCTCAACTCAGTCAACTCAGTCGACTCAACAGCCACGTACCGACCGCGACATCTCGATGAAGATCATCGTGCTCGGCCTCGTCATCGCCCTGCTCGTCACCGCCCTGTTCTTCTACCTCGACGTGATGCATGGCTCACTCCTCTTCACCATCGTTGCCCTGCTCATCGTCTTTATCATCGCCTTCCTCTTCACCACCGTAGCAGCCAATGCTATTGCCATCGTGGGCTCTAACCCTGTGTCGGGCATGACCCTCATGACCCTCATCCTGGCCTCGCTCGTCATGGCAGCCGTTGGCCTGAGTGGCACCTCGGGCATGGTAGCTGCCCTCATCATGGGTGGCGTGGTTTGTACCGCTTTGTCGAGCGCCGGTGCATTTGTCACCGACCTCAAGATCGGCTACTGGCTCGGCTCAACCCCTGCCAAGCAGCAATCGTTCAAGTTCCTCGGCATCCTGGTCAGCGCCGCCACAGCAGCCGGCGTCATCATGATCCTCAACGAGGCATACGGCTTCACCCCTGACAACTCTGACGTCATGGCTGCCCCACAGGCACGCGCTATGGCTGCCGTCATCGAGCCATTGATGATGGGTCAGGGTGCCCCTTGGCTCCTCTATGGCATCGGTGCCGTCGTTGCCCTGGTGCTCAACTGGTTCGGCATCTCTGCCCTCGCCTTCGCCCTCGGCATGTTCATCCCATTGCAGCTCAACCTGCCTCTCATGGTGGGCGGTGCTATCAACTGGTACGTCACCTCTCGCAGCAAGGATGCTTCTGTCAATGCCGCTCGTGGTGAGCGTGGTACCCTCCTCGCCTCTGGCTTCATCGCCGGTGGTGCGCTCATGGGTGTAGTCAGCGCCGGCCTCACCTTCGCGGGTGTCGATTGGGTGATCGGTGGCGGCAGTTGGGCCGAGAGCACCTGGGGTCAAGTACTCAGCCTCGTCGCTTACATCGGCCTGATCGCCTATCTGATCAAGGCTTCGATGAAGGCTAAGTAATCCAGACATCACAACAAAAAAAGAGTCAGCAGGCAATTGCCTGCTGACTCTTTTTTTGCATCCGAAGCATCGAAGCATCGAGGAATCGAAGCATCGAAAAATCGAAAAATCGCCCCCTAAAAAAATTACACGTCCAAATAAGAATCCTTGAATCCCAGGAAGTAGAGCACGCCGTCGAGGCCGATGGTGTTGATGCTCTGGCGGGCGTTGGCCACCACACGCGGCTTGGCGTGGAAGGCAATGCCGAGGCCGGCAAGTGAGAGCATTGGGAGATCGTTGGCACCATCGCCCACGGCAATGGTCTGTTCCAGATCGACCTTCTCGACCTGTGCGATGAGGCGGAGCAATTCGGCCTTGCGCTTGCCATCGACCACCTCGCCACGATAGCGGCCGGTGAGCTTGCCGTTGTCGTCGATCTCCAAGTCGTTGGCATAGACATAGTCGATGCCGAACTTGCGCTGCAGGTATTCGCCAAAGAAGGTGAAACCGCCCGACAGGATGGCGATCTTGTAGCCGTACTTCTTGAGCACGAACATCAGGCGCTCCACGCCTTCGGTGATGGGCATGTGCTCGGCAATGTCGCGCATCACACTCACATCGAGGCCCTTGAGCAAAGCCACACGACGGGTGAACGACTCCTTGAAGTCGATCTCGCCACGCATGGCACTCTCGGTGATGGCCTTGACCTGATCGCCCACGCCGGCACGCACGGCCAGTTCGTCGATGCACTCGGCCTGAATGAGCGTCGAATCCATATCGAAGCAGATCAGGCGACGCATACGGCGATACATGTTGTCACGCTGGAACGAAGAATCCATTTCCAGCTCCGAAGACAAGGCCATCAGCTGGCTGTGCATCTCCTCCACGTTCTTGGGGGTGCCACGCACGGAGAACTCGATGCACGAACGCGTCTTCTCGTTACTGTCCAGATCAAGGTGTGGACGACCGCTGAGTCGCTTGATGGCATCGATGTTCAATCCCTGGTTGGTGATCACATTGGCTACAGCCTCAATCTGACGCGCCTCCAGTCGGCGACCCAGCACGGTGAGGATGTAGCGGTTCTTGCCCTGACGGCCCACCCAGGCGTTGTAGTCCTCCTCGGTGACGGGGAAGAAGCCCACGTTGACATGCAACTCCGACGATTTGAAGAGCACCTCCTTCATCACGTTGCCGCTGTTCTGCTCGCTCACGCGGATCAGGATGCCCAATGACAGGGTGTTGTGTATGTCGGCCTGGCCGATGTCCATGATCTTGGCATCGTAGCGTGCCAGGATGGCCATGATGCTGGCGGTGAGACCCGGACGGTCCTCGCCGGTGATGCGCATCAGGATGAGTTCGTTCATATTGTTTTCTTAAACGTAAAATATCTCTTATGTCTAACCGGATTGAACTCCGACCACAGGTTCTGCACCTTGTTGTTGGTGTCCAATTCGTGCGTCGATTCCACATAGCGGTAGCCATTGGCCTGGAACTGCGGAATCAGTTCAGTGAAGAGCAAGGCATTGACGCCCTTGCCCTGCATCTCAGGACGTACAGCAATAAGCATCAGATCGACGGTGTCCGTACCGCCATGCAGCAGGCGGCCGAGCCAGCTGGTGCTTGTCAGGTACATGGTTCGGGCCAGATGCCACCAGCCGAAGGGGAACATGCGGCCATGCGCCTTCTGCTGCGCTTCGGACAATGACGGACAGGCGATGCCGAAGGCAATGAGGTTGTCGTCCTTGTCCACGATCAGTCGGATCAGATCCAGACGAATCTGAGGCAGGAATACCCCTATGTAATAGTCAATCTGGCGCTCTGAAAGCTCACTCACGCCATAAAGCGGAGCGTATGCCTCATTGAGCAATTCGAAGATGCGATGACCATAGCGAGGCACGATGACCTTGGGATCGGTGATCTTCAGCGCACGCAGGCCATAACGCTTCTGCACGATTTCGGCCACACGACGATGCTTCTCGGGCACCTCCTGGGGCACCGACATGCGGTACTCATTCCAGATGGCATCGCGCTCCATGCCGTAGGTCTCATAGTGCTGACGATAATAGGGATGATGATAGCCGCCAATGAAGGTGGCCAGCTGGTCGAAGCCCTCGACCATGCAGCCCTCGAAGTCCATATCGGTCATGCCCAGAGGCCCGACGAAGGTGGTCATGCCCTTGCCCCGGCCCCACTCCTCCACAGCATGCAGGAGTGCGTGGCTCACCTCACGATCGTCCACGAAGTCGCACCAGCCGAAGCGGCACTGATGCTCATGGTGCTGGGCATTATAGCGATTGTTGATGATGCCGGCAATGCGACCAACCACCTTTTCGTCCCGATACGCCAGGAACAGCACCACATCGCAGCACTCGTAGGCCGGATTCTTCTGCGGGTCGAATGTCTCGAGCTCCGAATCGAACATCGGTGGAACAAAGTACGCATTACCCCTGTACAGATCCAGCTGGAACTGCACGAATCGGCGCAAGGCCTTCTTATCTATGACGGGTTCGATTCGGATGCTCATAAATTATACCTTGTAAATGGTAAATGCTACATGCCCTTAGGCCTGGTGCTTGCGATGGTGAGTCTTAGGATCATCGACTACCTGACGTGCACGCTCCAGGGCTGGGATGATGTTGTCATACACATTCTCCTCGCCCACCTCCTTGTAGAGGCTGGTGTGCTTGATGACGCGCATCACCTCAGGACGTACACCCGAGAGGATGACGTGGATATGGTCCTCATGGCTCTTCTGGATGAACAGCTCGAGGTTGTGCAGGCCGGTAGCATCGACGAATGGCACCTTGCGCATACGGATGATACGCACCTCAGGGGTCATGTTATTCTGGAAGGTCGAAGAGGCAGCAAGGTCATCGAAGCGGTTGGCAATGCCGAAGAAGAATGGACCGTCGATCTCATAGACCTGCACGCCATCAGGAATCTGCAGGTGCTCCACCTCGAGGTTGCCGCGAGCCATGTCGGTATCGTCCTCCAACTGGATCTCGCCATTGAGCAGCGAGACGTGGCTGGTCGAAGCGATACGACGGAACAGCAGCAGGGCAGCCAGGATCAAACCGAACTCGATGGCCACGGTGAGGTCGAAGATCACGGTGAGCAGGAAGGTCACCACGAGCACCGACACGTCGCTCTTAGGATTCTTGAGCAACGCACGACAGGTACGCCAGCCCGACATGTTGTACGACACGATGATCAGCACGCCAGCCAGGCAGGCCATTGGGATGTAGTTGGCCAATGGCATCAGCACCAGGAGGATCAGCAGGAGCACCACAGCATGCACGATGCCGGCCACAGGGGTGCGGCCGCCGTTGTTGATGTTGGTCATCGTACGGGCAATGGCACCCGTAGCAGGGATGCCGCCGAACATTGGGCAGAGGATGTTGGCCACACCCTGGCCGATGAGCTCGGTGTTCGAGTTGTGGCGGTCACCGATCACACCGTCGGCCACAGCAGCCGAGAGCAGCGACTCGATGGCGCCCAGGATGGCGATGGTGAAGGCGATAGGCATCAGCTCGCGCACCATGTCGTAGGTGATGGTTGGCACCACCATTTCAGGCAACTGAGCCTTGATCTGGTAGCGGTCGCCGATGGTGTCGATGCCCTCAATGCCCATATACTGCTTCATGAGCAGCACCACCACGGTCATGATGATGATGGCATAGAGCGAGCCCGGAATCTTGTTCAATCCAGGCACCTTGCCCACAACCTTGGGCGAGAAGATGATGATGAGCAGCGAAGCCAGCGCAACCACGAAGTTCCAGAGGTTGAAGGTCTCGAAATGCTCAAAGTAGCAGATCCACTTGCCGATGAAGTCGCCTGGGGTCTTCAATGGCGCCATCAGGGTCGAACCGGTAGTGGTGTCGATCACCACATCACCCGTCTCAGGGTTGATCACCGTCTCCTTCAGGCCAAACACGTCGCCCATCTGCGTGGTGAAGATAGTGAGCGCGATACCTGCCGTGAAGCCGATGATGATAGGATAAGGAATGAACTTGATGACCGTACCCAGCTTGAACACACCCATCAGCACCAGCAGCACGCCGGCCAGGATGGTGGCGATGGTCAGACCAGGCAGACCCAACTCCGGATTGCTGCCAATACCGTAGATGCTTACGAAGAGAACACCCGTAGGTCCACCGATCTGTACCTTCGAACCGCCCAGCAGCGAGATGATGAAGCCGGCCACGATGGCGGTAATGATGCCCTCCTGTGGCGACACGCCCGAGGCAATACCGAAAGCAATAGCCAACGGAAGGGCCACGATACCCGTAATGAGTCCGGCCAGGGCATCCTGTCCGAACTTCTGCATGTTGTAGTCCTTCAGGCACGAAAAGAATTTCGGCTTGAAGTCTATCAATTTAGAAACATAACGCATATAAACACTAATTAAAAAAAAGTTACTAAGGGGAGTGAAAGGGACATCAATTCTTTCCGCCAAACGCCAGATCACCCGCATCGCCCAAGCCTGGCACGATGTACTTGTGCTGGTTGAGCAGCTCATCCACGGCTGCCACATAGAGGGTCGAATCCTCTGGCAGATTCTCGTGCAGATACTCCAGTGCCTCACGGCTGGCTATCACGGCACATACGAACAGGCGGCCCGGCGTGCCCTTGGTCAGCAATGCCTCGTAGGCCAGCTGCATCGAACTGCCGGTGGCCAGCATCGGATCGCACAGAATCAGGGTCTTGCCCTCGATGTCGGGCGATGAGATATATTCCACATGGATGTCGAAGTTGTAGTCCTCGTCATAGTTGCGGTAAGCGCTCACAAAGGCGTTGTCGGCATCGTCAAACACGTTGATCACGCCCTGGTGCAATGGCAGGCCGGCGCGCAGGATGGTGGCGGCTACGATCTGATTCTGAGGCAACGACACCTCAGCCACGCCGAGGGGCGACATCACATCCTCCACACCATAGTCGAGCTCCTTGCTGATCTCGTACGCCATGATCTCGCCAATGCGCTCAATGTTGCGACGGAAGCGCATCCTGTCGTTCTGGATATTCACATCGCGCAGCTCGGCGATGAACTTGTTTACCACTGTGTTTCTTTTCGAGAAATCTACAACCTTCATTGTTTTCTGTTCGATTTTATATGATTTATGCTGCAAAATTAAGTTTTTTTTTCATTTCCACAAAAGATTTCCCCATTTCTCTTGCAATAATAATATATAATGTGTATATTTGCATCGTGTACTTGCTAAATGGCACAGCAAAAACACCCCTTTCATAACACTAAAAATGCACAATTCTGCACGATGAAAAAGATACTCTACATCCACGGCTTCTCCAGCGCAGGCAGCACCGGCACAGCCACTAATCTGCGCAATCATCTCTTCGCCGACTATGGCGTTACCGTCATCTCGCCCGACGTCCCGGTTTATCCCGCACAGGCCCTCACTTACCTGCAGCAGGTAGTAGCCGACGAACAGCCCGACCTCATCATCGGCACCTCAATGGGTGCCATGTATGCCGAGCTGCTCAAGGGCCACAAGCGCATCTGCGTCAACCCTTCGTTCCACATGGCCAAGATGCTTACCTTCAAGCACCTCGGCAAGAATGTCGATTTTCAGAACAAACGACAGGATGGCGCCCGTTCGTTCAAGGTCGATAAGCAGATGGTGGCCGAGTTCAAGGAGATCGAGACCCGTCTTTCGCTCCGCAACATCACCCCCGAGGAGAAGCAGCTCGTCTGGGGCATCTTCGGCAAGGACGACCCCATGGTCAACTGTCGCGATGAGTTCGCCAAAGCCTACGGCCGCGAACACTTCCGCATCATCGAGGGCGAACACAGCCTCACCGACGCCATGCTCAAGCGCGACCTCCTGCCCCTCATCAAGGAGCTGTT
>JAZQPJ010000012.1:0-20852 GCA_045628525.1 Bacteroidales bacterium
CTCTTTTGACCATCTCTGACGAGATGGATAAGAGAAAGAATAAGAAAGAGAGAGAGAATATGGGTGGAGAGAATGCGCCTGCGCACACACGTGAGGCTGAAGCCGGAGAGAGCCTGCGGCTGGAGGAGGTGCGCGAGGGGCCGGGCTCGCTGCAGGAGGCACGCCGGCGGTTCGTATGCTTCGTGCGCCATCCGCTGACGGGCCAGCGAGTCGTTCCACAACATGGGGCACCAGAACATCTATCGCGCCCCGACCGGGCCAGATGCAGCTCGACCTTCCGATCTGAGTGCTCGAAACGGCGTCCCTTCGCTCTGGCAAGGTTTTCGAGCGCTCGAAATGGCATCGCCGGGCGCTGGCGGGCGTTTCGAGGGCTCGAAAAGCACGGACGAAGGGCCGGACGGTGGTTTCGAGCGCTCGAATGGGTTGGACCGAAGCGCGGACGGGCGTTTCGAGCACTCGAATGGGGCAGACCGAAGCGCGGACGGGCGTTTCGAGCCCTCGGGAGAAACCGAGGGAACGGGGGCGGTGGTGACGAGGATCGTGCTGCACTGCTCGGACACCTGGCCTTCGGCTGGCCTCACGATCGGGAAGCTCGCAGCCAGTCACAAGGCGCGGGGGTTCGGACAATGGCCGGGGTGAAGAAGGCATGCCCATGCCTGGACACGCGGAGGGAGTATGGATACCTGGACCCTCAGCGCTGAACTCGGCGCTGTCTGTTACTTCATTCCTTTCAGTGCGGCGATGAGGGTACGGTTCTCATCAGGGGTGCCCACGGTGATGCGGAGGCAGTCCTGACAGAGCTGGACGCGGTGGCGGTTGCGTACGATGATGCCCTGCTGCTGCAGGCTGTGGTAGATGGCGTTGGCATCGGTGACGCGGACCAGGAGGAAGTTGGCATCGCTCGGATAGATGTGGCGGACGCATGGGAGCGCGGAGAGCTCCTGACGCAGGACGTCGCGCTGCTGCAGGATCTCCTCCACCTGACGACGCTGCTTCTGGAGATCGTTCAGCACACGCACAGCCTGCTGCTGCGTGAGGATGTTGACGTTGTAGGGGTACTTGACGTTGTTGAAGTAGGCGATGATCTCCTTCGAGGCAAAGGCGATGCCCAGACGGATGGCAGCCTGGCCCCAGGCCTTGGACATGGTCTGCAGGACGATGAGGTTGTCATGCTTGGGCAGGAGGCTCACTGCGGTGCCCTTAGAACTGAAGTCGATGTAGGCCTCGTCGATGACCACGATCTTGTTGGGGAACTTGTCGAGGAACCACTCCAGTTCAGAGAGCTCGTAGGCGTTGCCTGTGGGGTTGTTGGGCGAGCAGATCCATAGGACCTTGGTGCGGGCATCGATACGATCGACGATGGCATGGTGATCGAGCTGGAAGTCGGACGTGAGGGGTACGGCACGGTACTCGACATCGTTGACATCGGCACAGACCTGATACATGCCGTACGATGGGCTGATGGCTACGACGTTGTCAAAGCGTGGCTGGCAGAAGATGCGATACACGAGGTCGATGGCCTCGTCACTGCCATTGCCCAGAAAGATCTGCTCCTCTCCCACTCCCTTGAGGGGTGCGAGGAGGGCCTTGACAGCAGGCTGGAGGGGCTCGGGATAGCGGTTCACGCCCGTGTCGTAAGGGCTCTCATTGGCATCGAGATAGACGCTGGCCTCGCCCTTGAACTCATCGCGCGCACAGCTGTAAGGCGCGAGGGCGAGGATATTGGGACGGATGATGGTGGAAAGATCCATAGTTGAAAGGTTAAAATCTTTTACTTCACATGGCGTTCAAACGTAATGTTACAGCGTTCTTGTGGGCATCGAGCTGCTCGTTCTGGGCCATGACCTCGATGACGGGACCGAGGGCACGGAGGCCTTCGCGAGTGAGGTGCTGGAAAGTGACCTTGCGCATGTACGAGTCGAGGTTGACGCCATTGTAGGCCTTTGCATAGCCGTTGGTGGGCAGGGTGTGGTTGGTGCCACTGGCGTAGTCGCCTGCGCTCTCTGGGCTGTATGGACCCATGAAGACGCTGCCTGCATTGCGCACACGTTCGGCAAGCTGCTCGAAGTTGCGGGTGTTGAGGATGAGGTGCTCAGGGGCGTATTCGTTGACGATGTCCATGAGCTCGTCCTCATTGCGCAGGACGACGACCTTGCTGTGCTCGAGCGACTTGCGGGTCAACTCCTGACGATGCAGCTGGGCGAGCTGACGCTCCATGACAGCCTCGAAGCGATCGGCCACCTGTTCAGAGCATGTGAAGAGCAGGGCCTGTGAGTCGGCACCATGCTCGGCCTGGCTGAGGAAGTCGGAGGCTACGAACTCGAGGTTGGCCTCGTCATCGGCCACCACTGCGACCTCAGAGGGACCTGCAGGCATGTCGATGGCGACGTCGCGCAGGGACACGAGCTGTTTGGCCATCTGTACGAACTGATTGCCAGGGCCGAAGATCTTATAGACGTTGGGTACGGTCTCGGTGCCGTATGCCATGGCACCGATGGCCTGCACGCCACCCACCTTGAAGACCTCGGTGACGCCAGCCACACGGGCTGCGAAGAGTATGGCGGGATTGACCTTACCCTCAGCGTTGGGAGGCGTGCAGAGCACAATCTTGCCACAGCCAGCAATCTGGGCAGGGATGGCGAGCATCAGCACGGTGCTGAACAAGGGAGCGGTGCCACCTGGCACATAGAGGCCAACACGGTCGATAGGGATGGCCTTCTGCCAGCAGGTGACACCAGGCTGGGTCTCGACCTTGGCATACGAACCACGCTGTGCACTGTGGAAGCGCTGGATATTGCGGGCAGCGTTGCGAATGGCATCGGCAAGATCAGGAGCGATGCAGGCTTCAGCTTCGGCAAACTCGGTTTCGCTGACCTTGAGGTCGGTGAGCTGACAGTGGTCGAACTTGGCTTCGAGCTCACGGAGCACACGGTCGCCACCCTGACGGATATCGTTGAGCAGACCACTGACGAGGTCACGGAGCTGACTGTTGTCGAAGGTGGGGCGCTTCACAATCTCGGCCCACTGGGAGCGTTCGGGATATTTATAGATAGTCATGGGGATGTTTGAAGGGTTTGAGGGGTTCGAGGGGTTGGAGAGGTTTGAAGGGTTTGAGGGGTTTGAAGGGTTTGAAGGGTTTGAAGGGTTTGAGGGGTTTGAGGGGTTTGAAGGGTTTGAAAGGTTTGAAGGGGTTTGAAAGGTTCGAAGGGGGCACTCTCAAACCCTTCAAACTTCTCAAACTCCTCAAACTGTTTGAAGTCTTCAAACTACATCACTATCTTCTCAATGTTCATGGCCAGGATGCCCTCGGCACCAGCAGCCTTGAGCTTGCCTACGAGCTCCCAGAAGAGCTTCTCGCTGATGACGGTGTGGACAGCGTGCCAGCCTGGGGTGGCGAGCTCGATGACGGTGGGAGCCTTGCTGGATGGAAGCATGGCGAGGACGGTCTGCAGCGAGTCGTTGGGGACGTTCATCATGACGTACTTCTTGTCCTCGGCTGTGCGTACGGCCTCGAAGCGGAACAGGAGCTCGTCGAGGATCTCCTGCTTTTCGGCATCGAGCTCCTTGTTAGCGATGAGCACGGCTTCGCTCTCAACGACTACCTCCACCTCCTTGAGGCGATTGCTGACCAGCGTAGAGCCACTGGATACGATGTCGAAGATGGCATCGCCCAGGCCGATGTTAGGACTGATCTCGACCGAACCGGTGATGACGTGGATGTCGGCCTTGATGTTGTTCTTGTCGAGCCACTGCTGCAGGATGACCGGATAACTGGTGGCGATCTTCTTGCCATTGAACCACTCGATGCCTGGATAGTCGATGAGCTGAGGGATGGCAAGCGAGAGACGACACTTGCTGAAGCCAAGGCCCTTGACGATGCGGGCGTCCTTCTGACGCTCGTTGAACTCATTGAGGCCTACGATACCGATGTCGGCCACACCATTGGCTACACACTCAGGGATATCGTCGTCGCGGAGGTAGAGCACCTCGAGCGGGAAGTTCTTGGATGGGATAAGCAGCGTGCGCTTGGCGTTGCTGAGCTTGATGCCTGACTCCTTGAGCAGGTCCATGCAGTCTTCGAAGAGACGGCCTTTGGATTGGATTGCGATGCGTAACATATTGTTTAATTCATAATTGATAATTCAGAATTGGGAATTGGCTTCGCGTGGGCTAAAGAAAAAGAGCTCACCTGTGGTTTCAGGTAAGCTCTCTAAAAGTCTTGTATCTCGGACATACACACACAACGACCGCGCTCACCTTACAGATGGGTTACCATGATGATGATGGTGGTGATGACGGAACATTGTCGATGTATTTCTTTGGTTCAAATTGTATGAATAGCTGCAAAATCAATCGTTTTGCGGCGCAAAGATACAATGTTTTTTTCAAATTGCCAAATATTTTGCTAGAAAAATTGCAAAAATCTACGCAATTTTAATAATTACTGTATAAAAACTACCCACAGTCTTATGCCTTGAGCGCAGCAATGGCCTCCTTGATGGCTGCAATCTTGGCCTCGGCATCAGCCTTCTTCTTCTGCTCGTTGGCTACAACCTGGGCAGGGGCACCATTGACGAACTTCTCGTTGCCGAGCTTCTTCATGACGCTCTGGAGGAAGCCCTCGTTGTACTTGAGGTCGGCCTTAAGCTTGGCAAGCTCCTCCTCCACGTTGATGCTATCGCCCAGAGGGATGGCGAACTCGGTGGTGCCTACCATGAATGATGCGCAGATGCCCGACTTCTCGGTGACGCACTTGATGCACGAGGTGTTGGCTGACTTGGCGATGATGCAAGAGAGTGCCTCCAATGGATTAGAGCCAATGACATCGAGCTCTACGGCCTCCTTAGGCGACATCTGCTTCTGAGCGCGGATGGTGCGGATATTGGCGATGAGCTCCTTGGCAGCCTCAAAGCTGTTGATGAGCGACTGCTCATCGGCAGTGAGAGCCTCGTACTTTGGCAGGGTCTCGAACATGATGCTCTCGCCCTCCTTGCGATCGGTGATGCTCTGCCACAGGGCCTCGGTGATGAATGGCATGAATGGGTGAAGCATCTTGAGCAGGGTGTCGAAGTACGAGATGGTCTTGTCGTAGGTGACACGATCGATAGGCTGACCATAGGCTGGCTTGATGAGCTCGAGATACCAGGCTGAGAACTCGTCCCAGAAGAGCTTATAGACGAGCATGAGGGCCTCAGAGAGACGATACTGCTTGAACTGCTCCTGCAGCTCGAAACCTACCTGCTTGAGCTTGGCATCGAACCACTCGCAAGCCTTCTGCGAAGCCTCTGGCTGTGCGATGTCAGCTACCTCCCAACCCTGTACGAGACGGAACGAGTTCCAGATCTTGTTGTTGAAGTTACGGCCCTGCTCGCAGAGTGAGTCGTCGAAGAGGATATCGTTGCCTGCAGGTGCAGAGAGCATCATGCCCATGCGGACGCCATCGGCACCGAAGCGAGCGATGAGGTCGAGCGGATCAGGCGAGTTGCCGAGCGACTTAGACATCTTGCGACCAAGCTTATCGCGCACGATACCTGTGAAATATACATGCTTGAATGGCATCTGGCCCTGGTACTCGTAGCCAGCCATGATCATGCGTGCTACCCAGAAGAAGATGATGTCCGGACCGGTTACGAGGTCGGCGGTTGGATAGTAGTAATTGATCTCCTCGTTATCAGGATGCTCGATGCCGTCGAACAGCGAGATTGGCCAGAGCCATGAAGAGAACCAGGTGTCGAGGGCACCTTCGTCCTGAATGAGTTCGTCAACGCTCTTGATGCTTGGATCAATGGTCTGAGCCTTCACGAGAGCCTCCTCGGCAGTTGGAGCCACGACGTACTTGCGATCCTCGTCCTTGACGCCCTCCTGACCAGGCAGGAAGTAGGCTGGGATGCGATGACCCCACCAGAGCTGACGCGAGATGCACCAGTCCTTGATGTTCTCGAGCCAGTTGCGATAGGTGCTCTTGTACTTGGCTGGATAGAACTGGATGTCGTCGTTCATGACTGGTGGCAGAGCGATGTCGGCAAAGTGCTGCATCGAGATGAACCACTGCGGTGAGAGACGTGGCTCGATAGGTACGTTGGTACGCTCAGAGTAACCTACCTTGTTGTCGTAGTCCTCCTCCTTCTCGAGCAGCTGGGCTGCAGCGAGGTCGAGGGCAATCTGCTTACGTACGGCGAAGCGATCCTCACCGACATACATGCCTGCAGCCTCTGAAAGGGTGCCATCTGGGTTGAAGACGTCGATGATAGGCAGATCGTACTTCTGACCGAGCATGTAGTCGTTCACGTCGTGAGCCGGGGTCACCTTGAGGCAACCGGTACCGAACTCGATCTCAACGTAGCGGTCCTCGATGATAGGCACCACGCGGCCCACCTTAGGAACGATGACCTTCTTGCCCTTGAGCCAGGTGTTCTTTGGGTCCTTGGGGTTGATGCAGACAGCCACGTCGCCCATGATGGTCTCAGGACGTGTGGTTGCGACGACAGCGTAACGACGGCCTTCCGGATCGCGATGGATGACCTGACACTTGACGGTTGGGTCGAACTCCTTATCGTTGTTGCAGATGACGATGGCATCTGGCTCCTCACCGTCGGTGCTGCCAGCAGGCTCATCGACATAATATTTCATGTAGTAGAGCTTCGAGTGCTCGTCGTGGTAGATCACCTCCTCGTCAGAGAGGGCGGTCTGACGCTCAGGATCCCAGTTGACCATGCGGAGGCCACGGTAGATGAGGCCCTTGTCGTAGAGGTCGCAGAAGACCTTGATTACGGCCTTGGAACGCACTTCGTCCATGGTAAATGAGGTACGGTCCCAGTCGCACGAGCAACCGAGCTTGCGGAGCTGCTTCAGGATGATTCCGCCATGCTCGTCGGTCCAGGCCCAGGCATGCTTGAGGAACTCCTCACGGGTGAGATCGCTCTTCTGGATGCCCTGCTCCTTGAGGCGCTTGATGACCTTGGCTTCGGTAGCGATAGAGGCATGGTCGGTGCCAGGTACCCAGCACGCGTTCTTGCCCTCCATGCGGGCACGACGAACGAGGATGTCCTGGATGGTCTCGTTGAGCACATGGCCCATGTGGAGCACACCGGTAACGTTCGGTGGCGGGATAACTACTGTGTAAGCCTCACGGCCGTCGGGCTTCGAGCTGAAGGCCTTGTTGGCCATCCAGTACTCATACCACTTGTCTTCTACTTCTGCGGGATTATATTTTGATGCTAATTCCATCTTATGGGAAATTATAAAATTATAGAATTAAAGAATGATAAAATGTCGGATGAAGGCGTGTGTCTTTCATTTTCATTTTATCATTCTATTTATTTGGTTTATTCTCCAGAAGCGATACGCTTCTTGATCTCGTCGATCTCTACCTTGAGGTCGTTGAGCTTGGCCTCCATGAGGGCAACCATGCCGTTGCCACCCTTTGACTTGGCAGTGAGGAAGCCGAGGTTATTCTCGTAAGTCTTCAGATCGGCCTGGAGACGCTCCAGCTTGCGCTGCAGGATATCGCCCGGCTTGGCATTCTGCACGCGCTCCCTGATGTTCTCGATGCGACGACGCTGACCCTTCATGTCGAGCTTCTCGAAGAAGAAGTCCATGTACTCCTGATACTGCTGGTGCAGCTTCTCCTTCTCCTTGAATGGTACATGGCCGATCTCCTGCCACTGACGCATCAGGTCGCGTACGCCCTGTACGGTGGCGTCGGCAACGTTCTGCTTGAGGGCGTCGAAAGCCTTGAGGATCTCCTGCTTCTTCTCGAAGTTGGCACGCTCTACGGCACGCTCCCCTCCTACTGCCTCCTCCTTGGCCTTGAAGAAGGCATCGCATGCAGCCTTGAAGCGTTCCCAGATCTGCTGGCTCTGCTTGTGAGGCACAGGACCGATGGCCTTCCAGTCGTTCTGGAGCTTGACGAGCATATCGGTGGTCTTGCGCCACTCGGTGCTCTCCTTGAGGGCCTCGGCACGCTCGCAGAGCTCAATCTTCTTCTGGAGGTTGTCAGTCTGCTCCGAACGGATGTCCTTGTAGAAATCGGCCTTGCGGGTGAAGAAGTTGTCGCAAGCCTGACGGAAACGATCGAAGAGCTGGTTGTTGACCTTCTTGCCTGCCATGCCGAGCTTGCGCCATTCATCCTGGAACGAAAGGGCTACCTTGGTGGCATCCTCCCAGGCCTTGGCTGTGGTGAGCTGTGTGAGGTCGATGGCCTCGAGCTTCTCACAGAGCGAGGTCTTGGCCCCCTCGTTGGCAGTCTCCTGTGCCTTGATGGCATCGAAGTGGTCGGCATGACGCTTGTTGATAACAGTGCTGGCAGCCTTGAAGCGAGCCCAGATCTCTTCACGGAGCGATGGAGCCACAGGACCGACGGAACGCCACTGGTCGTGCAGATCCTGCAACTGACGGAAGGCAGCGATAGGATCGTTGACCTCCTGCAGCTTCTCAGCGGCCTCGCAGAGAGATTCCTTGAGCTCCTGATTCTTGCGGAAGTCATAGTCGCGGAGCTCCTTGTTGATCTTCAACGCATCGTAGAACTGCTCGTTAAGCTGCGAATAACGCTTCCAGAGGCCAGCCACCTCCTGCTGATCGACGGAGCCAACCTCCTTGAACTGCTTCTGCAGCTCCTGGAACTCGTTGTACTTCTGCCCTACTCCCTCAGCATCCTGAGCGATGACCTCCATCTGAGCCAGGATCTCGTTCTTCCTGGCCAGGTTGGCAGCGAACTCCTCCTCGCGAGCCTTGACCATGGCGGCACGAGCCTCCTTCTGGACATTGAGCAACTCCTTGAGACGTGGCTCAAGGTCGTCGGTCTTTGATTCGTATGTAGATGGATCGCCATCACCATCGAGGAAGGCCTGCATCTCGGCATCGGTCTCCTGCTGGCGAAGCTTGTAGTATAGCATCTTCAGGTAAGTGATCTCACCCTTGACGGCATCGGTAGCCTCACCGACGATCTCGGCCAGACGGTCGAGGATCTCTTCGCGATTGGCGTAAATCTTCTTCTCTGTGAGGATGGTCTCCTCAAGCTGGTTGTTATCAACAGTCTCTGTCATAAATAATAAAAATTAAGTGCGCAAATATACGCAAAATTTCTGACACTACCATTCGTTTTTGCAAAAATCTTGCAATATGTGTTAAAAAAACGAATGATTTGGCCGAAATGACTATTCAATATTCTTATTTCAAGGATTAATTGGGCGATTTCTTGAGCAATTCGAGATAACCGAAGCCCATGTTGCTGCAGTCGCCCAGACCGCACACATAGGCCAGTTCCTGGAGCTGCGGATCCAAGACAAGGCGGAACTTGAGCATGTATCCGATCACCTTATGCGTACGTCCACGGCTGACATTGACGGATACAGCCTTGCGTTTCTCTTCCTGCAGAAGCTGGAAGACGAAGCGGCGATCGCCGGTGTATGGACGACGATTATAGTGTTCCCAGCGCTCGATCAAAGCCTGGATGAAGAACTCGGAGAAATAATTGCTGGAAGGCGAAAGATACTCGATGCTGCCATTGGAACGCATGCCCTTGACAACAATGGGAGAAAGCGTCTGATACTCCATCTCGTTCTGATACACGACAGGCGACACATCATCCATCGCCGTGACATGGAACAATACGCGCGACACCCAGTCGCCGACGACAAGGCTGGTGCCTACAAAGACCTTAGTAAGGAATTCGCGCGTGCCGATCTCGGGATAGACCGAGATCCAGAACTGCACACGAGGCACGTTGATCTGCAGACGGTCACCCTTGACAAAGATCTTGGGCACGTAGAGGTTACTGACGGAATAGAGCGGATAATTCAGGTCATCGTCGAGTGAGAATCCATTGTCACCTAGCCATGAAAGATAGGCCGGCATGTTGGAAGTGATGAGTTTGTTGACCGCCGAGAATAGTTCGTACTGATAGCTGATTGGCAGGATCGAGCCATAGGCCTGAGGATCCACTTCGAGAGTTATTTTGAAACGCACAACAGAAAAAAAGATGAGAGACCCAGCTTAAATAAGAGATTAAGAAAGCGTGAATCGATTTATAATAGTGTGAGAGAATCGCAATGGGAGAAAAAGATGGTTATCTTCAGAGCAATTCGTTGATTATGTGAATGGTGTGAACTGAGGCGAGCGCTGCTGTTTCGGTTCGTAGTCGTTGTTCGCCCAATGAGATAGGCTGATAACCGTTGCTGATGGCCAGGGCAATCTCTTCAGGACTGAAGTCGCCCTCGGGACCAATGAGGACGCGGACGCGCTGACCCGGTTTTATCTGCTTCGAAAGCAGCAGTCGAGGCTGATCGGCAAAGCAGTGGGCAATGAACTTCTGGCCATCGAAAGACTCGGTAAGGAACGCCTTGATGTCGGTCATTGCGTCGATCTGAGGCAACGTGGCCTTGAGGCTCTGCTTCATTGCTGAGACGGCGATCTTCTGCATGCGCTCGGTCTTTAGCTCCTTGCGCTCACTGAACCTGCACTTGAGCGGAATAAAGCGATCCAGGCCCATCTCTGTGGCTTTTTCGAGGAACCACTCCATGCGGTCCAGATTCTTGGTGGGAGCCACAGCCAGCTCCACGCCATAGGGCCAATGCACATCGTCACGCGTGGACAGTATCTCGAGCGAGCAATGCTTGTGATGCGCTGCTGTGATACGACAATGGTACCACGTGCCCTGACCATCGACCACCTCGATCTCATCGCCTTCAACGTGCCGCAACACACGCACAGCATGCCCCGACTCCTCTTCGGGGAGTTCGGGACATGTTGCGATATCGGGAGCGTAAAAGATGATCACGAGATTACGATGTTATAATTACAAATTACAAATTACAAATTACTAAATACAAATTACTGCATTGCTTGCGACTGAGGCTGCAAACCGTAATTGATAATCTGTAATCAATAATTGAAAATGCTATGCATTCTCTTTGACATGCTTATACTTGAAAAGGATTGCAAAGGCGATGGCTACAACCAGGGCGTATGCTGCAAAGATATACCACGACTCACGCCAGCCTGCCGTCTGCTGTATGGCATCCAGGCCATCGGCATAGACAAACTTGTTGATGATGGCCTTGGCTCCCAATGATCCGACGGTAGCACCGAGGCCATTGGTCATGAGCATGAAGAGGCCCTGTGCTGAGGAGCGGATCGACACGTCAGTCTCCTTATCGACAAAGAGCGAACCCGACACATTGAAGAAGTCGAAGGCCACGCCATAGACGATGCAGGAGAGGATGAAGAGCCATACGCCCGTGCCAGGATCACCACAGCCGAAGAAGCCGAAGCGACCCACCCAGGCCAGCATCGAGATGAGCATCACGATCTTGATGCCATAGCGACGCAGGAAGAATGGGATGAGCAGGATGCAGAGCGTCTCGCTCACCTGTGACAGTGAGATAAGCAGGTTGCTATGCTCTACGAAGAAGAAGCCCTGATACTCCGGATTGTCGCCAAACGACTGAATGTAAGGATTGGCATAGCCGTTGGTGATCTGCAGGCTCACACCGAGCAGGAACGAGAAGATGAAGAAATAGGCCATCTTCTTCTGCTTGAACAGCGTAAAGGCCTTGAGGCCGAATGCCTCGACCAGCGACTTCTTGCTGCCATCGCCTCCTGTAGGGCACTTAGGCATGGTCAATGCGTAGATGGCAAGGAGTACGCTGAATGCAGCCGACTCAATGAACTGGATTGGCGTGTTCTGCCAGCCAGCCAGATCGACCAGCCACATGGCACAGAGGAAGCCCACGGTGCCGAACACACGGATCGGAGGGAATGCCTTGACGGTATCAAGTCCAGCCTTGTCGAGCGCTGTGTAAGCCACTGAGTTGCTCAGAGCCAGCGTAGGCATGTAGAAGGCCACGCTCATGGCATAGGCCCAGAACAGCGCCGAGCCATTGATGGCTCCATCGACAGCCGAAAGGCCGATCCATGCAGCAACGCCCATGAAAATGGCCGACATCAGATGGCAGAACGACAGCAGCTTCTGAGCCTGTACCCAGCGGTCGGCCACAATGCCCATCAGCGCAGGCATAAAAATAGAAACTACACCCTGCAGGGCGTAGTAGTCACCGATGTCGGTACCTAACCCTGCTTTCGCAAGGTAGGCACCCATCGATGTAAGGTATGATCCCCATGCAGCGAACTCCAGGAAGTTCATTGCAATGAGGCGAAGTTTCATATTCATTATTTATAAATCAATACTGATGCATTGGACGGAGCAGATCGTTGACAGTCTTCACTGGGTTGAAGGTCAGGAGGTCAACATCTACGAATACGGTGTTCCAGTCGCTCATGGCGCCATTCCACAGGCCTGGCAACTCGAGAGCCTTGAGCTCCTTGCCGCTCTTTGACTTGTACGAGATGAAGCCGGTCTGAGGATCAACATAGTTGAGCAGGTTGAATGCCTTGCCATTGCGGTCGCGCACGGCACATACGAGGTCAACCGGGTTGAAGTGGGTGCCCTCCTTGAACATAGCTACCGACTCTGGATCGTTCTGGTCGATCTGGCTCGACTCGAGGATCTGCGACTGGAAGGTGCCGTCTGGCGACTGAGCGATGAATGGACCACCACCAGGCTCGCCCACGTTCTTTACCATACCGCACACGCGGAGAGGACGATTGAGCTTGTTCTTGACGTAGATGGCCAGCTCGCTATCCTCAAGGAGCTTGGTGTCAGGATTCTTGATGAAGAGCTTGGTCTGGAGGAAGTAGAGCATCTCGATGAGCTGCTCGTGGGTGTAGTGACCGCTCTCGAGCATCTGCAGGTAGGTGAAGATCTTCTGCTGGAGGCTCACGAGCACACCGCCGATGATCTGCTTGTAGGTCACGGTAGCCTGCTTCTTCTTCTCAGGCACCACGTTGTCGATGTTCTTGACGAAGATCACGTCAGCCTCCTGCTCGTTGAGGTTCTCGATCAGTGCGCCATGGCCGCCTGGACGGAACAGCAGGTTGCCCTTCTCGTCGCGGAATGGAGTGTTGTCCATATTGGCAGCGAGGGTGTCGGTGCTGGCCTTCTGCACGCTGAATGAGATATTGTACTTCACGCCGTACTTCTGCTCGTAGGCAGCCTTCTTCTCGGCCACGAGCTTCTCGAAGAATGGCAGGTGATCTGGGCTCACGGTGAAGTGCAGGTTGACCTGGCCCTTGCCGTTGGCTGCATATACTGCTCCCTCCTCAAGGTGCTCCTCGAAGGCCTTGCGCACACCATCGCTCGAACGGTGGAAGGTCAGGAGACCCTTAGGCAGCTGGCCGTAATTGAGGCCCTTGTCGAGCAGAAGATTGGCCACGACAGCCTTGTACTGACCCTCGGCAACGAGTGCCTCGATGCCCTTGCCCTCGTTCTTGACGCAGACAGCGTCGAGCTCAGGATAGAAAGCGAACTGCTTGATGCCAGTGAAGAACTTCTTCTCGAAATCGTTGGTTGGCACATCGTATGCTGCGTCAAGGAACTCGAAAAGGTTCTTGAACATACGGCTGGCAGCACCCGAGGCAGGCACAAACTTCAGGATCTGCTTATCGGCCTGCAGATACTTCTGCCAGAGGTCCTGATAATACTTTGCAGTATCCTCATCGACGGTCATGATTCCATACTCAGGAGAGGCAGCGCCCTTCAGCTTAAGATAAGGGAAACCTGCTTCGAAGGACTTCAACTGACCCTCGGCCTTCTCAACACTGATGCCACGGTTGGCTAACACTTCAAGATCTTGCTGTGTAAACATAAGTATTTATTTAAGTTTTTATATGATTGCTTTCATTTTTGGCGCAAATGTACGAATTATTTCAATAAGTTGTACCAAATGACCCACAATTTTTCTTAAAATGCATCAAATTTGATATAAGTTTAGTTGATTTTTATAAAAAAACTACTGCATTGCATTGTTTTTTCACAATAACATTTTCTTTTTTGACAAAAAAAACGTAACTTTGCGACGTTAAAAGAGGCAAAAGACATGAAGCTGTTCAAGACCATGCAACTCAATCCCGAGGAACTGCACGTTTTCCTCTCCTCCTACCGATACCTTTCGGCCCACACGCGCGACCGCATCCCGGTGCGTGAGTGGCGCCTTGTGCGCACGTATATATTAAAAGGTATGGAGCAGGGCATCTATGGTCGCGACGCGCATGGCGTGCATCAGCTCGTACACCTCACCCACACCTGTCAGGTACTGCATCAGCAGGTCGGACTGGGCCGTCGCTCCATGCTCACGGTGATGCTCTATCCGCTGGCCGAGCACGACATCATCAGCCGGCAGGAGGTGGTCAACGACTTCGGTGAGGAGGTGGCTCACCTCATGTCGTGCATGGGCAAGGTGAAGCATCTCTATGCCGAGCACGACAGCCTGGAGGACGAGAACTTCCGCAAGTTGCTCCTCTCCTTTGCGCAGGACATCCGCGTCATCATCTGTCTGATCTGCGACCGCTACACGCTCCTCAAGGCCCTCAACCACACCACCGACGTGGCCTACCGCAGCAAGATGACGGCCGAATGCCGCCTGCTCTACACGCCCCTCGCCCACCGCCTGGGCCTCTATGTGATCAAGGGCGAGATGGAGGACATGGCCGTGAAGTACGACCATCGCGAGGTGTATGACGACATCGCCTCACAGCTGCAGGACACCAAGGACGTACGCGAGGCCTACATCCGACAGTTCATCGCGCCACTGGAGGCTCGTCTGCGCGAAGTGCTGCCTGTGCCCTTCCACATCAAGGGTCGAACGAAGAGCATCGCCTCGATCTGGAACAAGATCAAGAAGCAGCAGAAACGCGTGGACCAGATCTATGACCTCTTTGCCATCCGCATCATCATCGACGAGGAGGACATCAAGCAGGAGAAAGCCCGCTGCTGGCAGGCATACAGCGTGGTGACCGACATGTACCAGCCCAATCCCAAGCGACTGAAGGACTGGCTGAGCATACCGAAGTCGAACGGATACGAGTCGCTCCACATCACCGTGTATGGCCCGCAGGAGCGCTGGGTGGAGGTTCAGATCCGCACCAAGCGCATGGACGACATCGCAGAGCGTGGTCTTGCCGCCCACTGGAAGTACAAGGGCATCAAGAGCCAGGGCTCGGCCGACGATGTGATGGCAGCCATCCGTGAGGTGCTCGAAGCCGGCACAGCCACGGGCGAGCTGATGAAGGACTTCTCGATGGGACTGTACGAAGAGGAGGTCTTCGTGTTCACGCCCAATGGCGACGTGCACAAGCTGCCCAAGGGAGCCACGGTGCTCGACTTTGCCTTCGGCATCCATTCACGCCTCGGCATGCAATGCGTGGGAGCACGTGTGAGTGGCAAGAACGTCAAGATCAACTACCAGCTGAAGAGTGGCGAGACCGTCGAGATCCTCACCTCGAACCAGCAGAAGCCCAAGCACGACTGGCTCAACATCGTGAAGACGGGCAAGGCACGTTCGCGCATCCGTCAGGGCCTGAAGGAGCTCGAGAGCCGCGAGGCACAGGTGGCACGCGAGATGCTGCAGCGCAGGTTCAAGAACCGCAAGATCGAGATCGACGAGTCCGAGATGTCGCGACTGATCCTGAAGCTCGGCTACAAGACGCAGACGCAGTTCTACATCGCCCTCTCGCAGGAGGAGATCACCGTGGACCAGGTGTTGCGCGAATACGACGCCATGCAGACGCCAACGCTCCCCGTGGGTACTGCGCCCGAGCCACATTCGGCAGCCGACTTCGACCTGCAGGTCAATCCGCAGGGCACCAAGGCCAATGACAAGGCTCAGAACAATGCACAGGACGTACTGGTGATCGATCGCAACCTCAAGGGCATCGAATACAAGCTGGCAGGCTGCTGCCACCCCATCTATGGCGACGATGTGGTGGGCTTTGTCAGCATCGTGCGCGGCATCACCATCCATCGTGCCGACTGTGCCAACATCCGCAATCTGGCCGAACAGTATCCCTATCGCATCCAGCGCGCACGCTGGAGCGGCAAGAGCGGCAGCCAGTACAGCATCACGCTCAACGTGGTCGGTCAGGACGACATCGGCATCGTATCGAACATCTCGTCGGTCATCAACAAGGAGGCCGACACCCTGCTGCGCAGCATCTCCATCGACACCGAGGGAGGCCTCTTCCACGGACATCTCACCGTGTTGGTCAACGACCTCTCTTCGCTCAATGTGCTGATGAGGAAGATCAAGGCGGTGAAGGGCGTGAAGCAGGTGACACGTACGAACTGACGGAGACAAGCCCCGACAGAAGTCAAAAGAAGTTAAAACATTTACAATGAAATACCCGATAATACTTTCAGCGCTCCTGCTCCTCCCCTTGGCCTCCTGCACCCAGAAGCAAGGCCCCACCGTGGAGGAACGCAAGGCCGAACAGCTGCAGAAGTACCGCGACCAGCTGCGCGAAGAGCAACGCACACAGCTGATGACCGACTCCCTGATACAGCTCGTAGTGCCTCGCATCAACGAGGTCACAGCAGCCGACTTCGACTACGAGAAGACCGAGTACGACGACCTGGGACGCTTCCGCCCCAAGGGCATGGATCCGGGCGACAACGTGCAGCATACCTACCTGCGCTGCGCCGTGGATGACTACGGACGCACGCAACTCATCGCCACCTACTGCGGTCCGAAGTCGTTCGTCATGAACCAGCTGCGCGTCGTGGCATCGGATGGCACCTCTGTCACGACCCGCATCGTCGAGCCCAACGATGGCAGCAACTACAGCTACGACATCGACGGCGTGCATTACCAGACGGTGACCTTCACCTACGCCGGGCATATCACCGAGGGCATGACGCAGGACAGCACTGTGCTGGCCAATGCCGACACCGACAATGGCGCACTCAACTTCATCGCCCAGCACATCGACGACAGCAAGCTGCAATGCGTCCTGATGTCGCAGCAGGGCAAGGAGCAGAAAGTGGCACTCTCGCCTAAGGATCGCGAAGGCATGACAGCCACGTACGAGCTGGGCATACTGCTGCGCGAATCCGTGCGCCTGCAGCAGGAGAACAAGACATCGAGCCTCAAGATCCAGTATCTGGAGGAAATGCTGCAAAAGAAGCAGGCCAGGCAGAACGCACAGCAGGAATAACCGTTCGAGCACTCGAAACGGCCGTCAGCGCTTCGTGATGAACCATTCGAGCGCTCGAAACGGCTGCCAGCGCTTCAGGATGCGCTCTTCGAGCCGTCGAAATGTCTGTCCAAGCCTTGGGACGAGCATTTCGAGCACTCGAAACGACGGAATCACGGCCGGATTGGGATTTCGAGGCCTCGAAAAACAGAGCAATGGAGCAAGGCAGGGAATTCGAGCTCTCGAAACAATGTTCCGACGAAACGTCGAGACATCGAATCATCGAATCATCGAGCCGACGAAACGTCGAGACATCGAGCCCACAACGCGACAGAAGCAGCAAATGCAACAGAAAGCTGCGACAACAATAACAACGACAACAATAATAACGACAACAACGGCAACAACAACAACAACAACAATAATAACAACGACGACAATAACAACAACAATATTAACTAATCAAACAATACAATTATGACAGAATTAGTTCCATTCTCAATGGCTACGGCATCGTTCGGTGCCATTTCAGCATTCGTAGTGAATCTCACACTGAAGCTTGGCCTTGCCATCGCAGTGTATTTCATCGGCAAAGTCATCATCAAGTATGTGTGCACCCTGGTCACCAACATGATGAACAAGAAGAAGGTTGAGTCATCGCTTCATGGCTTCATCGAGAGCATCGTGCGCGTATCGCTCTGGCTCTGCCTCATCATCGCCATCATCAACATCCTCGGCATCGACACCTCATCGTTCATCGCCCTCTTTGCTGGTGCCGGCATGGCCATCGGCATGGCTATGAGCGGCACGCTGGGCAACTTTGCCGGTGGCGTGATGATACTGCTCTTCAAGCCTTACAAGGTGGGCGACTACATCAGCGCCCAGGGCTACGAGGGCGTGGTGAAGGAGATCCAGATCTTCAACACTATCATCGTGACACTCGACAACCGCACCATCATCATCCCTAACGGCGCCCTCTCGACCGGTTCGATGGAGAACGTCACCAAGCAGCCTTACCGTCGCGTGGACCTCAACTTCCAGTTTGCCTACGGCACCGACTACGAGACCGTACGCGAGGCCATCGAGAAGATCCAGCAGGCTTGCCCTGAGATCATCCAGGCACCTATCGCCGACGAGCCTGTCATCGGCCCATGGCAGGGCCTGGCCAGCATGAACGAGAGCGGCGTCACCATCGCCACTCGCTCATGGTGCAAGACCGCTGACTACTGGACCGTAGCCGGCTACATGAACCACGAGGTTTACCAGCAGCTGCGTCACTCTGGCTACATGTTCCCATACAACAAGCTGGACGTGATAGTTAAGAATTAAAAATGTGAAAATACTTCATTTTTAATTTTACATTTTCCATTATGACCCTCATTGATTTCCTCAATGCCAGTCCTGTCAACTACCTTGCAGTTGCCACCCTCGAGGAGCAGCTGCAGGCAGCTGGCTATTGCAAGCTCGACCCTACGCAGCCCATGCCACAGGTCAAGGCTGGCGACAAACTCTACGTCACGAAGAACGACTCGTCGCTCTATGCCTTCCGCATCGGCAGCCGTCCGATGGCCGACACGGGGATACGCATCGTCTGCGCCCACTGCGATTCGCCCACCTTCCGCATCAAGCCCAATCCCGAGATCAAGTGCGAGAAGGGCTTCGTGAAGCTCAATACCGAGCTCTACGGCGGCGCCATCATGAGCACGTGGTTCGACCGTCCGCTGTCGCTGGCTGGCCGCGTGATGTTGCGTACCAACGATTCGCTGCGTCCACAGACACGTCTGCTGCACATCCAGGAGCCACTGCTCGTCATCCCCAACCTCGCCATCCACTTCAACCGTCAGGTCAACGATGGCGTGAAGCTCTCGAAGCAGAAGGACATGCTGCCCGTGCTGGGCATCATCAGCGAGGAGCTCTCGGCCAACGATCTGCTGCTGAACGAGATTGCACGTCGTCTGGAGGTTGCCAAGGAGGATATCCTCGACTTCGACCTCTATCTGTATGACGTCAATGGAGCCTGCACCGTGGGCCTGAATCAGGAGTTCATCAGCGCAGGTCGATTGGATGACCTCTCGATGGTTCATGCTGGTCTGGAGGCTTTGCTGGCCAGCGACGAGGGTCTTGCCGCCGCCAACGTGGCCGTTCGCAACGATGAGGCTACGCAGGTGCTGGCCATCTTCGACAACGAAGAGACCGGCTCAGGCACCAAGCAGGGCGCAGCATCGCCATTCCTGGCCATGATGCTGCAGCGTCTCGTGCTGGCACAGGGCGGCACGATGGACGACTACTATCGCCTCATCGAGCAGAGCTTCATGGTGAGCGCGGACAATGCGCACGCCTGGCATCCGAACTACGGCGAGAAGATGGATCCGACGAATCATCCCGTGCTGGGTGGCGGCCCGATCATCAAGGTCAACGCAGCACAGAAATATGCTACCGATGCCGATGGCGCTTCCGTCTTTGCCGAGGTTTGTCGCAAGGCAGGCGTGCCTTACCAGCGCTTCGTCAACCACAGCGACGTGGCTGGCGGTTCGACGCTGGGCAACATCCTCACCTCGAACCTCCCCTTCCGTGGTGTAGATATGGGCAACGGCGTGTGGGGCATGCACTCCGTGCGCGAGACCGGCTCGGTCATCGACCAGGAGTATGTGATCCGCGCGTTCACGCAGTTCATGTGGGGATGATAAACTAATGAATTAAATCATGACCCTTTCCTTCCGTCCCTACCCCCTCCAGCTGCGCCACACCTTCACCGTGGCAGGCTGCTCGCGCTCCGAGACGCCCGATGTGCTGATCACGCTGGCACATGAGGGCTACGTCGGCTATGGCGAGGCCTCGATGCCGCCCTATCTGGGTGAGAGCATCGAGAGTGTGTGTGCGTTCCTGAGCAAGGTCGATATGGAGCAGTTCAAGGATCCGTTCCGCATGGACGAGATCCTCGCCTATGTCGATGCCCTGGCTCCGGGCAACTGTGCAGCCAAGGCTGCCATCGACATCGCCTTGCACGACCTGCAGGGACGCATCGTGGGTCAGCCGCTGTATCGACTGTGGGGACTCTCGCCCGAGCGATGCACCTACACGACCTTCACCATCGGCATCGACACGCCCGAGGTGGTGCGTCAGAAGGTGCTCGAGGTGGAGGGTCGTTTCGGACGACTGAAGGTCAAGGTGGGCGTGCCGGGCGATCGTCAGCTCATCGAGACCATCCGCGAGGTGAGCGATCTGCCATTGACCGTAGATGCAAATCAGGGTTGGAGCCACTCCCCTGCCCAGGCAGGCTCCCAGGCCGACACACAGCTACGCATCGCAGACCGCGAGCACGCACTGGAGGAGATCCACTGGCTGCACGAGCATGGCGTCATCATGGTGGAGCAGCCTTTGGCCAAAGGCAACCTCGACGACCTGGCATGGCTCACGGAACGTTCGCCCCTGCCTATCATCGCCGATGAGTCGGTACAACGTCTGGCTGACGTGCAGCGGCTGAAGGGCTGTGTGTCGGGCATCAACATCAAGCTGATGAAGTGTACGGGCCTGTCCGAGGCGCGCAAGATGATCACCGTGGCGCAATCGCTGGGCATGCAGGTGATGCTGGGCTGCATGACCGAGACGTCGTGCGCCGTGACAGCAGCCGCACAGCTCGCACCCTTGGCCGACTACCTCGACCTGGATGGCAACCTGCTTATCGCCAACGATCCCTTCATCGGTGGCATGAAGGTCATCGGCGGCAAGGTGCATCTTGGAACAGCTCCCGGCCTGGGAGTAGAAAGACTACTGGCTGTGGGCGACAATCCCACATTATATAATAATATAAGCAATGAAGCATAACA
>JAZQPJ010000013.1:0-7530 GCA_045628525.1 Bacteroidales bacterium
TCTGCGCGAAGAGACAGGAGGTCTCCAGAAGCCCAATGCCGAATGGGAATGGGTGGTAGATCCACTGGACGGCACCAACAACTACTCGCAGGGCCTGCCCATCTTCTGCGTCAGCATCGGTGTGCGCCGCAAAGGCGTGACCCAGGTCGGTGTGGTCTATGCGCCTGTGATGGACGGCCTCTTCACGGCTGTTCGTGGCGAGGGTGCACAATGGAATGGCCGCCAGATACATGTGTCGCGCAAGAACGACCTCGACCAGTGCGTGGTGGCTTCGGGCTTCCCTTACGACAAGGGCACAGTGTCATCGGCCGACAACAATCTGGACAACGTCTGCCGACTGCTGCCCCAGCTGCGCGGATTCCGTCGCATGGGTTCAGCAGCCTACGACCTCTGCTGCGTGGCTGCAGGCATGCTCGACGGCTACTGGGAGCTCAACCTCAAGGCGTGGGATGCCTGTGCCGGCATGCTCATCGTCGAAGAGGCCGGCGGTGTGATTCGTCCATTCCGCAATGACCGCTGCATCTCGATCGTGGCGGGCAACGAGACCATCGTCAACAAGATTCTTGAAAATGTAAAATAAAAAAAATATGGAAAAGAAACCTATCGTGCTCAGTGGCATCCGTTCAACGGGCCACCTGCACCTCGGAAACTACTATGGTGCGCTCCGCAACTTCGTGGAGATGCAGAACGACTATGACTGCCGCTATTTCATCGCCGACTATCACTCGCTGACCACTCAGCCTGATCCATCGGTGCTCAATCCTAACGTGCGCTCGATCCTGGCCGAGTACCTCGCTGCCGGCATGGATCCTGACAAGTGCACCGTATATGTGCAGTCGGATGTGCCTGAGACCTGCGAGTTCTACACCCTGCTCAATATGCATGCCTACCTGGGTGAGCTGGAGAAGACCGTCTCGTTCAAGGACAAGGCTCGCAAGCAGCCTAACAACGTCAACGCCGGCCTCCTCACCTACCCTGTACTGATGGCTGCCGACATCCTGCAGCATCGCGCCAACTTCGTGCCTGTAGGCAAGGACCAGTTGCAGCACCTCGAGATGGCCCGCAACTTCGCCAAGCGCTTCAACAATTTCTACAAGTGCGACCTCATGGTGGAGCCTAAGCCTTACGAGGCCAAGGGCGAGCCTATCAAAATCCCTGGCCTGGACGGAAGCGGCAAGATGGGCAAGAGCGAAGGCAACTGCATCTACATCAACGACGACGACAAGACCGTAATCAAGAAGTTCAAGAAGGCCGTGACCGACATGACCCCTGAGCAGCCAAACTCAGAGATGAACGAGCCTATCAAGAACCTCTTCTACTTCCTCAAGCTCGTTTCAACCCCTGAGATCTACGATCAGTACCTCGCAGCATGGAACGACTGCCCGATCCGCTATGGCGACCTCAAGATGCAGATTGCTACCGATGTGCTCAAGGTGACCGCTCCAATCCGTGAGCGCTACAACGAGATCTATGCCGATGCCGACTACCTCAACAAGGTACGCCAGCAGGGTGCCGAGAAGGCTCGTGCCTACGTTCGCGAGACGCTCAGCCAGATGCGCGAGATCATGGGCTTCAAGATGTTCTGATCGAACATCACAAAACACTATTCGAGCGCTCGAAAAGTCTGTCAGCAGTTTCTGATGGCTTTTCGAGCGCTCGAATTGTTTGCCATGGGTATCAGACATACTTTTCGAGCCATCGAAAACCTGACAAATTTCCTTGGCAGGGTATTCGATGCCTCGAAAAGCCCAACAAAAACTCCCGAGAAAGAATCCGAGCCCTCGAAAACCTTGAACCAAAATCGTGGCAAGGGTTTCGAGAGCTCGGAAAACTATTTTCGTTTTTTGAGCGAGTTTTGTCTCTATCGCATCATTATTGAGCAAGAACAGAATACTTAAAGTCCTTAACCATAGCACCCTCGCTGACCAGAACGGCAGGACGGAGGGCAAAGAAGCCGCCGTAGGTGTTGTGGTGGAGGTTCGAAACATCGACACCAGACTCAACGGCTGTCCACTTCTCGCCATCGAGGCTCTTCTCGGTGGTCACTACGTTCTTGTCGTTGCGGATGCGCATGTAGATGTGGCTGGCAGCCTCCTGCACGCCGATGTATGCCTCCTCATTATAGAATAAGTATAGACCTGCCTTGGCACCCTCAGCGAGCTCGAACTCCGCAGTTACCTCATAAGCACGATCCACAGCGGTGGTTGTCCAGAGGTCAGCACCCTCGAAGCCGGGGCCCCACTTGGCCCACATCAGCGGGTTGCTGTAGTCGCGCAGACTGGCATACTGTGCGCTCTCTGCATCGTCCTCAGCATAGGTGTTCTCCTCGTTGGCGAGCTTTGGCCAGCCATCCTCGGTCCACTCGATGCTCTCGATGATGGAGGTGCGACCAAGAGTGTGATAGCTGTTGCGATACGAGTGATATACGATGTACCAGTTGCCCTCAGCATCGTCGAAGATGGTGCCGTGACCCTTCGACCACCACTCCTCGTCCACGGAATAGGTGTGCACCAATGGGTTGGTTGGCATGTTCTCCCATGGGCCAGTGGCCGACTTGCTGCGAGCCACGACCACCATGTGGCTGGTGGCAGGGCCAGCCGTGCCGCCCTCAGCAGTGACGAGATAGAAGTATTCGCCGCGACGGAAGAGCTTTGGACTTTCCAGCCACATGCCCTCGGTCTCCCAGTCCGATGGGAACTCCCAGCCGTCGTACAGTTTCTGACGCTCACCGGCAGCAGCGAGGCCATCTTCGGTCAACTCCACAGCGAAGCAGTTGTTGGTGTAGAGATACTGCTTGCCATCCTCAGCATAGACATGACCCGGGTCAATGCCCTCAGCCTCCACCTTGACTGGCTCGCTCCAAGGGCCGACGGGATTGTCGGCCATCACCACGAAGTTCTGGCCGGCGCTGGTTGGATAGTAGATATAGAACTTGTCGCCCACCTTGCAGATTTCCGGCGCAAAGATCGAGTAGTCATGCACACCGGTGACTGCACGCGACACGGGCGTCCAGTTCACGAGGTCGGTGGAATGCCAAACCAAGAGGCCCGGATAGTAGGTGAATGACGAATGCGTCATGTAGAAGTCGTTGCCATCGCGCACGATGGAGGGGTCAGGATAGTCGCCAGGGAAGACGATCTTCTTGATCAAGGTCTGCTCCTCCTGGGGTGCCTGCTGGCTGGCGCACGCGGTCAGCAACATGGCGGCCGTGGCGGCGAGGAAGGTGAGTTTCATTTTAGTGTAGAGTGGAGAGTTGAGAGTGGAGAGTGGATCAATAGATTCGCTCACGAGCCGCCTTGACGCGCTCGTCGGTGATATAGTCGTCGAACTCAGTGCGCTTGTCGATGATGCCGTTAGGGCCGAGCTCGATGACGCGGTTGCAGACGGTCTGGATGAACTCGTGGTCGTGGCTCGACATCAGAATTACGCCGCGATAGGTCTGCAGGTTGTTGTTGAAGGCCTGGATCGACTCCATGTCCAAGTGGTTGGTGGGCGAGTCGAGGATCAGGGTGTTGGCATTGGTCATCATCATGCGGGCAATCATGCAGCGGATCTTCTCGCCGCCGGAGAGCACGCTGGCCTTCTTCAATACCTCCTCGTCGCGGAACAGCATTCGGCCCAGGAAGCCCTTGAGGGTGATCTCGAGCGTGTCCTTCGAATACTGCGCGATCCAGTCGATCATGTTCAGGTCGGTGTTGAAGAATGGCGAGTTGTCAAGCGGCAGGTAAGCCGTGGTGATGGTCTGGCCCCAGTTGTAGGTACCCTCGTGGTCATTGTCCTTGCCGTTGATGATCTCGAACAGCGCAGTCATGGCACGTGGATCGTGGCTGATGAACACCACCTTATCGCCTGGCTCGATCTGGAAGTTGACGTCGTGGAACAGCGTCTGACCCTCGATCTGCTTGCCCAGGCCGTGCACCTCAAGCACCTTGTTGCCCACCTCGCGCTCTGGGGTGAACACGATGCCAGGATAGCGGCGGGTCGATGGTTGGATCTCCTCCACGTTGAGCTTCTCAAGCATCTTCTTGCGGCTTGTGGTCTGCTTGCTCTTAGCCACGTTGGCCGAGAAGCGGCGGATGAACTCCTCCAGCTCCTTCTTCTTCTCCTCTGCCTTCTTGTTGGCCATCTGCTGCTGACGCAGAGCCAGCTGTGATGACTGATACCAGAACGAGTAGTTGCCTGCAAAGAGCGAGCACTTCTTGAAGTCGATATCCACGGTGTGGGTGCAGACCTGATCGAGGAAGTGACGGTCGTGGCTCACCACCAGCACGGTGTGCTCGAAGTTGCCCAGGAAGTTCTCGAGCCAGGTCACGGTGTCGAGGTCGAGGTCATTGGTTGGCTCGTCGAGCAAGAGGTTGTCAGGGTTGCCGAACAAGGCCTTAGCCAGCATCACGCGCACCTTCTGTTTGGCAGGGATGTCGCCCATCATCATGTAGTGCATATCCTCCTGGATGCCCAGGCCAGAGAGCAGCATGGCGGCATCGCTCTCGGCGTTCCAGCCATCCATCTCGGCAAACTTCTCTTCCAGTTCGGCGGCACGCATGCCGTCCTCCTCGGTCATCTCGGCCTTCTCGAAGATGGCGTTCTTCTCCTCCATGATGGCGTAGAGCACGGTGTTGCCGCGCAGCACGGTGTCGATGACGGTGTACTGGTCATACTTGGTGTGGTCCTGCTCGAGCACCGAGAGGCGCTCGCCCGGGCCCATCTCGAAGGTGCCGCGTGTAGCATCGAGCTCACCGCTCAATACGCGAAGGAAGGTTGACTTGCCAGCACCATTGGCGCCGATGATGCCATAGCAGTTGCCGTTAGTGAACTTGAGGTTGACGTCCTGGAAAAGCACTCGCTTGCCAAACTGGACGCAGAGATTGTTTACCGAAATCATTATCTATCGAAGTTAAATATTCAACACTTTAACATTTCGAGCCTCGCTCGTAAAAATTGCGCGCAAAGTTAGCAAATAAATACGAAACCACAAAATTTACCCCCATCTTATTCCACCACAATCCCATTTTCGGCCTCATTATCTTGCATTTTGCCAACTGCAAATTAGGAAAAAAGACACCGCTCCTACTCGAACTCAGCAACGGCAGCAGCTGCACCCTCTTCGTACCAAAGGGTAGCATCGAGGCTTACCGGCAGGCACCGTACTGGCAGGACTTCGCTGAGATCAGGGAGATAGAATAGATCTCCCGATTAATGGATTTTCATCCAAAAGTGGGGTAAAAAGTATAGATTTGGACAGAAATGAGTCGATTTTCATCCAAAAGTGGGGTAAAAAGTACAGATTTGGACAAAAATCAAAGAATTTATTTGGTGACCCACTTATGCGAAATGAAGTTTTCCGAAGCACCCTATACTATCAAATCCGATTATGAAAAACGCCTCCGTGAGCGTCGAGAATTGTTCATGGAAGTCACGGGTATATCACGAGGAGTCATCCTAACTATGATCACACCACGTGGATTAAAGCCGGGGGCGCACTCCACCTATATTCATTCCGAAATCACCAGTAAGCATCTGTTTGCTGATCTCGAGGGGTAGTTCTGTCAATAGAATGACAGTCTGTTTTTCCTGCCCATAACGGAAAGAATTGGTTAGTTTGCTTTACAGAATTGGGGAATACGATCAAAATATATGAATAATTGCACAAAAAAGGAAGTAATTCTTCTTTTTCTGTGCAATTATTCATATATTTGTGGTCAAATAAGATAGCAATATGATCAAGAATCCTCTACAGCAATTCGGACAAGTTCCTATCCAGACAGGGACTTTATTGTCATGTTTTCCCAATCTATCTGCACCTGAAAAGAAGATACATGCACTGGAGAAAAATGGGGAATTGATACGGCTGAAAAGAGGTCTTTATGTTGTCAACGAATTGGTATCGGGCAAGCCAATAGATAGCCGGCTCTGTGCCAATCATATCTATGGTCCTTCATACGTGTCATTACAATGGGCGCTCCGCTTTTATGGACTCATTCCCGAACGGGTATTCCAGATGACCTCGGTCACCACCAAAAGGACCCGAAGCTTTGATACATCTATTGGATCGTTCTCCTATATGCAAGTGCCGAAAGCATACTTCCCTATCGGCGTGCGAATGGAGGAAAACAATGGTTGCTGCAGTTTGATTGCAACTCCTGAGAAAGCTTTATGTGATACGATCTTATCAGATAACTACGTGCCTGACCAATCGATAGTCAAACTTGAAGAATACCTTGAAGAAGATATTCGCTTTGATACCGATGCACTAAAGGATTTCAATACATCAATCATCGAAGAGTGTGCAAATTCAGGTCGTAAGACCTCTATTCTTAATAACCTTATAAAAATAATCAGACGATGAACACTTATGACGATATGTTGGCCAGATACCAACAAAATACATCCACCGCTACGCCTAACGCTGAGCAAGAGGTGATGCAGCAAATAGCGCTTGCAGGTCTTCATCGAGGTGGATTCTTCGAACATGCCGCTTTCTACGGAGGTACTTGCCTGCGATTGTTTCATAGCTTGCCACGATTCTCCGAGGACATGGATTTTTCTCTGATTGAGAAACGCGATGATATCCATATCGAGGACTATTTCCCTGCCATCATCGAGGAGTTTCAACTTGCAGGTCATGAAGTCAGTATTGTCAAAAAGGACAAAAAGATTTTTGGCCGCGTAGAGTCTGCATTCCTTAAGGAGAATACCGAAGCCTACGACATCAAGTTCACTACAAAAAAAACCGTGAAAGTGAAGATTGAACTTGACACTGATCCACCTCTTGAATTCAGCACCGAACAGAAAATGCTAATGCAACCATACTCTTTCATGACCCGGTGCTTTACTTTGCCTGACCTTTATGCCGGCAAGATGCATGCCTTGGTATATCGAAATTGGCAACGTCGCATCAAGGGTAGAGACTGGTTCGACTTCGAGTGGTATGTCCGCTATAATGTCCCTCTTGACTTCAAGCACTTACAGGCCAGAATACGAGAATTTAGCGGCAATGATATAGATCGACAAGCCTTCATGTCATTACTGAAGGAAAGACTCTCTACTATCAATATCGATGATGTAAAAGCAGATGTAATCTCATATATAGAGGATAAGTCTGTGCTCGATATCTGGAGCAACGACTACTTCCTCATGTTGGCTGACCGCATCCGCTTTCTCTAAAAAAGATCGTGGTCAACGAAAGAACGGACTTTTAATTTAAATTAACAAATGAGGGTGTGTCAGGATATTTATACCTTTTGACACACCCTCTTTTTTATCATTTTACGATTGGTACGCGTCGCCCGCGGCATTGATGGCGAAGCAGCGGTTCGAGGGGTAGCGGCGGCCTTCGTGTTCGCGCGTGTCGCGGCTGATGCTGAAGGTGTAGGTGATGCGCTGTTCCGCGGCGGCGGCGAGCTGCTGGCGGTCGAAGCCGAAGCAGTCGAACAGCTCGTGCTGCGTGTAGGTCGAGCCGTCCTCGCGGTAGCATTGGGTTTCGACTTCGATGGGGGTGATCAGGAGCTGTGAATTGTCCTTCTTCGATGT
>JAZQPJ010000014.1:0-3632 GCA_045628525.1 Bacteroidales bacterium
TTCTACAATGATCAACTATTCCATTGCTATGCGTAGCGTGAACGCGAACCTGTTCGAGATCAATCAGGCAAAGTCACGCATCAATGCAGCTAAGGCTGCTGGTCAGGCTCCAGCTCAGGCAGACCTCGACCTCGTGAAGACTGAGAAGCAGAATGCCTTTGCGGTGGCTCAGTATGCCGAGATGATGACTATCGAGAAGTTTGCTCGCCACATCGCCAGCCACGGTTGTGTCTATTCGCGTGCCGACATCGCAGCCATCCTCTATATGGCGGTCGATTGCATGCGTGAGCAGCTTCTGGAGGGCAAGAAGATTCGTCTGGGTGACCTCGGCGACTTCTCCGTCAACCTCACTTCGAAGGGTGCAGAGTCGGCTGAGAAGTTCACCGCACAGAACATCACCGGCGTGAATGTCGTCTGGGATTGCGGCCCTGAGTTCAAGAACCTTGTGCAGGATGCAGAGTTCAACCTCGTGGCGTCACGTTCGGCTCAGGCAGCGCTGATCAAGGCCATCAAGGAGGGCAACGCCACCGTTGACCTCAACGGCACTCAGGACGATGACCCTAACGGCGGTGGCTCGAACACTCCATCGGGCGGCTCAACCCCATCGGGCGGTGGATCGGGCAATCCTTCGGGCGGTGGCTCGGGTTCTTCGTCTGGTGGTAATCAGCCTGGCGGCATCATCATCACTGACCCTGATGATGTGACTGAGTAAGTCGTTCCGCAAAGCAAAAACAAGCTGTCCGATTGAGCCTCAAGCAGATTCAATCGGACAGCATTAAAATCAATCGATTATGCGTCAAACACACATAAAAGAATGGACAGCTGTAGCGCTGCTGACTTGCGGTGTTATGCTGGCCTTCGTCTCTCTGCTGATGCCTCCTCCGGGCGAGATTCATGAGTCGGTGCTGTACATCTTCGCACAGATACTGATTTATGCTGGCTCTATCTTCGGCATTGATGCTTACATTCGAAAAAGCCTCTCCACAACCCTCCCCCGTAGGGAGGGAGTTGAAAAGAATGTAACGGATGATACCTTTTTACACAAACATCAACGAGAATATGAACACCTTCAAGACCCTGAGCATCGACGAAATTACAACGATCGAGGCGACCTTGAAGAGGAGGATTAACAAGCTCATCATCCATTGTTCAGCTGTACGTCCGCATCAGACTTCTTCGGCAGCACAGATTGATGTATGGCATCGCGCAAAAGGTTGGCAAATGATTGGTTATCATTACGTCATCCGAAGGGATGGAAACATCGAAGTCGGACGGCCAGCAGACATGATCGGAGCACATACGAGTGGGCAAAACTCATATTCGTTGGGCATCTGTTATGAAGGAGGTTTGAATGAATTTGGCAAGGCTGCTGATACACGCACTCCCGAACAGAAAGCCACGCTGCTTGCCCTATTGCGTCACCTCAAAACCCTCTACCCAAATGCTACGATTCACGGACATAATGAGTTCGCTCGCAAGGCTTGTCCTTGTTACTCTCCTGGCGCTGAGTATACAGAGCTGCTGCACACGGAGAATGATTGAACGCGAAATGGTTAGCGAGAATTCTGTGCAGCAACAGATGTCGCATGATACGCTCTATCTTACGCAGCTTCGCTATGACAGTATCTTCGTGGAGCGTGACCGCTCCATCGACCGCACAACGGACACCATCCGCATCGTTGACCGCCAGACAGAGTATCGCTTTCGCCTCGTGCATGATACCACCTACATCGCTCACACAGACACTCTCTATCGTGACGTTGAAAAGGTAAAGGAAGTAAAGGTAAAGTCGATAGAACCTCGCTCTCGCACATGGTTTGATTACCTCGCATACAGCTCGCTGCTCCTCGTAATTGTGCTTATCTCCATTAAAATTAAATAAGGGGTTCGGATGCTCTTTCATAGAGTTGTCCGAACCCCTTTTTCGGGTTATTGGATGTCGATCATCCTGCTGGTGTCAACCACTGGTGCTGGCTCCTTCTTGGTTGATGATCAGAGTCTTGTCTTTACTGGTCTTCCGAAGGTTCGTCATCGCTTCATGTGCCAGTTCATGCGACGTTGAACAACATCCTTTGAAATGCCTGTATAAAGGCTACCATCCTCACATTCTATTATATACATTACACGCGCGTAAAGTATTACCAATCGCCAATAGCCTGGCAGCAATAATAATCAAAATCGTCGGGCGTAGCCAACGGGTTCATGTCCAATACCGTGTAAGTCAGATTAAGCAAGGTATTACGGTCAATCTGACCATTGAGCGACGAAGCTTCTACAAGTTGTTCTGGTGTCATTGCTGTTTTCTGTGATTATTTTACGAATCCCACTTTGTCAGAATCAGTAATTGGCCTTATCACACGACAGGGGTTTCCCGCAGCAACCACACGAGGTGGAATATCGTGCGTCACGATGCTTCCGCATCCGATGACAGCCCCTTCGCCGATGGTCACGCTGGCCATGATCTTCACGTCACCGGCAATCCATGCCTTGTCGCCAATGGTGATACGACCGCCGATGAGCGCACCCTGAGCACGTTCTTCAGGGTCAAGGCTATGGTTGGCGCTATACATTCCTACGTTAGGGCCAATCAATACGTTATTGCCGATGGTGATGCGTGAGCAGTCGAGCAGCACGGCACCGAAGTTGATATAGACATCATTGCCGATGTAGATATTCTTGCCGAACTCGCACTTGAATGTCGGTTCCACATAGACGTTCTCGCCGATGCTGCCGAAGAGCTGTTTCAGCAGTTGCTTGCGTTCATCGGGTTGCTCGTCGGTAGTCTGGATAAACTTGTTGAAGATGTTCTTGGCATCGACTCTGCGGTTGAAGAGGTCTTCGTCAAAATCATCATAGATCATGTCAAGCTGCATCTTTTCCCATGCAGAAAGATTTTTGACTTGTTCCATAGTTCGATGAATGATTTATTTCTTCAGCCAATGATCCTTCAGCCAAGCACGAGCTGGTTCATCAACGAGTTTCAAGCAAGCCCATGCCACACCGATGCATAGGATCAGCGTGGTAATGCCAACGAAGACATGAGTGCTGACGGGTGAATCCATGTGGTTTTCTGCCCAGCTCATGTGCATGTAGAGGATAGGGTAGTGGGTGATATAAAGCGGGAAGGAAAGCTGGCCTACGAAGAGGCAGAGTCGTGTGGCGCGTGCGCCCTCGAGCTTGCTGCCAGCACCAATAGAGAGGATGAGCGGGAAGAGCAAAAGGATGGCGGAAAGTTCATAGATGCCTTCATAGAGAGGGCTGATGCTGGTAAGCATTGGCGTGGAAACCATAGCCATAACCAGCAACGATGCTGCCCAGAAACCACCCTTGATGCTGATGAACCTGCCGATGCGCGAGAGCAGCAGGCCCATGGTGAATGGGTACATGAGTCGTACCATGGCACGATATACGTGTTCCGGATCGCAGATAAATCCACCATTGATGGTGCAGTAGTAATCAGAATCTACGAGGTTGCCCCAAAGGTTGAGCTGCAGGCAAAGGTCGGCCGAAAGGAGTGCACAGAAGGCCACGATGATACCCAGCACGAGCTTGCCTGTGCGACGCAGGAAAAGTGCATAAAGGATGTTAGCCACATACTCGTAGATGAGCGTCCAGATAGGACCATTGATGCT
>JAZQPJ010000015.1:0-40239 GCA_045628525.1 Bacteroidales bacterium
GTGTGAAGGGGGAAGAGGCTTACTGGGGGCTGAGCGTTATTCGCCCATCATGGACATGCAAGCCAGGGGAATGGGGTGAGACGGGCTGGCCGAATAGGTTGTAGTGACGGGCGGGGCGGGCAGCATCCGACTGTGGACCACGGATGGCAGACGGATCGTACTGATACTCCTCGTCCATGTAAATAAGGCGGTCATGAATCCACTGATGGATGCGTTGCTGCTCGTCGGCAACACTACGAATGCGACAGTTGGTGTCATGCCAACGTTCATATTCCCGGTCGAGGGCTCCCGTCTCATCGAAGAGCTGGAAGTAGCGGTCGAAGTAGGCATAGAGGCTGTCCTCGGCCCAGAACGTCTGACGCAACTCCGCGTATCGGACGCTGAGGGTGTCAGCATATCCCTTGTAGGAAGCCTTCATACGATAATGGAAGTTGGAGCGATTGGACATAACGCGATTCGTAGCGACCGGTTCTCCGGCCCAATCGACGCCCCAGGTGGCATCCATGTCCCATGGAGTGTAGCCCATGCGGGTGTCACCGCTGGTGTAGTCATAGAACCAGCAATAATAGTTCTTGCCAACATTGTCGGACGCACACATCAGATCCAGATAGAGCATATAGTCGATGAAGACTGGCAGATCGTAGTACGTCTCCACATTCGTGCGGAAGGAGGAGGATGCGAAAGCCAGCTTATTGACGGAGGTTATCAACGGATCCCAGCTCCATGGCTCGCCTTCGAGCACGTCAGGATATTCGTTCTTCATGCCGTCCCATTCGTGGATCAAATCACTTGTCGGGGGCTGCTCGTTGTAGTAGAAGAACGGCGTGCGGGTGCCATTGGAATAGAGCGCCTTGTAGAGCAAGCCACGATAATAGGACTCTCCCGTCTCGGCTTCGGTCTTGAACTTCTTGAGCTTGAGCTGCTTTCGGTCAACGCGCTCAGACAAACAGAAGAGGCCGCTGTACGAGCCATTGACATAAACCTCGACAAAATGGCCGCGCGTGCCGTTAATAGCCTTCTTCTCCTGGGCCTGATGATAGGGCTTACGCGAGAAGTCGAGCCACAGGTCCATCGACACACGGTTGCGCATCTTGGAATAGTCACCTGCTGCGGCATCCAGGATCCAATGATTGTCGGAACGCATGCCCAAGAACGAGACATCGAGCGAAGCCCCTGCCTCATCGTAGAACTTCACGGCATAGTTGGGCTTGGCAAAGACCGTGGAAGAACCGCCACGATGACGCACCGAACAGGCAAACTGACAGGTGCTGTCGGCACTATGATAGAGGAAGGTGGCGGGGCAGAAAGTCTCGGTGTTGAACTGCGAGGGATCGTAGCTGAGCTCGATGACCGGCAGTTGCTCCATCCAGGTGAGGTCGGACGACTGAGCCATAAGCGGCAGACGCAGTCCACAGGAGAGCATCAGCAGCACATTGAAGAGAAAATGTCGTAAAAAAAGACTATTATTCATTGTTTTTATCGAATATCTGCGTGCAAAAGTACGTTTTTCTGGCGAGATATGCAAATTCTAAAGGATTTTTCTTAACTTTGCACTGCCAAATACGACAAAGATGATTAAAAGACTCCTATTCATACTGTGCTTAACGTGTTCTGCTGCCCTCGGGAACGGACAGGATCAGTCGTTGCTGGTGCACAAGAAAAGCGGTGAGCTGCTCTCGATAGCGGTGGACCAGATCGACTCCATCCGATTTGTCGAAACAGGCAACGTACAGCGCAACAAATGGTACTTCATGCTGGAGAATCCGGGCATTGCCGACTATCTGCGAGACTTTGAGTACGACGGAAACGACTACACATATCACCACATCTTCGACTACCGTGGCGAGCCCTATCTGGACGCAAGGCAGGACTGGCCCTACGGCGTGGATCTGGGCGACACGGTGATCTACAACCTCGTTCCGAACCGCCAGTATGAGGTGAATGGCATACGCTTCAACACATTGGGACAATTGCGCATGCTGCGCCTCGAAGGCGTGAACAATGTGCGCGACCTGGGCGGCTGGCCACTGGTCCAAGGAGGAAGCATGAGGTATGGATGCATCGTCCGCGGGCCCGAGCTCAACACTTCGCTCCCTGCTTCGGACGCAAGTTACCGACTGCATCAGGCAACCGATGCTGACATCGAGACCCTGCGCGATGTGGTGGGCATCCGTGCCGAACTGGATCTGCGTGGCGTCACGGAGCTCTCGCGGGACGAGGCTTACGACCTGCAACACTCCGCGCTCGGTGCCAATGTGGCCTATGCCAATGTACCGAACTGCAGCACCGCCCCCATCAATAGCCCTGCTCCGGCATGGGTGGAGGCGCTCAGCTTCGTCGTGACCAGCCTGCAGAAGCATCAACCCGTGTACGTACACTGCCGCTGGGGTGCCGACCGCACTGGACTGCTATGCATGTTGCTGGAGGGGATGCTGGGCATGAGCGAAAGCGACCTGGCCAAAGACTTCGAACTCACCTCGTTCTGCGGCAACACCCGTTATCGTACCGACAGCCGCTTCCGCGAAAGCATCGCCTACATCAAGAGCCTGCCCGGCAACACACTGCAGGAGAAATTCCGTCACTACTGGCTCGCGTGCGGTGCCACAGCCGAACAGCTGGACACGCTGGCCTTGCTGATGACCACTAACCCTTCGAACCCAGAACCATGATCCTATTGAGCATCATCATACCTGCCTACAATGTCAAGAACTACATCGCAGATTGCCTGTACTCCTGCTACCGGCTGCAAGGAGCCAATGGCCTGTGCGAGGATGAAATGGAGATCATCGTAGTGGACGACGGTTCAACCGACGAGACCCCTGCCCTACTACAGGCCGAAGCCGAAGCGCACCGCAACCTGCGCATAATACGCCAGCACAACCAGGGGCAGAGCGTGGCACGCAACCTGGCCATCGAGCAAGCGCAAGGACAGTACATCTATATGGTGGACAGCGATGACCGGCTGACTCCGGATTGCGCGCTCCCCATCAAGGACATCCGCGAGGGGCGGTTCGACATCATCGGCCTTCAGGTTTACTACCAGCCCGAACAGGGACCCATGCGCCCCTGGAGCCACCAGATGGAGCGCTGGCCGTTCGATCAGGAATATGCCACAGCCGCCGACTTCCTGCGCACGCACAACATCGAAGGACTGGTGTATGGATATGTGTTTCGCCGTACACTCTTCGTGGAGCACCCCGACCTACGATTCACCCCTGGCATCTACCATCAGGACGAGGAACTGATATTCAAGATCTTCACCCTGGCAGGGCGCACCGTCTATCGACGCGGCTACACCTATTTATATTACGAGCACGCAGGCAGCAGCATCAACACCCGCACCGAGGCACGCAAGCGCAAGCTGATGGACGACTACCTGACCATACTGCGCAACCTTGTGGCGTGGCGCGAGCGCTATGGCACAAGCGATCCGCGCACAGCTGAGCTGCGCCAGATGATGCACTACAAGCTGTCATACCTCTCAATGGACTTACTGCGATTCCTGATTCGCAACCGGCACGAGCATGACTACATACTGCACATCGTGGACGAGCTGAAGCGCCTCGGACTCTATCCATTGCCTAACATTCCAGAGGTGAAATACATGGCCATGAAGGCACTAACCTGCCATCCATCGCTCATCGCCTGGTGGGCAAGTCATGCCAAGTTGAACAAAAAAATCGGGTTCTGATGGGAAAGGAATGAGGCCATAGGACACGACCTTCTGCCGCAACATGGCTGGCTCAACCCCATCCTGACAATCATCGTTGTGCTATGCCACTATCCCGTCATCAAGGCCATCAATGCCTGGACGCCCTGGCTGCTTGGTAGAGCACGTCGAAGCGGCGGCCAATAACCTGTGGACTATGATGTGTGACCACATACTCGTGACGCGACTCGGACAGAGTCGTGTCATTTTTTTGTTCTGGTGTGCGGCTGTTGAGAATCTCAACAAAACCACGCAATGCGTCAAGAAGCTGGTCCTCGCTGCATGGCTCCACTGTCATGCCGCGCTTTTGAGCCAACATGCCAGGTATTGCGGCAATGCTGGTGGCAATCACCGGCAGGCCACACGACAGGGCCTCAAGGATGGAGACAGGCTGGTTCTCGAAGTTGCTGAACATCACCATGGCATCATGGCGCTGCAACGTGCGCACCAGCTCCTCACCCTGCTGGGCAGGCAGGAAGGTGACCTGATCGTCCAATCCGAGCGAATGGGCATAGGCAATGAGCATCTCCTTGTCGTTGCCCTCACCCACCAGATCGAGATGCCAGTCGCGACGTTCGGCCATCAGCTGGGCAAAGGCGCGCAGGATGCCGGAGATGTTCTTGGCAGGATCACGCATCCAAGAGACGTGGACGAACTGTGCGAATGAGGAATGAGGAGTGAGGAGTGAGGAATAATCGGGCAAAGCAAACATATCGGTATCGACCACGTTGCCAACGCGAGTATAGTGCTTGTTGTCGAGTTGCCACTTCTTCATGCTCTGCTCCAGATTGAGGCTAACAGGGCAGACATAGGCGGCATCGCGCACAAACAACCGGCCGAAATAGTGCTGCATACGGCTGCCAGGATAAGCTTCGGGACGGGCATAGCGCGTCCAATGCTCGGTGATGATGTAGGGGATGCCATGCAGTTTATTCAGCAGCCATGGCAGGCCGGCGGCACGGGTCAACACATTGACATGGCTCACCTCAGGACGCAGCCGCTGCCAATAGTGACGCTTGATGTACCGATAGCCCTTGACGTAACCTGCCATCAGCCAGAACATGCGGATCAGTCCGGTCAGGACGGGCACTTCGAACCGTGTCTTGGGCACATAGACCAGCACCTCGTGCAAGGATCCTTCCGGCCCAAATGTCTGCGAAGGATTGGTTTCCACCTCGATACGGAGTCCACGTACAGCCACATCAGTCTGCACCATCAGCACAGCCACATCGTTAAGGCGCGCTACAGCCCGTGCATGCTTCTGGATGAAGACGCCGTCGCCCGCTACCTTGCGGTTGGGATACCAAGCTGTGGTGAAAAGGATGCGCATGGTGAGACTATAGAAATGAAGCGTTGGATGGATTATTCGACCTCAATGAGCTCAATGCCGCCCAGTTCGGCTGCTAATATGACAATCAGGCGTAACGCCTGTAGATTTGACCTGAGCAGGTACGCCTGTGAGGAAGACATGACCTTCGGGATACTGGGCCGCATAATCGCGACAACATACAGCACCGCTACCGATGACACTATAGGCAGGAATCGTGGTGCCACGCAGCACCATAGTGCGATGCCCGAAGTAGCAGTCATGGCCAATGGTGACAGGCAACGTCAACGGCCGGGACACCCCACCGTCACGAGTCACCGCATGAACGGCAGAGTCACACACATACAGTTCGCCGGCCAGCACATGGTCACCAATGCTGACCGAACAGCAACAGTCAATCTGCGTATTACGAGCCAGATAGACGTCACACCCTGTTGAGAACACGGCATCCCTATGAACAAAGAGGCAGCTGTCCACTCCGATGCGAACAGGGCCCGCAACCTCCCAGCGTCCATACAGTGCAAGCTGTGCCAGACCCGCCGAGGCACGAAAGGTCTCATGCCGTGACCCGATGCGAACCGTGTCAAAAGGGGCATCAGGCGGCAGGACGATCTGGCCAGACAAGCCTTCGACACGCAGACGCCCCTGTACCACGATAGGCAAACGCCGAGCCTGACGCCAGGGCAGCAATCGCAGATTGAGCTGCAAGGTGCGATACCAGTTGATGGACAGCAATCGTTTCAGTCTTTGAAGCATAGGCGGAATGAATATTTGATACGGCAGAAGATCCAGACAAAACACATATCGGCGATATCAGACATGAGAATGCCATAGCCGATGCCCAACAAGCCGCCGAGGGAATAGCCGCCAATGACACCGATGGCACGCACCACCCACGACAGGGCCTCGAGCAGGAGGAAATGCCACGACCGCTCAAGGGCGACGGGCAGATAACCGATAGGCAATGAGACGGCCCTGAAGATAACCGACAGGGCAGCAACACGCACCATGGTCACGATAGGCAGGAACTCATGGCTGAACAGCAGAGGCACGACCCAGGGCACGACCAGCTCGAACACCAGAATCATGGGTACGACGATGAATAGCAGCACACGTACCTGCTGCGTGATGAGCCGGTTGCGCGCTTCTGTATCCCGGACTACCGAAGACAGGCGAGGGAAGAAGTCATTGGCTATGGCCGAAAAGACCATGCGCGTATAGGTGACCGACAGCTGGTAGCCAGCCTTGAACAGTCCCACCAGGGCAAGCGAAGCCACGGACTCAAGCCACATCTGATTGAGCAGATCGACACCCTGAGCCAGCAGACCAGAGATGAGGAAGGCGAAGCCCAGCACGAACATGGGGCGCACCTTGCCCCAAAGAGTACGATCGAGCAGCGAGAAGTCAGGCATGACCGGACAGACGTGATAGCCGATCCAACAGCTGTAGATGGAAGAGACCGTGACCGTGCTGACCACGGCCCAGATGACGCCATCGAGCCCCAGCCACACAAAGAAAGGAACGGTGAGCACCACCGAGAACAGTGCTGCGGACATCAGGCTCTTAGTGAGCTGGCGGGTGGCTTGCAGGCTCTTCATCACGGCCGTCTCGATGCCCGAAAGGATCAAAGCCACGACAGGCAATGCCAGCCATAGGGCCTGGACCGAATAGAAAGAGGCAACGACAAGCGTGACCGGCACCGAAAGCACAGACAGCAGACAGCCCAGCAAGCGCAGGCGAGCCACCAGCTGGCGTTGCTCCTCACCTTGCAGCTGGCACAAGGCCGGCACGCTGCTGCTCGACAGACCGAAGCTGAAGAGCGTGGCCATCAGGTTGGAGAGCGTCACATACAACGCATTGAGCCCCACTCCCACCGTGCCGATGGTGACAGCCGCCACCTTGCTGCGTATCAGGGCAGCAAGCACCGAGAAGGCCTGTGCTCCACCAAAGATGGCTATCGCCTTAGCCAAAGTCTTGCTGCTAGGCAGTTTTTCGATGTCGTTGCTCGCCATTTAGTCTTCGGTTTTCATTATTCTTATCACGCGCGCAGGAGCACCAGCTGCCACAGCACCGTCGGGCAGATCGTGTGTCACCACACTGTTGGCCCCCACGGTCACATGGTGGCCGATGTTCAGTTCGCCCAGCACCTTGGCACCTGTGCCAAAGAAGCAGTGATCACCCACACGCTGCGGCTCGATGCCTTCACCGGTCTTCTTGCCAAACACCACACCTTCCAGTAGCGTGCAGTCGGCACCCAGCGTGGTGCCATGCTTTACGGCAATGCGGGCACCAGTATGATACAGCTGCAGACCGGGGCCGCAGGTGTTGAGCTTGATGCTATAGTGCAGATAGGCACCCAAACGCTCATAGCGGAAACGGTGGTAGGCCGACAGCAGCCTGCGCATCAAGCCGCCACCACCCGCTGTGGGTACGTTGTGGTAGTATTCAGACTTACGCATGTGAAGCTTGTACTGGCGTATGTACCAGTTCTCGTTCTTCATGATCCACGCCATCAGCCCGGGGCGATGTCCGGCAAACTGAGCATCGTCCTGGTCGATATATCGCAGCAGATCGGCTTTGCTCTGAATCATAGGCTGAAATGGTTTATGGTGTCAATCACACGTTTCACTTCCCCGTCGGTCATCATCTGGTTGCACGGCAGGCTCAATTCCTGTGCAGCGATGCGCTCGGTGATCGGATAGCTACGTCCTGCCCACTCGCTGTAGGCCTCCTGTCGATGGGGCGCAATGGGATAGTGAATCTGCGTCATGATGCCCTGCTCCCTGAGGTATTGCTGCAGCAGATCGCGCTGCCCGCAGAGCACGGGATAGATGTGATAGACATGCGACGCACGGCACACGGGCTTCTGGATCAGCGGATTGGTGATCTTCCGGTCATAGCGTGCAGCCACGGCCTGACGGCGGGCATTGGTGCGATCCAGGTCGCGCAGCTTGATGCGAAGCACAGCGGCCTGAAGCTCATCCATGCGCGAATTAAGACCCTTGTAGCGGTGCGTATATTTCACTGTGCTGCCATAGAAGGCGATCTGCCGCACCACGGTAGCCAAAGCCTCATCGTCAGTGCACACAGCACCGGCATCGCCCAAGGCTCCGAGATTCTTGCCCGGATAGAAGCTGTAGGCCTGCGTGCTGCCTGCTACACGCGGACTGGCGCCATGACTCTGGGCACAATCCTCAAGCACAAGCAAGCCATGCGCCTCAGCCACCTGCATGATGGCCGCCATGTCACATTGCTGACCATAGAGGTGCACGGGCAGGATGGCGCGGGTGCGAGGAGTAATGGCGGCTTCAATTTTAAGTGGATCAAGCAGATAGGTCTCTTCATCGGGCTCGACGGGGACAGGCACCAAGCCATTGTCACTCACGGCCAGAATGGAGGCGATGTAGGTGTTGGCAGGGACAATGACCTCGTCGCCCGGCTGCAACGCACCCATCTCGATCCAGGCACGCAACACCAGACGAAGGGCGTCCAGTCCGTTGGCACAGGCCACACAGTGCCGGTGTCCTGTATAGGCAGCCCACTCCTGCTCGAAAGCCGAGACCTGCTGGCCGAACAGATACCAGCCAGAGTCAACCACATCGAGCAAAGCCTGCTTGATGTCAGCCTCGTAGGGGGCGTTCAATGCATGAAGGTCGAGATATGGAATCATAATGTTAATAGGTAAGTCTTGTAGGCGATGCCACGACCGCCAAAGCCCTCTTTCTGGGCAATCAGCGATTCGTTGAGGATGCGTCCACCCTGCTCGTTGCTGGTGCCGAAGTCGAAATATCGGATGTCGGGTTCCTGATCACGGAACCGGTCGATAAGCGTAAGGTACAGGAAGTCCAATGCGCTAACTTCGCGTCCTTGCTGCGAGGCATGGCCATACTGGGCATGGGCTACCTGCTGGCTTACGAAGAGCACCTCGCCGGCCACATCGACGGTGGCATCCGCATCGGCCGCAGGGTCCAGAGCCACAGCCGGAGCCGTGACCAGATAGCAGCGGATCTGCTGAGGGAAACGCTGTTGCAGCAGCAGCATCTCGTCGAGCGTATGCACAGGTCTGGCTCCGTAGCGAGCCATCATGTTCTGCTCCATGATGGGCCAGAAACGACGCAAGGCCTCATCGGCTGGCAACTCCTTGCCGCCCGTGAGCAGTCGCAAACCAGAGAATTCGGCCTGCTGACGACGATGACGACGACTGGCATCGGCTGCCAGCTGCATGTCCTGGTCCACCTGCAATGGCAGCGAGCACGACAGGTTGCAGACCTCCAGCACGGCATCGTGTCGGAACAGGGCATATTCGTCCTCCTGACTTGGCATGCGATGGTATATGGTCGGTACTGGCTTATAATGCCAGGTCCGGAATCCCTGCTGACGCAGATAGTCGATGGTCAGGTCGAACAGCTGCAGCACCTCAGCCGCATGCACACGCTTATGCAGCACAAAGCCACCATAGGTAAGGCCCTGGTGGCTATAGAAAGCGGCATCTGCCTTCACCTCGTTGGCTGGCAACACGGCCAGGAGCTTGCCCTTGCTGTCGCTGGCCATCAGCGAATGGTCATGAAACCGGTCGCTATGATAGTCCATATAGGCACGCTCGAAGAGGAAAGTTCCATTCTTCGAGCCCCGGACGAATTCGTCCCAAGCCTTTTGGTCCTGCGGTGTATAGCGACGGATCTGCATTATCAATTATGAATTATCATTTATGAATTGCCAACAGCCTTACGATAGTCGAGATAGGCTTGGAAGTCGCGGATGTAGTCCTCGGCCTTGTATTCATGGCTGGCCAGCACCAGACAGAGGGCACCGGTGGTGAACTCCTGCTCATGAGCCCAGATGCCAGGCGGCACAAGCAAGCCCTGATAGGGTCGGTTGAGGGTCACGACCCGCTCCTCGGTGCCATCGTTCAGATACACTTCGAGGGCGCCAGAGGCGGCAATGATGAACTGCCAGCACTCCTTGTGGGCATGCGCTCCACGATCCTTGCCTGCAGGCACGTCGTAGATGTAGAACACCCTGCGGATGTCGAAAGGCACCTGCACGTTCTCATAAATGTAGGTCAGACTGCCCCGAGGATCTTCCTCCTTGGGCAAGGTGATCAGTTTGCAATCCGCTATCTTGTACATATTGTACATTGTAAATGGTAAATGAACTATCGTTTCAGCCACTTCTCCGGGTTGAGAGGATCAGCGTTATGATAGATCCAGAAACGCAGCTCAGCGCGGTTGGTGTCGGGCTCGGTCTTCAGCGTGCCAAGCGGCTGACGGATCGAGACCTTCTGGCCCACGCTCACCGACACATTCTTCAGGTTCATATACACAGAACGGTAGTCGCCATGCTCCACAATGACGGTCCATTCCTCGCTCGACGGGAAACAGCCGCTTACCTTGCCTTCGAAGATGGCACAGGCGTGGGCGCCCACCTTGGTGCTGAGCACGATGCTCGAGTTGCCATTGCCTGCCGTATTGTAGTGGTCAACAAACGCATAGGTAGCATCCACCGGATAAGGCATACGGCCCTTGTTGCTGGCAAAGCTGCCCGTGAGTCGCTGCTGGTTCGGATCGACGGTATAGGTGGGTTCCTTCGACGATGAACCGCCCTTGCCCGATGACGAACTGCCGCCCTTGCCCGACGAACCGCTTCCACCTCCGCCCTGTGACTTTTTCTTGGCAGCCTCGGCTTTCTTGCGGGCCTCCTCTTCGGCCTTCTTACGAGCCTCCTCGGCCTTGCGTATCTCCTCCTGGATCATGCGCTGGATGGTCTTTTCGACTTCGGCCATCTGCTTGCGGTCACGTTCCAGTTCGCCCTGCAACTCCTTGTTCTTCTTCTGCAACTCAGCCACTTGCTTTTCCTGTTCCTGCTGCTTGCGAGTGAGGTTTTGACGTTCTACATCCATCTCAGCCAACACACGCTGTCGGTCATTACGTGTCTGTTCAAGTTCCAACTTGGCTTTTTCCGTAGCCAATCGCTGTTCCTCAAGTTCCTTGGCCTGCTGATGCCGCCATTGGCTATACGAACGCAGATATCGCATACGACGCACACCCTCGAACATGTCGCTGGCTGAGAGCACAAACATCAGTTCGTCATATCCACTACGCCACTTGTACAGATGACGCACAGCTGCAGCATATTTCTTTTGCTTCTCGGCATAGCTGCCCTGCAGGCTCTTGATCTCGGCTTTGAGCGAATCCTCTTCCTGCCGAATCACCTCAATCTCACGCTGCTGACTCACGATAAGAGCCTTGCGCTTGTTGATCTCGTCCTGACGAATCTTTAGGTCACGATTCTGCGAACGTACAGAGTTGTCATTAGCCGAAATCAACTTCTCGGTATCCTTGATTTGACGCTGCAGGTCCTTCTGCTGTTTCTCGTATGCCTGACGACTCATCGGTTGCTTGCCTGACGATTTCTTGCCCGACGACTGCTTGGCGTTGCCTTTTCCTTTGCTGTTGGACTTTGATCCGCCCTTCGAGGTCGAAGACTTGCTGCCAGAAGACTTCTGCGTGCTTTTCTGCTGCGAGCTCTTCTGATTGCTCTTCTGTTGGGAACTGCTTTTCTGCTGCGTGGTGCTCTTCTTCTGGGTTGTCTGCGTGGTCGAGGTTTTCTTCTTCTGCTGTGCCGACACACCGCCCATCGGACCTGCCATCAGCAGCGCCGAAACAAGAACGATGAAAAGGATTCGTAACAGTCGCATCAACCCAATAAAGATTTCGTAATTTGTAATCAGTGATTTATAATTCCATGCCAATTACATGTGCTGTTTCAGCACCTCAGCCAGCTCCTTGACCGTCACCTTGCGGTAGGACGACGAAGGAACGAAAGCTTTCCAGGCGCTCTCTTCAAGCGCAGGATTAATCATCGTGAGGCCCGCCTTAATCGACTTGCTGTCGCCATACTCGGCATTGATCTCCTCCGTGGTGGCTACCGATTTCTGCTTCTCGATTTCGGTGTAGTTGCTGTATTTCCAGGTAGCCTCCTTGCCATCAGACACGGACAGCGTTGTGCTGACCAGTTGCCCTGCGCCATTGATCTCATAGACCAGACGATAGTCCTTTCCCTCGTACACACCCACGCTGTTACCCTGTGTGCCATCAGCGTTCATAAGGGTGTTCCAAGCCAAGCGGCTATAATCCTTGGTCGAGGCCTGGCCGACACCGGGAATGAAGATGCGTCCCAGCATCAGGCATTCGACGGCCTCCATCTCATGGCCTGCCAAGGCACTGACCTGTGTCAACTCGCTCAAGGACACCTCGCTGTAAAGCCCATCGAACTTATCAACCAGATACACCTTCTCGGGCGTAGCCTCAACACGGCCAATCTCGAACCCGAGCAAAGGCGCATTAACCAAGAGGGCGAAACGATTGCCCGATTCCACGCACATCTTGCCGTTAAGGGTGGTCTTCCCCATCGAGAGTTTCACCTTCGACACCAAGGACTCGTACTTATAGCCGTTATTGACTACAGCCTCAAAGCGAACCTGTTCCGTATTGTCTCCGGTCAGGTTTTCGATCGTCTTGCGTGTAGTATGACATGAGGTCAAAACCAAGGCGGCAAGAAACGTCAAGAGTATAAAGAATCTTTTCTGTCTCATATTGTCTTATTTCAGCAGCAATTCCGCCGAATCAATCTTTTTCTGAATTGTTTCAGGAGTGTCACAATCCGAACACTCCAAGGCCTTTTTCCATTGCACAACGGCTCCCGCCAGATCGCCATTCTTCACCTTGATATCGCCATAATGGTCATACAAAGCACATTGGTCTGTCCGATTCGGATCGACATTCTCGATGGCTTTCTGCTGATAGAAGTCGGCCAACACGTAGCTGCCCTCCAGATACAGCACCCAGGCATATGTATCCAGATAGGTCGGATTGTCAGGATACTTCTGCACCACCTTCAATGCCATGGACTCGGCCTTCGGGAGGTCGCGCTGCTCCAGACAAAGGTAGTAAGCAAAGTTGTTCAGCGCATTGTAATTCTGCGGATTGTAGGTCACAGCCTTGTCATAGCACTCATACGACTTCTCGTTCTCGCCCATCTCATGATAGATGTCGCCGATATTGCTCCAGAGCGAGCTGATGCGGTTGGCATCGGGCTGCGGCATGTTGTCGATAGCCAGCTGGTATTGCTCTATAGCCTCAGTCTTCTGATCCTCGCGCAGATAGGCCCATGCCTTGACCATGTAAGCCGATTGCAGTGTCGGATGCAGTGCCAATGCCTCATCACACAAGCTACGCAACTTGGTCTTGTCCATCCAGTCGGCACAGTGGTAGATCAGCTGCTCCCAGTATTCCTGGCTCGTTGGCCTCAGATCCACAGCAAAGCGCATGCATTCGGCGGCCAGACTGTCCTTATCCTGGGTGTTAAGCCATTGGGCATGCAACTCATAGAATTCAGGCGATGTAGGATGCATGGCCGACACCTGCGCAAAGAGCGAGTCGATGCTTTTGAACAGAGCCAGTGTATCCAGTTCTGCCGTCACATTGTCTTGCTCTGACTGCTGACGATAATTCGACAGTTTTCGATAGGTACCCTTCAGGTATTCGGTCATCACCTCATTCTTGGTTTCGACATCCAGGTTGGCATTCATCAGGGCTCCGGACACGAGCTTGTCGGCCTCAGCCTGATTGCCCGTCATGCTGTAATAGTTGGCCTGGGCCACCCAGACGTAGGCATTGTCCGGATCGATGACCGCAGCTTCATCATAAGTCTGCTTGGCTTGCTCTATCTGTGCATTCTGCATCTGCAAGTCACCCAGTTGCAGTCGAATCCGCACGTCATAGGGATGCTGGGCGATGAGTTTTCGATAGGCTTCGAAACCTTCTTCTATGCGACCGGCCTCTTGCAATACATAGAATTTACTCTGTGTGATCTGCGGATTCAGTCCATCGATCTCCTCCATGCGGTCCAACATCTGCAGACAGGCATCTACACTGTCCATGCGCAGATAGATATCGGCCAGTACATAGAGCGGATCGCTCTTGTCAGGATACAGACGCACCAGTCGCTCATAACTCTCCTTTGCCTTTGGCACCTGACGCATAGCCATCAGCAGGTTGCCTTCGGCTTCAGTGTACCAATAGTTCACCGAGTCAATGGCCACAGCGGCCTGTATGTTGCCCAAAGCATGGCCACCATCGTTACGCTGTCGGTACAGATTGCTCACGAAATAGAATGCCGCAGCCAGACCAGGCACCTCTTCGGCCGTCACGGCATTGGGTGCCTTCTGCATGCCTGCCGGTGCCAGACTTACCGCACGGCCCAATGCTTGGATATGTTCGTTGTAATAGGCAATAGCCTCACGCATCAGCGAGAGGGCAGAATCGGAATTGTGCACCAGATCCTGCGTCACAGCCTGTATGTAGAGCGAGTCGAACCATTGCTGTTCAGACGCAGTCAGCAGTGGTTTCAGCTCCTGCTGCACCACAGCCTTCTTTTTCTTAGCCGATGCAATCACCGGCATCATCAGCACCAGTACCAGCACCAGCCAATGATATGTCTTATTCTTCCACATTGTTCGAACGTAGTTTTTCGCTGCAAAGTAACGAAAAAAAAGCGAGAAATCCAAATTTTCCTGACAAAAACTGAATAATTAACATTATTATAGCACAAAAACCTTGCCGACACTCTGTGACAAGGTTTTTTCGGGTTATTCTGCTATGCAGACCGCACGCACGGTGAGGCCGACACATCGCTCTACGTTCATCCGACAGACTCTGTCTTGCACGAAGAACAGATACATGGCATTATTGGGATCTGTATCCATACTGAGCGATGATGTCCAGTAGCCGCCAGCATTGTTGGTTTCATATTGATATACGCCTGTACGGTAGCCTGCTGCAGGCAGAAAGATCGAATTGCCATTCTTACCAGTAACCACATAGCCATTCACGCCATTCAGTTCGCCCCATGTCCATGAGCATTTAGTCACAAGCGCATTCAACTCGGAGGCAGTCGGCATACGCCATGCACCACCCCATTTCATGTGTGCGGCATCATCGTCAGGCTCAAGCACTTTCTTATTATCTACATTGCCGTAATCTGAAATATAGCAATATTTAGTCAGTCCCATTGTGGCTTCGTCATACCACTTGTACGAAACCCATTCGAACAAAGCCGTATATACGAATCCCATGGGGTCACCCCAGAAGAAGTAGGCACCACTCTCCTCTGGTTGCTCAGCACCCACATTGCAAGTGGCCCAATAGATTGGTTTGTCGCCCTTGGTGGTAAGTCCCAGGTCAACATACTCATGTCCCTCCAGCATGTTCTGTGCAGGAAGCATCGCACACAATCCGAAGAGGACTGCAGATGTAAAAAAACGTTTAACCATCAATGAAATACGAATGCCAAAGCTCCGGGAAGGAACCTTGGCATTATCTATGAGAAACTATTGATTAATAGGTCATCACTGGGTCAAGTTCCTTGGCCTGTGCTACCATCTTCTCAATCTCAGAAAGAGTAGGAACACGGTTAACAAGGTTCTTCTCTGCATTCACCTCATCGAGCTTGGCCTTGAGGTTGGCAGGAACGCGGTGACGAAGCTCCTTCACAGTGTCAACGCCACCAGCTTCGAGCAACTCAGCGAACTGACCAGCGATGCCATTGATACGCATCAAGTCAGAGTGGTTGGTCCACTTAAGGATGAGCTTGCCACTGATACCGGTAGCCTCTGCCAGCTCGTCGCGGCCCTTAGGATTTGCACACTTGGCGAGGAGATCCTCTGTTGTCTTGATTCCTGCTGCGTTGAGCTTCTCAGCGTAAACTTCACCTACGCCTTCGATCACTTCTACTTTGTAAGCCATTGTGATAATGTTTTTATGGGTTAGTAAAATAATGTGCTTTCAATCTGCCACCGGCTTTCTGCCAGTCAGCAGCGCTGCAAATATAACGACTTCTTGCCAATAATGCAATATTTTGGCCCCACTTTTTGCATCTTTTGTGCTGAAAAACATAAAAAGCGCCCGTCACAGCACATTTTTTCATGCTTTGACGAGCATTTTCCTGCTACTTAACTCACTGTCACGTTGAAGCCTTCCGCAATCAGTGGAGCCACGAGTTGCGACATTTCCTCTTTCGACACACGCACCAGATTGGGTTCGGGCGTGGGGCGGTCGAGGCTATACACCATGATCTGGTGCGGACGGATCTCGCGCATCAGGTCGCACCAGGCAGCCACCTCTTCGGGTGTCGTGTTATCCACCGTCCGGCCCTCGTGACTGCCTCGTACGAACATGGTCTGCACGATCAGCTGACCGTCGAACGTCTTCATGCCGTCCACCACCTGGCGCACCGTGTAGTGGCTGTCCTGTGGCTGGTCGATGAGGTGAATGGTCTCGTCCTTGGCACCGTCGATCTTGAGGATGTTGTTGTCCACCTTCAAGAGGGCGGCATGCACACGCGGATCGGTCATGCGGGTGGCATTGCTCAGCACGCTGACCTTGGCCTCGGGGTAGAAGCGGTCGCGCAAGGCCAGGGTCTGGTCGATGACCTCGGCGAAGTGCGGATGCAGCGTGGGTTCGCCATTGCCTGCAAAGGTGATCACGTCGAGCCCCTCCCCTGCCGCATGCATTGCCTGGAGTTTCTCTTCCAGCTGACGCATCACATCACCAGCATCGGGGAAATGACCACCACGGTGATCTCGGTTCCACCCGCACTCGCAGTAGAGGCAGTCGAACGAACACACCTTGCCATCCTTGGGCAATAAGTTGACGCCCAGGCTGATGCCCAGGCGCCGACTATGTATAGGTCCTACGATGTTGGTAGGAAAAATATCTGGCTTACGCTCCATTAATGTATTTTTTTCTCCATCAAATGAAATCCGAGGTGAGGAGTCTTTCCTCGAAACCATGATCTTTCCAATCTTGGGATAAGAGTATAACTGCAACTAACGGATTCTCTCTGATTTCTCTGATGGAGGAGACTGATTGATGTATTACTTAAGGATGACCTTGCCGTCAACGACGTTCAGGCCCTTCTGCATACCATTGACTGGCTGGCCCTGAAGGTTGTAAACCTGCTTGCTGGCAGACTCGCCCTCAATGGTAGAAATGCCAGTGCCAGAGATCTCGACCTTCTGATAGAGCTTGATGCTCTTCTTCTTGCCTGTCTCATGATAACGGAAACGCTGCTTGCCCTCATCGTTGTTGAAGCGGAGCTGATAGGTGCTCACACGACCAAAAATGTTCACGCTGGTCTTACCCTCCTCCATGGCAATGGTATTATCCAGCCAGTGCTCATTACTATATTCAAGGTTAGGCTCACCCTTATCTTCGTTGTCATAGCCAATGTAATAGCCAGAAGCAGACTGGATGCAGTAAGCAGGATAATCGGAAGAAGGGCTACCAGAGATAGAGAACACAGCGGCATCGGTCTGTGCGTTGCTCTCAATGAAGCGTACGCCATCCTCACCAGCAGGGTTCGAAGCCTCGAAGAAGTTGCCCTTTGAGTCAAGGTCCTTTGCCTCCAAAGCGCCATTGAAAACGTAAGCCACATTGTTGTCATCGTCTGCCTCATAGACGATGAGGTAGATGCCTGTCCAATCAGCTGGCTCTTCAGTAACCTTTACATACTTAACAGTCTGTGCCATAGCAGCGCTGCCCATCATAGCCAAGGCGGCGGCAAATGCGATAGAGTAGATTTTCTTCATAGTCAAATAGTTGTTTTGTTCGAATAAGTGGGTACAAAATTAGCGTTTTTCGCACGAATCTCCAAATATTTTAACATTTTTAGCACAAAAAACTGCATCCAAACACATTCTTATGGAGAATATGGCTGGATGCATTTCATTCTTCCCAAGGGAAGACCTATAAAATAGGATTAGTTGTTCTCTGGACGGAGCTGACGTACAGTCACAGCAGTCTGCCACATCTCTGACTCGCGGAGAGCCTTGAGCTCTGCCTCGAGGCCTACACGGTAGTCAGGCTTAGAGTTGGCGTCGATCGAGATCTGAGCCTCGTTGCCGCACTTAACGTTAGCGTAGAGCTTCTCAACCACTGGCTTGATGGCATCGTGGAATGGACCCATCCAGTCGAGGGCACCACGCTGAGCGGTGGTAGAGCAGTTAGCGTACATCCAGTCCATACCGTTCTTGGCGAAGAGTGGCATGAGCGACTGGGTGAGCTCCTCAACGGTCTCGTTGAATGCCTCAGATGGGGTGTGGCCGTTCTCACGGAGCACCTCGTACTGAGCGAGGAGCAGGCCCTGGATGGCGCCCATCAGTGAGCCGCGCTCGCCGGTGAGGTCAGAGGTTGCCTCGCGCTGGAAGGTGGTCTCGAACATGTAGCCCGAACCGATGCCGATGCCGAGGGCGAGGGTGCGATCCATTGCCTTGCCGGTAGCATCCTGGTAAACAGCATATGAAGAGTTGAGGCCGCGGCCCTCGAGGAACATGGTACGGAGTGAGGTACCAGAGCCCTTAGGAGCAACCATGATAACGTCGATATCCTTGGCAGGAACGCAACCGGTGCGGTCGTTCCAGGTGATGGCGAAGCCGTGCGAGAAGTAGAGAGCCTTGCCAGGAGTGAGGTACTGCTGGAGGGTTGGCCATACGCTCATGACGGCAGCGTCAGAGAGCAGGCACATCACGATGGTAGCCTTAGCGGCTGCCTCCTCGATGCTGAAAAGGGTCTGACCTGGTACCCAGCCGTCGCTGACTGCCTTCTCGAAGGTCTTGCCCTGACGCTGGCCAACGATTACGTTGAAGCCGTTGTCGCGCAGGTTGCAAGCCTGACCAGGACCCTGTACACCATAACCAATCACTGCGATGGTCTCGTCCTTCAAGATTTCACGAGCCTTCTCGAGTGGGAACTCCTCGCGGGTTACTACGTTTTCGATAACACCGCCAAAATTCAACTGTGCCATAATACTTGTTGTTTTGTTGTTTTGTTATTATGTTGTTTTTGTTATTGTCAAACGATTGTTGATGTGTTGTTTTGTTAATGTGTTAATTTGTTCTCTTTGCCGAACCAACTGCCTCCGGATGGAACTTTTAACTCTTTAGCTTTTTCAACTTACATCAGCACTCCTCGTCGTTAATGCCCTCCTCCAGGAAGAAGAACTGCTGGTTCTCCTGCTCCTTCAGGAACTCTGACACCTTCTCGACCTTGTCGCGCGTGATGGCCACCACACCGCTTCGGGTATATTGCAGCACGCACTTGTACTTGGCGAGTTTCTTGTAGAGGTCGGTCACGGCTGCAGGCTTCACGCAGAGCTGCATCGTGGTGTAGGTCTCGTTGATCTCCAGGATCTTGGCACCCGAATGACGCACGAAGCGCGAGATCTCAGGGTTGGCCATCACGATGGGGGTCGAAACCTTGAACAATGCCACCTCGCTCACGAAGATCTCATCCTCCACGTAGAAGTTGGCCTTGATCACATCCACCTTGCGCTCGATCTGCTTCACCAGCTTCTTGCACTGTGCCTCGTCCGAATAGACGGTCACCGTATATTTGTGCACGTTGGGGATGCCCGAGGGCGACACGTTGAGGCTCTCGATGTTCACCTGGTTACGTGTGAAGACGGCGGTCACCAGGTTCAGGACACCTACTACGTTCTCCGAATAGATGAGTATAGTATATAGCTTCTTTTCCATTGTCTTTTCTTTTATCGCTCCAGCTTCATGTCGTCCACCGAAGCCCCCGGTGCCGTCATTGGCATGATGTCGTCCTCCTCCATGATCACGGTCTCGAGGAAGAAGGGTCCCTGGGTGTTCAATGCCTGCTGGATGGCTGCGGGCAGGTCCTTGCGATCCTTCACCTTGAGGTATGGGATCTTGTAGGCCGAACAGATCTCCTCGTAGTTCGGATTGAGCATGTGGGTGAAGGCGTAACGCTTGCGGAAGAACATGTTCTGCCACTGGCGCACATTGCCCAGGAAGTTGTTGTTCATCAGCACGATCTTCACAGGGCAATGGTACTCCATGATGGTGCCCAGCTCCTGGATGGTCATCTGCAGGCCACCGTCGCCCATGAAGGCAAAGACCGGTCGCTCCTGCTCGCCGAACGTGGCACCGATGGCAGCCGGCAGGCCGAAGCCCATGGTGCCGAGGCCACCGCTGGTGATGATCGATCGTGGGGTGTTGTACTTCGAATAGCGGGTCGAGAACAGCTGGTTCTGGCCTACGTCGGTCACCGTCACGCCCATGCCCTGGGTTGCCTCGGCCACAGCGTTGGCCACCTCGCCCATGAGCAACGGGCCCTCGGTGGGGTGCAGAGCCTTGTTGACCACCTTCTGCTGCTCCTTGTCGCGCAACGGCTGGAAGCTCTCGATCCACTCCTTGTGGTCGGCCTCGTTCACCAGGGCGGTGAGCATGGGCAGCGACTCCTTGCAGTCGGCCACGATGGCCACATCCACCTGCACGTTCTTGTTGATCTCGGCATGGTCGATGTCCAGATGGATCACCTTGGCCTGCTTCAGGTAGGTCGCCAGATTGCCGGTCACACGGTCAGAGAAACGCATGCCGATGGCGATCACCACGTCGGCCTCCTGCTGCTTGATGTTGGGCGCATAGTTGCCGTGCATGCCCAGCATACCCATGTTCAATGGGTGGTTCGATGCCAGGGCCGAAAGTCCCAGCATGGTGCGGCCGGCAGGGATGTTGGCCTTCTCGAGGAATGCCTTGAGCTCCTCGTGAGCGCCAGCCAGCTCCACGCCCTGGCCAACGAGGGCCAATGGTTTCTTGGCGCTGTTGATCAATGCGGCTGCTGCCTCGATCTTGTCCAGCTTGGGACGGGGGCTTGGAATGTACGAACGCACGAAGTTGACTGTCTCGGGCACATACTCGCACATGGCCTGCTGTGCACTCTTGGGGAAGTCGAGCACCACAGGACCCGGGCGACCCGACTGAGCCAGATAGAAGGCCTTGCTTACGGCCCAGGGGATGTCCTCGGGGCGACGGATCTGATACACCCACTTGCTGATAGGCTGTGCCACAGTGATGAGGTCGAGCTCCTGGAAGGCATCGGTGCCCAACACGCCCACACCCACCTGACCGGCGATGACCACCACGGGGGTCGAGTCGATCATGGCATCGGCGATACCTGTCAGGGTGTTGGCCACGCCCGGGCCGCTGGTCACGATGACGGTACCCACCTTGCCGCTCACACGGGCAAAGCCCTGTGCTGCATGGATGGCACCCTGCTCGTGGCGCACCAGGATGTGGTCGAAGGTGCCGCGCTGTGCGGCATCAGGGTAATCCACATAGTCATACAAGGCATCGAACACAGGCATGATGCTGCCACCCGGATAGCCGAAGATGGTCTTCACGCCCTGAGCCTTCAATGACTCCATCAGTATATATGAACCGCTTAACTTCTCCATCAGTCAATGATTCTAACGCCTCCCTTGTCGGCTGATGATACAGATTGAGCATAGGCACGCAATGCCTTGCTTACCACGCGCTTACGCTTCAGTGGCTGCTGTGGGCGTGCAGCGAGTTCCTCGTCGCTCAGCTTCACGTTGATTGAGCGCGATGGGATGTCGATCACGATGATGTCGCCATCCACGATCTTGCCGATGTTGCCGCCGCTGGCAGCCTCAGGGCTGATGTGGCCGATGGAGAGGCCCGAGGTACCGCCCGAGAAGCGGCCGTCGGTGATCAGCGCGCACTCCTTGCCCATGTGCATCGACTTGATGTATGACGTCGGGTAGAGCATCTCCTGCATGCCAGGGCCGCCCTTAGGACCCTCGTGGGTGATCACCACGCAGTCGCCCTTCTTCACCTTGCCGCCCAGGATGCCCTCGCAGGCGTCCTCCTGGCTGTCGAACACCACGGCCGGGCCCTCGAAGTGCCACAGCTCGGGTGCCACGCCGGCGGTCTTCACCACGCAGCCGTCCTGTGCGATGTTGCCGAAGAGCACGGCCATGCCGCCGTCCTTGGTGTAGGCATGGGCGATGTCGCGGATGCAGCCCTCCTTGCGGTCGGTGTCCAGCGTCTCGAAGGTGCAGTTCTGCGAGCCCATCCTGGTCGAGAACTTGCCGGCAGGGGCCGAAGAATAGATGCGCAATGCCTCTGGGTCGATGCCCTCCTGTGCCGAACGTGGATACTTGATCTCCTCAGGCTTGAGGCCTACGATAGAATACTTCAGCAGATCCTCGCCCAGCGTTGCGCCATTGACGCGCTTGCAGCTGAGGTCCAGCAGATCGCCCTTGGCCAGCTCGCCCATGATGCCGAGGATGCCGCCAGCGCGGTTCTCCTCCTGGATCGAATACTTCTGCCAGTTCGGTGCCAGCTTGCAGAGGAATGGCACCTTGCGGCTCAGGGCATCGATGTCCTGCATCTTGAAATCGACCTCAGCCTCCTGAGCCACAGCCAGCAGGTGCAGCACGGTGTTGGTCGAAGCGCCCATGGCGATGTCCAGCGTCATGGCGTTGAGGAAGGCCTTGCGGGTGGCGATCGAACGAGGCAACACGCTCTCGTCGCCCTGCTCATAGTAGGCGAAGGCGTTCTTCACGATCTGACGGGCAGCGTCCTTGAAGAGCTGCACGCGGTTCACGTGGGTGGCCAGGATCGAGCCGTTGCCAGGCAGCGACAGGCCGATGGCCTCGGTCAGCGAGTTCATCGAGTTGGCGGTGAACATGCCCGAGCAGGCACCACAGCCAGGGCAGGCAGTGTGCTCAATCTCGTTCAGCTCCTCGTCGCTCACTGTTGGGTCGCCACCCTTCACCATGGCAGTGATCAGGTCTGAGTTCTCACCCTTGTACTTGCCAGCCTCCATTGGGCCGCCGCTCACGAATACGGCAGGGATGTTCAGGCGCATGGCAGCCATCAGCATGCCAGGGGTCACCTTGTCGCAGTTCGAGATGCAGATCATGGCATCAGCCTTGTGCGCATTGACCATGTACTCCACCGAGTCGGCAATCACGTCGCGCGAGGGCAGCGAGTAGAGCATGCCGTCGTGACCCATGGCGATGCCGTCATCGACAGCGATGGTGTTGAACTCGGCAGCATAGCAGCCCTGTGCCTCGATCTCAGCCTTCACAATCTGGCCGATCTCGTGCAGATGGGTGTGACCCGGTACGAACTGAGTAAAGGAATTGACAATGGCGATGATGGGCTTGCCAAACTGTTCGCGTTTCATGCCGTTGGCTACCCAAAGGGCGCGGGCACCTGCCATGCGACGACCTTCAGTGGTCTGTGCGCTTCTGAGCTGAATCTTCATATTCGGATGATAATGTTGTTGTCAGTCGATTTCTACCCTCGCGAACATATTATATAATAAAAAGAGCATACCCTAAATAAGCATTTTACTATAACCATAACGCGAAAGGTTGTGCAAAGATACAAGAAAAAACAATACAATGGTAACAAAAATGCAAAAAAAATAACTTTTCGGCATATTTTTATCAAAAACACAAGGAAAATGCATACATATACTGCAATTTTCAATCTTTCGTGCATCTTTTTATGCAAAAGAATATGTTGTAAAACATCTTTCACTCCCACTTCGGACAGCCTCGATGTAAAAAAGTGCCGTAAAAATTTGGAAGTTTTACAAAAACTACATATCTTTGCCCCCGTGTAATGCTCAAAAATACACCAATCTACAAACAAAACAACACTACTAAAACTATGAAGAAAGTATTCCTATCGCTTGCTCTGTGCAGCATAGCCCTTGCCGCTTCAGCACAATTGAAGTCTGTTGACGCCACATACGATTATCTCCACGACACAGGCATAGGCGCAGGTGTTACATTCGGAGTTGGCGAATGGATCGAAGGTGCAGACGCTTTCGAGCTTGCCCCAAGAGCCACCCTATATTTGCCATCCGAAGGAGCCTGCTTCACACTTGGAGCCGACATTCACTATCTTCTCCCCGAGTTCGTTGAAAAGCTGGAAATCTATCCTTTGAGCGGCTTGGGCTTCTATCACAGCAGCTATACGGACTATTACCGCGACTCACAGCAGAACCTGAAAAAAAGGAATGTGTCCGACAACACACTGCTCTTCGACATTGGTGGCGGTGCCCGCTACCACTTCCATGACAATTGGGCAGGCTTTGCCGAGGAGAAGTTCCAGATTGTTGACGGAGACATCTACAACTTCTTCACCGTTGGTATCAGCTACACCTTCTGATCGAACCCACCCATCACCAACTATAAAAGCGTTACCCCCACCCTCGGGTAACGCTTGTTTTGTCTCCCCAAATCTTATGAAGGTCTGCCGCAACTCCGTGCCAATGCGTCCCAAGCATTAGGGAGCTCGCCACAACCCCGCGCCAACGTTTCCCAACCCTTAGGAAACCTCGCTGCACGCTCGCGCCAACGTTTCCCAACCCTTAGGGAGCCTCGCCGCAGCACCGCGACAATGCTTCACAACCCTTAGGAGCCTTGCCGCACACTCGCGTCATCGGTTCCCAACCCTTAGGGAGCCTCGCCGCAACCCTGGGCAACGTTTCCCAACTCTTAGGATGCCCACCAGGCACTTGTAGCGAGGTCTTTCACAGAAAAATATCTAATACAACGCGCAATTCATTCATTGGATATCCTCTTTTACGGCAAAGCTCAACGTTCTTTTCAAACCTTTTGGTGATAGTGACGGAATATGCCATAATTAGATGCCTAATTTTTTGAATAAATCCTCTTTGTCCTTACACTTGATAATTCGGCCAGCATTTTTGTCTTCAAGTGCGAGTTCCATTTCTGTTTTTCTTCTGCGTTTAGGTTTGACTATTGTAACACCTTGCATAAGGTTTATCACCTTACGGAGACTAGGGACGATACTTACGTCTTCAATGTTTAGAACCATTTGTGTCATAATCTAATATATTTTACTATTTCACGCCGCAAAGATACGACAAAAATTTTATTTCTCCAAATTTTCTTGTCACTTTTTGACTAAACGCCAGAAAACGCAAACAGCTGCGGGGTTGGCGCAGCTGTTTGTGTTGGGGTAGAGGGGGATCAGGGGGAACTTGTTTCCGATGATTTGTGAGGTCAACAGAACCCGTCCCTGATGACCTCCGTCCAGATACACCATCACACCGCCACACCAGTTTTCATAATGTCGCGATAGAGAGGTGAGTTATCTCCCTCTTCGAGTAATACAGGCTCGATGAGTGTACTTACGGCAAGGGTGGCATACCACAACTTGCCGGAGATTTTCAGCCAATCGTTTCCTAAGGACGGAACGATAACCGCTACATCTATATCACTATCTTTGGTGGCAGTGCCCTTTGAGTATGAGCCATAGAGAAACACCTTGGGAGAAGACAGGATGCTGCAGACTACCTGCTTGTACTGCTTGACCAGATTCAAAGCTTGCTCTTTATCCATAGTAATATTTCTCTTGTGGAATCCAACATTTGCTTACAATTCTCGGGAGTGAGGTTCTTGAACATTTTTTCCTTATATGAGGGATAACGTGCCTCAATATTCATTGGCATCATTTCGGAGATAAATATCGCTTGTTCCTCTGACATTAGTTTGACAAGATTGGTTGACTGATACAAACTCATCAAGTTGTGAGAGTATGGAGGGTCATCAGGTTTTGTTGCACACCAGAAAGCCTTCATCGATTTTTCCAAAACCTGATGGCACATAAAACCAACGTACAACCAGCGTTTGGTGTCGTACATTGCTTGTGCTGTCTCAATATCGTAATCAGCCAGATCAATCCAATAGGTTGTCTGTTCTTCCTTGTTCATACCAATGAATCTTAATAATTTCGCCGCAAAGGTACAACCTTTTTTCGATATCTCCAAATTTTCTTGTCACTTTTTGACTAAACGCCAGAAAACGCAAACAGCTGCGGGGTTGGCGCAGCTGTTTGTGTTGGGGTAGAGGGGGAATCAGGGGGAACTTGTTGCCGATGATTTGTGAGGTCAACGGAACCTGTCCCTGATGACCTCTCTCAACAGAGAGAGATCTTCGATCTGCCTGATTTTAAAATTATCAATCATTATTCCCAGGTGATATTGTGTCGAATAGAAAGGCGGCGCGCCTTTCTTGCTTCAAGTTCACGCCTATCTTCATCATTGAGCTTCCGCCTCATGATGCGATGGATTTTTTCTTGTAACTCTTTCGCTTGGCGACCAGTTACAGGCACTCTTTTGAATTCAATTCCTAACATAGTTGTCAGTTTTATTTTTTTTACGCCGCAAAGGTACAACCTTTTTTCGATACTTCCAAATATTATAACAAAAAAATGCGAACCATGCGTAAGAATGTCTGCATCAGGAGTAAAAACACCATCGGCAGACACTTTGGAAGATGCCTGCCGATGGATGATTATGTTGTAATAGAGAGGATCACGGCCCTATGTTGCCGAGGTCAACGGAACCCGTCCCTGATGACCTCGCGCATCCATCTCAGCAATTTTCTGGCGCATCTCTTCTTCCCAGATTTTACGCATATTGACAGCTCGCAAGAATGCCTCTCGCTTTTCTGCAATTGATTTGTAGATGATAGGCTTAAAATCGTCCATAGTCAAAAAAATAAGTTTTTATGCCGCAAAGGTACAACCTTTTTTCGATATCTCCAAATTTTCTTGTCACTTTTTGACTAAACGCCAGAAAACGCAAACAGCTGCGGGGTTGGCGCAGCTGTTTGTGGAGTGATAGTATGATGCTTATTCTACACGACATGAAAATATTGTCACGTTATTACCATTAAAGGTAATCGTGTTATTTCCCTTTATTTTACTTACCTGATAATCAGTCAAAACTAATATGTAAGTTCCATCATTAGCATCTGAGGTAGTCGCTGTATATTTTTTATTATCATCCCATTCGCCTCCCAGAATAATTTGGAAATTATTGCTTGTTGCTGAAACAACGAGCTTATTTCCGGCTACGAGTGAATTAGCAGTAGTCTGATCAATGGTATAATAACCCTGTGTCCACCTTCCATTATTACCCAAAGTAATTGGACCATTATTCAAATTCGTATTTTCAGATGGCGTTTGTGGATTTGTGCCAGAGTCATCATTTGGGTCAAAGCTACCTCCGTTTTGTTGGTAGTCGTCATACTCCTGTGGCTTGGTTTTAATCCATGATTCAGGAATAGACACATTTTCCTTCATCCAGTCTACATCTGGGTCTGTAGCGATGATGTATGGGAATTTACCTTTGTTAGGGAATTCTACCTTTTGTCTTTCGTAAACATTATTTGGATCGCCCTTTAAGTTGTCATTTGGTCTATCGTCATTTTGGGCATTGTATTCTTCCCAATATACGCCGACCTCGCTTTCTTTATAGCTCTTACCTGGCCATACGAATACCTTGATATTATTCGTTTCTGGATCCCAAAGACCTTCCTTGCTGCGAAGAGTAGCATAGGCAGCGTCGTTCATATCAGAACTGCGTAACCATTCGGGGCTCAAATATAAGGTTGTGGTATATGCATTGTCAGCGGGATAGTATCCATCGGCACTATTATTATTGTTGTGACCGTACATCGGATTATTGCCAAAAGACTTTGAGCCTAAGTACACCATGAAAGGAATGGTACCACACAAGTGACTGATGGTTGCGGTCTGACGTACCTTGAGCATCGAAGGATTGGCAAGATCTCTTACATGCTCTTCGCTTACGTCCACAACGATGTCATTGAAGTCAAAGTCGAATGTTGAACCAAGGTCTTCAATCATATATCGCTTCTGTATGGTCTTATCACTAATCTCTGGGAGTTTTGGACTGCCTACAAGGAGGAATATGACGTCATTATAGTCTTTGTCCGACTTTCTACCTTCGGCATCCTCACAACTGAGCACCATGTACTCATAATCTGAAGGAAGATTAAGGCTGTATGTTAAATTCAGTTTTGTTCGAAGAGCTTCTTTGTCAACTGGACTATTCTGGCCGGAGAACGCGGTCAATGCCAACATGAACTCTTTGTCTGAATAATGGTTTGCGCCATAATCACTATATCCATCCAAGTCGCCAGAGGTTAAGGCGGTGGTATAGAGATTAAATTTGAAAAGTCCTTCGATCTTGTTACTATCAATCTTAATCAGCTTTGTCTGGACGTCACGCTTGTTTATGGTGTGTCCATCGACATATGCTGTACTTGCCTGATTAGACAAACCGACAGTTTGCGTTGCATCATACTGAACAAATATCTTGATACGGTTGTGATCTTCTGTATAAGTGTTGAAATTGGTGCTTGTTGCATGAAAAACAAGATTCTCAAACTTGTCACCGATGTCATGACCGCTAATACTCTTGCCAATTAGGTTGCTAAAGTCCACCAGATTGCCATCACTCTTCAATGTGCCATCCTTGTTGATTTGGGGATTGGTTGAACTACTAAAAGTGAACAATCCATCATTAGCAATGGTTGCAGTTGTCGTTGCCCCATTATCAGTGAAATAACTATTTGGAATTGGCTCAAATGTATTGCCATCCTTAATATAGAAATAACCCTGAAGCTTTCCTACACTTGCAGGAATCTGAAAGCAAGCTTTCGCAATTTTCTGGTCAGCTTCCTTGTTAAAATATTGGAAAATACTCTCAAACTTTAAGCCTTTATTGTTGCCACCTCTAATTTTTGAGACTTTGGTTACAGTGACATTATTACCTTGAATCATTATAGTAGCACTAGAACCAAGTTTATTCAAAAATGTTTGATCAACAGTGATCTGGACAGGACTATTACTTGCACTTGTTCCGTTGATTAAAACATTATCATCATTCCAACCTGTTCTCAAAGTAATTTTAGGCTCAGTTCCTTGGTCCTTCACATTTATGCTTATTACGTCTCCCAAAATTAAGTTAGAAGCACTAACATCAATTTTATCGCCACTAAATTGGCCAAAAACATGTGGATTACTAGTAAGATCACTTATAGTCGTTGTATATCTTGTACTATATGTTTCACTACTATTCGTGTCATAGAAGAACTCCTCCCACTTTTTAAAGTCATAGGTATATTGGAAATTCTCTGACTTTGACCAAATGCGGTGACGACCGTTATTATCGACCAATTCAAGGTCCCAAATCATACCAGACTGGCCTTGGTAGATAGGGATGATATAGAAATTATCAGTCTTCTTCAGTGTAAAAGCTGTGACTTCATCTGTATGTTCTTCTTTTTCTGGCAGATGCTGATTTATCCAATCCGTAGTTTCTTCAGATACATCGTACCACTTGTCTTCGTTTTGGCCTAACACAGTAACCGCTTCAGACCAATAATCTGCTTGGTGCACATCATCAGGGGTACCACGAGTCAAAAGATTATTGCTAGGACCACCAGTAAGGCCCAATTTCTTCAAGTTGTAAGAAGAGAAGTCCCAGATCTGATCCTCTGAAATCTTGCCATACATCTTCTCGAAGTTTGACTGATACGCAATTTGATCGGCCGTGTACCCGAATTCCTCGTCCTGGCACGATCCCAGAAGCAGGATTGAGCTTGCCAATCCTAGAGAGAATAAGAATTTGTGTTTCATAAAAGAAATAGTTTTGATTACTGAATTTACGAGTTTGGGTGAAATGGTTGAGAGCCTTAATGAGGGAGAAACATATAGTTTGCACACTTCAATGAGGGGAAATACACCAACGTGCACATGCAACTATTGCATATATTGCGCGCGTAATTGAGCGCAAAGATAGCAAACATTCAAAGATTTGGCAAGACTACGGCACAAAGTGTATCGATTTTACTTATGATTGTTTCAAAATTAACAATAAAAAAATGCAAAATGCAAGGAAATTGAGAATATAGGGAAAAAAAGGAATGGTTCGGGGGCAACTCTCGGGTCGATTCGGGGCAACTCTCGGAGCAATACTTTAAATAAAAATATGTATTGGGGCAATAAAACAAGCGGATGCGCGTTATAGGATAGAGCGGCTCTTGGAAAAAGGGCGAAAACAGGAAAAAACTCAATGAAGATATGAAGACGACAATCCACATACTTCTGGTGACCATGCTGATGGCCTGCTGCACGGCAGTGGGGGCAGCAACGTACGGCAAGCACACGTTTGCCCAGCATTCGGCACTGGCCACAGGCACCTGGGTGAAGGTGATGCTGGACGGCACCGAAGACGGTATCTACCAGATCACCTACGACCAGTTGAGCCAGATGGGATTCAAGAACCCTGCCAACGTGGGCATCTACGGCTTTGGCGGACATCCCATACCGGAGAACATAGAACAAGCTGTGGAGGACGACCTGCCCGAGGTGGCAGCCTACCATGACGACGGGAACCGCCGCATCCTCTTCTACGGCCGCGGCCTGATCCGCTGGGACTACTCCGCCACCAAGGGTTTCTACCACCGCCACAACACGTCGGAGAGCCATGCCTACTACTTCCTGCACCAGAAGAACGAGCCAGCCCGCCAGATGGAGACACTGGAGGACAATGCCTCGGCCATGGGCACCATACCGACTCAGGATTACGACGTGTACCTGCTGCATGAGCAGAACCTGATCAACCTGGGACGCACCGGCCGCGAGAAGTATGGCGAGTCGCTGCTCAACATCACCACACAGAGTTTCGACTTCCCTGCACTAAACGAGGGCAACGTGCGACTCACGGTGAACATCGCAGCCAATGCCTCCGGACCATCGAAGATGAGAGTGAAGCTGAACGGCACCGACCTGGATGACACCAACGTGGCCAAGACCACCAATGAATATGCCTTTGCCTCGGAGGCCACCTTCGACCGCACGGTGCAGAACGACAGTCCCAACGGCCTCACGGTGGGCGTGTCGTACGTGCACCCCACGAGCGGCAACGCCAAGCTGGCACACCTCAACTACATCAAGCTGCAGGGCAAGCGTGCCTTTGCCAAGCCCAGGAACTACGAGCTGTTCCGCAGCGGGCAGGCCTACAACAAGATAGTGCGCTTCAACCTGCATGAAGCCATGGCCGAGGGCATACAGGTGTGGGACGTGACATCGGGCAACGACGTGAAGCTGCAGGCCATGACCAGCAACACCTTCTCGCCGCAGGAGGTGGGTGTGCGCGAATATGCACTGGTCAACACCCAGGGCACAGGCTTCCCCGGCGTGAGCAAGGTGGAGACCATGACCAACCAGGACCTGCATGGCCTGCCGATGACCAACATGGTGATAGTGACCGCCCCTGCCTACCTGAGCCAGGCCAACCGACTGGCCGAATACCGCCGCCTGAACGACGGCCTGCACGTGACGGTGCTCACCCCGCAAGAGATCTACAACGAGTTCGCGTCGGGCGCACAGGACGTGACCGCCATACGCCTGCTGATGAAGATGTTCTACGACCGCTACCATCAGGCACTGCAGGGCGAGGGCGAGGCCGATGAGGTGCGCGAACCGCTGTACCTGCTGCTGGTGGGCGACGGCTACTACGACAACCTGGCCATCGACCGCAACCGCTTCCTGCCCACCTACGAGACGGATGCCTCGCTGGCCGAGACCTCGTCGTGCGTGTGTGATGACTACTTCGGATTCCTGGACGACAACGAGGGCGGACGCATGGACTCGAACCTGCGCTACACCATCTCGAGCGACGTGCTCGACATCGGCATCGGACGACTGCCCGTGTCGTCGGAACAGGAGGCCACAGGTGCCGTGAATAAGATCATTGCCTACAGCGAGAACCGATACCTCGGCAACTGGAAGAACCGCATCTGCTTCCTGAGCGATGACGACAAAGAGGGCGACTCATTCAACTGCCACGTGCGCCACAACGACCAGCTGGTGGCACGCCTGGAGGAACAGGGACACAAGGAGTTCACCATGCAGAAGATCTACCTGCCCGCCTACACACAGACCAAGACGGCCGCAGGCACCGACTATCCGGATGCCAAGAAGGAGTTTCAGGAGAGTCTGAAGCAGGGCGTGCTGATGGTGAACTATGCCGGCCATGGCAACACCACCGCCATCACCAACGAGAACATGATGACCGCCGCCCTGGCCAGCCAGCTCAACATGAAGTATCTGCCGCTGTGGGTGACCGCCTCGTGCGACGTGGCCCGCTGGGACAACGACGACAGCTCGATGGGCGAGAACCTCTTCCTGAACCCCAACGGCGGAGCCATCGCCCTGCTCACCACCGTGCGTGTGGTGTATGCTCAGCAGAACCTGACGCTCAACCAGGCCATCATCGACAACATCTTCAACCGCTTCAGCGACGGCACCCGCTACCGCCTGGGCGACGTGATGAAGGCTGCCAAGCAGAAACTGGGCAGCGACTACAACAAGCTGAACTTCTGCCTGATGGGCGACCCTTCGCTCACCCTGGCCTACCCAGAGCACAAGATGAAGATCACCGAGGTGAACAGCGAGCCGGTGGACGAGACCTTCCTGGCAGACAACCCGACCTTCAACTTCCCGCTCGAAGTATTGAGCAAGGTGACCATGCGAGGCCAGATATATACGACTGGCAGCGACACAGAGGTGGACACCGACTTCAACGGACTGGTCTATCCCACCCTGTACGACGCACTGGAGACCCTGAATGCCGACAAGGGCTATGTGCAGGACGAGGCACCTACCTACAGCTTCAACATCCGCACCAAGAAGGCCTTTTCGGGCCGCGGCGAGGTGAGGGCCGGAGAGTTCGAGTTCTCGTTCATCGTGCCACAGGACATTGCCTACAGCGACCTGCCCGGCCTGGCCAACCTCTATGCCTGCAGCGATGACGGCAGGGAGGGACAGGGCTACTTCGACCGCTACGTGCTGACAGGCGGCGAGGAGTTCGAGAAGACCGACAACGAGGGGCCACGGGTGAACCAGCTGTTCCTGAACGATGCCATGTTCTACGACGGAGCCACGGTGAACAGCACGCCATACTTCTATGCCGAGATCGAGGACGAGAGCGGATTCAACGCCACGGGCAACACCGTGGGCCACGACATGGTGCTGACCATCCGCTGCACCAGCAACCCTCTGCTGGGCACGGTGCAGCACACATTGAACAACTACTTCACCACCTACACGGGCAATTCGACCATAGGCAACATCCAGTACAGCATCCCTGCCATGGCCGACGGCACGTACGAGGCAACCTTCCGCGTGTGGGACGTATATAACAACGCCACCATACAGCAATTCTCGTTCACCGTGGATAAGGGCGAGGCCCCGGCAACCAGCGTGGTGCAGGCCTACCCGAGTCCGGCACGCATGGGCGACACCATCACCTTCCGCGTGCTGCACAACCGACCGGAGTCGGCACAGGAGGTGCAGCTGCAGGTGTTCACGCAGACGGGCTTCAAGGTGTTTGAGACCACAGCGACCTCGACCAGCGCCCAGAAGGTGTATGCGCCAGCCGATGCTCCCACCGAGGTGAACCATGCGCTCAATGCCGACGAGAGCGGCGACTTCATGGGCAGCGCCACCATCACATGGGACACCAGCGACCTGCGCGCGGGCTTCTATGTGTATCGAGTGGTGATGACCAGCAATGGCAGCAGCAGCGTATCGGAGAGCAAGGTGCTGATGGTGAATCCTTAGTGGAAAGTGGAGAGTGGAAAGTGTAGAGTGTAGAGAAGCATCGAAAAATCGAGAAATCGAGAAATCGAGAAATCGAAAAATCGAAAAAAAGAATAAAAGCAATATAATATATATAATATGAGAAGAACGGTAGTACTGACATTGGCAATGGGCTCGGTGACTATGGGAGCATGGGCACAGGCCAACAAGGAGAAGGCTGAGGCCAACCCCTACAACCCGCTGAACCCAGCCATGATGTCGCTGAGCATCGCCCCCGATGCCCGTGGCGGCGGTATGGGCGACATCGGTGCGGCCACCGACCCTGACGAGGTGAGCCAGTACTGGAACCCTGCCAAGTATGCCTTTGCCTACAGCCCCAGCGGCCTGTCGATCAACTACACACCATGGTTGCGCAAGATCGTGAGCGGCATCAACCTGATGAATGCCGCCGGTTACTATAAGTTCGGCTACGACGAGAACCAGGCCGTGTCGGCTTCGCTCACCTACTTCAGCCTGGGCGAGGTGACTGCCTACAACTCGGCCGGTGTGGAGACACAGGTGATCAACCCGATGGAGATGGCCTTCGACGTGGGCTACTCGCGCATGCTGTCGGAGAACTTCTCGATGGGCGTCGTGTTCCGCTACCTGCATTCGGCCATGACCTACACCGACTCGGACAATAAGCCGGACAACACCTTCTCGGCCGACATTGCTGCCTACTATGAGGCCTATCCGCAGGTGGGCTACAACGAGTGCAAGTGGGCATGGGGCCTCAACGTGTCGAACATCGGCGGCAAGGTGACCTACGACGGCGGCACCACCAGCCAGTTCCTGCCTACCCGCATGCGTCTGGGCACGTCGTTCACCTTCCCATTGGACGACTACAATCTGCTGTCGCTCAATCTGGATGCCGACAAGTACCTGATCCCTGCCGCCCCGAAGCGCGACTACTACGACACGGAGGAGAGCTATCAGGATGCCCTGCACGAGTTCTATGACATGAACGGATTCTCGGGCATCTTCAAGTCGTTTAGCGACGGCCCCCGCGGCATGGCCGAGGAGCTGGAGGAGATCAACTGGGGCATCGGTGCCGAATACACCTACGACCGCCGCTTCTTCCTGCGTGGCGGCTACCACTACGAGCATGAGAACAAGGGCGGACGCAAGTACTTCACCTTCGGCGCAGGCATCGCGCTCAACGTGTTCCATATCGACGCCTCGTACGTGCTCTCGAGCGAGCAGACTTCGGCCCTCGACCAGACCCTGCGCTTCACCCTGGGCTTCGACCTGGAGGGGTTGAGGGATATCATGGGCGGACGCAGACGCTAAGCCAAGTTGAGCACGTGCTAAACTATATATAGAAAAAATGAACAATACATTTACAGACCACATACAACGCATCATCGACCCAGCGCTGCTTGAGCAGGCACGGGAGTTCATCGACCAGCACCAGAAGTTCGTAATCACCGCCCACATGTCGCCCGATGGCGATGCCGTGGGTTCGGCCCTGGGCATGATGCACTATCTGCGCGCCAAGGGCAAGGAGGCCAAGGTGGTGATGAACGATGCCCCAGGCGAGAACCTCTTCTTCATTCCCGGCTACCGCTCGGACATCATCGTGTACGACAATCAGAACGACGGCTCGCCATCGCAGAAGGAGGAGGCCCTCAAAGCCATCAACGAATGTGACGCCATGGTGGCTGTCGATTTCAACGTGCCCACGCGCATTGGCGGCATGAAGGACGTCTGGATGGCACACAAGGCTCCAAAGCTGCTGATCGACCATCACCTGGAACCGGCACGCGACCAGTTCGACATCTGCATCTCGCACCCCGAACAGGCGGCTGCCTGCGAGCTGATCTATCGCTTCATGCTCGAAATGGGCGATGACCACCTGCTGAACCAGCAGATTGCCACCGCCCTCTTCTGCGGACTGATGACCGACACGGGCTGGTTCGTGTTCAACTCCAACCGCCCGGACTTCCACCTGATCATGGCTCGTCTGATGATGGAGGATGTGGATCGCGAGAACATCATCAAGGACTCGCATGTGGTGCCCGAACGCAAGCTTCGACTGCAGGGCTACATGCTGCAGCAGAAGATGCGCATCGAATGGCCACACAAGGCGGCCTACATGTCGCTGTCGCAAGCCGAGATCAAGCGCTTCGGCCACCAGAAGGGCGACTCGGAGGGCTTCGTCAACCTGCCGCTCGACATCCATGGCGTACAGGTGAGCGCCTTCTTCCGCGAGGAGAAGAACCTCGTGAAGGTGAGCCTGCGCTCCAAGGGCGAATATCCGGTGAACCTGATTGCAGAGAGATTCTTCAACGGAGGCGGCCATCGCAACGCTGCTGGCGGCGAATTCTATGGCAGTTTGGCACAGGCAGAGGCAATATTTGTTAAAGTTTTGCCTATGTTTGACAAATTCTTGGCCTAATCCTTTGTCATCTCGCATAAATTTCGTAATTTTGCAGCGCCTATTGTGGGGACTTTCGCACGAAACGGAGCCCTGGACGATAGGACAACAGCTACAATGAAGAAACTATTCTATACCGTATTAGCAACCCTGCTGCTGGCCGTGGCGTCAGTATCGTGCAGCAACACGCAGACCTACGCCGACCTGGTGGCCGACGAGGAGCATGCCATCGACTACTTCCTGGGACAGCAGAACATCAAGACCATCCGCGTGAGCGATGAGGAGATCAGCACCTGGACCAAGTCGGTGCTCAACGACAGCGTCAGCCCATCCGAATACTTCCAGCTGGGCCAGTGGTATGAGGTGACCGAGGGCGACTTCAAGCGCCTCTGCTTCTGCATCAACAAATGGGGCGAAGACTTTGAGGAGGTGATGGCGAAGAAGAAGCCGTTCTACGAGGACAAGTTTGTGAAAGGCAGTTACTCGGTAGTGCGCTATGACAGCCTGTACCGCATGACCGACTCGCTCGACATCGCGAATGAAATGCCGATCAACAACTACACTCCTTACGATTACGAGATGATCTACAACTGGAGCGAGTCCTACTATGCCAACATGTACTACTCGTACAGCTACAGTGCAGGATCGAGCTACGAGTGCACCAGCGGCGGCCTCGGCTTCCCCCTCCGCTTCCTGTGGGACGGCGGCGAGGTGTCGCTCATCGTGCCATTCTCGCTCGTCTCATCGGAGTATGCCAGCTACTACTACACGCTCTATTACGGCAAGGTGAAGTACACCAAGCCTACCTATATCCCAGAATAAGCTACGACACCACTGCCCTCTCTCCCCCTGATAGGCAGTGGTGTCGTTTTTTGCTTTTTTCGATACTTTGACATCTCGAAGCTTCGAATAGCAACAAAAGAACAAAAAAACACAACAACAACAACAATAGCTATGTCACTCATCAAATCCATCTCTGGTATCCGAGGCACCATCGGCGGCAAGGTCGGTGAGGGTCTCAATCCATTGGACATTGTCAAGTTCACCGCAGCCTACGCCACGGTGATCCGTCGTCATAACCCATCGGCCAAGCGCATCGTCGTGGGCCGCGACGCTCGTCTCTCGGGCGAGATGCTCTTCCAGTGCGTTTCGGGCACACTCATCGGTATGGGCTTCGATGTCATCAACATCGGCCTTGCCACCACCCCAACCACCGAGATCGCCGTTACCGCCGAGAAGGCTGACGGTGGCATCATCCTCACCGCCAGCCACAACCCTATCCAGTGGAATGCACTCAAGTTGCTCAACAACGAGGGTGAATTCTTCGACAAGGCTACAGGCGAGGAGGTGCTCCAGATTGCCGAAGCCGAGGACTTCGACTTCCCTGCCATCACTCCCAAGACCTATACGGGCAACGAGTCGCAGACCGAGTCGGACCCTAACTACGAGGGCAACCCTATCGGCCACATCATCGAGAAGGACTATACCGACTACCACATCCAGCAGGTACTCGACCTTAAGCTCGTCGATGCAGAGGCAATCAAGAAGGCAGGCTTCCGCGTAGTCTGCGACTGCATCAACTCCATCGGTGGCGTCATCATCCCTAAGCTGCTGCGCACCATGGGCGTGGAGGTGGTCGAGCTCAACTGCCAGCCAACCGGCAACTTTGCCCACATGCCTGAGCCAATCGTGGCTAACCTGCAGGGCATCAGCAACTATATGAAGGATGCTCTCGCTAAGGGTCAGTCCTACGATCTCGGCGTTATTGTCGATCCAGACGTTGACCGCCTCGCTTTCGTACAGGAGACAGGCGAGCTCTTCGGCGAGGAATATACCCTCGTATCTGTAGCAGATTATGTACTTCAGCATACTCCGGGCAATACTTGTTCAAACCTTTCTTCTTCACGCGCTTTGCGTGACGTGACGCGCGCTCATGGCGGCGAATATAGTGCTGCAGCTGTCGGTGAAGTCAACGTCGTTACCAAGATGAAGGATACCAACGCCATCATCGGTGGTGAGGGCAACGGTGGTGTCATCTATCCTGAGGCACACTACGGTCGCGATGCGCTGGTAGGTGTAGCACTCTTCCTCACCAACCTTGCCAAGCTCCGTGAACAGAATCCATCGCTCACCGTCTCACAGCTTCGTGCCTCATATCCTCCATACGAGATCGCCAAGCAGCGTGTCGATCTCTCGCCTGAGATCGATGTCGATGGCGTTTTGCTTCGTATGAAGGAGAAGTACCAGGGACAGCCAGGCATCGAGGTAACTGATATCGACGGCGTGAAGCTCGACTTCCCTGATCGTTGGGTACACATGCGTAAGTCAAATACAGAGCCTATCATCCGCATCTACGCAGAGGCTGCTACGATGGAGGAGGCTCAAAAAACAGCTGATGCTATCAAGGCAGAAATTGGCTAAACAATGAAATCTTCTATCCTCGCCATGGCTATGGCCTCCACCCTCCTCGCCACCAGCTGCACGCAGCGGCCGGAGCACGTCGATCTGGTCATGCTCTATACCACCGACGTGCATGGTGCCTGCCTGCCCTTCGACTTCAAGCAGAACAAGCCGGCGCGCACCAGTCTGGCCAACGTGTGCACCTACGTCAACCAGCAGCGCAATGAGCATCCCGATGCCGTGATGCTGTTCGACACGGGCGACTATCTACAGGGACAGCCATCGATCTACTACTATAACTTCGTCGATACCCTCACCGACCACATCGTGGCCCGCATCGATAACTTCATGCAGTACGATGCCATCGGCATGGGCAACCACGACATCGAGCCGGGCGAGGATGTCTATTACCGCCGTCTGCCCTCGCAGTTCCAGATGCCGCTGCTCTGTGCCAATGCCATCGACCAGCGCACGGGCGAACCGATGTTCCAGCCCTATACGGTCATTGAGCGTCAGTCGGTCAGGATTGCGGTGCTTGGCATGATCACGCCCAATATCCACGCCTGGCTACCTAAGTCCTTGTGGCCCAACCTGGAGTTCGAGGACATGGTGGAGTGTGCCAAGAAGTGGGTGCCCATCATCCAGCAGAAGGAGAAGCCCGATGTGCTGATCGGTCTGTTCCATGCCGGTGGCGACTATACCGCCAACGGTCAGGACCTCGACACGCAGTTCAACGAGAACGGTGCCGTGCCTGCCGCCATCAAGGTGCCAGGCTTCGACATTGTGCTCTGCGGTCATGACCATCAGCCACGCGAATTTGATGTAGTGAATGTGGCTGGCGACACCGTGCGTGTGCTCGATGCCCAGACGCAGGCTGCCAAGGTGGGTCGCGCCCTGATCTCGCTCGACCTCGTGGATGGCCGTTACCAGAAGCGCATAGCAACAGAGTTGGTCGATATGCGCGACTATGCTCCCGACTCGCTCTTCTGCGCCACCTTCCAGCCGGACATCGATGCTGTGAACAGCTATGTCGATGCTCCATTGGGACAGCTCACTGCCCCACTCTATGGCGAGCCTTCGCTCTATGGTCCGTCGGAGTTCCAGGACTTCATCCACGAGGTGCAGCTCTGGGCCACGGGTGCCGACATCTCGTTTGCCGCTGTGCTTGCGCCACACGACGTGGTGCCTGCTGGCGAGCTCACCATGCGCCAGCTCTTCACGCTCTACAAGTACGAGAACCAGCTGTTCAAGCTCTCGATGACGGGCGACGAGGTGCGTCGCTACCTGGAGTTCGGCTACAACAACCAGTACAACACCATGACCTCGGCCAACGACCATCTGATGGCCTATAAGAAGGATGCCAACGGCAACATCGTGACCAATGAACATGGCCCGATCAGCAAGACGCCCACCTTCAACTACACCTGTGCTGCCGGCATCCGCTACACCGTGGATGTCAGCAAGCCTGAGGGCGAGCGCGTCTCCATCCTCTCGATGAGCGACGGCACGCCATTCGACCCCGAGAAGATGTACACCATCGCCATCAACAGTTATCAGGCCAGCGGTGGCGGCAACTTCATCCCTGTGGGCCTGGGTTGGGACGATGCCATGCTCAAATCGCGCACGCTCGACACCGCCCCTAAAGATGTGCGTCGCTATGTGGCCGAATACATCCAGCAGGTCGGCACCATCACGCCACGTCTGCGTGGCGACTGGGAAGTCATCCCACTCAACTGGTGGTATCGCGGCATGGAGACGGACAAGAAGTTCACCAATCCGTTGCAGCGATAATATGATACTTCAAGCTCTGAGCATAGGTTACCACAGCTCTGCCCCCGTTGTCAAAGCAATAGAGGCAGAGCTTTCTTGTGGCCAGTTCATCTGTCTGCTGGGGCGCAACGGATCGGGCAAGAGCACGCTCCTCCGCACGCTGGCAGGATTACAAGAGCCTCTCGAAGGGAAAATCACCACCCCTCAAACCCCTCAAACCTTTCAAACTCCCCAAACTCCTCAAACTCCCCAAACCCCTCAAA
>JAZQPJ010000016.1:0-25296 GCA_045628525.1 Bacteroidales bacterium
ATCTGAGTCACAACACAAGGACCTACTTCAATAACAGTGCATGGCACGTTCTTGCCATCAGCACTGAAGACGGAAGTCATTCCGACTTTTTTGCCCAATAATCCTGGCATATTTCAGTTACTTGTTTTGCCTGGCGGGAACTGAGCCTCGCGGCACGATTCCACAGGCGATTAATAATTGGTTAAAAATGTTTTTGTTTCTTTTGGGCCGAAACTTCCCCCATTGCGGGTTTCGTCCCGGTTTGGGGTATGGAGCGGAGCAAACCACTCCATACCTATTGAGTTTTGCTTGTTTCAAGCAGTCGTGTGAAGGGCAGGACCTGGAAATCCTGCTCGATCATGGGTTATTACACCTTGATCTCAACCTCAACACCAGAAGGGAGCTCAAGCTTCATCAGGGCATCCACAGTCTTAGGAGTAGCCTGGAGGATGTCGATGAGACGCTTGTAAGCGCAAAGCTGGAACTGCTCACGGCTCTTCTTGTTAACGAAGGTAGAGCGGTTAACAGTGTAGATGCGCTTGAAGGTTGGCAACGGAATAGGACCGCTTACCTTAGCACCGGTTGACTTTACAGTCTTTACGATCTTCTCAGCTGACTTATCAACGAGCATGTGGTCGAAAGACTTCAACTTAATACGAATTTTCTGATCCATATCTTGTTTCTTAAAATTTCGTTGTTAATATATTGATCTTGCGACCTGGATTACTTGATAAGGTCCACGCGACCGCCACACTCCTCAAGTACCTTCTTGGCATTGCCACGGTCAACCTCAGAGTAGTGGTGGAACTCCATGGTAGAGCTTGCACGGCCAGAGGTGATGGTACGGAGGTCAGTTACATAACCGAACATCTCAGCGAGTGGAACCATAGCCTTGACGATACGGGCACCACTGCGTGCGGTATCCATACCCTCTACCTGGCCACGACGCTTGTTGAGGTCAGAGATAACGTCACCCATTGACTCCTCAGGAGTTACAACCTCAACCTTCATGATAGGCTCGAGGAGACAAGGCTGAGCCTTCTCACATACGGCCTTGAATGCGAAGTTGGCAGCGAGCTCGAATGACAGCTGGTCAGAATCGACTGGGTGGAACGAACCATCCTCGAGAACGACCTTGAGCGAATCGAGAGGATAACCTGCAAGCACGCCAGTCTTCATAGCAGCCTTGAAGCCCTTCTCTACCGAAGGAACGAACTCTGAAGGCACGTTACCGCCCTTCACGATGTTCTCGAACTGCAGACCTACTACGCCCTCGTCGGCTGGGCCAACGGTAACGATGATGTCAGCGAACTTACCACGACCACCTGACTGCTTCTTGTAAACCTCGCGGTGACGAGAAACAACGCCCTTGATAGCCTCCTTGTAGGTAACCTGTGGACGACCCTGGTTACACTCAACCTTGAACTCACGCTTCAGACGGTCGATGATGATGTCGAGGTGAAGCTCACCCATACCAGAGATAACGGTCTGACCGGTCTCCTCGTTGGTCTTGACGGTGAATGTTGGGTCCTCCTCAGCGAGCTTGGCAAGGCCGATACCGAGCTTGTCAAGATCCTTCTGTGACTTAGGCTCGACAGCGATACCGATCACAGGATCAGGGAACTCCATTGACTCGAGAACGATTGGGTTCTCCTCGTCGCAGAGGGTATCACCAGTGCGGATATCCTTGAAACCTACGCCTGCACCGATGTCACCGCAACCGATCTCCTCCATTGGATTCTGGTGGTTAGAGTGCATCTGGAACAAGCGGCTGATGCGCTCGCGCTTGTCAGAACGTGGGTTGTAAACGTATGAACCAGCCTCGATCTTACCAGAGTAAACACGGAAGAAGCAGAGACGGCCTACGTATGGGTCGGTAGCAATCTTGAATGCGAGAGCAGCAGTTGGCTCGTCATAGCTTGGGTGACGAACAACAACCTTGTCAGCATCCTGAGGATCGTGACCCTCGATAGCTGGGGTATCGATTGGAGAAGGGAGGTAGCGAACTACTGCGTCGAGCAGAGTCTGTACACCCTTGTTCTTGAATGAAGAACCGCAGAGAACTGGGAACACCTCCTGAGCAAGGGTCATCTTGCGGAGGGCAGCATAGATCTCATCGGTGGTAATGGTTGAAGGATCGTCGAAGTACTTCTCCATGAGAGCCTCGTCGAAGTTGGCGACCTGCTCAAGGATCTTGTCGCGATACTCCTCGCACTCAGCAACCATATCAGCTGGGATATCCTCGATAGAATACTCAGCGCCCATGGTCTCATCATGCCAGAGGATAGCCTTCATCTCGATCAGGTCAACTACGCCCTTGAAAGTCTCCTCAGCACCGATAGGCAGCTGGATAGCCAAAGAGTTGGCACCGAGCATCTCGTGCATCTGGTCAACAACGTCAAGGAAGTTGGCACCTGAACGGTCCATCTTGTTAACGTAAGCGATACGTGGAACGTTGTACTTCTCAGCCTGGCGCCATACGGTCTCAGACTGTGGCTCAACACCACCTACTGCGCAATAGGTAGCGACAGCACCGTCAAGAATACGGAGTGAACGCTCAACCTCGACAGTGAAGTCAACGTGGCCTGGAGTATCGATCAGATTGAACTTATACTTCTCGCCCTGGAACTGCCAGTAAGCGGTAGTAGCAGCAGAGGTAATGGTGATACCGCGCTCCTGCTCCTGAACCATCCAGTCCATGGTAGCTGCACCATCGTGCACCTCACCGATCTTGTGAGTCTTACCAGTATAGAAAAGGATACGCTCTGAAGTGGTGGTCTTACCGGCATCGATGTGAGCCATGATGCCGAAGTTGCGGGTATACTTAAGAAGTTCGTCTTGCTTTGCCATCTTATATATATTTTAAAATGTGTAAGTAAAGTAAGATTAGAACTTGAAGTGTGCAAATGCACGGTTAGCCTCAGCCATCTTGTGCATATCCTCCTTACGCTTGAATGCGCCACCCTGCTCGTTGTAAGCATCAAGGATCTCAGCAGCCAGCTTGTCAGCCATGGTCTTGCCACCACGCTTGCGGCTGTAGTTGATCATGTTCTTCATTGAGATTGACTCCTTGCGGTCAGCACGGATCTCAGTAGGAACCTGGAAGGTAGCACCGCCGATACGGCGTGACTTAACCTCCACCTGTGGGGTGATGTTGTCGAGGGCCTTCTTCCAGATATCGAGGGCAGAAACGCCTTCCTTCTCAGCCAACTTCTTGTTGACGATCTCGATAGCGGTGTAGAAGATGGAGAATGCAATGCTCTTCTTACCATCATACATCAGATGGTTGACGAACTTTGTAACCTTAACCTCGTTGAAGACAGGATCTGGAAGGATCACTCTCTTCTTCGGTGTTGCTTTTCTCATTTTGTTTTGATGTTTTTAATTAGGCGACCCGCCTGCGGGCGCCAGTGTTTGGTTGCTTCTCTTTAGGGAAATGCTTCATCCGGAGTGACTCGCGATTGCCTCGCGGCGTTGCGGGCCGGATTACTCAACCTATAAGAGCCTTTACCAACTTGTGTAAAAGGTTGAAACTTTCTTTTCTCTCTGCGCGAAGATTACTTCTTCTTAGCTGGTGCCTGACCTGGCTTTGGACGCTTGGCACCGTACTTAGAACGACGCTGGGTGCGACCATTTACGCCGGCAGTATCCAAAGTACCACGAACGATGTGATAACGTACACCTGGAAGGTCCTTAACACGACCGCCACGAACCATGACGATTGAGTGCTCCTGAAGGTTGTGACCCTCACCTGGGATGTAGGAGTTAACCTCCTTACCGTTAGTCAAACGTACACGTGCTACCTTACGCATAGCAGAATTAGGCTTCTTAGGAGTAGTAGTGTAAACACGAACGCAAACGCCACGGCGCTGTGGGCATGATGCCAGGGCCGGTGACTTGCTCTTGTCTTCCAAAACTACGCGACCTTTTCTTACTAACTGTTGAATAGTAGGCATTTTGTTTTAACTTTTGGTTTGTTTAATGTTGTTTATTCTCTCTGTTCAATCGCTTGCACAAGGCGCAATGCATCCTTTTCCGCGCGATTTAACGGGTGCAAAGATACGCAATATTTCTTAATAATCAATCACTCCTCCCCTCTTTTCTTTAAAACTTTTTCACTTTCCCCCCGTTTCAGCACTTCGACTTGGCAATTTCAACACTTTTAAATGCTGAAATCGACGTATTTTCATGCAAGGCAAAGAGCTCGCGAGCAGAAGTTATCAACACTCTTTTGCCACCAGCCAATTCATCACAAACCACACACGGTAAGTCACGCAATAAGATGCCCCAATCCCATCTCCCGTTTTTTGAATACACATTCCGCACGCATCTCATCGCTTTACCCTATCTTTGCGCCGTCATTCGTCACATTGAGGGCCTTTCAAAAACCCAGAGCGACAGAAGACACGAAGCAACAACTTATTGTATTATTAACTCAAAACTATCAGCACTATGAAAAAGATTCTTGCATTCACCATCATGGCCGCCATGGCAGGCACGGCCTCAGCACAATTCTGGACGGGAACCTCAATGGGCATGGACATCCAGGACGTTGAGGACGACGACAACGTCACCACCCTCAGCATCGCCCCCGAAATGGGCTACAACTTCCGTACCAACATGGCTATTGCCGTAGCCCTCAGCTACTCGCACAGCAACGCCACGCGCACCACCAACGCCTTCAACATCCACCCCTATCTGCGCTACACCTACAGCCGGATGGGGCCTGTCAGCTTCTTCCTCGATGCCGGCGTATCCTATGGCCTCAGCCACGTCCGCGGTGACGACGACAACACCCAGAGCCTCGGCGTATCGCTCAATCCCGGCTTGGCCTACGCCCTCGGTGACCGCATGAGCCTCGTGGCGCACATGGGCGACATCGGCTACACGCACAGATGGTATGACGACAGCACCAGCAACACGTTCCGCCTCAGCATGACCAACAACATCTCGTTCGGTCTCTTCTGCTACTTCTAACCCAAAGCCCTTCTGCCGACAAAGACAGAAGGGCGAATAATGTGACAGAAACCTCATGTTGGCCATTTTCCGCCAAGGAAACGTCTCTGCGCTGCCGCAATTTTGACACAACGTACGAAGTGTCAATTCCGCGCATCCGCAAAAGCTCGTCCCGTACCTGTTTTGTCCTACCCAGGTACCAGGATAGGACAAAACAAACCCGCGACAAGGAATCTTGCAGACGCAGGGATGCGAACGCGTACGCGTTGGCATCTCTGCGGATTTACAATGGCTCGTCGCAGACCTGCGGCAAGCTTTCCACACTTTGGGGAAGCATCGCTCAGGCTTGCGGCAAGCTTTCCATACCTTGGGGAGGCATCGCTCAACGCTGCGGCAAGCTTTCCAATAACTAAGGGAGGCTTCCCGCAGGCTTGCGTGAAGGTTTCAATACTTTTAGGTATTTTTTCGCTGCCTTGGGCCAGGGGCTTGAGCGAATGAGGGCTCGTTTCCGGGAGCATTCAACATCCTTCAGGGATGGACAACACATGCATTATGCAAAAATCTGCCACTCTGCCACTTCAATAGGTTAACATCCTGATAATCTTGTGGCAGATGAGTGGCAGATGTTCGGATAATCTGCCACTAAATCTGCCACTCGTCATTGTGTGATTCACAATTAGTTACAGTTAGGTAGTGGCAAAGTGGCAGATTTTTGCAAAATCAGGCGGCAACATGTAGCAGTCGGCCTTTCTTCACGTTCATGCCCCGCTCGCGTACCTCATACATTACCTGCGCGTAGAGCTGTGAGTAGTCGATGGAGCGGTCGTTGCAGATGATGCTGTCGCGCGAAATCTCCATGCAGAGGTAGCGGCGGCTGCCCGGGGTTGGCAAGGGCTATTTGGTTTATTCCAAGGATCTGCATAAGGATGAGCAGACGATGCTGACACCGGTGATGATGGCGATGTTTTTGTGATAGTAGACGATATATTTGACAACAACCGCTAAAATAACAAACAGCGGGCAAACGAACAAATCCATTCTGCCGCATTACGAAATGCAAATCTGCAAAATACGTAATGCAAAATCATTTTTTTTACCAATGCAGGAAAATTCCTCTCTATTTTGGCATGTACGCATATCAAAATATGGGAGGGTACTTTTTTGGCGTTACATTTGCAATTATTTTCTAGCACCATTTTCTCGCTACCATTTGCAGTTACAATTCGATAATTTACCTTTGCATACAGGAAACGACCAGTATTCCAAGCGCACTTTCTTATTAGTATTTTCCCTATTTGCAAAACACCAGTTTGCAAAACACACATAAGAAGAAAAATAAAAAATACCAACATAATATGAAGAGGCTTAATCTCATCAATTTCTCGTTGCTGGCCCTTGCACTTACCGCCTGCCAGGACGAAGATCTCGGTTTCACAAAGAGTGAAATCTATCAGTCGTACATCGACCGCAAATATGCCGAGGAGTTTGCCAAGGCATTCCCTAACGTTGACCCTAACCACACGTGGATGTGCACGCCCGATACCATTTACCATGAGGTAGAGGTACTGGGGATGACGCGTGCGGCAGGTGATGCGCCACAGGATGTTGAGCGAAAGAAAGATGGCGCAGTTAACAGTTATGCCGACATGGCATATTCTGATGTTAGTAAGGTATTGGAATACATGAAGGAGGGCGATGACAACTACAGCAACAACAAAGCTTCACTCGACTTTGAGTACAAAGCTGTAGAAGATGTAGAGGACGGCTGCGAGGTATATACCATTACCCCGACTTTCTGGGGCCGAAAGTTTACGGATCATAATGCCGTGGGCATCTATTATATCAAAGCAGATGGTTCCAAGAAGGATATGGGCACGTTCTGGGACGACTACGACCACCGCGACCTCTGGGCAGTATATAAAGACGGAGCTCGAGAGCTCGTGCCCGTGACTGATCAGCAGATTGTGGATGATCCTAACAAGTCGAACTACGAGCTCTCTATTCCTCTGACACATACCTGTAGTAAATGTAACGGAGGTAATAAAAAAGTGAGCACTTGGATCAGGGTGAATAAAAATAACAGTATAACCACTAATCCAGATCAACTTTCTGGAAGAGTTAACAACATGCAAAATTGTTATCAGGTTGACGCCACACAAAATGGCCAAATTTGGAACTCGCAGTTTTTTGTAGTTAATAACGATGGCTTTAAGGCCGGTGATACCTATAGGTTCCATATTTGGGCAAAGACCAAAGACGTAGAAAGCGCAATTATTGGTGCTCAATTGCAAACAGGATACGTTGGCGACAACGACCCTATCAATCTTGAACCACGTACCATTACAAACAAATGGACTGAATTTGTTTGGGAAGAAACCATACCCTCTGGCAATAAGACTATCAACAGTTTTGTTCTGAATCTTTCACAAAGCAACCAAGCTGTCACCTACTATTTCTCAGATATCACCTGGGAAAAGAATCCTTGTCCTTATTGTGTAGGAGGAAAGTCTCCGGTTGATTATTATAAACTGCCACAATATACACTCAAGGTGCCAGTAGGTACGGTATGGGGCGTGTATTTGGAAACACAAAAGCAGCAGACAAATAACAAAGCATATATCAAATACTACTCTAACTCGAAATATAATACGTTAACAGAGAAAACTGATCAAACAGGCCTTAAAGCCGCAGCTACCTTTACGTATGGAAGTACAACTTACGTCTCGTTTGAAGATGCACCAACCATGTGTTCTGGCGGATATACGGGCGACTGTAACACCTGTGGTCGTGGACATTATGATCACGACTACAACGATATCGTGCTCACCATATCTCCACGTCCTGTGACTAAGACCTTTCGCTCCATCTCGTATCGCGTAATGTGCGAAGACTTGGGTGGCACCTTCGACTGGGATTTCAACGATGTGGTCTATGATGTGATCTATACCGATGGCAAGTATGAGGGGCAAAATGCCACCATCGACATTAAGTTGCAAGCTGTAGGCGGTACGTTGCCAATTTACATGAAGTACAATAATAGTATATTGACTAAGAATGGCGATTCTAATGGTGTGTCCGAACTTCATGTGTGGAGCACAAGCCAAACACCAAATAGCAAACTATATGTCCCCGTCAATGTGGTCTGTGACCAATATGAAGTGAAGTGGACGAACGACGAAAAAGACAAACGAGCCATCACCCTCAAAACCATTCCACTGGAGAAGCAGAAATATACAGAAGCTGACAATTTCGACCTGCGAGACTATGTTGGAAACATTGTGATTGAGGTTGAACAAAGTAGCGACAATACAACTCATGAGGTGAGATTCCCTGTAGCTCCAATTGAGAATGGCAATAATAGTTCAATCCCTCAGTGCTTCATGACATCAACTGGCACCGAGTGGGCAAACGAACTTCAGCCTATTTATGAGAAATACACCAATTTCAAGGCATGGGTTAGCGACTGTGGAAGTGTTCCCCAGTGGTGGAAAGTACAAGTGGGCTACTAACCTCCCCCACCCTTGCCAACGATGGTGCTTACCATCAATACAACAACATTTGAAAAGAATAAGAATTTTGTTTTAATAAAATTTGTGTAAGAAAAAAGCAAACAGAAGCAGGCTGCTCGTGAGAGTAGCCTGCTTCAACATTTTTTTGAGGCAATAATAATCATTCCAGGAAGGCAAATTCGGAGCAAATAGGCTGGCATTAGAGGATGCCAGCCTATTTTGGCTGACAAAATTTGGGGATTCAGAAAAAAAGCCGTACATTTGCATTCTGGGTGGGCAAGGCAACCTTGTCCATTGACCTATATATAATAACCAATCATTATTCGACCAATGAAGAAGAACTTACTCATGGCTACGCTTGCCCTGCTGTTGGCAAGCTGTGGCACCAACGGAGAACAGCAGGGTGAGGGTGCTGCGAATGTGGCACCGGAGAGTGTAAAAGAGCTGGCGTGGCAGCAGATCGAGGCACGCGACATCGAGGGCAATCCTGTCAGGATGTTCGCCGACGAATGGTTCGAGCTGGCTGCGGGCAAGGAGGGAGACATGAACCTGATGACCATTGCCTGGGGCACGTTGGGCGAGCTGTGGGGTCGCCCGGTAGTGACAGTTTATGTATCGACCAGCCGCTATACGTACGAGTTCATGGAGAAGAACGACTACTTCACCATCACCCATTTCCCTGCCTCGATGCGCGAGAAGCTGCAGTACCTCGGCACAGCCTCAGGACGCAACGAGGACAAGGTGAAGGGTGCAGAACTGACCCTGGAGTTTACCGAACTGGGCAACCCCATCTTTGCCGAGGCTGACCTCGCCATCGAATGCAAGAAGATCTACGCCGAGCAGTTCAAGGCTGACCTGATGCCTGTGGAGCAGCGCCAGTGGTACGACCAGAACGGACTGGGCATCCATGTGGCATACGTGGGCGAGATTGTCAACGTGTGGAAGAAGTGAGAGGCGAGGGTGGAATATTCATTATGATTGATATTCCGCAATGATATCGCTCAGGGCAGCGAGGGAGACCGTTCCGCTCTGGCGCCAGACGAGCTGTCCATCCTTGAAGAGCATCAGGGTGGGGACGGACTGGACACGGTTCACAGCGGCCACGGTTTCGTTCTTGTCAATATCTACCTTGTAGATGTGAATGGTGTCGCGCATCTGTTCCTTGAGGGCATCGAGCACGGGATGCATGGCCTTGCAGGGGCCGCACCAGGTGGCGAAGAAGTCGATCAGGACGAGCGGCGAGCTGTTGATGAGTTCCTTGAATTTTTCCATAACTGTGATTGATTAAGGCTTCGAGAAGTCGGCCCACAACAGCCGGGAGGTGTCATAGCCTCGGCGGCGGGCTTCGGTGAGGAGGCTCTGCCTGATGGATTCGGGCAGGAACTGGGTGCGCGACAGGATCCAGAGATACTTGCTGGAGCCAGAGCCTACGAGGGCATACTGATAGTCGGGATCGATCATCATGACGCGGTAGTCGGAATAGAAAGGTCCCCAGAAAGAGACGCGCAGCAAGCCGGGCGTGGAGGTGACCTTGGCCTTGCCCTCCGACACCTTGACCTTGCCTTTCCTGATACCCTGGTTCAGGACACGGATGGTACCGTCGGGCTTCATCGTGTAGGTGGCGATGCATTTGTCCATGCCACGCTCGAAACTGTGGTCAAAACGGGCCAGTTCGTACCATTGTCCCAGGTACTTTTCCAGATCGAGCCTTTCGACCGTCGAGTTATCGACCTTGGCCGATGTACTGCATGCGCACAGCAGGATACCCGTGAAGGCGCATACCAGAAGGATAGAAAAAACAATCTTCATAGCTTTGCATTGTTAGTGGTTAACTAATTCGGTGCAAAGATATGAAGATTTTCCATTACTAAGGCAAAAGATCGAAGCGATGTGCTAACGATGGGTTCACAAACGCTTATGTACCATTTGACCAAGTACCATTTGACTATTGCCTGAACGCATTCCAGCCCTGGGCCTTGAGGGTGACCTCTGAGTTGCCATCGCGGGTGATCATGGCGGCACCGAGCTTCTCGTCGGTGATGTGGCCGATGAGGCGGATGCCCTGCACCTGCTGGATGAGGTCGTGCTGTGCCAATGGCACGGTGAAGAGGAGCTCGTAGTCCTCGCCGCCGTTCATGGCTGCGGTGGTGACGTTGAGGTTGAACTCCTCGGCCTGCACGGCGGTCTGGTAGTCGATGGGGATGCGCTCTTCATAGACGCGGCAGCCCACATGGCTCTGCTGGCAGATGTGGAGCAGCTCGCTGGAGAGGCCGTCGCTCACATCCATCATGCTGGTTGGGGTGATGCCTGCCTGCAGGAGGGCGGCGACGATGTCCTTGCGGGCTTCGGGCTTGAGCTGACGCTCGAGCAGGTACTCGCGGCCCTCGAAGCTGGGCTTGAACTGAGGGGGCTGGGAGGTTGACGCCTCGGCACCGAGTGCCGAGGAATGGGACGAAGAAGATGCGCTGGACGAAAGGGTGGCGTGGGTGCGACGCCACTCGTCGAACTCCTGATAGTAGATGGCCTTCTCGCGCTCGAGGAGCTGCAGGCCCATGTAGGCGGCACCCAGGTCGCCTGAGACGCAGATGAGGTCGTTAGGCTGAGCACCGTTGCGATACACAGGCTTCTGCGCCACACCGATGGCGGTGATGGAGATGGTGAGGCCGGTCATGGAGGCCGAGGTGTCGCCACCTACGAGATCGACGCCATAGACATCACATGCCTGAAGGATGCCGGCATAGAGCTCTTCGAGGTCCTCGACCTTGAACCGCTTGGAGATGCCCAGTGACACGGTGATCTGGCGCGGAGTGCCCATCATGGCATAGACGTCGCTCAGATTGACCACAACAGCCTTGTAGCCGAGGTGACGCAGGGGGCAATAGGTGAGATCGAAGTGAATGCCTTCGAGCAGAAGGTCGGTGGTGACCACCAGCTGGCCGTCTTCGGGCGTATGAGCAATTACGGCGCAGTCATCGCCTACGCCGTAAACAGAAGATTTATGATTGAGTGGGAATTGCTCGGTGAGGTGGCGGATCAGGCCGAACTCACCGTATTCACTGATATCCATGATTGATTTTGGATTACAGATTACAGATTACAAATTACAGATTGCTGCTTCAGAATCAGCTGCGCTTGATCATCTCGCTCATGATCATAGTCATGATGGGCTGAGACTCGTTGGCTGCCTTCTGCACCTCCTCGTGGCTGGCCTTCTCGGGCAGGCCGAAGCCGCCGAGGTCGGTGATGACAGAGACACCGAAGACGCGCATGCCGGCATGATGAGCTACGATAACCTCAGGTACGGTGCTCATGCCCACGGCATCGCCACCGATAGTGCGGAAATAGCGGTATTCGGCACGGGTTTCGAAAGTCGGACCCTGGGTGCCAAGGTAAACGCCCTTCTGCAGGTGAACGCCCTTCTCCTTGGCAATCTGCTCGGCCAGGCGGATGAGCTCGAAATCGTATGGCTCGCTCATGTCAGGGAATCGTTCGCCCATGGCGGGATCATTCTTGCCACGGAGAGGATGCTCAGGGAAGAGGTTGATGTGGTCCTCGATGATCATGATGTCGCCCACACGGAACGATGAGTTGGTGCCACCAGCAGCGTTCGACACGAAGAGAGTCTCAATGCCACAAGCCTTCATGACGCGCACGGGGAAGGTCACCTCCTTCATTGAATAACCCTCATAGTAGTGGAAGCGGCCCTGCATGGCCATGATCTCCTTGCCGCCGAGCTTGCCAAAGATAAGCTTGCCCGAATGTCCTTCGACGGTAGAGACAGGCATATTGGGAATCTCTGCGTATGGAATCTCGAGCTTATCCTCGATCTGGGTGGCTAACTGTCCGAGGCCGGTGCCAAGGATGATGGCAGTCTTGGGGCGACTGCTGGTGTGGCTCATGATGTACTGAGCGGTTTCGTTGATTCTCTGTAACATAGAATTTAAGGATTTAGCGTTGCTTATTTACATAATCGAGCACCAGACGGTCAAACTTCTCGGACTGTTTCTGCAAGAAGAAGACCTCGGTGGGCAGGAAGTAGATGCGCTGGCGAAGCTCGTCGGTGACGGCAGGATGATCAATCAGGCGGGCGGCATCCTTCTCGGTGGTGATGATGACAGCCTTCTTGCCGCTATCGTTGGTGCAATAACCGGCACCATTGACACCATCGAGACGCGCCTGGATGGTCCTGATATCCTTGTTCGAAAAATGATGATGATCGCTGAATGTCAAGATATCGAGCAAGCGATAGTGCGTGCTGACATACTGCTCCATGACCTTAGGGTCAGCGATACCTGCCACGATGAGCACCTCGGACGAGTGGTCAATCTCGCAAGGCTTGTTGGTAGCCATATTGACCAGCTTTCCGTAACGGTAAGCGCTGTAGAGGACAGGCTGCTCCAGACGGGTGGGCAGATTGCCAAGAATCTCGGTCTCCTCCTCGCTGCGCAGAGCACCTGGGCATTTGGTGACCAGCACGACATCGGCACGACGCACATTCTGAGCCGGTTCGCGCAGGCGTCCGGCGGGCAGCATCATATCCTTGTAGAGGATGCGGTTGTAGCTGGTGAGACAGATGGTAAGTCCCGGCTTGACATAACGGTGCTGCATGGCATCGTCGAGCAAGATGACACGTGGCGGGGTGGGCAGCTTCAGCAGCTCCTTGATGCCATGCACACGCTCGGCATCGACAGCCACGATCAGTTCGGGGAACTTGCGATAGAGCTGATAAGACTCATCGCCCAGCTTGGCTGCCGTGATGCCCGGAGTTGCCAGCACAAAGCCCTTGCTCTGACGCTTGTATCCACGGCTCAGCACAGCAATGGGACCGATGCCATGACGCTGCAGCAAGGCAACCAGATACTCAGTGTGCGGTGTCTTGCCCGTACCGCCCACAGCCAGATTGCCGATGCAGATGACAGCCACCTGGTCTTCGAATGACTCGGAGTGCTTCACTCCCGTATCGAACATGCGGTTGCGAACCCACACTCCCAAGGCATAAAGCCATGAGAATGGGGCCAGCAAAGGGATGGTATGGACTTTGGGGAGATACATACGCTGCGCTTAGTTTAGAGTGGAGAGTTTTAGAGTTTAGAGCCGATAATCAGAAATTCACGGCATCGAACGAACGTGCCTGAACACGGTCGGCATCCTGAAGATGATGGATGAACTTGAGCGCCTCACGATCGGCAGGAGTAGAGCCAATGAAGTGATCGGCAATACGAAGCGAGATGTCGTCGGTCTTCTCATTGAGCAGCTCCAACAGTGACTCCATCGAGTTCTTCTGGCGAGGCCATACGTCGCGAACATAGTTATCGGGAGCAATCTCAGCCAGCTCTGCTGCCTTGGCAAGGGCGACCTCAATGCCGCCCAACTCATCGACAAGACCATTCTGAAGCGCATCAGAACCTGTCCACACACGGCCACCAGCGATGGCCTTGATGCTGTCCTGGTCCATGCCACGACCCTCAGCACAACGATGGGTGAAGAGCTCGTAGAACTGGTCAATGCCCTTCTGGATCTGTGCACGCTCTGCCTCGCTGGCCTTGCGCATGGTGGTGAGGGTTCCGTACTTGTGGGTCTTGACCTCCTCGAAGTTCACGCCCAACTTGCCGGTGGCGATATTGCCAAAGTTAGGGATCACGCCGAATACGCCGATCGAACCGGTGAGGGTGTTAGGCTCAGCCACAATATAGTCGGCCATGCAGCTGATGTAGTAGCCGCCGCTGGCAGCATAGTCGCCCATGCTGACTACGAGAGGCTTCTTGGCCTTGAGGTCCATGAGTGCCTTCCAGATCTGCTCACTGGCAAAACCAGAACCGCCAGGGCTGTTGACACGGAGCACAACGGCCTTGACCGTATTGTCCTCGGTAATCTTGCGGATGTCCTTGATGAGGGTCTCGTAATAGATTCCATCATCAACACCTTCGCCCTCAGAGGCAATCTCGCCGTATGCATAAATCACGCCAATCTTCTCCTTGCCGGCTGATGGGAAAAGCCGGTCATAGTTGTTGATCAACTGCTTGGCAGTGATGGCATGGCCTTCGAGCTTGTCCTTGCCCATCTTGTCAAGGAGGATCTGCTCCACGTCGCTCTTATAGAGCTGGCCATCGACCAGGCCGGTAGCGGTGAGTTCGTCGGGCTGCATGTAGCTGACGGCCAGGTTTGCCAGGCTGTCGAGCTGTGCCTCCGACACATTGCGTGAGGCAGCAATATCCTTGATCATGACATTCCAGATATTGCGCAGATAAGTCTCGGTCTGCAGATAGTTAGCCTCGCTGATGTGCTCGATCATGTAAGGCTCGACAGCACTCTTGAACGAGCCCACACGGAATACCTGCATCTCAACGCCGAGCTTATCGAGCAAGCCCTTAGGATAAACCAGAATCGAGCTCATGCCATCGAGGGTGACAGCACCGATGGTGTTGACGTAGAGCGAATCGGCAGCCGAAGCCACATAGTACTGGCCAAGTGAGTAGTTGTCATTGTAGGCAATGATCCACTTGCCCGAGGCACGGAAGTCAACAAGCGCATCGTGGATAGCCTCGTATGAAGCAGGCGAAGCCGACATGCCATCGGTGTTGAGGTAGATGCCCGAGATGTTTGGATCCTGCTTGGCACAAGCAATGGCATTGAGATAGCCACGCAGACTGAGATCCTGGGTCAGGCTCACACCGCCCATCATGTCGAAAATGAATGGCATCGAAGAAGGCACCTCAGTGACCTCGCCATTGATCTTGAGCAGCATCACGTCACCTGGCTTGGTAGCTACTGTAGGCTGCTCACCAGCTGAGGCAGCAGCCGAAATCATACCTACAAACATACAGGTGGTGAACATCGTGCTGATGATGCCCACGATAAGCATGCCGACAATAACCGCCAGCACGGTTTTCATAAATCCGTTTTTCATTTTATTTATTTACTTTATTCTTACATTCATCAAGTGGTTCCCGCACGAAATCGCGCTGCCCGATCAGCGGATGCGGAATCGTAAGGCGCTCGTCGTGATATACCAGATCGTCGTAGAGCAGGATATCCAGGTCGATGACACGGTCGGTATAGGGTTCACCGGGCTTGTGCTTATGCTTACGCCCCAGATTGCGCTCTATCTGCTGCGTTACGTCGAGCAAAGGCAGGGGATCGAGTTCTGTGCAATAGGCTGCCACGGCATTGGTAAACCCATGATCGCTGCTGAACCCCCAAGGCTCGCTCTCAACATAAGCCGAACAGGCGAGCTCCTCTCCTACCTGCGAGCACAACAAGGTACGGGCGGCATCAAGATTGCGAGGGCCATCGCCCAGATTGGAACCTAACCCTATATATATATAATGTGTCATTATAGTGGAGAGTGTAAAGTGGAGAGTGGAGAGTAGTTTTTAGAGTTAATAGCTGGTTGTCAACAACACTAAACTCTAATCTATTAACTCCAAACTAGTCAGGCAGGATCAGCATGGCATCGCCATAAGTGCCAAACATGTAACCCTCCTTGATAGCCAGCTTGTAGGCCTCCATCACGAAGTCATATCCACCCATAGCACAAGTGAGCATTAGCAAGGTTGAATAGGGCTCATAGAAGTTAGCTACCATGCAGTCGGCAATCGAGAAGTCGTAAGGTGGGAAGATGAACTTGTTGGTCCAGCCAGAATAGGGCTTGAGATAGCCGGTGGTGCTGACCGAAGATTCGATGGCACGCATCACGGAGGTATCGACGGCACAGATATGGTGTCCGGCATCCTTCACGGCATTGACACGTTCAGCCAACTCAGGGCTGATCATGATCTGCTCCGAATCCATCTTGTGCTTGGTGAGGTCCTCCACGTCAATCTCACGGAAGTTGCCCTGGTTGCTGTGCACGGTGAGGAAGTCGAAATCCACACCCTTGATCTCCATACGCTTCAAGAGTTCGCGGCTGAAGTGGAGCGCAGCCTGAGGAGCGACCACACCACCCTCGACCTTGGCAAAGATGGTCTGATAACGCTCGCGGTCGGTGAAAGGATGATCATCATCGACAGGTTCGTCGATGACGTCGCGACGCTCCTTGAGCGATGGTGGGATTGGTGTCTCGCCATAGCCATATAGCGTCTCGATAAACTCATCGTGAGGACCATCATAAAGGAATCGCAATGTTCGGCCTCGCGAAGTTGTATTGTCAATGACCTCAGCTACGAGGCTCTCGTCCTCGCCGAAGTACAGCTTGTTTCCGATACGGATCTTACGCGCCGGATCGACCAGCACGTCCCAAAAACGTATTTCCGGATTCAGCTCGCGCAGGAGGAACACCTCGATGCGAGCACCCGTCTTCTCCTTGTTGCCGTATAGACGGGCAGGGAAAATCTTGGTATCATTGAACAGCACCAGATCCTTCTCATCGAAATACTCGATGAAATCGCGGAAAATCCTGTGCTCGATACGGCGGCTCTTCTTGTGGAGCACCATCAGGCGGCATTCGTCGCGTCTATCACTAGGCAACAATGCTACACGCTCCTCGGGGAGCTTGAATTTGAACTGAGAAAGCTTCACTCTATATAGTTTTAAAATGTAAATAGCGAAATGATTATGGCATCACCACAGGCACATCGAGCGCCCATTGCTCCACGTTGCCTATCTTCAGGCACTGATCGGCGGTGATCTGACCGACGCGTGTGCGGCGCAAGCCAATGAGATAGGCTCCACTCTGCAGAGCCTGGCCAATGTCGCGAGCCAAAGCTCGGATATAGGTACCTTTTGAGCACACGACGCGGATGGTCAGATAGCTGAGCGTCTCGGGATTGACATCGGCTTCGGCAATGGCGCCAGGCCGAGATGGCTCCGCCTCCTCTGCTTCGGCCGAGGCATCAGTTTGCTTGCGCGGAATGATGCCAAGATCCTCGACACGCTGCTTGCGGCGGCTGAAGTCCTTGATGTTTACGTCTTCGCGCGCCATGCGGGCCACCTCGTCGGCATTGACCGAAGTGATGCCTTGCTCAGGCAGATGCAAATCCAGGAGCTCGATCTCGTCAATCACCAGTTCCTTGGCCTTGAGTTCTACCTCTTCGCCCTGACGCACATAGTCAAAAGCTCGGCGCCCCTCCACCTTACAGGCGGAATAGACCGGCGGAACCTGCCAGATGCTTCCCTTGAACTTTTGCAAGACCTCAGTCACCAGTTCCCGGGTGATGTGGCGGGTGGGATAGGTCTGGTCGATGGGATGTTCGGCATCGAACGATGGCGTGGTGCAGCCCAGACGCAACGTGGCAATGTATTCCTTGGTGCCTGCCTGCAGCTGGTCGATCTGCTTGGTAGCCTTGCCCGTGCAGATGATCATCACACCGCTGGCTAAAGGATCGAGTGTGCCGGCATGGCCAACCTTGAGTTTCTTCACACCCAAACGGCGACTCAGATTATTGCGCACCACCTTGACCAGATTGAATGAAGTCCAGGTCAGTGGCTTGTCAAAGGCGAGCACTTCGCCCTCAATGAAATCGTATGTTTTCAAGAAAACAATTACAAATTACAGATTACTAATTACCGTACCAAGACTGCTTATGCCAGTACGAACAGCGTGAAGAGACCTGCCAGGGCGCAATAGATGGCAAAATAGAGGAGTTTCATCCTCTTGACCAGAGCGATCATCCACTTGCAGGCAAAGCATCCGCTGATGAACGCAGCGACAAAACCGACAGCCAAAGGCACAAGGCCCAGCTCGGGAGCGGCATCAGCCGCATGCTCTGCCAGATAATCGGCCGATGGAGCCAGAAAATGCTTCACATCGATCAGTGCCTCGCCCAGGATAGGCGGAATCACCATCAGGAACGAGAACTGGGCCAATGTCTCTTTCTTATTGCCCAAAAGCAAACCAGTGGCGATCGTAGAGCCCGAACGTGACAAGCCAGGCAATACGGCCAGCGCCTGCGAGATGCCAATGATGAAAGCATGCAGCGGCGAGATGTGCTCACGTGGCTGTGGCTTGTAGTAGTGGGTTAAAGCAAGCAACGATGCAGTGACCAGGAGGCAGACGCCCACTACGGGCAACACATTGTCAGCATACAGGGCCTCGATGCTGTCCTTGAAGCAGAGACCAACGACACCCACTGGAATCATTGACACAAGGATGTTGAGCGTATATTTCTGCTCATCGTTCAACTTGCCCCCCTGCAATGGGTTGAACAATCCCTTGAAGATCCAGACGACCTCCTTCCAGAGGATTACCAATGTAGCCAGCACCGTAGCCACATGTACCACAATATCGAATGTCAGGCCACCGGCCTCAGCGCCCTCGCCGAGCAGTGCCTTGCCAATCTCAAGATGTCCGCTCGATGAAACGGGCAGATATTCTGTCAGACCCTGTACCAGGCCCAGAATCAATGCTTGTAACCAATCCATTTTAGTTGAGAGTGGAGAGTTTAGTGTTTAGAATTAGCGTTCTTGCCCTTCACGCAGATGCCCACAATCATGAGCAGATAACCGAAGAAGCAGATGTTGGGACCATAAACAACGCGAGTGTCGCTGAACACCTCAGGATTGAAGTGGTCAGGCGTGCTGGGGGCGCCACCTGTCATGATGAAGCCAACCAGGATAAGCAGGGCAGAAATGCCCATGATGATAAAATTGATTTTTCCTAAACAAAGACGCATATTTTGTTGGAGTTATAAGTTACGAGTTAGAAGTTGGAGGTTATCAGGTCGAAACAATTTACATCAAATAGAGCTCATCGACCGAACGACCGAGATAGCGGTCACAGGCATGCCATGCTGCCAATGCCGGGATCAAGACGCCCATCACCACCACCGAGCCGATCAGGATGCATAAGGGCAATGGCTGGAGAAGGCCGTCGGCAAAGACGGTGGCCAACCCCTTGCTCATGCCGCCATAGATCAGCGCTGCCAAGGCACAAAGCGCCAGGAGTGCGGCCACCAGACCACACCTGACATGCGAGATGATAAACGGACGACGGATGAACCAAGCCGTAGCACCCACCAGACGCATGGTGTTGATCAGGAAGCGGTCGGCATGCAGGGAGAGTCGTACCGTATTGCCGATAAGCGAAATGCTGATCAGCAGCAATGCAGCAGCCAGCACAGCCAGCCCCATGGCTACACGACGCAGATTATTGTTGACGTCATCGACCAGTGTGCTGTTGTAGTCAACAGCCGAGATGTTACGTTTGTATGTCTGACGAATCTCCTTCACGATCTGTTCGATGCTGTCGCTCACGGCATACTCCGACTTCAGCTTCAGTTCCACCGTAGCAGGCAGCGGATTGTAGCCAAGGAACTCTTCGGGGTTCTCCCCCAGTTCGGCCTGCAGCACTGCAAGGGCACTGTCCGGGCTCACGAACACGGCCTCGGCAGCATAGTCGGCACGACCAATCTTCTTGGCCATCGTGGTGCCATAGCTATCCTTCACGCCATCGCTCAGAGTGATGGTGATTGTAAATTGCTCGCGCAGCTCCTTGGCCATACGCACAGCCACAAGCCCGCCCATCGTCATCAGGCCGATGACGAACAGTACGAGAGCTATGCTGATGGTGGAGGTGAACTTGGCTCCAAAAAATCTTTTCATTCGCGTGATGGAATAAAGCATTTTGCGTTTCAGAAGAGGCGAAACCTTCCAAAATCGGTGCAAATATAATACAATTTTGCACGAAATCCAATTTTTTTTATTTAAAAAGGTAAAAATGTTGCCAAAAGATGCTCGTTTTTGCAAAATAAGCACTATTTTTGCGCCATAATATCCACGCAATATGAGTTTTTCGCAAAATAACTACACCGGGCAGCCATCTACGCCCGTCACCACTAACCTCATCATCATCAATGTGCTGATGCTGGTGGCTGACCAAGTGTTCAAGCTGAAGGGCATTCACCTCGGCCAGTATCTAGGCCTGCATTATTTCGACTCCGACAGCTACTCCGTCTATCAGGCATTCACCTATATGTTCATGCATGCCGATTTCTACCATCTGCTCTGCAACATGTTCACGCTCTATATGTTCGGACGCTTGCTCGAGATGGTATGGGGACCCAAGCGCTTCCTCATCTACTATCTGGTGTGTGGCGTAGGCGCTGCCATCATCCAACAACTCACATGGCGCTGGGGCATGCACGATGCCATGGCCCGTGCCCTTGCCAGCGTCAACCCTCAGGCAGACTTTGGCACCATCATGGACATGTCATACAACGAACTCCTGGCCTATTGCGAGGTGTACGTCAGTCATTACGTCACCATCGGCGCTTCCGGATCCGTTTTCGGCATCCTGCTGGCCTTTGGCATGATGTTCCCCAATGCCCGTGTCATGCTCCTCTTCCCTCCCATCCCGCTCAAGGCCAAGTGGCTGGTCATCGGCTATGGCGTCTTCGAGCTGTTTACCGGTGTGGCACGCACCACGGGCGACAATGTGGCTCACTTTGCCCACCTCGGCGGCATGCTGTTCGGTTTCCTGCTCATCATGCTGTGGCGCAAGGATCGCCGCCATGAGTTTTAGTCAGACACATAATTATTGGTACTATCGATGCTAAGATATAAGCAACTCCCCATCTACGGCAAGATCATCTACGTGACAGCCTGTGTCTATCTCCTCACCCAGTTCTGGCGGCTCGTCTGCCTGCTGTTTGTGGTGAGTGGCTATCAGTGGCAGTCGCTGCTGGCATTGCCAGCCAATGTCCACGACTTCCTGCTGCGCCCGTGGTCGCTCCTTACCTACATGTTCTGCCATGCCGACATCGGGCAGAACATCTTTCATATCATCTTCAACATGCTGTGGCTTTGGTGGTTCGGACAGGTATTCGTGCGGTTCCACACCAGTCGCCAGCTGCTCACGCTCTATCTGGCTGGAGGTTTATTCTCTGGGTTGTTCTTCCTGGTCATCTACAATGTCTTCCCCTATTTCATTTATGACCGCAACGCCACCTGTCTCGTCGGAGCCTCCGGAGCACTGATGGCAGTAATGGGTGCCGTGGTGATGCAACCCAACCAGATGGTCGGGCTCAACCTCATCTTCCGCACCGTCACCATGCAGATGCGCACCCTGGCTATCATCATCATGGTGCTTACACTCTTTACAGGTACGGCCGACAACTCCGGAGGGCTGGTGTGCCACATCGGCGGAGCCTTGTTCGGCTTGTTTTATGGTCATTTCTACCAGCAGGGACGCGACATCACGGCATGGCTCAGCCGCGGCATCCATGCCGTGGGACATTGGTTTAGCCAACTGAGCAAGCCTCGCATGAAAGCCACCCGCGGCGGCCGTCGCGACCCCATCGGCACTGAGAAGATGCGCGACATGAACTACAACGCCGACCGACGCCAGCACGAGGCGCAGATCGATGCCATCCTTGACAAGATCAGCAAGCATGGCTACGACGGGCTTTCGGCCGAAGAGAAACAGATGCTGTTCGATGCCTCCAAGCGCAGGGGCAACAAATAAGACACCATGACACCATCGACAACCAAAGCAAACAAGAAGAGACGCAAGGACAGCTCCAAGGGAGGCACTTTCTGGAAGAAGGTGCTGAACCTGATGCGCAAGGCATATCACAGCATTATGGCATTGCTCACCATCATGCTGTGCGGCATTGTGGTGCTGTCGGCCTACAGCGATGTCATCAACCCGCAGCGGCTCATCTACCCCTCATTCCTCGGCATCGGTTTCGGCGTGCTCCTGGTGCTGGCTTTGGCTTGGGCCATCCTGCTGCTGGTGCTCACCCGTTGGCGCTGCCTCATGGTGATGGGTGTCACACTGCTCGTCATCATCGTGCCGCTGTGGCGCTATTGTCCTTTGCATCCCTTTGGCCCATCGCCCGTCACCAGCGTGAAGGGGCTCGATGGCCGCGATCGCACCATCACCGTCGATAGCATCCGCCTGCTCACATTCAACACCTGCGCCATGGGGCAGACACACCTCTCCAAGATCAAGGAACCCATCCCAGTCATGGATTTCGTCCAGACTTCAGGTGCCGACATCGTCTGCCTGCAGGAATATGCCTTCAGCCTCAGCAAGGGCGGACACACACAGGAGCAACTGCGCGGCACCCTCAAGCGCGAATATCCCTATTACGACTTCACGCCCAACGACCGGCGCACAGCCATGGGCATCGCCCTCTTCTCCAAATACCCTATCCGCAAGGCCATTCGCGTTGACAAGCGCAAGAAGGGTTACTTCAGCTGCATGTATTATCAGCTTGAGGTCAAGGGGCGGATGGTCGGCCTCATCAACATGCACCTGCACACCAACAGCATCCAACCCAAGGACCGTGTGCTCTATGACGAGATGATCGACCACTTTGAGCCCGACAGCATCGGCCGCATCCGTTCTGGCATGCTACGCTCCCTTGGCAAAGCCTTCAGGCAACGTGCCGACGAGAGTGCCGCCATCGCCCAGTTCCTGCGCGACAATCATCCCGAGGGCATGCCGCTGATCGTATGTGGCGACATGAACGACACCCCCATCAGCCACTGCTACCACACCCTCAGCCGCGACCTCTCCGATGCATGGCAGGAGGCAGGCACCGGCTACGGCATCACCTATCACGAGCACCACTTCTGGTTCCGCATCGACCACATCCTGCATTCGCCACAGTTGCGCACGCTCGACATCGACATCCGCAAGGACATCCCTTATTCCGATCACTATCCCGTGCAGGCCCTCTTCCAGCTTCTGCCCGAGCTCTGAAATGAAATCACCGTCATAATGATCTTCAACCCATTCGACATACATACGCTTCAGCAAGCCATCCAGCAAGCCGCCCCCACACCCTGGGCCACGCCACTGATGCAGGACAACATCTATCTGGTGCTGCTCATCCTGCTCTTTGTCCTGGTCGATCTGCTGGCATGCCACCCCAAGGGCGTACTGCTGCATCAGCTGGCATGGCTGGGCGACACGCGCAATGCCCGCACGTTCGAATCCACAGCCGTGATCTATCCCTGGCTCCGCCCCATGCTGCAGCTCCAGTTCTTCGTCTTCATGGGGCTCTGCATCCTGAGCATCGCCGACCCGCAGATGGCACGTCACCTGGCCACGCCCGATGCCGCCTCGCTCCGGCTTTCTGCCATCTGTATGACGCTGCCCGTCGCATGGTATGCGCTGCAGGGGCTTCTGGTCCGATGGTTCTGCTACCTCCTTTGCCTCACCGACCAGCAGGCCATCATGCACCGCATCGACCGTGCCATCCAGTCGATACTGGCACCTGCCTCCACACTCATCTTCATCGGCGTTTTAGCAGGTTCATTCACGGCACAAACCACATCAATTTTGCTTGCTGCGCTCTTCATTTTGTCGCAAATCGTATTTGTTTTCTGCGGTTTTAAGATTTTTTGCACCAATTTTTATTCATTTTGTCTGATTATTGTGTATCTTTGCACGCTCCAAATTGCCCCATTGCTGGTGATATTCACCAAAATTGCAGGCTAACTGTCGGGCAAACGACAACAATCAAGCGCAATGAACATCAAAAATATACTCGTTTCACAGCCATACCCATCGTCTGAAAAGTCTCCCTATTTCGAGATCATTCGCAAATATGGCGTGGAACTGACCTTCAAGCCCTTCATCCGCATCGAGTCACTCACTACAAAGGAATTCAGGGCGCAGAAGATCACCATCCCCAACTTCACCGCCATCGTCCTCACCTCACGCACAGCCGTCGATCACTTCTTCAAGCTGGCCGAGGAGCTTCGGGCCAAGCCCAATGAGGAGATGCAGTACTTCTGCCTCAATGAGACCATCGCCCTCTACCTCCAGAAGTACATCGTATATCGCAAGCGCAAGGTGCACCACAGCAAGACCGGCAAGATCGAGGATCTGGCTCTCGTGATGAAGAAGCACAACGGCGAGAAGTTCCTCATGCCCGTGGCCGACGTTCACAAGGAAGACCTCACCTGCTTCACCAAGGCCAAGGTCAACGTCACCACCGCCGTGATGTACCGCACTGTTAGCACTGAGTTCACACCCGAGGAGATCGCATCCTACGACATGCTCATCTTCTTCACTCCCGCCGGCATCCAGTCGCTCTACGACAACGATCCCGAATACGAGCAGGGCGACCAGATCATCGGCCTCTTCGGCCCCAGCACCGCCAAGGCAGCCGAAGCCAAGGGCCTCCGCATCGATGCCCAGGGCCCAACGCCCGAGTGCCCCTCAATGGCTGGCGTGCTGATGAACTACTTGCAGGAACATCTCTAACCGACCCGTTGACTTGTAACCCCCAAATTCTCATGCATCAGTTTACACTACCGAAGACGGAGCGCCTCTATCTGCGCGAATCCATTAGCGAGCTGTTCGCTAATGGTTCTTCGTTTACGGCCTTCCCCTATCGCGTAGTGTATCTGATTAAGCCAGAGCCGGCAGCTGCATCCCCCGAGACAGTGCCTGCATCCCTTGATGTCCCTGCAGCATCCGAAAGTCCTGCCACCAAGGCAGCCAATGAACGCCAAGGCCGCTGCGCCATCATGGCCATCGCCCCCAAGAAGCGCTTCAAGCACGCTGTGGATCGCAACCGTGTGAAGCGTTTGATCCGCGAGTCATATCGCCTCCAGAAGCTCCCACTCATCGCGCAGCTCGAAGCCGAACACAAGCAGATGGAGCTGGCCTTCATCTACGTTGACAACAAGCACATCACCTTCGAGGAATCCTTCGCCACAATCGGCCGCGCCATCAACCGCATCATCAAAGCGGTTGCCAAGGCCTAAATTTCCTTCAACCCTAACAACCCTAACCCCTCGAACCTTTCGAACCTTTCGAACCCCTCAAACCCTTCAAACCTTTCGAACCCCTCGAACACTTCAAACCCCTCGAACCCCTCAAACCCCTCAAATCCTTCTCCCCCCATGAAATCCATATTGATTGCCCTCATCCACTTCTACCAGCACCACATCTCCC
>JAZQPJ010000017.1:0-15452 GCA_045628525.1 Bacteroidales bacterium
GAGCAACATCGTGCCACCCATGCGAAGCTCTACGGCACCATCTGCCTGCTTCGCTACCTTACCCGTCTCAAGAGTGATGGTACGTCCATCGCTCAGGGTAATGGTCTTCTTGATTGGATTAACCAAATTGTTTACCATAAATCTGTTTTTATCACTTGTGTTGAATATAATCTTGGTTCGTGATGGGAGAAAAGTGCCTCCCATGCGTCAAAACGTGCGCATAAACGGGTGCAAATATAATGATAATAATCAGGATAATCAAATTTTCGGGCGAAAATCTTCCTTTTTTGCAAATTTAAAGGTTATTTTCTTGCAAATGCAAAGTTTTTGTTCTATATTTGCACCGCTAAATGCAGAAATTAACGCTAATTCAACCATTATTTGATGAAACATACATTATTTAATATTATAGCAGTTGCTGCTATAGCCTTGATGTGCGGCTGCCAGAACCAGAAGGGCACCGTAACCATTGAGGGCAATGTTGCGGATGCTGCCGGCGAGAAGCTTGCCCTGATGCATCTCTCGGGTAATAATCCTGTATTGATCGACACTCTTCGTTTAGGCGAGAATGGTCAATTCAAGTTTCAGCCGAAGGTAGAAGTGGGTGGTCCGGACTTCTTCTGCCTCGTGTTGGGTGGTCAGACCATCCCTGTAATCAGCGATACGTTGCAGACTCCCATCAAAATCTCTACCTCCAAGGAAAAGTTTGCTACAGCCTACTCGGTGGAGGATAGCTTGAACAACGTCTTCAAGCAGGCTCTCGGCCTGACTGCCGATTTCCGCCGCTCGATCATCAACCTCTCCAACGAACGTGGCCAGGGCAAGGTTTCGCAGCCTGCCTATGCCGATAGTATTGATGTCTTGATTGCCAATTATAAGCAGCAGGCATTATCTGACTACATCTTTGCTGATCCGGCATCACCTGTCAGCTATTACTTATTGTTTGAGAGCGTTGCCGGCATGAGGATTTTCAATACCCTCGACGCGCGTGATTCCCGTGCTTTTGGTGCCGTAGCCAATTTGTGGAATTCCGTCTATCCCAACTCTCCACGTACGGCATATCTTACCCAGCAGGCCTATGAAGGCCAGTTTGCACGCCGTCAGATGCGTCTTAATCAGGAATATGCAGATTCATTGGCTCAGAATGTCATCAAAGAGGCCACTTTTATCGACCTCTCGTTGCTCGACAAGAATGACCACTTGACCCCGCTCTCAAGCATCAATGGTAAGGGTGATGTTGTCCTGCTGGACTTTACCGCATATTATACTGATGCTTCGGTAGCCCATAATATCGCTTTACATAAGGTGTATGACAAATACAAGGATCGCGGTTTGAAGATTTATCAGGTCTGTCTTGATTTCGACGAAAACTTCTGGAAAGTAGGTGCCAACAACGTACCTTGGACAGTTGTTCGCGATCTTGATGTGCTGTATGACGAGAATGCCCAAGTCCAGTACAGCGCTACGGCCGCCCTCTATAATGTGCAGCAGCTTCCTGAGGTCTTTGTCATGGGACGCGATGGTGCGGCATTGGAGCGTGTAGCGGATGATAGCAAGCTGGATGCTGCCGTGGCCAAGGCCATGAAGTAAGAAGGTTGTGGGCAATCCTTTGGTCTGCCCGCTAAAACATTTAATATTCAACACATAACGCGGGGCTTATGCTCTGCGCTATGTGGTTTATATAATGTTTGAATAAATTATTATTAATCATATAAATAGTAAGAAAAACACTATGGCAACTTACATGTCAGAAGAAGGATACAAGAAGATCCTTGAAGAAATCCAGTACCTGGAGAGTGTGGAACGCCCCAAGGCCAGCCAGGCAATTGCCGAGGCTCGCGACAAGGGCGACCTCAGCGAGAATGCTGAGTATGATGCAGCCAAGGAGGCTCAGGGCAAGCTTGAGTCGAAGATCGCTTTGCTCAAGGACCAGGTGGCCAATGCCCGCATCATCGACGCCAGCAAGCTCTCATGCGACAAGATCCAGATCATGAGCAAGGTGCGTCTGCTCAACAAGAAGATGAACAAAGAGGTGACCTACAGCATCGTGTCGGAGTCGGAGGCCAACTTCCGCGAGGGCAAGATCAGCGTGGCCACTCCTATTGCCAAGGCATTGCTCAACCACAAGGTGGGCGACATCGTTGAGGTAAAGGTTCCAGCCGGCATTCAGCAGCTGGAGGTACTCGAAATTTCAATTTAAAGAATTATGACCATTTTTTCACGCATCGTAGCCGGTGAGATCCCCAGCTACAAAGTTGCTGAGAACGACAAGTTCTATGCCTTCCTCGACATCAATCCTGTAGCCAAGGGCCATACCCTGGTGATCCCGAAACAGGAGGTCGATTATTTCTTCGACGAGAGCGACGAGCTCCTTGCCGAGCACATCGTCTTTGCCAAGCAGGTGGCCGCTGCCATCAGGAAGGCCATCCCATGCACCAAGGTGGGCATGACCGTGATGGGCCTCGAAGTGCCACACTCACACATCCACCTCATCCCCATGCAATGTGAGGGCGACATGGACTTCAAGAAGGAGCACCTCAAGCTCACTCCCGAGGAGATGAAGGCCGTGTGCGACGCAATTGCATCAAACTTTTAATTACCAATGGCGCACACCTGCGGGTAGCGCTACATATAACTACTTTTGACTATGAATCAGAACGAATTCTACAAGTTTGCCACCAAGCACGTTGGCTTGAATGGCAACATGCTCAACGACTACATGCGCTTCACCAGCACCACCATGCAGCCACGAGCCTCATACATCAACCCATCCATCATCGAGGAGCGTCAGCTCAACGTGGCTCAGATGGACGTGTTCAGCCGCTTGATGATGGATCGCATTATCTTCCTCGGCACCGAGATCGACGAGTATTCGGCCAACGTCGTGCAGGCACAGCTCCTGTTCCTGGCCAGCACCGAAGCCGACAAGGACATCACCATGTACCTCAACTCGCCTGGCGGTATCGTGAGTGGCGGCCTCGCCATCTACGACACCATGAACTACATCAGCTGCGATGTGCAGACAGTCGTCACCGGCATGGCTGCCTCGATGGCATCGGTGCTCCTGGCTGCCGGCACCAAGGGCAAGCGCTTTGCCCTGCCACACAGCCGCGTCATGATTCACCAGCCGCTGGGTGGCACCCAGGGTCAGGCAAGCGACATGGAGATTGCCGTCAACGAGATCAAGAAGCTCAAGGCCGAGCTCTATCAGATCCTGGCCGACTGCTCGGGTCAGACCTTCGAGCAGATCGAGCGCGACTGCGACCGCGATCACTACCTCACCGCACAGGAGGCTTTGGATTATGGCATGATCGACAAGATTTTCACCAAGAGCAAGTAAATGGCACGCAAGATAGAAGATAAATGCAGTTTCTGTGGCCGTGGCCGTAACGAAGTCGATCTGCTCATCTCGGGCCTCAATGGCTTCATCTGCAACGAGTGCGCCGAGCAGGCACACATCATCGTGGAGGAGAACATGGGCAAGCTCCGTCAGAACGAGCTTGATATGGAACTCGCCGAGTTACCCAAGCCTCAGGAGATCAAGAAGTTCCTCGATGGATACGTGATCGGTCAGGACGACGCCAAGCGCAACCTGTGCGTAGCCGTCTATAACCACTACAAGCGCCTGCTCCAACCCAAGGACAAGCACGGCGTGGAGATCGAGAAGTCGAACATCATCATGGTGGGTCGCACCGGCACGGGCAAGACCCTGCTGGCCAAAACCATCGCCAAGATGCTCAAGGTGCCCTTTGCCATCGTCGATGCCACCGTGCTGACCGAAGCCGGCTACGTGGGCGAGGACATCGAGTCGATCATCTCGCGCCTGCTGCTCGATTGTGACTACGACGTGAAGAAGGCCGAGCGTGGCATCGTCTTCATCGACGAGATCGACAAGATCGCACGCAAGGGCGACAACCCCTCGATCACCCGTGACGTCTCGGGCGAGGGCGTGCAGCAGGGCCTCCTCAAGCTGCTCGAAGGTTCCAAGGTCAACGTGCCGCCACAGGGTGGCCGCAAGCACCCCGAGCAGAAGCTCATCGAGGTCGATACCACCAACATCCTCTTCGTATGCGGTGGCGCCTTCGACGGCATCGAGCAGAAGATCGGCGCGCGTCTGAACACCCGCATGGTGGGCTTCTCCACCGATCCGACGCGCAAGGAGGTGGATCGCAACAACCTCCTGCAGTACATCACCCCAGCCGACCTCAAGTCGTTCGGCCTCATCCCCGAGATCATCGGCCGTCTGCCCATCCTCACGCACCTCGAGCCGCTCGATGCCGCCGCCTTGCGACGCATCCTCACCGAGCCGAAGAACGCCATCACCAAGCAGTACGAGAAGCTCTTCGCCATGGATGGCATCACCCTCACCTTCGACGATGCCGTCTATGAATACATCGTGCAGAAGGCCCTGGAGTTCAAGCTCGGCGCCCGTGGCTTGCGCAGCATCACCGAGTGCATCATGCTCGATGCCATGTTCACGCTGCCTTCCGATCCCTCATGCACGGAGTTCAACATTACATTGGAATATGCTCAACAGGAATTAGCAAAGTCTAACCTTGACCGATTGCGCGTAGAATAATGTATAATCTCAGTCAAATAGCCGGCATTCTCGGTTGTCCGCTCAAGGGCAACCGGCTTGCTTCGGCTACCACACAACCCAATATCTCGCTGCTGCTCACCGACAGCCGCAGCCTTACCTTTGCCGACCAGACGCTCTTCTTTGCCCTCGTGACCCAGAAGGGCAATGGCCACAAATACATCCCGCAGCTCTACCAACAGGGCGTGCGGGCTTTTGTCGTCTCGCGTTCGAACGAGGAGTTCCGCAACACCTGTCCCGAGGCCTGGTTCCTCATCGTGGGCGACACGTTGTCGGCCCTCCAGACGCTCGCCGCACATCATCGCGCCCAGATCAGCCAGGTGCCCGTGGTGGGCATCACCGGCAGCAACGGCAAGACCATCGTCAAGGAGTGGCTCCACCAGCTCATCAACGAGGATCGGCGCGTGGTGCGAAGCCCCCGCAGCTACAACAGCCAGGTGGGCGTGCCCCTCAGCGTGTGGCAGCTCTCGGCCGATGACGAGCTGGCCATCTTCGAGGCAGGCATCAGCCAGCCGGGCGAGATGGAGCGCCTCGAGCGTGTGATCCGTCCCACCATCGGCATCCTCACCAACATCGGCACGGCACATTCGGCCGGCTTCGACAACGACCACCAGAAGCTGATGGAGAAGCTCAAACTCTTCGTCAACTGCGACCTCATCATCTTCTCGGCCGACATCCCGGGCATCCAGGAGGCGCTCGAGATGGCGGGCGTAGGTGCCCGCAGCATGTCGTGGACGCGTCGCCACAAGGACGCCCAGATCGAGGTGCTCTCCGTGCAGCGTTCGGCCGAAGCCACCACCATCCAGTACCTCTTCCTCGGCATCGACGGCTCGTTCACCATTCCGATGTCCGACGACGCCTCCATCGAGAACGCCCTCCAGTGCCTTGCCCTGATGCTCTACCTGGGTTATCAGCCGGCGGTCATCGCCGAGCGTATGCTGCGCCTCACGCCGCTGGCCATGCGCCTGGAGGTGATGGAAGGCAAGCGCGGCTGCACGCTCATCAACGATGCCTACAACAACGACCTCACCTCGCTCGAAGCCGCCCTCGAGTTCCAGAAGCGCCGCTCTGTACGAAACCTCAAGAACTCGCTTATCCTGAGCGACATTCATCAGGCACAGCTCGACGACCAGCACCGTTGCCTCCGCATTGCGCAGTTCTGCCGCCTGTACGAGCTCAGCAAGCTCATCCTCATCGGCCCCCGCTCGCTGCAAACCAGCCACTTGATGCTCGAAGCGCTCGATCGTGAGGGTTGCCGCCTGATTGTCGACTTCTACGAATCCACCCAGGACTTCCTGCAGAGCGACGAGCTCAACCGTTTCCAGAATGAACTCGTGCTGCTCAAGGGTGCCCGATCGTTCCAGTTCGAGAAGATCAGCGACCAGATGCAGCTGCGTCGCCATGAGACCATCCTCGAGATCGACCTCGACGCCATCGTACACAACCTCAACCGCTACCGCTCGCACCTGCACCCCGACACCAGGCTCACCTGCATGGTCAAGGCCTTCGGCTACGGCACCGGCAGCTACGAGCTGGCCAAGACCCTCCAGGATCAGAACGTCGATTACCTGGCTGTGGCCGTGGCCGACGAGGGTGCCGACCTGCGCCGTCAGGGTATCCGCACGCCCATCATGGTGATGAACCCCGAGATGACCGCCTTCCGCACCATCATCGAGAACCGCCTCGAACCCGAAATCTACTCGTTCCGCCTGCTCGATGCCTTCGTGCGCGAAGCAGTCCGCATGGGCGTGACGCACTATCCCGTACACATCAAGATCGACTCCGGCATGCACCGCCTCGGCTTCCAGCCACACGAGATGGAACAACTCATCGCACAGCTGCAGCACCAGAATGCGGTCACCGTGCGTTCGGTTTTCAGCCACTTCGCAACGGCCGACGACCCTGCACAACGCGACTTCGTGCACGAGCAGAAGCACCGCTTCGACCTCTGCGCCGATGCCCTCCGTGCCGCCTTCCCGCACCCCATCCTGCGCCATATCTGCAACAGCGCCGGCATCGAGGTGTTCCCCGAGTACCAGATGGAGATGTGCCGCCTCGGCATCGGCCTCTACGGCTTCGAGGCAGCGCCCGTCGATATGCAGCTCATGAACGTGGCATCGCTCCGCAGTACCATCCTGCAGATCAAGGAGATCCCTGTAGGCGAAACCGTTGGCTACATGCGCAACGGCCGCATCCAGCGCCCCACACGCATCGCCATGGTACCCATCGGTTATGCCGACGGCTACGACCGTCGCCTCGGCAACGGCCATGCCGACATGCTGGTGCGCGGCCACCGATGCCCGACGCTTGGCAACGTCTGCATGGATGTCACCTTCCTCGACGTCACCGATTGCCCCGGCGTGCAGGAGGGCGACAGCGTCGAGATCTTCGGCCCTCAGCTGCCCCTGCAGGAGCTCAGCCAGAAGCTCGGCACCATCACCTATGAGGTGCTCAGCACAGTCTCTGCGCGTGTCAAGCGCGTGTATTATAAGGAGTAACCCTTCAAACCCCTCAAACCCTTCAAACCCTTCAAACCCTTCAAACTCCTCAAACTCCTCTTAACCCCGTGCGCCTCCTCCTATTCCTCATCGCCCTCTCGGCCCTCTTCCTGCCCGTGTCTGCTGTCACGGCGCAGCAGCGTGCCGATAGTGCCCTGATGCATTATCTGGTGGGAGAGGGGCTCAAGCCATACCCCGTCGATGCCGTTGATTTCTACCCCAATGGCAGCGACAAGTTCCGCGCCTTGCTACGCGACATCGACCAGGCGCAGCACAAGGTGTGGATCGAGTACTTCATCTTCGCCAACGATGCCATCGGCCAGCTCGTGATGGAGCACCTGGTGCAAGCCGCCCAACGTGGCTGCGACGTACGCGTGGTGACCGATTATTATAAGGATCGCGAGCGCCACTTCGGCATGGGCACCCGTTCGTATGCCGACTCGCTGGCTCAGCTTGGCGTCGATTTCCAGATGTACGACCGCTTCAAGGTGATCTGCTTCAACCACGTCACGCGCGACCATCGCAAGATCGTGGTCATCGACGACCGCATCGGCTACATCGGCGGCCTCAACGTGGCTGACTATTACATCTCAGGCGACCCTTCCTACGGCGGTTGGCGCGATATGCACGCCCGCATCACCGGCCCCGCCGTCGAGGGCATGGCGCTGCTCTTCCACGATCTCTATACGCTTTCGGGGGGAAAGAAGGAGTATGATTACAGATTACAAATTACAGAGTATGATTACAAATTACAAAATACAGAGTATGATTACAAATTACAGATTACAGATTACGACCCCCAGCGCCGAAATTCAGATTACGCCCCCCAACGCCGAAATCTGTCATCTGTAATCTGTAATCAAACCTCAGCGGTTTACTTCGAGCGTTCGCAAGCCAGCAGGCAGAAGAAAGCCGAGACGCGCAACGCCCTCATCGCCGCCTTCGATGCCGCGCGCGACACCATCCGCCTCGTCTCGCCCTATGTGCTGCCCACCCACACCGTGCGCCAAGCCATGATCCGCGCCTTGGATCGCGGCGTACACATGGAGGTGATGTTCAGCAAGGTAGGCGACATCGAACTCATCTCGAGCGGCAACTACCACTTCGCACAGCGCCTCATCCGCCACGGTGCACACGTCTATCTGGTCAAGGGCGCCTTCCACCACTCCAAGATCATGATGGTCGATGGGCAGTTCTGCATGGTGGGTTCGGCCAACCTCAACTCACGCTCCATGAAGTTCGACCTCGAAGCCTCAGCCTTCATCTTCGGTGCCGAGCCGACGCAGGCATTGAACCGCATCTTCGAGCAGGACAAGCAGCAGAGCGACACCCTGACACCCGCATACTACAAGGAGAACTATTCGCGCAGTTTTCGCGCCAAAGGCTGGTTTGCCGACAGGTTTTTGACCCCTTTCTTATAAAAATTTGACTAAAACTGCAATTTTCGTAGCAAAAATTTGCCGTATTGCAAAATATTCCTTAACTTTGCCACCGCAAATTAAGATTTCGAAGCAAAACCAATAAATAAAGAATAGACATGAGTCAGCTCATTATTCCCAAAGACTACAAGTCAGCACTCGACCTGAAGCAGACCGAACAGGCCATCAAGAATATCAAGGACTTCTTCCTGCAGAGCCTCAGCACCGAGCTCCGCCTGCGTCGCGTCACCGCCCCCTTGTTCGTGCTTCGCGGCTTGGGCATGAACGACGACCTCAACGGCGTGGAGCGTGCCGTCAACTTCCCAATCAAGGACATGGACGAGGCCTGCGCCGAGGTGGTGCACTCCCTGGCCAAGTGGAAACGAAACACCCTGGCCGAATACAAGATCGACCAGGGCTTCGGCATCGTCACCGACATGAACGCCATCCGTGCCGACGAGGAGCTCGACAATGTCCATTCCCTCTACGTTGTCCAGTGAGACTGGGAGCGCGTGATGCGCAAGGAGGACCGCAACATCAAGTTCCTCAAGAAGATCGTGCGCAAGATCTATTCAGCCATCCTTCGCACCGAATTCTTCATCTGCGAGACCTATCCCGAAATCAAGGCCTTCCTGCCCGAAGACATCTTCTTCATCCACTCCGAGCAGCTGCGCCAGATGTACCCCGACCTCACCCCCAAGGAGCGCGAGGACGCCATCTGCCAGAAGCACGGCGCCGTGTTCATCATGGGCATCGGCGGCAAGCTGGGCGACGGCAAGGAGCACGACCTGCGCGCCCCTGACTACGACGACTGGACCTCTGAGAACGAAGACGGCTTCCTCGGCCTCAACGGCGACCTCCTCGTGTGGTACCCCGTCCTCGGCCGTGCCATGGAGCTTTCGTCCATGGGCATCCGTGTCGATGAAGAGGCCCTGCTCCGTCAGCTCAAGCTCACCGGCAAGGAGGACCGCATCAACCTCTACTTCCACAAGCGCCTGCTCGAAGGCACCCTGCCCCTCAGCATCGGCGGCGGCATCGGCCAGTCGCGCCTCTGCATGGTGCTCCTCCACAAGGCTCACATCGGCGAGACACAATCCAGCATCTGGCCCTGCGAGATGCGCCGGAACTGCCTCGAAGCCGGCATCCAGCTCATCTGATCCTCCTGCTCCAGATGACGGATGACAGGCGCAAAGATCTCATCCTCCACATTGGCATACAAGTGCAGCCACTCTTCATTATTGTAGATATAATGAAGGGTGGCTGTCAGTTTGTTGTTGGTCAATCCGCTGGCTTAGCCCAGCATCTCCTGCGAGCGCTTGATGAACTGTGCCAGCGCCTCGCCCTTGAGCATGCCGCCCTCGAGCAAAGCCAGGTCGATGAGCTGACGCAGGGTGGCGTCGCCCTTTGCGTAGTTGGCCACGGTGTCCGACTCCTGCTTCTTCAATCCCTCCACATCCTTGCGAAGGGCATCGAGCAACTCGTCCTTGTCGTGTGGGAACTCGCCGGCCTTGGCCTTGTACTTCTCCTCTTCGAGTGGCTTGATCTGGCCATCCTTGTCCATGATGTCGGCAGCCACAGGGGCGAGGGTAGGAGTGAGGGCCACGGCAGCCTTGTCGAGTACCGACTTCACCACAGGGTGCTCGGTGTTGACGATCAGGTTGAACTGCTCAGGCATCTGGCCGTAGAAGTTCATGCCGCCGCCCTGTACGCGGCTCATCTCCTTCATGCGGCGCATCCACTCGTTCTGGGCGATCATCACAGGCTTGTCTGTCTCGTCCATCGCCTGGAAGTCCACGCTCCACTCCACCTTCTTGCCGTCCTGGCTGTAGGCAGCAGGGATCTGGCTTTCGAAGAGGGTGCGGTTCTCGCGACGCTGGGCATCGGTCATCTCCACCTTCTTCTGGTCGGCCTTCTTGATTAGGTTGTTCAGGGTGTCGGCATCGATGCGGTTGAAGTGTACGCCCTTGCTGCCCTCAGCCTGGCTCTGCTTCTGCTCCTGCTGGTTCATGAATGGAGTATCGAGCTGACCGTCAGCCACGAGCACGTCATAGCCCTTGTTCTTGGCTGCCTCGATGTACGAGTATTGAGCCACCTTGTCATTAGTATAAAGATAGACGAGCTGGCCGTCCTTGTCCGTCTGGTTGCCCTCCACCAGCTTGCGGTACTCCTCGAGGGTGTAGTAGTGGTCGTCGGTATTCTTCCAGAGGGCAATCTGTGAAGCCTTGTCGTAGAACTTCTCGTCCGACAGCATGCCGTACTGGATGAAGATCTTGAGGTCGTCCCACTTCTCCTCGAACTGCTTGCGATCCTCGTTGAAGATCTCGATCAGTCGGTCAGCCACCTTCTTGGTGATGTAGCCCGAGATCTTCTTGACGTTGGCATCCGACTGCAGGTACGAACGTGAGACGTTCAGTGGGATGTCTGGCGAGTCGATCACACCGTGCAGCAGCATCATGAACTCAGGCACTACGCCCTCCACCTGGTCGGTCACGAACACCTGGTTGCAGAAGAGCTGGATGCGGTCGCGATGGAACTCATTATTCTCGATCTTAGGGAAGTAGAGCACGCCTGTCAGGTGGAATGGGAAGTCCACATTCAGGTGAATCCAGAACAGCGGATCCGGAGCCATAGGGTAGAGGTCGTGATAGAACTTCAGGTAGTCCTCATCCTTCAGGTCGGCAGGAGCCTTCACCCAGAGAGGCTGGGTCTCGTTGATCTGGTTGTCCTCGGCGGTCTCCTGCTCCTTGCCATCCTTCCACTCGGTCTTCTTGCCGAACACCACAGGGATAGGCAGGTACTTGCAGTACTTCTTCAAGAGGCCCTCGATCTTCGACTTCGAAGTCATGTCGGCCTTGTTCTCGTCGTCCAGGTAGAGGATGATGTCCGTGCCGCGTTCAGCCTTGTCGCACTCCTCCATCGTGAAGTTAGGATCGCCCTCGCAGCTCCAGCGGGTAGCAGGGGCATCCTTGTACGACTTCGACACGATCTCCACCTTCTTCGACACCATGAATGCCGAATAGAAGCCCAGGCCGAAGTGGCCGATGATGCTCGCGCCATCCTTCTTATATTTGTCAAGGAACTCGGTAGCACCCGAGAAGGCGATCTGGTTGATATACTTATCGATCTCCTCCTGGGTCATGCCGATGCCCTGGTCGCTCACGGTCAGGGTGCCAGCCTCGGCATCCACCTTGACGCTCACCTTCAGGTCCTCAGTCGAGCCCTGGAACTCGCCAGCCCTTGCCAGCGTCTTCAACTTCTGTGTCGCATCCACCGCGTTGCTCACCAGCTCACGCAGGAAAATCTCATGATCCGAATAAAGGAACTTCTTGATGACCGGGAATATATTCTCGCTCGTCACGTTAATAGTACCAGTTGTCTGTGCCATAGTTGCTATGTTGTTTTTTTGTTGATTTGTTAATTTGTTTTTTGTTGTTGTGTTGCCGTACACATTTGTTGTCGCGCACCACACCCTCTCTCTTTGCAAACTTTGTGCCAAACTACTTCTGCGACAAAGGTGCGATAATTTGTCACGACAAAATGGCATAATCCATCCATAGCGGTACCAAATAACCCACAGCGCCAAATACGAGAGAGACCAAAGGTAGTCGGCGGCCCGTCCAACCTCGTAGGCGGCCGAAGAGCTCGAATACGTAGCACGCCTTGTAGAGAAAAAGTCAGCAACCAGGTAATCACAAAATCTCAAATCTCAAATCTCAATTGCAAAAACAGCTATGTGTTTTTTCTTTCATCTCTTGTTATATACTATATAACTATCTAATAATTAAATATATATAATATATATAATAGATATAAAAGAAAAAGCAGTATACTCAAATTTCGAATTGAGATTTGAGATTTGAGATTTGAGACGACCAATCCAAACCCATTATTCTTTCACTCAAAAGCTTTATTGTCAATGAAATACGATATCTTTAGCCATAGTGCACCTGCCATGCCAAAGCTGGGCAAGGGCACAGAAATCATCCAATTATACCTCTCGCAAGTCTCTCCTGAGATGCGCGAAGCTATCGCTCCCATGCCATTTTCGGCCTTTGCCTCCCATCTGCAGGGCGTGAAGGTGATGTACAGCAGTAACCGTTACTTCGAGCTTCACGGCCAGATCAACCACCTGATCGGCTCTTCGGGCATCGGAAAAGACCAGTTGGACAAGGTAATTGAGAGTATTTGCCGCTCTTTTCGCGCCCATGATGAGATTGAGATGCGGCATTTTTTTGCCCTTTCTTTGCAGCATGCTTTTCAAGAGCACAGCGCCAAATATGACAGAGGCCAAAGGTATCGACCCTCATAGCTCAGCCCATGATATCGCCACCATCGCCACGCGCATTGCCTTGGAGATACAACAGGCGGCTGAGGTCGTGAAGTAAAATAAACTAACAATCTAACAGTCTAACAGTCTAACAGTTCGAAAAATGTATATGCCATTTCGAGCAAATGAGACGAAATCCCATTTGTAACTATCTATATATTAAATAATTATAAATATAATTTATAGTATAGTCCGCAAAATACCCATATCCTTTGTTTTAACTGTAAGACTGTTAGACTGTTAGATTCGCAATCGCCTTTCCCTACAAAGCACTATTAACCCTCTTAACACCAATTACTTATGTATTACGATCTACTATCACCCACCCCACCACCATTGCCTCAGAAGCTCCCCGGCATGGCCAATCACATCATTTCTAAAGTCCCAGATTACGTCAAACCAGCCGCTGCACAGATGCTTTTCCCTCCGTTGGCCGCACAAATGCACGATATCGAGTTCCGCTACATCACGAATATCTTGCGCGAATCCATGTGTTGTATGGAAGGTTGCGTTGCAGACTCGGGCGTTGGCAAGGGATTTATCGACGATATGATCGAGGAGATCATCCGTCCCCTGCGTGCCGAATTCCCTGCCAAACGCATGCGACGAGAAATTCTGCGCGCAGAATAGTGGAAAAACGTGTGTGCGTGAAATTCTGCACGCCGAATGAGACATCGACAAGTGCTGACAACGAATTCTGCACGCCGAATTGGTCACCGACATCTTGTGGCAACGAATTCTGCGCGCAGAATGGGTCACCGACATCTTGTGGCAACGAATTCTGCTCGCAGAATGGGTCTTCCTTTATTCTACTGTGGAACTCGCTTATTGGCGATTAAAAATCTCCCCTTTATCTCCTAAAAACAAAGAAATGGAGGCAATTTCGTACGATTTTGCCTCCATTTCTTGTTTTTGTGCCAATTTATTACTATCTTTGCACCCCGTATTATAATTTTAATAAGGTATTATGAAAATCGGTTTCGACAACGACAAATATGTGCGTATTCAGTCTGAGCACATCAAGGAACGTATCTCCAAGTTTGGCAATAAGCTCTACCTCGAATTGGGTGGCAAGCTCTTCGACGACCATCATGCTAGCCGCGTGCTGCCTGGCTTCAAGCCTGACAGCAAGCTTTCGATGCTGCAGCAGTTGGCCGATACCGCCGAGATCGTGATCGTGATCAGCGCCGTAGATATCGAGAAGAACAAGGTGCGCCAGGACCTGGGCATCACCTACGACGAAGACGTGCTCCGCCTGCGTGAGGAGTTCATGAAGCGCGGTTTCGTGGTCAATAGCGTCGTCATTACTCATTGCAACGGCCAAAGTTCGGCCGAAGCCTATCGCCAGCGTCTGGAGCGATTGGGCATCAAGGCTTATTTCCACTACACCATTGAGGGTTATCCTAACAACGTGGCTCTGATCGATTCGGACGAGGGCTTCGGCAAGAACGACTATGTGGAGACCACCCGCCCATTGGTGATCGTCACGGCTCCCGGCCCTGGCAGCGGCAAGATGGCCGTGTGCCTGTCGCAGCTCTACAACGAGCACAAGCGCGGCATCGAGGCAGGTTATGCCAAGTTCGAGACGTTCCCTGTGTGGAGTCTGCCGCTGAAGCACCCTGTAAATATCGCTTACGAAGCTGCTACGGCCGATCTGAACGACATCAACATGATCGACCCATTCCACTACGAGGCTTACAACAAGATCGCCATCAACTACAACCGCGACATCGAGATCTTCCCTGTGCTCGACGCCCTGTTTGAGGGCATATACGGCCAGAACCCTTACAAGAGCCCTACGGACATGGGCGTGAACATGGTGGGCTTCTGCATCAGCGACGACGAGGCTTGCTGCGAGGCTGCCAAGGACGAGATCATCCGCCGCTACTATACCGCCCTGAACCACATGGCGATGGGAGAGGGGAACGAGCATGAGGTCAGCAAGATCGCCCTGCTGTTCAAACAGGCCGGCATCAACAGCGCCTACCGCAAGACCACCGTGGCTGCCAAGGAGCGCAAGGAGCAGACGGGTGGCGTGAAGAATGCAGCTGCCATCGAGCTGGCCGACGGCACCATCATCACCGCCGAGGGTGGCGACCTGCTGGGCCCAAGTGCAGCCCTGTTGCTCAACGCCACCAAGCACCTGGCCGGCATCGACCACGATGTGAAACTCATCCCAGAGAGCATGATCGAGCCTATCCAGAAGGTGAAGGTGGACTATCTGGGCGGCCACAACCCACGTCTGCACACCGACGAGGTGCTCGTGGCCCTGGCCGTACACTCTTCGCAAGACGACAACTGCCGCCGTACGCTCGAAAAACTCCCTGAGCTCCGTGGCTGCCAGGTGCATAGCACGGTAATGCTGAGCGAGGTGGACCGCAAGATCTTCCAGAAGCTGGGCGTGGGATTAACTTGCGACCCTGTGCGCAAGGGATAAGATAGGGTTGAAGAGTTTGAAGGGTTTGAGGGGTTTGAAAAGTTTGAAGAGTTTGAAGGGTTTGAAAGTACCTTCGGACACCCCCCCCTCAAACTCCTCAAACCCCTCAACCCCCTCGAACCCTTCAACCCCCTCAACCCCTTCAAACTCCTCAAACCCCTCAAACCTTTCAAAC
>JAZQPJ010000018.1:0-61022 GCA_045628525.1 Bacteroidales bacterium
CCCTCAAACCCCTCAACCAAACCCCTATGGAATTCGATTCAAAACGCGACTTTTATCGCTGGCTGATCAACCTGATCATCTCCGTCCTCACCGCCCTGACCGCTGCTCTTGGCACCACATCGTGCGTCAACGCCATGTGCGTGTGAGTTCAGTCCTTTAACTTCCATACGACAAGTGAAGCTTGCGAGAAGTTAAAGAAGTTAGGGGAAGTTAAAGAAGTTAAAGACGAATGTTCCCCACGTCCAATGTTTCGGAAACAGGAAGGTATTGTCCTTTAACTCCCTTAACTCCCTTAACTTCCTCAACTCAACCTCAACTAACCCTCAACTCAACCTCAACTCATTCAACTAACCCTCAACTCACCCTCAACTCATTCAACTAACCCTCAACTAACCCTCAACTAAATTCAACCAACTATGGCAAATTATTCATTCCTTATCTTGACTTCTGTCGATATGAAGAAGTTCAAGCACGCCGAGCACGTGGCATTTCACAGCAACGTGCGTGACATCATCAACGCTGCCACCGCCAGCAAGATCGGGCTGGCAACGGGCATCTTCAACCCCTACCTGCAGGCCATCACGCAGGAGCAGGACATCGTGAACAAGGCCGCCGGCTCGTCCATCACCCAGGAGATGGAGAAGGCCGATGCAGAGCGCGACAACGTGTACCGCCGCATCCGTCGCAAGCTCGAAGTGGCTAAGTATGAGAACCCTGCGAGCGAGGCGTTCAAGGCATGGGACGTGATCGAGAAGCATCTGCTCACCCCCTACAGCAGCAACGTGCCTCACCTGGCCATGCAGGAGGAGACCGCCGTGCTCACCGGCTTCGTGCAGGACTGCCGCAACCAGCTCACGGGCGAGCAGGTGGAGGCGCTGGGCATCGACGGCGACCTCGACGACCTGGAGGAGAAGAACCAGGCGTTCTCGGCCCTCTACCAGCAGCGTGTGGCCGAGAAGGCTGACAGCTCGGTGGTCACCGCCCTGCAGCTCCGTGCGGCTACCGACGTGGCTTACAACCAGGTGGTGGTGGCGCTCAATGCCCTGGGCAACGACCCCGACCCGGCCAAGGCTGAGCAGGTGGGTGCCTGCCGCAGCGTGATTGCCAACATCAACGTGGTGATCAGCGAGGCCAAGCAGCGTGTGAACCAGCGCCTGGGGGGCTCGACTGCGGAGGTGACCGAGGTGGTGTTCCCCAACGGCGAGCCGCTGCCTGCCCTGCTCAACGACCAGGAGCGCATGCAGATCGTGGGCAAGAACCTCTCGGGCAACGACGTGAAGCTCTCGCTCATCGTGCAGGTGAACGGCAAGCCGGGACAGCTGGTCAGCGAGTCGGTGGATCAGTTCGCCGTGGACTATGGCGCTGACTACGAGCTGGCTTACGACGAGGAGGCCCAGCTCCAGGTGCTCACCGTCTCGGGCTGGCGCATCGGCCAGGACAAGCATGTGACGCTCACCAAGGCTGAGTAAATAATTTGAAGAATTCTAAGAACTTTGCTGTCGCTTGATACAACAGGGGGATTCTTGGAATTCTTCAAATTCTGTGTTTAATTATCCTCGACGTCATCGTCGCCCTGATGGGTCTGCGCCCATTCCTCGTTGTAGGCGGTGACGTGCGAGGTGAAGTAGGGGATGGCCTGCTCGTCGCCATAACGCTCCGTGATGATCTTCATCGCTGGAGCGTTAATTTTGCGCCCAGCCATGCGGAACAGGGCGATGTAGTCGTCCACATCCTGGGGCTTGGTCAGGTCGAATGCCTCGAAGAATCGGGTGGTGGGGTTCATGAGCTCCTGCAGCACGTGTCGGGCCAACGTCTTGTAGCCCTTGGTGCGCTGGCGCAGGTCGGTCAGCTTCTGGTTGTATTCCTTGCGCAGTTCGTGGCGCAGCTCATTCTCGATGGCTGTGGGCTTCTTGGGCTTCTGTGCGCGGAGCAGCTCCTTGTGCTCCTTTTCGAGCCTGGCGATGTTGGCATTGGCGATCTTGAGGCTCTCGTTCAGGTCCTTGATCATGATCATCTTGTCGATCAGCTCACGGTTGTTGAGCTTGCGCAGGCGGCCCTCCTCGTTGTTCTGCTTCTGTGCCCAGCCGTTGTAGCGCCTGGCCATGCCCAGGAACTTGGTGTAGAGGGGCTCCTCGTCGATGCACTCCACCACGGCCACGCGGAAGAGCTTGTCGAGGATGATGCCGCGGCGTGTGAAGTCCCAGAACAGCTGGTGCAGGTCGTTGACTTGCGTGATGCTGCCGTAGCCCCAGTCGCGCAGCTGCTGGATGTGACGGTCTATGACCTCGTCTTCTTCGATGGTCGATATGTAGTTCAGCTCCTCGATGCTGTCCAGATCGGGCTGCTCGTAGTTGTTATAGCTCATTGGTTCAAGATTTTAGATGGGGCATCAGATGCTGATGTTGTCGATGCGGAGGCGGATGATGCCGGCGGGGACGCGGGCCTCGACTACGTCGCCGACGCTCTTGCCCATGAGGGCCTCGGCGATGGGCGACTTCTTGGAGATCTTGCCCTCGCTCAGGTTGGCTTCGTGGGGGTTGACGATGGTGTAGGTCTTGCGGGCGTTGTTGGCGAGGTTGGTGATCTCGACCTTGCGGAGCAGGCCTACGGTGTCGCTGCCGAGCTTGGAGGTGTCGAGCACCTGGGCGTTCTGCAGGACGTTGGTCTTGAAGCGTATCTGCGACATGACGCGGCGCAGGGCGCGCTTGGCGGCATGGTACTCGAAGTTCTCGCTCAGGTCGCCCTTGGCACGCGCCTCGCTCAGCTCGTCCTTGGCCTTGGGCAGCTCCACCTTGACGAGCTGCTGCAGTTCGGCTACGAGTTCGTCGTAGCACTCCTTTGACATATATTCCATGACGGTAAGCTGTGTTTATGACAGGACGACGCGTGTGGTGTCGCTGTCGGGGTCCTTGTCGATGGTGAGGTGCAGGTGGGCCTCGCCCTGGTGGGAGAGGAGCTCTTCGCACAGGATGTCCTCGACGTACTGCTGCACGGCTCGCTTGAGCGGACGGGCGCCGTACTGCTTGTCGTAGCCCTTCTGGCCGAGGAAGTCCATGGCGGCATCGGTGACGGTGACGTGGTAGCCGAGCTCCTCGATGCGGGCGATGACGCCACGGAGCTCGAGGGTGACGATGCGGCGGATGTCGTCCTTGCCCAGCTGCGCGAAGTGGATGATGTCGTCGATGCGGTTGATGAACTCGGGCGCGAAGGTCTTCTGCAGGGCCTTGGTGATGACCGACTGTGCCAGCTCGTTGTTCTCCTCGTCGGTGCGGGCGGAGAATCCGATGCCGTTGCCGAACTCCTTGAGCTGGCGGCTGCCGACGTTGGAGGTGAGGATGATGATGGTGTTCTTGAACGACACGCGGCGGCCGAGCGAGTCGGTGAGATGGCCTTCGTCGAAGATCTGCAGCATGAGGTTGAACACGTCGGGGTGGGCCTTCTCGATCTCGTCGAACAGGACGACCGAGTAGGGGTGACGACGCACGCGCTCGGTGAGCTGTCCGCCCTCGTCGTAGCCCACGTAGCCGGGAGGCGCGCCGATGAGTCGGCTGACGCTGTATTTCTCCATGAACTCGCTCATATCCACGCGGATCAGCGAGTCCTTGGCCGAGAACATCTCCTCGGCAATCTTCTTGGCCAGGTAGGTCTTGCCCACGCCTGTAGGGCCGAGGAAGAGGAAGGTGCCGATGGGCTTCTGGGGGTCCTTGAGGCCGATGCGGTTGCGCTGGATGGCACGCACCACCTTCTCGATGGCCTTGTCCTGGCCGATGACGTTGGCCTGCAGGGTGGCCTTGAGGGCGAGGAGCTTCTGACCCTCGGTGGCAGCGACTTTCTGCACAGGGATGCCGGTCATCATGGCCACGCACTCGGCGATGTTCTCGGCGGTGACGGTGGGGCGGTTGTCCTTCTGCTCCTGATTCCATTGCTGGCGGACCTCCTTGAGCTGCTGTTCGAGGGTGCGCTGCTGGTCGCGGAAGGTGGCCGCCAGCTCGAAGCTCTGATTGAGGATGGCGTCGTCCTTCTGCTGCTTCACCTGCTCGATCTGTGCCTCAAGCTCGGCAAACGAATCGGGGGTGTTGGCCGAATAGAGGTGCATCTTGGAGCCGGCCTCGTCCATGGCGTCGATGGCCTTGTCGGGGAAGTTGCGGTCGGTGACATAGCGGTCGGTGAGGGTGACGCAGGCCTGGAGGGCCTCGTCGCTGAAGGTGACGTTGTGATGCTGCTCGTAGCGGTCGCGGATGTTCTGCAGGATGGTGAGGGTGTCGTCGGCCGAGGTTGGCTCGACCATGACCTTCTGGAATCGGCGCTCCAGGGCCCCGTCCTTCTCGATGGTCTTGCGGTATTCGTCGAGCGTGGTGGAGCCGATGCACTGGATCTCGCCGCGCGAGAGGGCAGGCTTGAGCATGTTGGCGGCATCCATCGAGCCCTGCGCGTTGCCTGCACCCACCATGGTGTGGATCTCATCTATATATAATATAATGTCGTGGTTCTCCTCCAGCTCCTTGATGATGCTCTTGAGGCGTTCCTCGAACTGGCCGCGGTACTTGGTGCCAGCCACGAGGCCGGCCATGTCGAGCGAGATGACACGCTTGTCCTGCAGCAGCCAGCTCACCTTCTTCTCCACGATGCGCTGTGCCAGCCCTTCGACGATGGCGCTCTTGCCCACGCCGGGCTCGCCAATCAGGATGGGGTTGTTCTTCTTGCGGCGCGAGAGGATCTGGGTGACGCGTTCTATCTCGTCCTGACGGCCCACCACGGGGTCGAGCCTGCCCTCACGGGCGGCACGCGTCATGTCGAAGCCGAAGCGGTCGAGGGCAGGGGTGCTGCTCTCGGTCTGCGTGTCGGTGCGCTGCTGGCGGCGGGTGGTGCTGCTACCGGCCTGGCGGTCGTCATCGTCATCGTCGTCGTCGTCGGCCGAGCTCTCGTAGCTGTCGATGTAGGGGTTGTCGTCCTGCTTGCGGGGCTTCTTCTGCTCGCCACCGTCCATCAGGCTGTGTGCGCGCATGTTGTTCTGGTCTTCGGGCTGGATGTTGTCCATGGCAGCCACCTGCTTGTAGTAGGAGTTGTAGTCCACGTCGTACTGCATCAGGATCTGGCTGACGAGCGAGCGGTCGTCCTTGAGCATGGCCAGCACGATGTGTTCGGGGGCGATGGTCTGCTCGCGCATCATGCGGGCTTCGAGCTGCGAGAGCTTGAGGGTGCGGTCGCAGTCGCGTGCCAGCTGGTGCTCGTTGGGGTCGAGCGTGTCGGTGGCACCGCCGCGCGAATTGGGCACGCTGTCCCACTTGTCGCTGGTGGTGGCGAAGATGCTTTGCTCCAGCGAGGCACGCAGACGCGCCAGATCCACGCCCTGACGCTCCAGTGCCATCACGGCACGGCCCTTGCCTTCGCGCAGGATGGCCAGCATCACATGCTCGGTCTTGATCTGTGGACTATGGAAACGCTCGGCCTCCTCCTGGCTGTACTGCAGGATGAGCTGCACGCGTGAGTTGAATCGGTTTGTCATATCTTTGGGGTTGAGTCTGCCAAAATGTCGCAGAAAAACTGCGCAAAATTAGTCAAAATAATTATAAGGTGGTCAAAATACACCAATAATTCGCAATATTTGGTCCAAAATGGTACAACTTTGAAGATTTTTGGTTAAATTTGCAACCAAAATATGTACATCGGTTATGAACCATAAGGAATTTCAGAGTGAATTGCAAAAAACGTGCCACATGGACCACCACCAGTGTGCCACGTTGCTCAGCGCCCTGCAGAAGCTGATGGTGCAGGCCGCCATCGACCAGATACCGGTGACGGTACACGGGCTGGGCACATTCACCTCGCACAAGCATCCGGAATACATACAGGAGGACGAGCAGACGGGACAGCAGACGCTCTTCCCGCCACGCATCAGCTACCGCATGCAGGGCGTCAGCACCTCGCAGCACAATGCCGATGCCGACCAGGGCGTGGCCGGCGAGCTGGCAGAATACGTGCAGATGCCTTACGAGGCGGTGGCCGCTTTCCTGCAAGCCATGGCGCACATCATCGTCAGCCACGTCGATAACCACGAAGAGGTGGAAATCCATGGTCTGGGCACGTTCCATCGCGTGGAGGCCCACCAGGCGGAGTTGCAGCGCATCGCCTTCAGTTGTGACGAGCAGATGAAGCAGCAGGTCAATGCTCCCTTCAGTTGTTTCGAACCCGTGGTGATCCGCGAGGGAAGGCAGCCCGAGGTGCCAGCCGCCTTCGTGCCGATGCCGGAAATGCCGGCGGTCGAGCCCGACGAGAGTAACGAAGATGCAGCAGAGGCTCCGGGTGAACCCGAAGAGAGCGCCGAAGAGGTGGCAGAGCCTGCGGACGAACCCGAAGAGAGCGCAGAAGAGGTGGCAGAGGCATCGGGCGAACCCGACGCAGGTTCAGCAGCTCAGGACACGACAAACGAGAACTTAGAAGAGGAGGCCGACGAGGAAAAGCCACGCCGCACGCTCCTGTACTCCGTCATCGCGACCGTGTCGGTTGCCTGCATAGCACTGGCCATATATCTGGGCATGCAGCATTGGGGCGGCGAGAAGTATGTGGAGGCGGAACTTGCTGAGCCAGAATACGTCACCGATTACGTAGTATTGGACGAAGAACAGCCAACGGATAGTGCGACAGCGCTTGTGGAGGCCGAACCCGAACCTGTGGAGCTGGAGGACGAGCCCGAGCCTGTGGAGCAGGAGGAGGAGGCAGAGCAGGCACAGCCCGAAGCTGAGACAAAGCCTGTGGAGCAGCCGAAGGTGGCAGAACCAGCCAAGCCGGCCGAGCAGCCTAAGGTGGCAGAGAAGCAAGCACCCAAGGTGTTCCATCGCCTGACAGGAAGCGACGGACAGCCAGTGACGGTGACGCTCAACCAGGGCGAGCGCCTGACCATCGTGGCGCTCAACCAATATGGTGACAAGGCATTCTGGCCCTACATCTTCGAGGTCAATTCGGACAGGATCAAGGCACCCAACCTGGTGCAGGCCGGAATGAAGCTGTACCTGCCCGATCCGAAGTATTACGACATCGATGCAAACAGCGAAGAGTCGTTGCGCAAGGCGAAGAACCGCGCTGCGCAATTGTTGAAAAACTAAATATTGAGAATAGATGGATTATATCATTATTGCACTATGGGGACTGCTGGCAGGCGGCCTGCTCTGGAACAACACGGAGAGCCAGCCTGCAGCCGATCCCTACGCAGAGGTGCGCGTCGTCGATCCATACGGCATGGGCGTTCCCACCGCATCGAGCACCAAGAAGATAGCCCGCCACGTGGACGAATCGGCCGCCGGACAACAGTCCAAGCAGTCGCAGAGAGAGGCCAATCAGTCGCAAAAAGAGGCCAAGCGCGCTGCCAGACAGGCACGTAAGGAGGCCAGGCGGAAGGAGAAGGCGCAACGCCCGGCACCAAGTGGCGGACTGTTCAACCGCACCAAGCAGGAGCAGAAGAAGCCTGCCCACAGGGCCCTGACCTTCCGCGGCCAGCAGCCCGAGGAGCAGGAGGCACCCGACACGCTGGTGGTCTATGCTCTGAAGAGCGACCAGGGCGTGGTCTATACGACCGATGCAGAGGTGGCCAATGCCGCCATCGAGGCCAGCAGGGCGATAGAGCAGGAGCAGACACAAGCCAAGCCACAGACCACAGCACCCAAGAGCGAGACGCGCACGCCAGCCGCCAGCACCACGACGGCATCGGGCAAGGCCCCGGCAGCGACATCGGCCAAGAAGCGCACCGACGTGAAGCTGCCCGGACGCATGAAGATAGAGCAGGTGCTCTGCACCGAGACGGGCGACCCCAAGCGTCACAGCCTGCGCCGCGGCGAGTCGCTCACCCAGATAGCCCAGCGCTATTACGGCGACTCATCGTTCTGGCCCTACGTCTATGAGGTGAACCGCCACCAGCTCAGTTCGCCCGACAAGCTGCAGGCCGGCATGAAGCTCTACCTGCCCGATCCGAAGTACTACGACATCGACGCCAAGAGCCAGAAATCGCTGTCGAAGGCCAGGACTCTGATCAACAAGTATTCGAAATAAAACACTGACAATATGACAACTACAGAAGAACTGCAGGCCGTAACCAAGATATGCCGCGACATATTCACCAAGAAGACCTACGACTACGGCGCTTCGTGGCGCATCATGCGTCCGGAGTCGGTCACCGACCAGATATTCATCAAGGCCAACCGCATCCGCTCGCTCCAGCTCAAGGGCGAGAGCAAGGTGGGTGAGGGCATCGTGCCCGAATTCATCGGCATCGTGAACTATGGCATCATGGGTCTGATACAGCTGCAATACGGCCACTCGGACGATGTGGACATGCAGCCCGACCAGGTGGTGGCACTCTACGACGAATACATCGGCAAGACACTCACGCTGCTGGAGGCCAAGAACCATGACTACGACGAGGCATGGCGACTGATGCGCGTGTCGAGCTATGTGGACCTGATCCTGATGAAGATACAGCGCACCAAGCAGATAGAGGATCACGCCGGCCACACGCTCATCAGCGAGGGCATCGACGCCAACTACATGGACATGGTGAACTACTCGCTCTTTGCCCTCATCAAGCTGGTGTGTGAGGCCGAGGACAACACCGTATGTGGCGCATGACCGGGATGCTGCATCACATAGGTGAGAGCCGGTGGTTCAGGCGCGGCATGCAGGTGCTCATTCCCGTACTGCAGGCTGCGGTGGCATTGCTGTTCATCGTGAGCGGCCTGGCCAAATGCATCGACCCCGCGGGCACAGCCCTGAAGTTTACGGAGTACTTCCTCTACTTCGGGCTGGACTTTGCCGTGGAGCTGTCCATGGGCATCGCGTGGGTGCTGTCGATCCTGGAGTTCATGGTCGGCATCGACCTGCTGGTGGGCTCGGCACGCATCCGCTGCCTGACACTGGCCACGATGCTGATGCTGCTGTTCACGCCCCTGACGTTGTGGCTGGCATTGACCGATGCCATCCAGGACTGCGGCTGCTTCGGCGACGCCATCCGGCTGACTAACTGGCAGACGTTCTACAAGAATGTGCTGATAGACTGCGTATTGCTCATGCTGTGGTGGCAGCGCCGGCACCTGTACCAGCTGGCAGGGCGTACGCTGCGTGCCGTATTCGCCTACTGGTCGTTCGGCATCGCCGTGTGGCTGTGCTGGCTTGGCACCTGGAGCGAGCCGTGGATTGACTTCCGTCCGTTCCATCCGGGTGTCTCGATCCGCAATGCTGTAAGCCATGCAGGGCAGGGGGGAGGCGAGACGACCTACACCTGCATCTACGAGCGCGATGGCGAGCGTTGCGAATTCGACCTTGACCACCTGCCGGACGAGGCGGATGGCTGGGAGTTTGTGGAGACCATCGAGCACCAGAGCCCGGCTGCCGGCAACGAGGCGAACCGCGCCATCAGCGGCTCGGACATCCCCATTGACTTCTATGCCAAGACGCTCGACGGCGAACTCGTAACCGATGCGCTGCTGGAGAATGACTCGTACACGTTCCTGCTGCTTTCGCCCTCGCTCAACGAGGCCAGCGAGCATGACCTGGACAAGATCGAGGCGCTCTACGAGTATGCGCTCGACCACGACTACCCCTTCTATTGCCTCACCGCACGCGACACGATGCAGGTGGTGCGCTGGCAGGAACAGACGGGAGCCGAGTACCAGATACTCACTACCGATGCCCAGATAGTGGAGACCATCACGCGCGCCAACCCCGGCATCATGCTGCTGCACGATGGTGTGATATGCTGGAAGTCGAGGCTCACCAAGCTCGATGCACTACCCGTGGCAAGTGCCAAGTTAGATGAGCAAACGTATGGCGAAATCCGCTATTTTGACACGCGAAACCATTATTTTTGGCTTTTCCTTTTGTTATTTGTTCCTTTTATATTACCTTTGTGCGTTGAAATAACAAAAAAAGTCAATTTATTAACTAATAAAGATTCTAAAGATGCGTAAGAAAATCGTAGCTGGCAACTGGAAGATGAACACCACCCTTCAGGAGGGTGTTGCTCTCGCTGAGGGTCTCAAGGAGGCTCTTGCCGGCAAGACTGTAAACTGCGACGTTGTAGTTTGTACCCCATTCATCTCTGTAGCTTCAGTGGTTAAGGCTGTAGAGGGTTCTGTAATCGGTGTTGGTGCTGAGGATTGCTCAGCTCACGACAAGGGCGCTTACACTGGCGAGGTTGCTGCCAACATGGTAGCTTCTACCGGTGCCAAGTATGTCATCCTCGGCCACTCTGAGCGTCGCCAGTATCATGGCGAGAACAACGAGATCCTCGTGGCCAAGCTCCAGCAGGCTCTTGCCAATGGCCTGACCCCAATCTTCTGCGTAGGTGAGGTGAAGGAGGAGCGCGAGAACGGCACCTTCAAGGCTGTCATCGAGGGCCAGATGGAGGCTATGTACACCCTCTCGGCTGAGGACTTCGGCAAGTGCGTCGTTGCTTACGAGCCAGTTTGGGCTATCGGCACCGGTCTGACCGCTACCAGCGAGCAGGCTCAGGAGGTTCACGCCTTCATCCGTGCCTCTATCGCTGCCAAGTACAATGCTGAGGTGGCTGACAACTGCTCTATCCTCTACGGTGGCTCATGCAAGGGCTCGAATGCTCCTGAGCTCTTCGCTCAGCCTGACATCGACGGTGGCCTGATCGGTGGTGCTGCCCTCAAGGTTGACACCTTCATGCCTATCATCGAGGCCTGGAAGTAATCCGGACCTGAGCTTTGCAGGTTTTCCGACCTGTACAATCGGAGTGAATGAGTGCGAGGAGTGTAAGGGTGGCAACGTCTTCCACTTCTTACCACTCCTTCACTCCTGATCGTTTCAGATTGTGCAGATCGGAAACTCTCTCCAAGGCCCGGCACAGTTGATCTATCCCTGACTATCTGACTTATTCGTTCACATCAATTATCTTTGTAATGAAGCGTATTTTTCTTCTCCTGCTACTGACCGTCATGACCCTCCAGCTGTCATGGGCACAGAATGTGACCAGCACCACCGGCATGTGCAGCCATCTGCAGGTAACGGGTCGCGTGCAGCTCATGCAGGATGGTCGGTTGACGCAGTTGCTGGGCAATCAGCCCAAGACGTACTACGCCAATGGCAACAAGGCCAACAACTCGGGCGTGTTCACCGCCATGGGTTATCGCATCCGCGTGTTTTCGGGCAATCAGCAGAACACCTCGAAGACGCGTGCCTACAACATACAGAAGGAGATGAATGCCCTCATGCCCGACCTGAAGACCTACGTGGTGTTCAAGACCCCTAACTGGCGACTGCTGGTGGGCAACTACCGCACCAGCGAGGAGGCCAACGCCATGCTGCGCGAGCTTCGCCGCCAATTCCCTGCCTACGGCAAGGAGATGTTTGTGGTCAAGGAGGAGATTGAACTTTGAGGTGCCAAAGTTTAAAACATCAAATGTCAGGTGACAAATGACAAGGCTCCGAACCCTGAACTCTCCAAACAAACCCCTAAAATAGCTAATAATTCCCTATTTCACTGAATTATGACCGAAGAACTCATATATCCTACCGAACTCACGCAGCAGCTGGCAGCTGGCATCCGTGAGACGTTGACGCTCATAGGCGAAGACCCCGAGCGCGAGGGCCTGATCAAGACACCTGAGCGTGTGGCCAAGTCGCTCCAGTTCCTCACCAAGGGCTACGAGCAGGACCCGCAGGCCGTACTGCGCAGCGCCATGTTCCGCGAGGACTATCGTCAGATGGTGATTGTGAAGGATATTGACTTCTACAGCCTCTGCGAGCATCACATGCTGCCCTTCTTCGGCAAGGTGCATGTGGCCTACATACCCAACAAGTACATTGTCGGCCTGAGCAAGATTCCCCGTGTGGTGGAGATCTTCGCCCGCCGCCTGCAGGTGCAGGAGCGCCTGACCATGCAGATCAAGGACTGCATACAGGAGACCCTCAATCCGTTGGGCGTGATGGTGGTCATCGAGGCATCGCACCTATGCATGCAGATGCGTGGCGTGCAGAAGATGAACACGACCACCACAACAAGCGACTTTACAGGCGCATTTACCGATATCAAGACGCGCGAGGAGTTCCTCAAGCTCATCAGTAAATAATCACATGAAAGCAAACATTCGCATATAGATATATCAGCGACAACCCTCAGACTGCACGACAGCCTGAGGGTTGCTAAGTCCTATACGCATATAATCAAACACCTACAGATATGAAAAACGTTCTTTCTTTAGCCATCGTTTCCCTGCTGGGACTGGCTATGGCTCCCGCCTTTGTCTCATGTGCTCCCGACGACGACGAGGAGCTGCAGGAGGTAGTGATTGACCAGAAGCTCATCGTGGGCCATTGGGTCAACAAGAAGAATTCGGACGAGCACTGGCGCTACGAGGCCATGAATTCGGCTGGCAGGGGTCAGGGCGTGTATTGGGACACCTCCGAGATGACCTACGAAGACGCCAAGGAGGGCCCGGGCCTCTTCGAGTATTACTTCAACAATACGGGCCTGATGCGCATCTACTGGATGGAGACCACCGGCACCTTCTCCAATCCGGACACCGATTCGCCACTCATCATCGATGTGCTCGACTCATCGACCATGACATACCATCCTTCAGGCATGTCAACGTCTTATTCGTTCTACCGAAAATAATCTTCTGCCAATTCGTTAATGAAGGAATCGTAAGCTTATGACTCGTCCCATAAAGATAACCTTAATCAGCATAGGCGGCATCATCGCGGCCGTGCTGGTGGCAGTTGCTGTTGTGGTCAATTTTGTCTTCTCGAAGGAGAAGCTCACACCCTGGCTGCAGGAGCAAGTGCCTTCATACGTCAGCTGTCCGACACAGTTCGACGAAGTGGAGCTCACGTTTTTCTCCACGTTCCCCGATTTTGCCCTGCACGTCAGGAACATCTGCATGACCAATCCGAAAGAGGGGGCGCAGAGCGATACGTTGCTGCGCCTGGACAACCTGTACGTGATGCTCGATGCCATGGCGTTCCTCAAGCATGACAATGTCGATGTCAAGAAGGTGCGCCTGGAGCAGGGTGTTGCCAATCTGTATGTTGCAGCCGACTCCACCACCAACTTCGATGTGCTGATCTCGTCGGACGAGGAGCAGCAGGAGTCACAACTCAAGATTGACGCCATCGACCTGCATGATGTGCTGCTGGATCATCTCACCTTCAGCTACCTTGACCTGGTGGCCGGTCGGTCGGCCTGCATGCAGGACCTGACTGCAACGATCACGGGTGAGTCGCGCCTGCAGGCCATGACGGGCAAGGTGGACCTCAGCTGCCAGGCTGCCTGCCTTGAATATGCCGATTCGCTCAGTACGCTGACCGTGTATGACTATCAGCTGCCAGCATGCGAAGTGCAGCTTTACGACTCCACCTCGCTGGAACTCAAGATGACCAGCGCCGTGGATTCGGCCATCTTCCGCCTGAAGGGTGACGCTCCCATGGAGATCGCATCAGGTCATCTGGACGTGCACGATGTGGCGGTCAGCATCAAGCAGAAACAATTGAACAACGCGGGCCTGAGCATCCTGCTCGACACCTTCTCGATGACCATGCAGGGAGCCGATCCAATGCATCTGGCATTAAGCCGGATGGAGGTGCAGGTTCCTCATTCGTCACTGATGAATGACAGTCTGATTGCTGACGTGAAGACCCTGATTGCCGCTGTCAATCTGAAGACACGCAAGGATGGCAGCCTGTGCCAGGATCTTCCGGTGCGGGTTGACTCGCATATCGCAACCAACGGAGACTTCACCAAAGTCAGGGTGACGGACTCGAAAGTGGTGGCAGCAGGTGAGGAGCTCAGTTTCAACATCGACATGGATCGCCTTGACTCGCTCACCCTGCATCTCAACTCCGACTTCACGCTCAAGCCCACCACCTTCAGCCGCCTGCTGGCATTGGTTCCGAAGTCGTATCGCAGCGCCCTGAACGGTCAGCAGATCAAGGGCAATCTGGGTGAGGTCACGGCAAAGGCGCAGGCAATGATCGAACTGGGCAAGCAGCCTGACATCGAGTCGCTCACGCTCAAGACCGCCATCACCAACCTCGACTACCGCCAGCAGTCGCAGCTTGCAGCCAAGGCGCATAGCATCGGATTTGAGGCGCGATACCCGGTCGAGAACGTACGTCTGGCCGCACAGAAGCAACAGCAGCATGCCAAGCGACAGCAGGCAACGCAGAACAAGCGTCGCAGCACCAAGGCTGCCGCCGCCAGCTTCCTGCAGGCCACGCTGGTGGGCAATGCCTTCCATGTGGAGATGCATGATTCCACTGATATCGTGGCCGATGTGCCCAATGCCAATGTCAACCTGACTTTGTCGGACGAGATGCTGCTCGATCCGCAGTCACTGCCGTTCATGTCTGCCGAGTTCAGTCTGGATCAGCTCAACGCATTGGCCGATACCGTGGCACTCAAGGCACACCAGATGAATGGCACCCTGACCATGGCCGATGGCATGAAGGGCATGAAGAAGTTCTTCGAGGCATATTTTGAGAGCGATGATGCCGACATCCAGATGGGCAAGATGGCGCATGTGCAATCCGGCCCGCTCAATATCGAGGCATCGTCAGTTTATGACCACGAGCAACAAGACCTGTTGCTGAAGTACAATCCATTGCTGAACGTCACACTCGACAATGGCAAGATCAAACTGGCCAATGCGCCTTATGCATTTGAGATTCCGGCCATTGACTTCGACTTCAACCTCGGACGTTTCCAGATTCGCGAGAGCCAGCTGCACTACGGCAACAGCGACTTCCGACTGACGGGCGAGATACTCAATCTGCGCGAATATCTTAATAAGGAGTCCAATCTGGTGGCCCGACTGAACCTGAATTCCAAGCAGACCGATGTCTATCAGCTGATGGATCTCGTTGAACTGCTGAACGATGAAGTGGGAGCGGAGATGGCAACATCAGGCGATGCCAGCGCACAGGATGCCCAGCAGAACAAAGAGAATGCCTCGGCTGCCGCTGACAATGCTGAGCCGTTCATGGTGCCTCGCGCCATCGACCTCGTTCTGAACACCGACATCACCAAGACCATCGTCGGCGAGAACGTATTCAACAACCTGGGTGGAAAGATGGAGATCTTCGATGGCAGTCTCATCCTTGAGGAGATGGGCTTCAGCAGCAAGGCCGCCCGCATGCAACTCACCGCCATCTATCGGTCGCCACAGAAGAACAACCTGTTCCTTGGTGCCAACTTCCATCTATTGGACATTGATGTAGCAGATCTGATCCGGATGATTCCACAGATTGACACAATCGTGCCTATGCTGCGTTCGTTCGAAGGCAAGGGCGAGTTCCATCTGGGTTGCGAGACGAATCTGTATGGCAACTATGACCTCAAGATGAGCACACTGAAAGCCACAGCGTCTATTGAGGGCAAGGATCTGGTACTGCTCGATGGAGAGACATTCTCCACCATCTCGAAGTACTTGATGTTTAATAAGAAGACCCGCAACCAGATTGACACGCTCAGCGTCGAACTGGCTGTAAACCGCCGAAAGATGACGCTGTACCCAATGCTGATAGGCATGGACAAGTATCAGGCGGTAATCAGCGGCAATCACGACCTGACGGGCGACATGCCTTTCAACTACCACATCTCGGTTACTGACTGCCCTCTGGTCGGCGGTCACATCGGACTTGATATCGCAGGCGACCTGCAGCAGACGGATGACATCTCATTCAAGGTCGTTGGATGTAAGTATGCCAGCCTCTTCAAGCCCGAGAAACGTAACATCACCCAAGAGCAAACGCTTGAGTTGAAACAACTGATTTCGAAGTCACTGAAGGATACAGTCCGAATACAATAATTCCCTTTTTTCCCTATATTGTACGACAATAATGCGTCCCCGTTTAGGAATGTGTTATTGTCGTACTTTTTTATGCAATAATAATGAACAAGTCATTCAAGTGCTCGAAATTGTCGAAACAGAACTACAATGAACTATTCGAGTGCTCGAAATGCACGAAGCAGAGCCATTTTGGGCTATCCGAGTGCTCGAAATGCACGAAGCAGCATTGGGACAAACAAATCGAGCGCTCGAAAAACACGAAACAGAGTTCGATTTGTTTTTCGAGCGCTCGAATAATATATCAATCTACTTACCAGCAGAAGCCGACACCAAGCATATAGTTATTGGTGTTTGCCTTGAGGAAATCTTCGTATTCGTCGATTCCGTTAATCCAATAGCTGTACTGATAGGTGAACTTAACTGAAGCACGCCAGTACTTGAGAACGATACCAATTTCAGGAGCAGCGCCATGGAACCAGTTGATCTGTGAATAATCGTACTTGAACTTAGAAGTCCACGTAGCTTGATCCGTCAACTTAAAGCCGTCACCAGGTTTTTCTTCAACTGCTTTCTTAAAATTAGAACCACTGAAAGTGTCGAAACCGCCACCATGATAGCCCAAGCCAAAGTGAACGAAGATTGGTTCCCAAATGTGCCATGAGCAACCTACAGCAAAGTTAACCTCGTAATCGAACTTGTTGTCTGCAGGATACCAATTGCCTTTGTTTTTTTCTTTTTCCGACTTATAGGATTCATCGTAGTCGAACTTAATTTCATGTATTGATCCATCAACATCAGTGACCGAAACATCATATTCTGGGGTTACCCCGGTCACATCTTTAACTTCACCCTTTGGGAAAGAACGCATAGCCAACAGATCGACAGCCTGTGAATTGGTCATGAATGTGCCATACCAGCCATGAGAACGTGAGCGGTAGTAGTTGCCCCAAGAGAGACCCCACATATTTGGACTGTAAGCCAACATGAGCGTACGGGCATGGTCGTCACGACGCATCTTAGCCTTACGAATGGCCGAAAGCATGGTAGCAGCTTCCTGCGACAGATCATTACAGCCATTCTCAACAATCTGCTCATACATCTCCTGAGCACGCTCGTAGTTGTCTTGTGCGAAGTAGGTCTGGCCCATGTTGCTGAGGGCCTGGCAGTCGTTGATGAAACCCTGCTGAGCGGCGAAGAGCTGAGTGCGGATAAAGTCAGACGAGTTGTAGTTGAGCATCTTGCTGTAGTACTCGCTGGCCTTGGTGTAACGATGGAAGTTCTCGGCCTGCAATGCCTGGTTTGACCAAGTCATCATACTGTCGCAGATGGTGATGTGATTGATCACGTTGATAGAGTCAGTTGCGAACTCAGGGCAGTAGCGGCAGAGCTCGTAGCTGTCCTTGGCCATCTGATAGTTGCCATCGCGGAAGTCCTCCTGAGCCTTCTCCATGTAGAGGAAGAATGGGCTTCTGAGCTTTGAATATGGGTCGCTCACGGTGTACTCAAACTTCTGCTTGTCCTGCAAGGGGAGGGGCAGACGGTAATCCTGGAAGCCCTCGGCCTTAATGGTGAGACGACGTCCACTGTAGTCCATACCCGGAGCCTGGGTGATGAAGACGATAGAGTAGGTCTTCTTGCCAGCTACAGAGTCCAAGGTAATCTCAAGGTCGTTGTCGTGCGACGACAGGAATTCGAGACCAAATGGCTCGCTGGTGATGAACTGCACCATAGCCTCGTGACGATCGCCACAAGGATAAACACCGATACCTTCGGTGGTCTCCTGCACGTTGAGGACCTTCTCCTGGGCAAACAGCGAAGAGCCGGCCAAGAGAGTCAGGAGCGAAAGAAATAATCTTTTCATGTTTTGATAGTACTATATAGGTTAAATATTGAAATTGTCAAGATTGAATACCTCGTCACGAGTACGCTCATGGGTGCCGTCGTCATACATGTTTGGCTGCCATGTGCGAACCTCGATGCTTGGGTTGAGACTATCCTCGAAGTTGATCATGAGGAACAACCAGCCGACATCGCTGTAGGTGCTTGAGTTCCAGTACTGCTTGAGGGTGACGCCATAGATCTTGTCACGCTTTGGATGACGGATTACCGACACATCCTCAAACTTGATATTGATGTAGCTGTTGCGCTTGAAGGTACGCTTCAGCTTCTCGATGTATTCCTCCTTGTTCTGTACCTGATACTGAACCTGAACGTTGCCGAGAGTGCTCATCATGTTAGGAGCATCCTTCTTGTTGTCCTTCTTCTTGAGCACCTTGCCGGTGATGATCAAAGCATCGTTGCTATATACTTGATTCAGGTAGTCGATGTCCTTGCGGTTGTAGGCGGTACGGAATACCTCGACAAAGTCAAGGATCACCTGACGACGAGCCAGATCATCGACAGGAATGTTCTCAAGAATCACCTCCGAATAGTTGTGCTTCTCGAGAGCCATGTTCACATCGGTAAGATGACCCTCGTTGTTGAACGAGAGCACGAGGTTCTGGAACTGGCTGTTCATGTCGGCATCGAGCACGAGCACGGGGATGTCGCGCACCTGATAACCACGGTCTCCATACAGCACATCGACACGAGCCTCGAGCTCGCTGACACTACAGGTAATTGGGCTGGATTCCCAAAGCTTGAGAATGGACTTAACCAGCTCCTTTGACGCAGCATCCTTCTCGCCAATCACGTTGCGGAGCTTCTCCTTGATCTTCTTGCCATCGGCCAAGACTGATTCGTTAAATGCAGAAAGCAGTTCAGAGGCCTTGGTCTGAATGTTTTCTTTCACCTGTTCGGGTGCAGAGCCTTCCACAATCTGCACGCTCACCTGCTGTGCATTGACATGGGTGAGGCTGACCAGCATGATGCAAAGCGCTACGATAAATAAATGTAAACGTTTCATTGAATATGTATTTGTTTGTAATATTATCTATGTTATGTCACTTGGATTTGACGTCATACACTACATTCGGCTTGCTGTCACCGCTGCGCTTGTGCACACGTTCCTCGAAAAGAGACAGAATGTTGTGCTGTGGTATGTTGGTGTAGATCATGGCTTCGAGCGCGCAGGGTGCGTCGCTGTCCAGCTGATCCTGTGGAATGGAAACCAGCATCATGTTGTTGAACCCGAATGCTGTATTCCTCAGCACCAGGATGCCTGTCAGTTGCCGGGTGCTTGCAGTATATTGAGCTGCGGCAAAGGGCTCGGTCACCTCCTCGTTGCTGAGCGCAGCCAGCAGGTTGTCAAGCGTGGTTGTCCATTCGGTCACCTTGTTGCCATACTGACGGTGAATGACATGGACCGTGAACTCTTTACGCCTCAGCTTACCCAACAGCAGATTACAAACCGACTCCTTCGGATGGGCAGCTTCATACACAGCCGACACGACGTTGTCCGTCACCTTATAATAACCGTCGGTACGCAATGAGTCGATGTACAGCGCCTGGCCTACGGTGTGATAGACGCCGGGGGTGGAAGTCTGTATCAAGTCGTCGGTACTGGGCAGATACGAAGGCGTTGGCGAACCCTTGAAGCTCATCAGTCGAGCACTCTGGCGCTCATCCTCCTCCTTCTTGTCGGTTCCGAATATCAATTCGCGTTCCTTGGGGAAAGACAGACGCAGGGTGTTATCGTCGCTGCCTGTTACCAGCAACTTGTAGCGGCCGGCCTCTTCGTTGATCTTGATGGACGACACATTATTTAATATAGGTAGAGCCTTGCTGAAGGCTGTAAAGCCTTGTGAGCCGAAAGTGGTGGCATTGAGGAACAGGCGGGTGTTGCGCTCGCGAAGCCAGGTCTGCCTTTCGGCATCGTTGGCCTTGAGCACCAACTCCAGCATCATGCGCTCCACACCTCGCCAGAGGTAGGGATTGAGCACTTCCTGATGATCCTCGTTGAACAATGCTACGCCCAGATGCGTCAGTTCGCCCTGAGCATTATGCTCTTCGTGCAACTGCACAGGCACTTTGGTCTGCTGTCTGGCCTCATTCAGCTGCTGAAGCAGCATGGCTACCTCGGCCCGGCCGAAGGTGAAGCTGGCAAGCAAGACCAGTGTGCAAAGAATGAATCGACGATATCTCATAATTGATGTTGTTTATTTGCGATAAGAATCGATGTCGTAACCGTAGGAAAGGAGTACAGGAATCCAGTCGTCCTTCTCAGCCTTGAGCGAAAGGGTCTTCATCTTGAGACCTTCCTTAGGATCGAGTGGGAAACCAATGGATGGACCGGTAGTGTAAGCCTCATACAACTCGGTGAATGCCTCAGGACAACCCATATCGGCCGAAAGCGACAGGTTGTGCACATAGCCTTGCAGGTCATTCTTGAGCAATGCCAGGTGGGCGAGGGCGAAGATGGCATCCTCCTGACCGGCATTGGCAGCCTTGAGCAACAGGCTCTCGGCCTTCTCCAGGTTCTTGGTCTCGCGCTGCAGGTACATGCTGCCAAGGCGGTAGGTCGAGTAGGCATCACCGGCCTTGTCACCCTGAGCGTAATAGTACATGGCTGAATCGCGCATGGTGGTGAACATCGCCTCGCGCTCCTGATCGCTGTAGCACATGTCGCCCTTCACGCCATAATATTCCTTCTGCTTGTTCTCATGCATGCGCTTGCACCAGAACTGTGCCGACTTCAGATACCTGCGTCGCATGATCGTGTTCTTGCTGTCGTCGGTATAAGCCTTGTGATAGAAGTAGGTTGACAGCCATGACTTGGCGCGTGTATCCTCCTTCTGGGCAGCAAGGGCGTTCATTGACTCGATGGCCTTGCCGGTGCTCTGCTTGGTACCTACACCATAATAATATAATATAGCGAGCGGATAATTGTAGTTTATGTCCTTGGCGGCATCGGCCTTCACCTTCTCAAAGAGTGGCCCGAAATCGCCATAATCAGCGCTCGAATAGTTCTTGTCAATCTGACCCGACGCGTAGGATTTGTCAGTACGATAGAAATAGCCAACCTGCGTGGCACCATTCTTCGAACGGTTCTTGCCACTTTCGGTAACCGAGTTGATGACGGTGGTAATCTCACAGTCGATAACGTCCTCTGCCTTCAGCTTACAGTTGAACGTGTAGATGATCGAACGGTCGCGAGTCTTGTCGGTCTGTTCCTTCTGTGTCAGGTAGTTGTTCAGATAGTTATTGATCGAGGTGCCGAATGGCAGCACGGTCTGCAGGTTGCCGACGAGGTTACGACTCCATTTCATGATGGCAGTACCCGACTGATAGTTCTCCTCCACCTCAAAGCTGAATCGGAAGGTCTCCTGATCGACACGGGTCACCACACGCTCACTCACGATCTCATGCTTGGTGTTCGAGAGGATGTTGGTCTTCTCCAGATAGTTCTTCGTAACGACGAAAGCGCGGCGGAAGAAGTTCTCCTCGTCGATGTCGTCACGCACAATACCCGATTCATTCGAGATCACAACCGAGCAGGTCGTAGGATTCTCGGCGTCGATGTCGAAGATCCACATTTCACGACCATTGGCACGTGTCAGACTTGCCACCCAGTGTCCCTCAAGGTTTTCAGGACGAAGCACAGGTGCCTTGACAGGGGTGGTGTGGAGTCCGCCAGGCTTGTTTACATTATAGAACGAGAAATAGCTGAACTTGGGATTGCCCAGCGAAGGAATCAGCTGGCTCTCGAAGACCGGAGCAGGCTCATCGTCAGCCTTGGGCTCTTCGGTTGCGAACAGCGAAACCAGTTCCAATGGCTTGGCTTCTGGCTGTTCCATTGCGAGTTCCTCCTCGGCCACCATGTCGACGACTACAGGGATGTCGTCGTCGGCATCCTGCTTGTTGTCCTTCATCTCTTCATCCTCGAAGTGCGCGATCTTGAGCAGGTCCTCCAACTCTCTCAGTCGGGCACTTGGTTCCTTGATCTTCTCTTCGTTGAACTCCAGCGTCAGATACTTGCGATACATGAAGGCAGCTGCCTGAAGCGACTCCGACGAACCGGAACGCTGGTACATGCCATCGTAGATTTCGGCCATTCGCAGATAGGTGGGTGGAAAACCTGGCACCAGATTGGCCATCTCATCGAGCTGGGCGATGGCAGCGCTGTCCTGACCGCGGTTCTGCAGGGTCTGCGCCTTCATGAAGTACTGATATACCTGGCTGCGCATTACCTGGGCATCCACAATGGATGGCAGAGCCAGCAGGGCGGCAGCGAGTGATATACGTGAAATGATTGACATGGTTTGGTTTGAGATTAAGTTAATGTTCCTGTTTTACTTGGACTCGGCGTACATGACCTTGCGCTTGTCAAACTTGGCATCCTGGAAGGCACGCAGCTGCACTCGCATACGCTTGTACAGTTCGTTCAGGGCAAGCTGCACGAGCTGCTTGTCGTCGCAGGTCGATGGCAGGAAGAGTCGGAGTCCCGTCTTCTCTGCTCGGGCGAGTTCGGCGTTGGTTCTGCGGTCCAGCATCACGATGTTCATGTCACACAGATGGTTCTGCATCGTGTACTTGCCGGTGGTGGCATTGCCCTCCCGCTCCGACTTGTATTCGAGCGTGATGATCAGGTCGGCATCCGACTGCTTTTCGACAGCCTTTCGGCCAGAGCGCTTCATCATGGCGTTGAGCGAGTCGGTAACGCAAGCATACAGCGGGTCATTCTGCGCAATGTAGTAGGTAGGAGTTGGGTCGAAAGCATTCAGCGTCATGACATCTTTCTTGGGTTCAAGCGCAAGGTGCTGGGTCAGTTCCATCGAGAACATGTTGCTTGGGATGGTGGAAGAGAGCGAGAGCAGATCGGTATAGACCGAAAGCTTGGCAGTCTCCTTGGTGGGAGCCTTCTGGATGCGGGTCTTGGCACGACCCTTGCCATCGGTCTTGACGCTCTCGATTACTGAGCCGTCATCGGTGATCTTGAAGGTCAATGGCAGGGCGCTTACGGGCAGTCCGTTGTAGGTAGCCGTAACCATAATGTCAAGAGGCACCTCTTCGCCCATGACCATCGGGCATACCTGACGATCGAGCTTCAGCACGATATCGTCCAGGCTGGTGACATATTCCTTGTGAAGGATTTCCACCAGATCGCCCTCTTCGGAATAAAGCTGCTTGTGAATCATCGGGATGATGCCCTGAAGTGCCGTGCTGTAACGGGTGGCCGAGCCGTAGAGGTCGCCCTGCTGACGCAGTTTGCGTGCCTCCTGAATGAGCTGAATGGTATTCTCCTTGACTGCTGTCAGCAACGAGTCGCTGAATTCCAGCAGGTTCTTTGAGCTCATTTCGCACAATACATAGCACTCGTCATCCTCCTGATACTTCTCCAGAATAGGGAAGAAGGAGCTTGTTTCGGCAGCAGCCACAAGCGCCTGATGCTGGCTGATGGGCTCATGTCCATTGTCAAGCAAGCGCTTCTGGTACGAGTTCTCCTCTTTGTTGAGCGAAGTCAATCCGATCAGCTGGTTGATGGCATTATGTCGCGCCTCCTGTATGGTCTTGCCGGTACTAACCACCAGCTGCGAGGTAGGAGTGGATTGTGGGGTTGTTGACACCCACTTAGGAAGCTTTGATTTGTTCTGAGCAAGGAGTGGCATGGATGCAACGACCAGCATGCCAAGAATCATGGAACTTTTCATATCTTATTAATGTGTCTATGTTGTTTCTATTTAGCGCGCAAATTTAATCATTTTTTTCAAAACAATCAAATTTGGTTAAATCTTTTTTGTCATTTCGTAGGATTTTTTCCCAAAACAGATGTTTTAGTTAATAAATCTATCACTTTTCATGATGCAAACCTGCATAATTACCCACCTTTCTCGCTCACATACTTCCGTGGCGAAACGCCCGTCTTCTGCTTGAAATACTTGCCGAATGCCGCCTGTGAAGGGAAGTTCAGCCTGAAGGCCACCTCCTGAGCCGAAAGGTGCGAGTAGTGGAGCAGCGACTTGGCTTCGGCAATCACGTATTCGCAGATCCAGTCCGACGGGCTCTTGCCGCTGTATTCCTTCACCACCATCGAGAGGTATTTGGGCGTTACGAACAGCTTGTCGGCATAGAACTGCACCTGTCGCTCCTGCTGATGATGGCGCGACAGCAGATCCATGAAGCGCTCGAACAGCTGCTTGGTGCCGCGCGCCACCGTACGGTCCACTTCGAGCTCGGTCATCTGGTGCGTTCGCATCATGCCGAAGATGCTCAGCATGAAGGCCTGCAGCAGACTTCGCACGATCTCGTCGGTTTCGGGCGTGAGGTGCGAGAGCGAGAACTTGATGAGGTTGTAGAACGGAATCAGCGGCGACAGATGCTCCAGCGGAACGGCGGCATGGAAGTGCTGCTTCACGGTCAACAGGCTGTTGGCGCGTTGCAGCATGTCATAGGGCATCGACTTGATCAGATCGGTCGATACCAGGATGGCGTAGGCCTCCAGATTCTCAGACCCGAGAAACTGTATGATGTTTTCGGGCATGTTGACCAGGATGCTCGGCTCCTTCACCACATTCTGCTCCAGGTTCACCTCGTATTCCAGCCGTCCGCGCAGGCACACCAGGATGGTGATGGCGTCGATGCGGCAAGGTTCCTCAAAGAGGTATTCCTGTGCGATGTGGTCCGAGATCATCAGCTGTCCCTTGTAGCTGAGGACCTGCGCTCGGCCGTTGGAGCAGAGTTGCTCGATGGTGATGCGATTCAGTTTGTGCATTTTCGACAGAAAGTTTATCGTTTTACGGGTGCAAAAGTACGAAAAAAAGGAAATATGGGCAAGAAATCGCCCCCAAAAAGTGACTAAAAGCGAAATATGGGCGAGAAAATGCGAAATAATGTCCTTTTTTCCTATTTAATAATGCGCTACCTTTGCAGCCGGAAATCCAACCAAAGACAGGATTTGCAACTGGAAATCCAAACAGAAACAATAAATATATAAATAATGAGAAAGACATTTTTAACCGTTTTGACCGTGGCCTTGTCCTCGATGGCGTGGGCGCAGAGCGTCGAGCTGAGCCTCGACAGCTGCCTGTCGCTCGCCATCAGCCACAACAAGGACCTGGCCATTGCGCAGATGAAGCAGGAGGTGTCCACGCTCAATCGCAAGGAGGCCTTCACCCATTATCTGCCACGCATCGAGGCCACCGGTGCCTACATGCGCACCGAGAAGGAGCTCTCGCTGCTCAGCGACGAACAGAAGCTGGCGCTCAGCAACATCGGCACCACCGTGGGCGAGGCCATCGGACCCGTGCTGCAGGGCGCTGCCATGCAGAATCCGCAGATGGCACCGCTGATGCAGCAGTTGGGCGGCATGGCCACCAGCATGGTACCTGCGCTCAACGAGGCAGGGCAGGGGTTAGTCGATGCCCTTCGCACCGATTCGCGCAACGTCACTGCTGCCGCCATCATGCTCACCCAGCCGCTGTATATGGGCGGCAAGATCGTGGCTTACAACAACATCACCCGCTATGCCGAGCAGATTGCTCAGGAGCAGGCCAACCAGAAGATGCAGGAACTCGTGGTTAACGTCGAGACCGCCTACTGGCAGATTGTCTCGCTCGAGAGCAAGCGCGAGCTGGCACTCAGCTATAAGAGCCTCATCGACACGCTCGACTACAACGTGCAGCAGCTCATCGAGGAAGGCGTGGCCTCCAAGGCCGACGGCCTGAGCGTCAAGGTCAAGAAGAACGAGGCCGACGTCACGCTCATTCAGATCGACAACGGCCTGGCCCTGTCGCGCATGCTGCTGTGCCAGCTCTGCGGCATCGATGTCAATACCGACATCCATCCCACCGACGATGTGCTCAGCATGCCCGTCAGCGACTCCCGACACTCCGCCATGGAGAGCATCGACCTGGCCATGAACCAGCGTCCGGAGCTCCGCACGCTCGACCTGCTCACCCGCATCAGCAACGAGAAGGTCAAGGTGGCACGCTCAGAGTATCTGCCCAAGGTGGCGCTCAGTGCCAACTACCTGTGGAGCAATCCATCGCTATACAATGGTTTTGAGAAGAAGTTCAAGGGTATGTGGAGCGTCGGCTTGATGGTCAACATCCCGCTCATCGACTGGGGCGAGGGTTACTACAAGGTCAAGGCCGCTCGCAAGGAGGCCCGCATCGCTGAGACCACTTATGAGGAGGCCCGCGAGAAGATCGAACTACAGGTGACACAGTGTGCCCAGCGCGTGCTCGAAGCCAGCAGCCGCGAGGAGGTGGCCCAGCGCAGCATGGACGAAGCTGAGGAGAACCTGCGCTTCGCCACCCTGGGCATGCAGGAGGGCGTCATCCCCATCAGCAACGTCATCGCAGCTCAGACTGCCTGGCTTTCTGCCAAATCCACCGTCATTTCGGCCCGCATCGACCGCTGCCTGGCTGAAGTCAACATGAAACGCGCCACAGGCAATCTCTAAACAACAACGAATCTTCACGATTCCAATCGAATCCAGTCAAAACTTCTCGATTCCAATCGATTCCAATCAAAATCACCCCCAAAAATATGAAACAGAAATCAACCTCCATGATCGGCATCATTTTCGCTGCCGTCATCATCATAGCCATGGTCATCGTCATCGTAGTCGGCGTGTGTCTGCCCGAGCGCGCTGAAGTGATCCAAGGCGAAGTCGAGACTACCGACTACCGCGTGTCGAGCAAGGTGCCCGGCCGTGTGCTCGAAATCCGCGTACAGGAAGGCGACCAGGTGCGCAAGGGCGACACCCTCGTCATCCTCGAAGCTCCCGATGTTGCTGCCAAGCTCGATCAGGCCAATGCCCTTGTCGATGCTGCCGAAGCATTGGACGAGAAGGCTCGCAACGGTGCACAGAAGGAGCAGATTGCCGGGGCCTACGAGATGTGGCAGAAGGCCAAGGCTGGCCTCGAAGTAGCAGAGAAGAGCTACCGCCGCATCGAGAACCTCTTTGCCAAGGGCGTCATTTCCGAGCAGAAGCGCGACGAGGCCAAGGCGCAGTACGATGCCATGGTGGCCACCGAGAAGGCTGCCAAGTCGCAGTATGACATGGCCGTGAATGGTGCCCGCCAGGAGGATAAGAAGGCTGCCAACGCCAAAGTGCGTCAGGCACAAGGCGCTGTCAATGAGGTCAACTCCTACATCCACGAGACCATCCTCGTGGCCATGGAGGACGGCGAGGTCACCGAGATCTTCCCTGAGCTGGGCGAGCTTGTCGGCTCGGGCGCACCCATCATGAACGTGGCCATGACCGGCAAGGTGAGCCTGCTCTTCAACGTGCGCGAGGACTACCTGACCGACATCGCCGTAGGCAACGAGCTGAGCGTCTATCTGCCCGCCTTCGACAAGACCATCCAGGCACGCGTCACCCGCATCAAGAACGTCGGCAACTTCGCCGTCTGGAAGGCCACCAAGGCCAGCGATGGCTATGACCTCAAGATGTTCGAAGTCAAGGCCGTTCCTGCTGAAGGTACCGAACTCCATGATGTCCGCTCCGGCATGACAGCTGTTATTAAGTAAGGAGAGAAAAAATACGTATTCGACGTCTGAAACATTCGTCCCTTTCACTCCCCTTTCACTCCCCTTAAAACCCTTAACAACCCTTTGTCAAATAATATGTTCCAAACCATCTGGACTATCAGCAAGCGCGAGGTCCGGCACTACTTGCACAGGCCATTGATCCTCTTCTGCCTCCTTGTGGCGCCCCTCATCTGCATCATCTTCTTCACCTCGCTCATGTGGTCGGGTCTTCCCACCGACCTGCCTGCCGCCGTGGTCGATGAGGACGACACACAGGTGACACGCACCTTCATCCGCACGATGGATGCCATGGAGCAGACCGACATCGTGGTCCACTACCACAACTTCGCCGATGCCCGCGAAGCCATGCAGCGCGGCGAGATCTACGCCATCTTCTACATCCCCAAGGGGCTGACCGAAGATGCCGTCAGCAGCCGCCAGCCGCACGTCTCCTTCTATACCAACGAGACCTATTTCATCCCCAGTGCCCTCTTGATGAAGGACATGCGCATGGCCGCCGAGATGCTGGGCATCAGCATCACGCGCGAGTCGCTCTATGGCCGCGGTCTCACCAACGACCAGGCCATGGGCATCCTTCAACCCATCGTCATCGAGAAGCACGCCCTGGGCAATCCCTGGCTCAACTATTCGGTCTATCTCAGCAACATCATCCTGCCGGGCATCCTCTTCATCCTCACCATGCTGTGCACCAGCTATGTGATAGGCGAGGAGTGGAAACGCGGCACACAGCGTCAGCTCTATCAGATGGCCCGTCAGTCGCAGACGCTCGCCCTGGCCGGCAAGCTACTGCCCATCACGCTCATCTACGGCCTGTTCATCGGCCTGATCGATGTGTGGCTCTATCGTTACCTCGAGTTCCCGTGCCAGAGCGGCCTACTGCCCATGATCGTGTGGGGTATTCTGGGCGTCATGGCGTCGCAGGGTCTGGCCATCACCGTCTTCGGCATCTTCATCGGCCAGATGCGCTTCTCGATGAGCGTCTGCTCGCTGTGGGGCATCCTGGGGCTCTCGCTCTCGGGCTTCACCTTCCCTGTGTCGGCCATGCATCCGGTGCTGCAGTGGGCGTGCAACCTCTTCCCGTTGCGCCACTATTATCTGCTCTACGTCAATCAGGCGCTCAACGGCTATCCCGTTGGTTACCAGTGGTTCAATGTCGTGATGCTCCTAATGTTCATGCTGCTTCCCTTCGCCATCATCGGCCGATACCGCGTGGCATTCCTGAAAACAAAGTATAAAAAATGAAACATATACTCCAAACCTGGTACGCCGAGCTGCATCAGGTGCTGCACAATCAGGGCCTGATCATCTTCTGCCTGCTCGTCCCGCTGGCCTATCCGTTGCTCTATGCCTTCGTCTATACCAACGAGACCGTACGCGAGGTGCCCATTGCCGTGGTCGATGAGTGCCACTCTGCCCAGAGCCGCGAGTTCGCCCGCATGGTCGATGCCACCGCCGACGTCAAGGTGCTCTACCACACCGACCTGGCACAGGCACAGGAGTTGATGCGCCGCGAACAGGTCTATGCCATCATGCGCATCCCCTCCAGCTTCGGTCGCGACCTGAGCGTCGGTGCGCAGACCTACGTAGCCCTCTATTCCGACATGCGCTGCATGCTCTACTACAAGGCGGCGCTCCTGGCTGCCTCGAACGTGTCGCTCGAGATGAACGCCGACATCAAGGTGCAGCGTTATCTGCGCGGCACCACCGATGAGCAGGAGGCCGTGCTGCGCGCACCTGTCACCAACAGCTACGTGGCCCTCTACAATCCGCAGAGCGGCGTGGCCAGCTTCCTCATCCCCGCCGTGCTGATGCTCATGATTCAGCAGCTGCTGTTCCTCAGCATCGGTACCTCCATGGGCTTGTGGCGCGAGTCCAACCGTGGCATCGGCCTGCCGCAGCACTTCTGCGAGCCCGGTTTCCTCAGCGGTTCACGCAGCGGCAACGCCCTTGGCATCGTGCTGGGCAAGCTGCTCTTCTATTTCCCCGTCTTCCTGCTGGTAGCCATCTACATGTATTCGGCTGTCACCGACTGGTTCTCGCTCATCCGGCTGGCCGACTACACCACCTTCCTGCTCTTCGTCACCCCCTACATCGTGGCGTGCGTGCTCATGGGCATCACCTTCTCGGGGCTGATCAAGCGGAGCGAAGATGCCATGCTCGTCTTCATCTTCATGTCCGTGCCCCTGCTGTTCCTCAGCGGCATGTCGTGGCCGGTGGCTGCCGAGCCGATGGCGTGGCGCTACATCTCGTGGCTCTTCCCATCCACCTTCGGCATGCACGGCTACGTCCGCATCATGGGCATGGGTGCCGACCTGTCCGACATCGCCTTCGAACTCCGCGGCCTCTGCATCCAGTGCATCGTCTATCTTATCACAGCGTGTCTGGTCTATCGCCAGGAGTTGCGCAAGCTAATGTCATAACGTTTGTGGATAGCAGCTTGTCTGAAGCCTCGCAATATCAAATAATAATTACTAGATAACAAGTCCACCCTTGCTACATTATGTTGTAACAAGGGTGGACTTGTTGTTTTATACTTATGATTTACTTTTTGCTGTGTCTTTAATCGCAGCTTCAATCATTTACATCGATACGATGAAATCGGCCAGCTTAGCGTAGATCTCCGGGCAGAGGTTGGTGATGAAGAGGATGGAATTCTGGTAGCTGCCGCTCTCGAAAAGGTTGGCGATGAAGGCGATGGACTCGCGCTGTTCGGTGCTCTGAAGGAAGGAGAAGTAGGCGCTCAGGCTCGCGGCATAGCGCTGATAGAGTGCCTGCTGCAGCTCGTCGGCCTCGCCGAACTTGTATGCGATCTCCAGCTGGCGGAAGATGCCTTCGCTCACGATGGCCACCTGATGCAGGCGGTATTGGCGCAAGGTGGCTTCGCATGCGGCAAAGTCGTTGAGCACCTGAGCACCCGTGAGCATCTGCCGGCCCTGCGTGAAGGCATAGAAACGGCTGGCGGCAGGTGCGCCCACGATGCCGGCAATGAGGTCCAGGTCATCTTCGCCTAAGTCGCGACGGCCGGCTATGACCTCGCTCACACGGCGCCAGGCACGGCGGTCGGGGTTCTTCTCCAGGCCCTGGTCGATGTCGTTGTTCTGTTCGCCATCGAGCAGCGAGGGGACATTCTGGATGAAGTCGATGACGCGCTGGTCGAGCTCGCGGCGGCTGGCCCATAGCAGCCATTCCTCCACGGTGGGGCAGAACTGATAGACGTTGAAGCGGCTCACCAGTGCGGGGTCGAGCTGCGTGAGCTGGTACGCCTCGCCATCGTTCACGGCCGAGATGATGCGCGAGCCTGCGGGCAGCTGCTGGCCAGCCAATCGGCGGTTCAGGGCCAGGTCCATCACCGTCTGCAGTATCTCCGGACGGGCACGGTTCAGCTCGTCGAGGAACAGCACAATGGACTGCCCATCGGTGGGGAACCAGGTGGGAGGGGCGAAGGTAGTCCTTTTGTCGCTTTGTAGTTTTGTTAGTGTATTATTTTGTCCATCGCCTGTGGCCAGCAGCGGCAAGCCGATGAGGTCGCCGGGGTCGGACATCTGGCCGAGGAACAGCGGCACCACGCGCATGCCCTGCTGCTCGTAGTATTCGGTCAGAATCTCCGACTTGCCAATGCCATGACGCCCCACCAGCATGATGTTATGGCTGGCAGGGGTCAAGGAGAGGATATGCAATAGTTTGCGGGTATCGATCGTTATCATGGGTATTCAATTATTATTCATTTACTTTTTTCGTTCTCCCTTCTTTTGCCACTTGATTTTACCCTTGGGGGCTTTTTCTGATCTACCATCATTATAATAAATGGTTGCATCTTCAATTATACCCATTATCCAAGTGCCGACACATTTACCATCGGGGATAAACATAGTTCCATAGCCATTATAAGTACCTTTTTTCCATTCTCCGACATATTTATAACCTTCAAATTCTCCAACGCCAGTCAATGTTCCTTGACCGTCCATCTTATCATCTTTGAAGTCACCTATATATTGATTGCCATTGTAGAAGACCATGGATCCCTGACCATTTCTGCTATCATCGATCCATTCTCCAATATATTTTTCACCATTAGGCCATGAAGCTGTTCCTTGGCCATTCCGTTTCATGTCTTTCCATTCTCCGACATATTTGTATCCATCAGGACGTGTATATGTACCCTGACCACTCATTTTGTCATCTTTCCATTCACCGATATATTGATCACCATTAGGCCAAGTCATTGTTCCCACACCATCAATAGGACCATTTTTGAATTCACCAACAAATTTTTTTCCATCAGGCCAAATATATGTTCCATGACCGTTTAAACTTCCATTCTTCCACTCACCAACATATTTAGTACCATCTGGTATGGTCAACGTTCCCTGACCATCAGGTGTATCATCTTTCCATTCGCCAATATATTGAACTCCATTAGCATAAGTAAATGTTCCAAATCCATGTCTTTTTTTATCCTTGGTATCGCCTACATATTTGCCCTCAGCAAAGGTTAGTGATTGTTTAGGGGAAAGAGTTGACATGTTAGAAGAGGATTTGAAATAAAAGCGATGCGAGAGCGTTGAGATTTCCCTTGGGCTCTGTGGCGATCCGAAGTCGCTGGTGGCTGACACTACATCGTTCCGAACATCGGTAATGAGGTCGTTGATAGACATATTCTCGATGTCGAGGCGCGACAGGAGAGAGGTGGCAAAAGGACTGTGGTCGTTGGCGGCATAACTTACGTCGAATGCCACATTGCCACTCTGTGTGGAGTAAAGAATCACACCTTCATTCAGTTCTTTAGTCTTGAGCAGTTGATCGAAGTCGCCACGTGAAGCCAGCAGGTTACGCTTTTCGCTGCGACATGCATCGATGAAGAAGAGACGAGTCGACAGATTTTCCACATCGTTGAGGAAAGAAACAATACGTCCAGCGGCAAAAGTTCGCTTTTCATCGGTGATATCACTCGTAGTCTCAATGACGGCATCAACAGGCAATAAGTAGGTATCGTCTTTGAACTGAACGCCATGACCGGCATAATACACCAACGCAGTGTTGTAACCTGTTGCTAAGGCAGCGAAACGATTGACAGCTTCATTTATTGTCTTTAGGTCGGCATCAAAACAAACATAGACGTTGAAACCCAGCTGCGTGAACTTTTGGCTTAATGCTAAGACATCAGCCACGGGATTGTACAAACTGTTCTCTGCCAAATAGTTTGAATTGCCAATCAGCAAGGCTATGCGTGTGTCATCATAACTGGTAACTTTATTTAATCTCTGGCTGAAACAATCATTTTCCAAGTCTCTGGTGGACATTTTTTTAGTTCCAGTGACAGAGGATTTGTTCTTGTCATTCTTGTGGATGTAGTCAAAGGCTGTCTTGCACCCAACCGAAGCGAGAGATTCGCTCGTCAATAGGTAAAGATGCGCTGTGCCATCCTCCGATACCCACAACATCTGCCCATTGTCCGTCCATTGGATGACATCATGGGAATCAAACTTGCTGTTCTTCTTGCATGTCTTGTTGCCGATGCGAATGCTTTCCATACCTTTCATCGACTCAATTGTCAGTTTCTGAGCCGATAGAGTACAGAACAACAGCGCTGTAATACAGAGAAAGACGTAGCGGATATTCATGACTTGATATATTTTTTATAGTAAATGGTGACAGCTAACACAAAAGCAGGCAACGCCGTGTTGAAGATGATGCCGAACATAATGTACAGCACGAAGCCGGATGCAGTGAGCAACACGTCGAAGGAGAGGAAAGAAAGTGCAAAACGGACAATCTGGCTGCCGAGAATGCGATGGATGTGAAGCCTTTGAGCCAGACGGCTTTCGACAAGCCGATCCAACTGGATCAGATCGGTCAGATCACGCCCCTGGAGCGACCATCGAAACAAGAAAGTAAAGAAGAGTAATTGAAACAGGGAAAACCACCAACTGACCTTGTGCCGTCCATCACTCAGGAAACGGAATGCCGTGTAAATGAGATAGGAGCCGGGCATGTCACCGCGATAAGTAGGGTGAATATCATTAATATAATCACCAACGATGACGATGCGCCCCTGCATCATACGCTGTAACATTTCGGGGTTCTGAAGGAGGAATGGTCCGAGGTCGTAGCTGTCCTGAAGTCTGCCGTCGTTGCTGTTGGCGGCAAAAGAGTGCTGCACGGGGATAACCGGGCTGTTCTGGCATAGGTAGCCGTCAGTCAGGTAGAAAGGTCCGAACTCTCGGATTGTCTTGTGATTGACGATGGAGTCGATACACAAGGCTGCCGATGCCTGCCCATCCTGGATGAACTGGTAGCGTGTGAAGGAGCTATTAAGCAACGTGGTGAAGTAGTCGCTCCTCACTGCCTTGACGAGCAACGAATCGGCAACGATGCCCACGTCAGCATGATGTGCAAAATAGACATTGGGCATGTGGATGATGCGACGGAACAGTGCCGAGTCCCATTCCGTATGATAACCCGGCTCGAAGCGTATGTCGAGAAAGATCATCTTGTACCTTTTGTCCGCATCGAGGCTATCGGCTATGGTCAGCAGGTCAAGCAATGCCTTTCGGTCGGTGATACTCACATGGCCGGTGTTCCAACCGTTGATGTCGTAGTCCACCACCTGCTGGTCGTAGCCCACATTGATAAAGAAGGCATCGTCGGACTTCTCTTCATCGTCGGGCAACAAGGTTCGGATCAAATGCTCCTCAATGCTGAACATGTCGAGCTCGTCCCAGAAAGGATAGGGGCAGTTATTAATGAAGTAACAGCCCATGCTGACGACAAACGCCAGCATGAGAGCCTTGAACGTGTAACTACGAATGAGATGCTTGAACATTACAGCAGGTGGCTACAAATCCATTATTTCAGCCACTTGTCGAGCCAGTTGAAATATACACGCTGCCAGAGCACGGCATTCTGTGGCTTGGTTACCCAATGGCATTCGTCGGGGAAGTAGAGGAACTCAGCTGGGATGCCGCGCATGCGAGCCAGGTTGAAGGCCTGCATGCCCTGGGTTACAGGGATGCGGTAGTCGTGCTCGTTGTGAATCACGAGGATAGGAGTATCCCACTTGGTGACTGACTTGTGTGGCGAATCGGTGTAGCAGGCATTCACGCCGCCGTTGCCGCGCTTTGGTGTGTGGCACAGGCCCTCCTTGAGTCCGTTCTGGCCGAAGTAGGCTCCGCCGTAGTCCCAGTCAGCAAACCACATCTCCTCGGTCTCGCCGTACATCGACTCGCAGTTGAAGATGCCGCAATGGGCGATGAAGCACTTGAAGCGCTCCTGGTGATGGCCGGCCAGCCAATAGACCGAATAGCCGCCGAACGAGGCACCCACGGCACCGAGTCGGTCGCTGTCACACCAAGGCTCCTTGGCGATGTTGTCGATGGCTGTGAAGTAGTCGCGCATACATTGGCCGGCAAAGTCACCGGCAATCTGCTCGTTGAACTTCTGTCCGAAGCCAGGCACACCGTGGCGGTTAGGCAGCACGATGGCGTAGCCGTTGGCCTGCATGATGGCGATATTCCAGCGTGTACTCCAGAACTGGCTGACGGCACTCTCAGGGCCACCCTGGCAGTAGAGGAGGGTAGGGATCTTCTTGAGGTTTTGACGTTCTGAGGTTTTGAGGTCTTGAGGATCGAAGCCCACAGGATAGGCCACCCACACGAGCATCGAGTCGCCATTGGTGCACTTCATCCAGCGGCGCTCGAATTTGCCCATGTCGCCGAGCTGTGCCAGGAGCATGTCGTTCTCGTGCGAGAGCTGCGTGGCTGAACCGTCGGCGTTGAGGGCGAAGATCTCGTTGGGGTTGTGCCAGTCGTGACGCAGGGTGAGCAGACGGTCGCCACAATAGCAGAGGCCGCCGAAGTCGTGATCCGAGCCGTCGCTCAGCTGCTTCACCTCGCCCTGCAGGTTGGTGCAGAATACCTGTGCCGTGCCGTACGAGTAGCTGATGAAGGTGATCGACTGCTGGTCGGGTGCCCAGGTGTAGTCGTCGCAGTTGTTGTCGTAGTTGGCGGTCAGATCTACGAGGTTGTTTTGTTCTTTTGTTGTTTTGTTGTTTTGTTCATCGCTCGAAGCCACCTGCTTCATGTTTATGATGCAGAGGCGGTTCTTGTCGCTCTCGTAGCCATTGCGGGCCATGCTCTGGAAGGCGAGGAGCGAGCCGTCGGCGTTGAACTTGGGGTTGGTGTCGTAGCCGTGGTCGCCGGGATGCAGGTCGATGGTCTGGCCGCTCTCCACGTCATAGAGGTAGAGCGAAGAGCGTGTCGAGAAGGCGTACTGGGTGCCCGTCTCCTTGCGGCTCACATACACAAGCTTCTTGCCGTCAGGGCTCCATGCGAACGACTCCGTGCCGCCGAACGGGCGCATCGGGCACTCGTAGGGCTCGCCCTCCATGATGTCGCGGAGACTCTCTTTGTTGACCGTGCCGTCAGCATCGATCTTGGCCAGATAGGGGTGAGGGCAGTCGTCCACGAAGTTGTCCCAGTGGCGGTAGTTCATATCGTCCCACAGGCGGCCGGTGGTCTTGTCGAGTCCCTCGAAGAGCGAGTCGTCGATGCGCTCGATAGGCAGCGCCATGATGGCCAATACCTGCTGCTGGTCGGGGCTCAAGACGAAGCCCTCGATGTCGCGGTCGAAGTCCGAAATCTGCTTGCGGCCCGTGCCGTCGGCATTCATCTGCCACATCTGCATCGAACCGCTCTCTGCGCTCAGGAAGAAGATCTTCTGGCCGTCGAGGCTCCACACGGCGTTCTGCTCCGACTGGGCCGACTTGGTGATCTGGGTGATCAGGTTGCCGTTGCTGAGGTCCATCACAAAGAGTTCGCGGTTCGACTTGTTGAGCTTCACGCTGGTGTAGCCCACGCCGTAGAGCACTTTGGTGCCGTCGGGCGAAGCCTGCAGGTCGCTGATCTTGCCGAGCTCCTGCAGGAGTTCGGGGGTGAGGTGGTCGGCCTGGATGGTGCTTGGGCCGATGATGGGGGCATTGTCTGCCTCGCTGTCCTTAGTGGCTGGCGCACAGGCGGTGGCCAATGCCATGGTGGCTAAGGTTGCCATGATGAGTGAGTGTTTCATTATTCGATTTACTATTTACGATTTGCGATTTACAATCTCCAGCAGCTCCTTGCCGAAGGTTTCGAGCACCTTTTTGCCCACGCCCGGCATGCGGAGCAACTCCTTCTCGTTGGCGGGCTTGTGGTTGGCGATGGCGATCATGGTGGCGTTGTGCAGGATGTACGGTGGCGGCACCTTCAGCACGATGGATTTCTTAATGCGCCAGTTCTTGAGGGCGGTGAACAGCTCCTCGTTCTGGATGTCGTCGTTCTCCGACACGGTCACCTTCTCGGCAGCCTTCTTCTCCGCCGCTTTCTTCTTGCGGGCGGCAGCCTTCTCGGCCTTTTCGCGCTGGGCCTTCTTCTCCTCGGGGTCCATGCTGGCGATGGCCTTGGCGTCCCAGTAATCATTGAGCGAGAAGCCCTTGGTACTGAATCGGGTGAACAGTCCCATCTTGAGCGTATAGTCGATCTCCAGCAGCTCGAATTCGCGCTCCAGCTGTTCGCGATGCACCTTGTTGTCAATCTCTGGCACACCGGCCTCGATGAAGTCCTGCAGCAGGTCGGCCGTGTGGTTCAGATAGTAGGTGTTGCCCTTGGCCACGCGCTCCTGCAGCACCTTGTTGCTGTCGTAGTCCTCGGCCAGAGGCATCAGCTGACGAATCTGGTTCTGGAAGGTCAGTCCCACCACGGTCAGCTGCTCGTTCACCGCCACGCAGATGCGCTTGGCATTGTTCACCGTGTTGGGGTAGATGCGCGACAGGTGCTCGTCCATCAGGCGCACCACGTAGTTCAGACGCATCTGCAATTGGTCGAAGTTGAACACCTGGCAGAGCACGTCCAGCACGAACTGCTGGCGGTCGCGGCGCAAGTCCTCAGGTGTCGGGGTCACCTGCATCTGGCTGAACTGCACCACCTGCGGATCCACTGTGATCACGCCCGGTGGGATAGGGGTGCTCAACACCATACCCTCCAGCGTGCGGCAACGTGACAGCGCCACATACACCTGTCCCGGGCTGAATGCCTTGCCGGCGTTGATGATGGCGCGGTCGAAGGTCAGGCCCTGGCTCTTGTGAATGGTGATGGCCCAGGCCGTCTTGAGCGGTATCTGGCTGAAGGTGCCCACCACCTCCTCGCTGATCTCGCCCGTCTGCGTGTTGGTCACGTACTTGGCGTTGGTCCACTCCTGCGGCGTCACCTCCAGTATCTTCTCCTCAGAGCCGTCGGGGTCGAGCGAATCGGGGTTGCAGCGCACCCATACGCGCTCGTTGTCGCACTTCACCACCTGGCCGATCTTGCCGTTGTAGTATTGCTTGCCTGGGTCGTTCTTGCAGAACATCACCTGTGCGCCCACCTTCAGTTCCAGCTGCGCGTCGGTGGGGTACGACATCTCGGGGAACTCGCCCTTCACCATGGCCGAGTAAGTCATCGGGGGCGAAGGCAGCAGCATCAGCTCCATGCGGTTGATGTCCTGCGCCTGGGCATTGTGGGTGGTCAGCGTGATGTAGCCCTCCTTGTCCTTGGGCTTGAAGCCCGGCTGGTAGCGGCTGTTGAGCAGCTGCAGGGTGTGGGCGTCGATGCGGTTGTCGCGCACCTGATTGAGCATGTTGATGAAGGTGGGGTCCGACTGGCGGAACACCTTCGTGAGCTCTATCGTCGTGTAATTAGTTCGGTTCAAGGCCTGCGATCCGAAGAAGTAGGGCGTCTGGTAGCCCGCGTTGCGCAGCAGCACCCATTCGTCGTCCTTGGCCACAGGGGCCAGCTGTTGCAGGTCGCCTATCAGCAGTAGCTGCACGCCGCCGAAGGGCAGATTGCGGTTCTGGTAGCGTCGCAGCACCTCGTCGATGGCATCCAGCAGGTCGCAGCGCACCATCGACACCTCATCGATCACCAGCAGGTCCAGCGAACGCAGTATGTTCACCTTGTGCTTCGAGAACGAATACTTCGACTTCTGCTCCCTGCCGCCTATGTTTTGACCAGGCAGATACAGCCCCGGAGCCAGCTGGAAGAACGAGTGTATCGTCACGCCGCCCGCGTTGATGGCAGCCACGCCCGTCGGAGCCACCACGATCATGCGCTTGTACGTCTCGCGTTGCAGCCGTCGCAGGAAGGTGGTCTTGCCCGTGCCGGCCTTGCCCGTCAGGAAGATGTTCCGGCGGGTGTATTGTGCATAATTGTAAGCTAAGTCGAGATTGTTCTGCTCCATCGTAATTCTAATTTTAAGCGCGCAAATTTACAAATAAACCGCGACATTGCCAAATTCTGCCCACATTATTTAAATAAAATGGAGCAACGCTTGGATGGAACCAAAAGAAATGCTATCTTTGCGCTCCGTAATTCCTCATTCCTCATTCCTAAATCCTCATTAATCATGGATATGATACTCGACCACGACGTCAACCTCGTTGGCGCCACCTTCAAACTCCTGCTGAGCCTTATCATCGGCTCGGCCATCGGCCTCGAACGCCGTCGCAAGGGGCAGGTAGCCGGCATGCGCACCTTCTCGCTTATCTGCATGGGTGCCACGCTGGCCATGCTCATCTCCATCTATATTCCGCAGGAATACCTCGGCCTGAAAAACGGTGACCCGGGACGCATCGCAGCTCAGGTCATCTCCGGCATCGGCTTCCTGGGTGCAGGAGCCATCATTCAGATGAAGGGTTCGGTCAAGGGTCTCACCACCGCCGCAGGCATCTGGATGACCGCCGCCATCGGCCTTGCCATCGGTGCGGGCATGTATCTGATCTCTATTGTGGCCGCCGCCATCGTGCTCTTCGCGCTCAAGACGGCCGAGCGGCTCGAGACCACCCTCTTCAAGTCGGGCGAGAGCAAGATCATCCGTATCAAGACGCACGGCATCATTACCGACCTCGCCCCCTTCCGTGCCAACCTCACCGAGCACCACATCCATGTGGTCGATGTCTTCATCAAGTACAACTACCACGACGAAATCACCATCATCAACTTCATCATCCTCGCCCACGGCCAGCAGGACTTCATCGCCCTCTTCGAGCAGATGCGCCATCATGCCGATGTCGATTCCATCACGCTGACCAATGAGGTGAATAACTAAAGAAACTCGTCCGCTGTCATTCTTCCTTTATGACAGCGGACGAGCTTTTTATACACTATTATTCTGCACTATATACAATTTGCCTTTTCCCCTCCTTCAGTACGACATTTATGCCTCTCTGAAGTCCCGCCTGGCGAATGCCTTGGAGGGAATATACACCATAGTCAGCCTCTTCCGTATTGATGCAATCAATATTAGATGTCTGTACACCTTCGATGGTGTTCACTTTACCGATGAAGAGAATCTTGTGATTCTTAGCGTCCTCGATGGTGAAGTAGAACGGGGAATCAAGGTTAAGTTCCTTCTCCTCATAATCATCATACATTCCTGTTGCTTCCACTACTGTAGATGTAACAGCTGAGGCGGTGGTTCCATGTTCGTTTACCTCGATGTGCGTCAGCTGCTTGATCAGAGACACATGGAGTTGATCATCATCGGAGATGCGCGAGAAGTCGGCATAAATGCCAAAGGCATCACTCATACCCATGGCCTTCAGTTCATCGTTTAATGTACTCTCACCATTGGTGGTGAAGCGTGGCATCTTTATCGTTACCGTTGCCATCTTCATGTTGTCCTGCATCTCACGCCATTCTCGTTCGTTCAATCTTATAAAACATTCGAGGTACGGATTCTGTATATAAAATGTCATAGAGAATCTGTTTCCAAAGCCGAGGGGGATTCTTACTGCGTAAAAACTGCCCGTTTCACCGTACATGCAATCCAGCGTTTTATTCATCATTGGCACGACCTGGTTACCATTCATGCCATGAAATACCTCATCGCGTGTAAAATATTCCTCAAAAGGTTCTTGCCAACGGCAACGGAAATATAGTGCGTTAACCAGCAACATGCGCATGGTATAAGAAGGCTCGATGCCAAGCGACGGGATTGTGCCGAACGTCTTTTCGTTTACCCATTGGTCAATCAAGTCCATCGACTCCTGCTTTTGCAAGTCCAGAGTTCCTGTTTCTGCACTATAGTAAGTCTGTAGGCTCTCTGCGAAAGGAGTGTGTACTCGGATCTGGTCATCATTCCAGAAAGCGTTGGGTGTTTGCACATGTGCCAACGTCTCACCTTCTTTCTCTGTCCAGCTGTACCAGTCATCAGGCTCATTCAGCGTCTTGATGAGCGTTTGGTCGTACTCCTTGGTGTCGCTATTTCCATCCGTCAGGTGTCGTGCCTGTTGGATGCTTGCCAGTGTTGTTCCCTCAGCACCCTGCTGCAACATGCCAAGTGCCAGCCATGCCGACATAGGGGAGAGGACGGTGTTCTCTATCGGGTAGTTTTTCATCTCCTGCTGTAACTCCATGCGTTCAAAGAGGTCAAAGGCGAACGACTGAAAAGCCTCGTCATTAGACTGTGCTTGTGCCATGCTTGCACCAGACAGGATCATGCTCATTGCGAAAATCTTTGTTTTCATACTCTTTTATTATTTTAGGTTAGTAACTATTGTGCGCTTCAGGAAAGTGCGCTGCAAAGTTACGCTATTTTTTATTCTTGTGCAATATACCACCCTTCGATGTATATTCGTTTGGGATATGTAGATATTGCTTAATGTTTAGAAAACAATAAGTTGCGGTATAAGATCGTTGTTTATCCTTTGTTTATCGCTCTATCAGCATATACTTCTTGCCTTGATAGATAAAGAGCTTCTGTGCCTTGATTTCATCAATCTTTTGACCGCTTATCGACACCGCATAGTCCACTCCCTCATCTACGCGGATGATTTCGATCTGCATGGGCACGTATTCACTTTGATTCTTACCCTTGGTGCCGAACAGTACATGACTGACATTGGTTTTCTTAGGTTTGTCACCTTCTCCTAGGGTACCTAATGTATCAAAATAATAGAGTGGTCCCTCAATATGTCCGACCATATATAGTAAGCCATCCCACGCAGGTAAGTCATCACCATTACCCAACACGTCATAGTAATATTCGAATAATTCTGGCTGTTCAGGATCAAGGTAAGTCGTCTTGATACCTATGTCTGTTCCATATCGTATTGAATCACCCAACTGAAAAGGTTTTGTAAAGTCGTAGATGAGTTGTTCAGAGCTTAATGTACCCGTCTCATCGAAAACACGTCCATACACAAGCATATCATTTTGCTCGGAACGTAGATATCCTCGGGTAGAGGTTGTTTGCCAATAATCATTTATACAGATTAGTGCATAGTATTTCGTTCCATCTATGTTGACAGGATCCTCTAACTTGTAAGTTATGTGGTGATATATGTTTCCAAGCGAGTCTGTCTTATAGCATTCCCACGTAGTTCCCTCCGTCCAGATCTCTTGGGCAAGGATGTGGAAGGGGAGGAGTGTGCAGCAAATCAGAAAAGTAAGGATTCGTTTCATAGAAGATATTGATTCAAGTAGTTTTCGAGTGTCTGTTCGTGAATTTCGCTGTCGAGTTTACGCTTCATGCGTTGCTTGCGAACTGCTACCGAAGCTGGCGCGATGGCATAGACATCAGCCAGGATGGCGTTGGGTACACGCATCATGATCAGACAGCAGAAGCGAATGTCGTCGGTCGTCAAAGTCGGATGATTTCGTCGCATCTTCGTGGTGAATCCCGGGATGACCGAATCGGTGTTGCGCTCGATGAGCTCCCAGGCTCCTTCTTCGAGGTCGATGTGTCCCGACTTGCCACGGCGTGCATTCAGGATAGGCAGTATGATGGCATATAGGTGTTCGTAATAGAGTTTCTGCAATTGCACATTCTCTTTCTGCACCTGTTCGGCTCCTGCTTGTGCCGACTCGGCAAGCTGCATGGCTTCGAGCTGGCGGGCATGGGCGAGACGGGCTTTGCGCCGATAGAAAATTATTGCGACACTCGCCACAAGCAAGAGCACGAGCACCACGATGATGACCAGATAATGACGTGCACGCTGGGCAGATAACTCTGCACGTTGCTGCTCCAGTTGCTGGTCATGTTGCAGGGCATGGATCTGCGCCATCGTTTCGGATGACTCGATGTCTGCAATGGAGTCGGTCAGGGCAAGCAGTTCCCGACTGTCCAGGCAGGCTTCATGCCATGCCGAACGTCTTTCAAGAAGTCTTATCCTTTCGCGTAACAGTTCTGCCCGGGTGTAGAGTCCGCTTTCTCCGAGATATTCACCGATGAGCTGCTCCATCTGCATCCGATCACCGTCTTCCCACGACATGACATAGATGTTCGACATCCGGTAGAGGTCAGTCGATTCGATCTCAGGCAAGATCCTTCTGGCTGCATCCAGATAGAAGCGTGCGGAGTCTGCAAGTTCTCGTTGCAGGTGGATTTGGCAGAGCATCAGGAGCGTCTGTGCACGATAATCCAGCGAGTCCTTCGCGGCCAGGCTGTAAGCCAGCAACATCTCCTCTGTTGCCTTTTCCAGTTCGTCGGTGACCAAGCAGGTGGCTGCAATTCGCTGGTGAGCCTCCGATATTCTCGTGCTGTCGCCCATAGCTTCCGCTTCGGCCAGCATCTGCAACTGGCACTCCTGCTGTTGCTCGGTCAGATTCTTTTCCTCATATTGTTCCGACAGCTTTGCCAGCAATTCGTACTTGTCGCGGGCATCATAGTCTTCACCTTGCTTGCAAGCAGATAATAGCAAGAGGGCTGTTAGAATCCAAAAGTGTAACCTTTGCATAAATCGTATTGTTTTTGGGTGCAAAGATAATGAAAATATCGATACCTTGTATCATTTAAATATATAATGTATATCCGTTATAGCTTTAGTCGATACTTTATATATTTGATTTGCAGATAGTAGTATAAAACGAACTTGTATATTCCCAAAATTAAGGAAGTCCGACCAAATACGGGGCCGGACTTATATAATTTTGCAGTTCAGAACTTGATGCCGAGATTGAGGTAATGAGTCTGGAAGATGGTCTTTGAGTGATGCTTCTCGATGAAGGGGGTAATGTCCTCCGAATAGCGGTGACCGAGGTAGAACTTGCCGAAGTAAAAACCGAAGCCGATGTTCCAGCCGAGCTGGAAACGGTTGGCACCGTCCTCGAAATCATCGAACTTTATATCATCGTAGTAAGTGGCGGCCAGCACATTGTACTTGACATTGAGGCCGGCGTACGGTGAAATCGCTATGGCATCCGAGAGGCGGAATTTGTAGGCAACGTCGATGGGCGTGCCGACACTGAGTCTGCGCGTCTCGATCTCCTCTGTATAGAGGTATTCAAAGTCCCAGTTGTCAACCTCCTCGTATTTATAGGTATAGTTTACTTCGGGACCTATTTCGAGGAAGAGCGGCAGCTTGTGGCCCGTGAGGTTGATGCCGTACACGTTGTGAAGGCCGATGCCATACTGCACATGGCTGTCCGTGAGGTAAACGCCATGGCCCTCAAATTCGGGATTGGACAGGATCAGATGAAAGTCAAGGCGGCTGTAGTTGTCGGTATTCGATGACTGTGCCGATACCGGGAGCGTAGCGGCTGCAAGCAGTAATGCAGCTATTATCTTGTTTGTTTTCATACGCGATTGTTATTATATGATGGTGCAAAAGTACGCATAAAATCCTTATGCTCCAAATTTCCGCCACTTTTTCTGCCACTTTTTGATAATAATTAATATTTGCACATCTCCACAGCGGGCATCGCCCTCTTAATAGTAAACAACGACTGGAACTTGTTCTTCCAGAAAAGCTGTTTACGCAGCAGCAAGAGGAAGCCATACAGCTGCCTCTTGCCTTACACAATGAAATAAACAATGTAGTATATCGTCAAACTACATATAGTTGTTAGCCTATTTAGCTTCTGTGACCACGACATTCACGCCATTCTTGGCTTCTGGATATTGGCTGTACTTTGCAATTGTCTCAGGGTCAGTATGTCGGATGTGATACTTTGTATAGAAACCTTTTGGGTATTTCTGACGCATCGTCGCACTATTCATCGGTTCTCCATCAATCACCCAGAGCTCGGTATTCTTCATGAATGAATTGATCATTACCACACCATTCTTTGCCTTTGGGTATTTGTCGATATATTGTTCAACATAATAGCCATCTCGATAAAGAGACATGCCGTTAATACCACATTCTGAAGGCACCAAATCCTTGATATCTGAGAGGTTGACCACATTTCCATCATAGACGATAAGCATGTCTTCGGTATAAGGCGTATCACCAATGGTATGTTTCTTCTCTGTGGGGGAATTCAACTTGAATGTGATTGGCACATACATAGAAGAATTAACAACCATATCATTGATCTTGCCAGGTGTCCAGTTCGGCATGCTTGAAACGACGCGGATTGCTTCTGCCTCCAAATCCGTGTCATTCGTCTCGTTGCTGAACGATTTGACATAATCTATTCTGCCATCTTTCATGATGTGGAACTCTACGATGACCGTACCTTGTACGCCTTTCTCTGCTGCTGATTTCGGGTATCTGAGATTATGGTTGATAAAGTCCTTGAAGCTGCCTCCATTTGGGAATTCTGGAGCTACATCAAGATCCTGCTGCATAAAGCTGTCATTCTCTCTTGGCTTGATTCGACCTGCTTTAACATCCGCAATGTACTGGATCGCATGCTCATTGGCCTCTTCGCTTGACACAGTCTTTCTCTGATAAGGTTTTTGTTTTTTACCCTCCTGTAGCTCAATCATGATCACGCCATTCTTTGCTGCTTCATAAATGGCAGAATAATGTGCCACAGTATCACTATCTTCCTTATAGACGGTCATTGATTCAATGATGTCAGGATCAATGTTCTTCCAGTCTTCATACACTTCACCTTCCACCAAGACGAGTGGATCTAGTGTATTGTCCTTTATTCGGATTTCAAAGTCTTTTTGAAATCCCACACCTACAACCTTCACGGGCTCTGTCTCTTGTTCGGATGTTTTCTCTTGTGCCTTGGCAGTCAGGGTAAAAGCCAGCAGGGCGACTGGGAGCAATGCCAGATAGCGGCACTTGGCTCCACGGAGTTTGATCATGTTGTTCATCATGACGATACGGAGTTTTAATTTGTTACGTTTGAAACCATTGACCAACGCGAGGCCAGCGGGCCCTGCCGCCTTGCGTATCAATAGCAGTTGATATTGAGTTGCATTTATGCCTTTATTGAGTACAGCCAGATCGGCCTGATATTCATGTACCTGCGAGAGCGCATCGGCCATGAGCCATACGAAAGGATTCCACCATTGAATCGTCTGCACCACGAGCAGCAGCAGGCGATCATAGCTGTGATGATGTGCGATGTGGGCACGTTCGTGGGTGAGGATGGTCTCTCCGTTCTCCGCATAATCTTCCTGTGAAATCACGATGCTGTGCATCCAGCTGAACGACGGGAGAGCGGAAGACGTGAGCAGAAGCGTGTTGCCATCGGCCAGTTCCTCACGGGTATTGTCTTTGTCGTGCAATACCTTGTAAAGACGCCAGAGGCCGCGCGTGTGCCAGGCAAGGAATAGGATTGTCCCTATTAGCCAAAGCGCGATGAGAAGATCCGTCCAATGGATTTCGATGCTCGTTGGTTCTTCGATATCTCCATTTTCAATGATGATGTCTCCATCCCAGTCCTGATATTCCCCCAATGGAATGATAGGAGCCGCCTCCATCTCGACCTCAGGATGCAACCAGTTATCAACGAACCGGGGCATGGTGTGACGAGAGAGGGGAAGCGCGAGGCTAAGAAACAGAATACCCAGCAGGATGGCCCGGTTAAGAGCAAAGAAATGTTCCTTTCGGAGCAAGAGCTGAAAAGGTATGTAGAGAACGGTTAGCACAAGTGCCGACTGCCAGAGATAGGTAAACATAGATGCAATAACTTTACTTCTTTATTAGTGACAATAGTTCCTGAATATCTTCGGCCGACAATCCTTCCTCCTGCACGAAGAAAGAGAGCAGCGACTTGGCCGAACCATCAAACAGATCTTTCTTGACCTCATTCATTGCCCGACGACTATACTCCTCCTTGCTGATCAATGGGAAGTACGTGTAGGTACGGCCAGAGAGCTTCTTCGCCTCCAGATAACCCTTCTTCTCCAGGATCTTCATAAACGTGGCCGTGGTGGTATAAGCCGGCTTTGGTTCCTCGTACTTCTCGAGCACGTCATATACCGTACCGCCATTGGGCATCTCCCACAGGATGTTCATGACGGTCATTTCACTTTTGGTCAGGATATGGTTTTGCATAGCTTTCTACTATATAAAAATGATTGCAGCGGCAATTGGACGTTCTTCCTGTTTGCCGCTGCAAAGATATGCGAAAATTTCCGAATACGAAAGTTTTAGTTCAACTATTTTCTCTGTTTGTCAAAAGTTTAACTTCCATTATTCGTATAAGGAGAATATTTATTAGTAGTTAACATTACCTTGTCTCACCTCGACACCAGCATCGAGTAATCAATTCCATCGAATGCAAAATGTCAAAAAAAGTTCGAGAGAAAGTGATTTTCAGAGAGGCTTTCATCACTACGAACGAAGTAATGAAGTTGCAGATGTGCAGAGATGCCAACGCGGACGCGCTCCCATCCCTGCCGATAAACGAAGATGCCAACGCGTACACGTTGGCATCCCTGCGGATCGGCAAAAGTACCAAAAAAGCTGAAAATGTGTCCTTGCAGATCTCCGAATTTGACACAACGTACGAAGTGTTAACTTTCGAGACACGCAGAGATGCCAACGCGTACACGTTGGCATCTCTGCAGATTCGCAATAATATAAAAAATTTGCAAACTGAATATTGCGGGATTTACGAACATGTAAACCATCAAATTCCCATGAGATCGCGGAAGATGTCGAGGGTGACGGCAATCTGGTCGCGGTTGGCGGTGTGGTTGAGAGCTACATCACCGATGTTGCGCATCAGGGTGAAGTTGATGGCGCCACCTTCATTCTTTTTGTCGTGGGTCATGAGCTCGTAGAGGGCATCGTAATCGTCGCAGGTGATGTGGATGGGGCCGTAGTTGTCGCGGACAAAATGCGCGATGGTGTAGAGCGTCTCGCTGGGGAAGCCAACCTGCTGTTGGCTCATGATGAGCTCGCAGACGAGGCCCCAGGCAACTGCATAGCCGTGGAGGACGGGATGGCCCTGGCGCATGCACCACGTTTCGAAAGCGTGTCCGAAGGTGTGGCCGAGGTTGAGCGCCTTGCGGAGGCCCTTCTCGTAGGGGTCCTTGCGCACCACGTTGCGCTTCACGTTGACCGAGGTTTCGAGCAGGGGGAGGAGCTGTTCCATGAGTGGTGCTGTGCCCGATGCTGCGGTGGCGGGATCGGCATTTACGTCGAGGATGGGGAAGGCGATGAGGTCGGCGAGGTGCTGGCGGTCGGAGAGGAGGCCGTGCTTGAGCATCTCGGCATAGCCAGAGAGGAGGTTCTCGCGGTCGAGGGTCTCGAAGAACTTGGTGCTGATGAGCACGGCGTGGGCCGGTGCGAAGGCACCGACTTCGTTCTTGAGTGAGCCGAGGTTGATGCCAGTCTTGCCGCCCACGGCTGCATCAACAGCGCCGAGCAGGGTGGTGGTGACGTTGATGAACTTGATGCCTCGCTTGAAGGTGGCTGCAGCAAAGCCTCCGAGGTCGGTGATCATGCCGCCGCCCACGTTGATCATGAGCGAATGGCGTGTGGCGTGGTGATCGCTGAGTGCCTGCCATACTTCGGTGAGTGACTGTATGTTCTTGGCCTGGTCGGTGGCCTCGATGATGATGGTCTCGACTTTCTGACCGGGGTGCGCCATCTCGTACTGGTTCATGAAGGGTGCGACCACGGGCAGGCAGTACTTGAGCGTGGTGGTGTCGAACAGGATGAACAGGCGATCGTGGGCGATCTGGGTGGTGAACTCGGTCAGGGCCTGACAGATATCGTTGGTGAAGAGGACTTGCTGTTCCATAGTTTCTTTGTTTTTCGATGTTTCGATGATTCGATGGATCGAGGATTCGGGGGATCGATGGATCGAGGGATCGATGGATTCGGGGGATCAAGGATTCGATTATTCGAGGATGCCGAGCTCCCGTGCCTTGGCGTCGAGGAAGGCGAGGGCTGCCTCGCGGGTGTTGTCGCACAGGCCGTCGAGGATGGCGTCTTTCTGGGCTTCGCGCAAGAGTCCGACTTCGCGCGAGGGTGAGAGGTGGTAGCGCTCCATGATCTCGTTGCCGTCGATGGGGGGCGACCAGTTGCGGTAGTCGTCCTTGGCCTGTATCTCTTCCATCTTCTGGCGCACGATCTTGAAGTTGTCGAGGAAGCGGCGCACCTTTTCGGGGATCTTGGAGGTGATGTCGGCTTCGCAGAGGGTCATGAGGTCGTCGGTATCGTCGCCGGCTTCGAACATGACGCGACGGATGGCGGAGTCGGTGATGCCCTCGTCGGCCAGGTGGATGGGGCGCATGTGCATGCCTACGAGCTTTTCGACGTACTTCTCTTCGGCGCCCAGGGGCAGCTTGAGGCGGCGGAAGATGGGGAGCACCATGCGCATGCCTACGTAGTCGTGGTTGTGGAAGGTCCAGCCGAGCTTCTCGTCGTAGAGTTTGACCTTGGCCTTGCCGAGGTCGTGGAAGATGGCGGCCCAGCGGAGGTAGAGCTTCTTGTCAAAAGCACTATCTCCGAGTGAGGATTTAGGATTTAGGAGTGAGGAATTGGCTTGCGCGCGGCAAACATTATCGAGCACGGTCAGGGTGTGCACGAAGTTGTCCTTGTGGCCGCGGCCTTCTCGGTTCTCGATGCCGCAGAGGGCCTGGAGCTCGGGGAAGATGATCTGCAGGAGGCCGCACTTCTGGAGCAGAGCCCAGCCGATGGAGGGCTGGTCGCAGAGCATGATCTTGTTGAGCTCGTCGATGATGCGCTCGCCCGAGATGATCTTGATGCGCTCTCGGTTGCGGGCGATGGCCTCGAACGTGTCGGGCACGATCTTGAAGCCGAAGCGGCAGGCGAAACGGATGGCGCGGAGCATGCGCAGGGGGTCGTCGCTGAAGGTGATGTCAGGATCGAGCGGGGTGCGGATCAGGCCGGCCTCGAGGTCATCGACGCCGTGGAAAGGATCGACGAGCTCACCGAAGCGGTCGTGATTGAGGCAGATGGCGAGGTCGTTGATGGTGAGGTCGCGGCGGTTCTGGTCATCGACCAGGGTGCCGTCCTCGACGATGGGCTTGCGGCTGTCGTGGCTGTAGGACTCGCGGCGTGCGCCCACGAACTCGATCTCCATCTCGGTGACTTCGCCCGTGTGGGGATTGCGTTCGGTGTGCTTGACCTGCGCCGTGCCGAAGTTGCGATAGACGGCCAGGTGCGTATAGCGTTTGCCCAAGCGCTGTGCAAGGGCCTCGGCGAGTTCGATGCCGCTGCCCACGGTCACGCAGTCGATGTCCTTCGACGGGCGGCCCAGGAAGATGTCGCGCACGAATCCTCCGATCACATAGCACTCACGTCCGAGCTTGTCGGCCTCTTCACCAATGAGGCGGAAGATGGAAATTTTATGTTTTACAACATCTTTTACCTCGAAAAGTGGTAGTTCCAAATGACAAATGAGCGATTCTTGGGTTTGTTTTTGAATCATTATCGTCAATTTATATGAATAAACTTGCAAACGTCGGGAAAAAAACCTATCTTTGCATCGTGTTTTTCATGGTATAAGATTTAAGGTTAGTGAAGATGGTCGTCGTGAGACGACCTTCTTTTTTGCTCCTCAAAAAAGAAAATGAGGAATCAGGAGTTAGGAATGAGGAATTTTCCCCAGCCTTTTCAAAACTGTATTGACCGCTAATTCCGAATTCCTCTTTCCTCGAAGAATTCGGGGTCGTCGAGGTCTTCGAGGCTGAAGTCGAATTCGTCAACATATTCGGGCGTAGAGAAATCGTCGATGTCGCGGCGATCCTTCTTGGTAGGGCGGCCGAGGCCCTTGGCGCGGTCGATGAAGCCGGAGATGCGGTTCATCTCGAGGAGGTCGAGCTGCTCCTTGTGGGTGACGTTCTCCATGAAGCCGGGCACGAGCTTGGCGCCCATGCGGTTCTCGGCCAGGGCGAGGACCTTGAAGGAGTAGGTGATGGGTGGCTTCTTGACGTCGATGACTTCGCCCACCTTCACCATCTTGGAGGGCTTGATGCGCTGGCCGCCGATGGTGACGCGACCCAGCTTGCAGGCGTCGGAGGCGATGGTGCGCGTCTTGAAGATGCGCACGGCCCAGAGCCATTTATCGATACGGACTTCGTTTGCCATGACATTTGACATTTAATATTTATAATGGTCGTTATTTGCCATTATACTTGTTCATTGCATTTACTACGCCGCCGAGGCAGAACTCCTCGATGAATTTGGTGGTCACCTCCAGACGTTCAGGCATCAGGTTCTCCTCCTCCTGGGGGAAGTGGCCGAGCACCCAGTTGACCTGCGCGCCCTTGGGGAAGTCGCCACCCACGCCGAAGCGCAGACGGGCAAAGTTCTGGCCGCCGCATTTGGCGATGATGTCCTTGAGGCCGTTGTGCCCGCCGTCGGAGCCCTTCTGACGCATACGGAGCTGACCGAAGGGGAGGTTGATCTCGTCGCAGATGATGAGCACATGGTCGAGGGTGATCTTCTCCTCCTGCATCCAGTAGCGCACGGCATTGCCTGAGAGGTTCATGTAGGTGCTGGGCTTGAGCAGCAGCAGCTGCTGGTTCTTGACACGGAACTCACAGGTAGCGCCATAGCGGTTCTCCTCGAAGCGAGCCTCGTGCGCCTCGGCCAGGGCGTTGACCACGCGGAAGCCGATGTTATGACGGGTGCCCCAGTACTCTTCGCCGATGTTGCCGAGGCCAACGATAAGGAATTTCATTGTTTATCGATTATCAATTCAAAAAATAATCCTCCTCCCTCAATGGGAGGGAAGAGGATTGTTTTGTTTGTGGTGACCCAAGGTCGGGTCGAGGCCTCATTACTTGTTACGTGAAGCACGGGTAGCCTTAACGCCAGCAACGATAACGCTCTTGGCATTGAGGATCTCGAGGTTCTCGTAGCTGAGGGCAGCCACATTCATGGTCTTGCCGAGCTCGATTGAGGTAACGTCAACAACGAGACGCTCAGGGATGTCGGTGTAGAGACCCTTAACGGTGAGGCTACGAACCTGCTTAACCAGCTTACCACCAGCCTTAACACCCTCAGCAAAGCCCTCGAGCTTAACAGGGATAGCAACGGTGATTGGCTCCTCTGGGTTGAACTTGAGGAAGTCGATGTGCAGCAACTCATCGTTTACTGGACCGAACTGAGACTCCTTGATGATAGCCTTGCACTCAGCACCGTCGATGTTGAGGTTGATGGCATAAACCTGTGAGGTGTAGATGAGGTTGCGGAGATCAGCAGCCTTAACGGTGAATGACTGTGCGCCCTCCTTGCAGATGAGGTTGCATGGGATGAGACCCTGAGCACGGAGCTGCTTAGCAGCCTTCTTGCCAGCCTCGGCACGCTTGGTGCCACAGAGTGAATACTCCTTCATGATTGTTTTGTTTTTTGTAATTAATAATGTGTTACTCTAATTGCTTTCGGCAATCTACCATCGCACAGCCTTGCCTGACGGCTGGACGCCGGGCTTTATATTGGAGTCTTACTCCCAGCCGATGCGTCCGGACTTTTAGATGTTAATTTCAAAAAGCGGGTGCAAAGATAGCATTTTTTTGCATACAGACCAAATTTTCTTGTGGTTTTTTGGCCAAAAACGGCTTTTTTCGCCCCAAATGACATTTTTTGCAAAGAAAAATGAGCAACGTATGGGAAATTTTATTAACTTTGCCGCGTAAAATACTAAAGAAACTAATTATTATTATGGCAGAACAGATTGATTGGAGCTCACTTGGCTTCGGCTACCGCAAGGCTCCTTACAACGTACGTTGCACCTGGAAGGATGGTGCATGGGGTGAATTACGAGTATCAGAGAGCGAGGAGGTGACCATGCACATGGCCGCTACCGTGCTCCATTACGGCCAGGCAGGCTTCGAGGGCCTGAAGGCATTCCGTGGCAAGGACGGCAAGATCCGCGTGTTCCGCATCGACGAGAACGCCAAGCGCATGCAGAACACCTGTCGCACCATCCTGATGCAGCCACTCCCAGACGGACTCTTTGAGGAGGCTGTCAAGAAGGTTGTGAAGTTGAACGAGGATCTGGTTCCACCCTACGAGACCGGTTGCTCGATGTATATCCGCCCTGTGTTGTTCGGCACCGGCCCTCAGGTAGGCGTTTCACCTGCCGATCAGTACGAGTTCATCGTGTTCGTGATGCCTGTCGGCCCATACTTCAAGGATGGCTTCAAGGCTACTCCATGCTGCATCATGCGCGGCTATGACCGTGCTGCTCCGCTCGGTACCGGCCGTGTGAAGGTGGGTGGCAACTACGCCGCTTCGCTCGCTTCGGGCGTGCTGGCTCATGAGAAGGGCTATGCTGCCGTGATCTACCTCGATGCCCGCAGCAAGAAGTTCATCGACGAGTGCGGCCCTGCCAATTTCTTCGGCTTCAAGGGCAACACCTACGTAACGCCTGATTCAGAGTCAATCCTGCCTTCGATCACCAATATGTCCATCCAGCAGGTTTGCCGTGACCTCGGTTACAAAGTAGAGGTTCGTCCTATGCCTGTGGAGGAGCTCGCATTCCTCGACGAGGCTGCCATGTGTGGTACCGCCGCCGTGATTGCGCCAATCTATAAGATCGACGACCTGGACGAGGAGAAGACCTATCAGATCCTGGAGGATTCGAAGCCAGGCCCAATCTGCACCCAGCTCTACAACCACCTGCGCGGCATCCAGTATGGCGACATCGAGGATGTGCACGGATGGGTGACCGTGATCGAATAATTCACAATTCATAATTCATAATTAGTGATCAATTACGACTTAACCAAAATCAAGGCGCTGGTCTTTGACGTCGATGGCGTGCTCTCAGCGAACACCATTCCCATGGACGCCGAGGGTCAGCCCTTGCGCACTCTCAACATCAAAGACGGCTATGCCATACAGCTAGCCGTGAAGATGGGTCTGCAGATGGGCATCATCACGGGTGGCAAGGGCGATCAGGTCAGGATGCGCTACGAGTACCTGCATGTGCAGCACATCTACATCGCCTCGTCGGTCAAGGTGAAGGATCTGTACGACCTGATGCAGAAGGCCGGCGTGCAGCCCGAGGAGGTGCTCTACATGGGTGACGACATTCCGGACTTCGAGGTGATGCAGATCGTAGGTCTGCCCGTGTGTCCGGCCGATGCTGCGCCCGAGATTAAGGCCATCAGCAAGTACGTCAGCCCCTGCAACGGCGGCTATGGCGCGGCTCGCGACGTGATCGAACAGGTGCTCAAGGCCCAGGGCAAGTGGATGTCGAACGCCACGGCCTTCGGCTGGTAAGACATTAAAAAATATGAAACTCCTATTAGCAAGTAATAGCCCACGCCGACGCGAACTGCTGGCGGGCCTTGACATACCGATGGAGGTGGTGAAGCTGCGCGACATCGATGAGACGCATCCTGCCCACCTGCAGGGCGCCGACATCCCGTTGCACATCGCCAAGCTCAAGATGAGCGCTTACGACATGGAGCTGCAGCCGGGCGAGGTGCTGGTGACCTCCGACACCATCGTGTGGTGCAACGGCGAGGAGATGGGCAAGCCCCACGATGCCGCCGAAGCCCACCGCATGCTGCGCGCCCTGAGCGGACGCACCCATCAGGTCTATACCGCTGTGTGTCTTCGCAGCGCTATCGACCACATCGAATTCGTGTGCGGCACAGACGTGACCTTCGCCCACCTGACCGACGAGCAGATCGACTACTACATCGAGCACTACCGCCCCTTCGACAAGGCTGGCGCCTATGGCATCCAGGAATGGATCGGCTATGTGGGCGTGGAACGGCTCGAGGGCTCGTACTTCAACGTGATGGGCCTGCCGGTGCAGAAGCTTTATGCTCAGTTGCAGAAATTGAAGGTCTGATAAATACTGAGACTCCGACACTTCGACAATTCGATTCTTCGAAAAACAAATTAACCACAAAATAGAATGCGTAAAACTCCCTTGGCACTCGTTGCCAGCCTTATACTTGCAGCATCCTGTTCGCACGACAAACCCTACACCATCTCCGGTGTCATCGATATGCCCGATTCGCTGCAGTTGGGCGATACCATCATTGCCACACCTTCATTCGAAGGGTGGCAGGTGTATATGCTCGATCTGGAAGGTGCCCCGATCGATTCGGTCGAGATTTCTGACAACAGATTCTCATTCTCTGGCAACGTGGATGAGCGTCATCCTTTCTTCGTGTATCTGGCCAATGACATCTGCGTGGGAATGATCGCCCTTGAACCAGGTGACATCCAGATCACCATCAACGAATCCACCCTGATTGCATCGGGCACATCGACCAACGACATGATGACCGATCTGGACGGCGTGTTGCAGGATCTGCAGGAGGACGTATACGAAAAGATGTCCACCATTGCCAACGAAAGCGAAGGTGGCGTGATTTCGGATTCGGTGATGACCGATCTCTATATGGACTTCCGCGCACAGACAACCCATTTGCTCGATTCATTTTATAATTGCTACGAGGGCAAGCTGGGTGCCGTCTATGCCGTCAACTATAAGACCGCCGATGTGCAATCGTCGGAGGAGTTGAACGAAATCCTGAATGATTACCCTGAGGAGATTCGCAACAGCCAGCTGATGCGCGGTCGTTTGGACTACATGAGACAGGTTGAAGCATACTACAAGATGTTTGAGGATGAGCAGTTGGCCGATACTACCTTCCTCCAGCTTATGCCCAACGAATAAGCTATGGAGGTTGAGAAGATCATCCTCGGCATCGACCCCGGTACCAATGTGATGGGTTATGCGTTGCTTAAGATCGAGCAACGCAAACCCGAGCTCATCGTGATGGGCGTGCTCACCCTTGCCAAGGTGGAGAGCCACTACCTACGCTTGAAACGCATCCACGAGCGCGTGCTGCAGCTCATCAACGAGTACCATCCCGACGAGCTCGCCATCGAGTCGCCCTTCGTAGGCATCAACCCCAACTCGATGATCAAGCTATGCCGTGCCCAGGGCGTGGTGATGGCCGCCGCCGTGGAGCGCGACCTGCCCGTGTTCGAGTACCCGCCTGCCAAGGTCAAGATCTCGATTGTGGGCAACGGCAACGCCGCCAAGGAGCAGGTGGCCGAGATGGTGAAGCGGCAGCTGCACTTGACTGACGAGATGTTTGCCGGCCAGAAGCTCGATGCCTCGGATGCCCTTGCCATCGCCCTGACGCACCACTACATCACCTCGCGTCCGACGGGCATTGGCGGGGGAGGAGCCAAATCGTGGAAGGACTTTATTGCACGTAATGCCGACAGGGTGAACAATCCCTACAAGAAGTAGGACCGAAGCCGCGAAATTGCTCACAGGCACTTTTTTGACAGACAATTTTACACATTATTATATACAGACAATTTTACACATTATTATATTATGAAGCATACCAACCTTATTCTTGCCGCCAGCCTTCTGGCCCTTGGCGGAATCGCACTCAGCTCGTGCCAGCAGCAGGAGCAGCAACCAAAGCAGCCCAAGTACGTGTTCTATCTCATCAACGACGGTACGGGTGTCAACGTAGTGCTTGGTGCAGAAATGTATCAGGCAGAACTCGAAGGCCGTTGGGGACGTGTTCCCAGCTGCATGGCCTCGTTCCCTGTGGTTGGTATGGCTTCGACCTACAGCTATTCGAGCGGCATCACCGACTCGGCCGCTTCGGGTACGGCCCTCGCTACCGGTCACAAGACCTACAACGGTGCTCTGGGCGTAAACCCTGACACCGTGCCTGTACGCAGTATTGCCGAGTGCGCCCATGAGATGGGCTTCCCTGTGGGTGTGGCCACCAGCGTGAACGTCAACCATGCCACCCCAGGCGCCTTCTATGGTCACGAGTCGGATCGTAACCACTACTACGAGATCGCCTGCACCCTGCCCACCACCGGCTTCGACTTCTTCGGCGGTTCGGACATCAACCTGCAGCGTGGCAAGAACACGCCTGAGATCCGCGAGGAGTTGTACAAGGTGTTTGCCGACAACGGCTACGTGATCTCGCGCGGCACATACGCCGACTATGAGACCAAGGCCAACGAGGGCGCGCAGAAGATGATACTCTTCCAGGACATGGAGGTGGTGAAGAATGGCGGCGCCTACGCCTTCCCTTACAACATCGATGCGCCTGAGGGCCAGCTCTCTGTGCTCGACGTGATGAAGGCTGAGACCGACTTCCTCTACCGTCGTTCGGAGGCAATGGGCGGCAAGGGCTTCTTCCTGATGAACGAGGTGGGCGGCAAGATCGACATGGCCTGCCACGCCAACGATGGAGCCACCACATTCAGCGAGTTCTTCCTTGCAGACGAGTGCGTGCGCGTGGCTTACGAATTCTATCTGCAGCATCCCGACGAGACCCTCATCGTGGTGACTTCCGATCACGAGACCGGCGGCCTCACCATCGGCAACAACGCCGGCGGCTATGCCAACAACCTGCAGCTGCTTCAGCATCAGAAGTGTTCGGTCGATGAGATCACCCGCCACTTGCAGACACTCCGCAGCGAGACACGCAACCGCGTGAAGTGGGAGCAGGTCAAGGAGGTGCTCAGCAACGACCTCGGCTTCTGGCAAGGCGTTGAGATCAGCAAGGACGAGGAGGTCATGCTCAAGGATCTCTACAAAAAGAGCTTCGTGGGCAAGATGGCCAACGAGGAGAACCTCTACAGCGCCAACGAGCCAATGGCTGCTGCTGCCGTCCGTCTGCTCAACACCCGCGCTCATCTGGGTTGGACGAGTGGCGCACATACAGCCGGCTTGGTTTCGGTATTTGCCATCGGCGTAGGTGCCGAGACTTTCGCCGGTCACAACGACAACGCCGACCTGCCTCGCAAGATTGCTGAGGTTGCCGGCTACACCACGTTCACCAACGCTGAGTAATGCGGGTTGTGAATCGTAAATAATAAATGGCGATGATCTAAGTTTGTCGTTGCCGATAAATACTAACCCCACCCTTGTTACAGCTTGTTGTAGCAAGGGTGGGATTATTTTATAACCAAGAGGTTGACACGCAAATCGGTTCATTAGTGACCGGATGTCTGAAACTCAGCTTGTGCGCATGAAGCATGAGCCTTGGTGCAGGCTCTCCGCCATAGATGCGGTCGCCGACGATGGGCAAACCCAAGCCGAAAGGCGACGCGGCATGCATGCGGAGTTGATGCGTGCGGCCGGTAAGTGGTTGAAAGCGCACGAGTGTCCGGCTGCCGCCCAACATACTTGATTCCTCACTCCTCATTCCTAAATCCTCATTCCCGATGACTTCATAGAACGTGACCGCAGGCTTGCCAAAGGTGAAATCCACGATTTGGCGCGGACGGTCGTCGGGATTGGGGCAGATAGGCACGTTGATGATGCCCTGGCGGCTGTGAAGCCGGCCGGAGAGCAGGGCAAGGTATTCTTTGCGGACGTCGTGTGTGAGAAACGCCTGCTGCAGGGTCTTGTACGTCTGGGCGTCTTTGGCAGCAAGCATGAGGCCCGAAGTGGATTGATCCAGACGATGCACAAGCATAGGACCCTTGACCGAGGGATAGAGTTCGTGAAGAACCGATTCGACCGACGGACCATCGACCTTGCCGGGAACCGAAAGCGCTCCAGCCGGTTTGTCGCAAACCAGCAGATAGTCATCTTCGTAGAGAATGGACAGGTTGCGAATGGGGAGCGGCGTTTCGGCCTCGGCTGCCCGTTCGCAATCGATGCCATCGAGCATGTAATCGAGGATGGGGCTGCACTTCTCGATGCACGAAGGGTAGAACTGTGCATGCACGCGAAGTGTGGCACGCGGAGAACGCCCGTACCAGAACTCAGCCAGTTCGAGCGGTTCGAGACCATGCTGCAGGGCGTATTGCAGCAGGCGAGGGGCGGCACATTCGCCCGTTCCACCTGGAGGCAAGGCATGGCGGGCGTCAGCAAAGATGTCGATGACGCTCTTGTATTGTCCCCGGGGATTGATGAAGCTGAAGTGCGAGAAGATCTCCTGCTGCAGGGCGATGCTCATCAGCTTGCGTTGCTCCTTCTGCTCCTGTATCTGGCGGGCGATGCTCTTTTGCGACGCCTTGTCGGTGGCCAGCTGCTGCTTGAGCACGAGCGAGGAGATGGAGGCGTTGAGCGCAGAGATCTCGGCGTCCTTCTGCAGGTAGAAGTCGTCGGGTCGCTGCAGGTCGTAGATGGGCGGCACGAAGAAGCGCTCAGGATCGTCCAATCCGTTGACGACTCCGCTATACGCACATATATATTTAAATGGTTCGCGCGAATAGACGAGCACGCCCAGCATCTTGCCCTGGCTAAACAGTTCCTGCCATTGCGGACGCGCCGCTATCTGCCTAAAAACATCATCCGCAGCCCTCAACGAGGAGGGTTGCGGACGATAGAAGTATGGGTTGTTCATGTTTACTCGTTATTGTCGCGACGTGGGCGCTCAGGACGATCCTCACGACGAGGACGACGGTCGCCGAAAGCCTCGCGGAAAGGGTTGTTACCACGATCCTCGCGACGTGGACGGTCGCCGAAGTCGCGACGTGGACGCTCAGGGCGATCCTCACGACGAGGACGAGCCTCTGGCTCAACGTAACCCTCTGGCTTTGGCTTCAGGGCCTTGGTCGAGAGGCGGAACTTGCCGGTCTTCTTGTCAACCTCGAGGAGCTTGCAGGTGAGCACGTCGCCCTCCTTGATGCCGGTCTCCTCCATGGTCTCGTAACGCTTCCAGTCGATCTCTGAGATGTGGAGCAAGCCATCCTTGCCAGGCATGAACTCGACGAATGCGCCAAAGCTCTGGATGTTCTTGACAGGGCCGGTATAGATCTCGCCCTCCTCTGGGATAGCCACGATAGCCTTGATCTTGGCCACGGCAGCGTCGATGCTTGCCTTGTTGGCCGAAGAGACAGCCACATGACCCTTGCCGTCGGTCTCGTCGATGGTGACGGTGGCACCGGTCTCCTCCTGGATGCCCTGAATGATCTTGCCGCCAGGGCCAATCACAGCGCCGATGAACTCCTTGTCGATGTCGAAGGCAACCATGCGTGGAGCATGCTCCTTGAGGTCCTCGCGAACCTCTGGCTGGGCCTCGAGCATCTTGCCGAGGATGTGAGCGCGACCCTCCTTAGCCTGGAGGAGTGCCTTCTCAAGGATCTCGTATGAGAGGCCGTTGCACTTGATATCCATCTGGGTGGCGGTGATGCCCTTCTCGGTACCACATACCTTGAAGTCCATATCGCCCAGGTGATCCTCGTCGCCGAGAATATCTGAGAGGACAGCGTACTTAGGACCATCCTCGTCCTTGATCAAGCCCATGGCGATGCCGCTGACAGGACGGATCATCTGGATGCCGGCGTCGCGCATCGATAGGGTAGCGCCGCAGGTAGAGGCCATTGATGAAGAGCCGTTCGACTCGAGAATATCAGAAACCACACGTACGGTGTAAGGGAAATCCTTTGGAATCATGCCCTTCACGGCACGCCAGGCGAGGTGGCCGTGACCAATCTCACGACGGCCGACGCCACGCTGTGCCTTTGCCTCGCCGGTTGAGAATGGAGGGAAGTTATAGTGGAGGAGGAACTTGTCGTAGTCGTAGCGCAGTACGTCGTCAACGAGCTTCTCGTCCATCTTGGTGCCGAGGGTGCAGGTCACGAGTGCCTGTGTCTCACCACGGGTGAAGATAGCCGAACCGTGAGGGCCTGGGATGTAATCTGGCTCGATCCAGATAGGACGAACCTCGTTCAATGCACGACCGTCGAGACGGGTGCCCTCGTCGAGCACGCAGCGGCGCATGGCCTCACGCTCTACGTCGTGGAAGTAGCGGTCGATCATGCCGAGCCACTCCTCGTCCTCCTTCTTCTCCTCAGGGAGAGCCTCGATGTAAGCCTCCTTTACGGCCTCGAACGAAGCCTCACGCTCGTGCTTGTTCTTGTTGCCGCTCTTGGCAATGTCGTAGCAACCCTGGTAGCACTTGGCCTTGACGTCGGCGCGGAGCTCGTCGTCGTTCACCTCGTGGCAGTACTCGAAGATTGGCTTGCCGACAGCCTCCATGAGCTCCTTCTGTACGAGACAGTGGGTCTTGATGGCCTCGTGGGCAGCCTTGAGTGCGCCGAGCAGATCCTGCTCGCTGCACTCCTCCATCTCGCCCTCCACCATCATGATGTTGTCGTAGGTGGCAGCTACCATCAGGTCCATATCGGCCTCCTTCATCTGCTCGAAGGTAGGGTCGATCACGAACTCGCCGTTGATGCGAACCACGCGAACCTCAGAGATAGGACCCTCGAATGGAATGCCCGAAACGGCCATGGCTGCAGAAGCTGCAAGGCCAGCAAGGGCATCAGGCTGGTTCTCCTTGTCGGAGCTATACATAGTCACGTTGACGAAAGTCTCGGCGTGATAGTTGCTTGGGAAAAGTGGACGAAGCGCACGGTCAACGAGGCGGCTGGTGAGGATCTCATAGTCGCTTGCCTTGCCCTCGCGCTTGGTGAAGCCGCCAGGGAAACGACCTGCTGATGCATACTTCTCTTTGTACTCCACAGTCAGAGGCATGAAATCGGTACCTGGAGTCACGGTACGTGCTGTACATACGGTGGCGAGCAACATCGTGCCACCCATGCGAAGCTCTACGGCACCATCTGCCTGCTTCGCTACCTTACCCGTCTCAAGAGTGATGGTACGTCCATCGCTCAGGGTAATGGTCTTCTTGATT
>JAZQPJ010000019.1:0-6218 GCA_045628525.1 Bacteroidales bacterium
GTTCGAAAAGTTTGAGGGGTTTGAGGGGTTTGAGGGGTTTGAGGGGGGTGTGGGTGGAGTGTCGGAGATCCGGGGCTCTGTTCTGAGCGGGGGTGGGGGCTTGTTCTAAGCGAAACCTCCTCAGTTCGATGCCTGCCTCACGGCTCCGTTTCAGCAGGTAGCCCAGGGCCTCGTCTTTGCTCTTGCGTACTGCCTTGAGGAATTCGCGACGGCTCTCGCGCCTCTTGTAGGTTGAGCCCATCGAGGCGAGCAGCAGGAAGCTGTCGAGCAATTCCTCGCCACCGCCCGCCATCGACATCATCAGGCTCAGCCATTCTCTCCGGCTCTCGGCCAGGTTGATGCCCAGGCCGTGCAGCGTGCGTGCCAGGGCTGGGAAGTCGTACGTTTCAGCCAACAGTCTGTCTTTATCCATTATTTCCTTACCATTTAATTCCTGACCTCTGACCGCAGGAGTCCCCATCGCACATATTCGTAATTCCATGGCCCCCCTTAAAGGGGGCCTGAATTACACGAATATAGGAGCGGATGGAGGGCCTCCTGACGAGGCTCACTCTTCGTCGAAGACTGGTCCCTGGTAGTGCCACAGCCGATCCTCGTCGTCCTTGGCCAGATAGTTCGGTATCAAGGCTCGCAGCTCGTTGAAAGCACTCCAGTGCAAGTCATACTGTAGGGCAAACTGCCGCTTGATCTCGTCGTAGCGCCACGCCCTGAAGCCCATTATCTTCCAGAAGAGCCACGCCGCGGTGTTGGCATCTTTGGGGAACTCGCCGATTGTCGTGTAAACGATGTTCGGGTCTGGCCTTTGGCTCCTGAAGCCTGAATTTTGCAAACCGAGTTGTTCCTGTTCGCCGTTGCCCGCACACCATGGTTCGGGGATGCCGATTTCTTCCGTGACGCCTTGGTTGTCACAATATTTGCGCGAATTTACCTTGAAGGTGATCGGCTCCTTCAGCGGACGGGTGCGGGAGCGTAGCTGGGTGAAGGCGAACACGTCATCGTCATCGCGTGTCGATTCCCATACCTCGCCAGCCTTGTTGGCCAGCTCGGTGCCCAGGTGTCCGCGCATGTTGTTGTCATCCTTCGGCTTGTTCTGGTGCAGTATGCACACGATGCTGCAGGGCAGACGGGGGTGCAGTCCCGCTTCGCGTCCCTGTTCCTCGCACACGCCCGAGGAGAGGCGCATGCACTCCAGCACCACGTTGGCCGACTCACACACGTCGTTGAAGTCGTGTATCAGGTCGCGTATGCCGTCCAGCACCACGAAGTCGGGGCTGAAGGTGTCGAACACCACGTGCAGCCCCTCCAGCATCGTCCCCTTCTCGGGCCATTCGCGCAGGTTCAGGAAACGGATGCGTTCCGTGCCGGGTTCGAAGCCGCACATCAGGTCGATGGCACGCGCCAGCGAGCGTGTCGAGGTGCGGGCCTGTTCGGTGTCGATCCAGAGGATGCGCGTGTCCGGTTCCAGCGCCCGGATGCCGAAGTGTTCACCCTTGAGCAATGCCGTGGCGAGGATGCGGCAGGCGGTGGTCTTGCCGCATTTCTCCTTGCCCGAGATGCCCACGATATCGCCGCGCGGAAAGCATCGGATGCCGTTGATTTCCATCAGGTGACGTTGTGCCGGCAGCACAGTGTCGCGCTCGATGAAGAACGTCTCGATCTGCTTGCGCAGCTCTGCCCATTCCGGGTGCATGTCGATGGGCGTGTTCAGCTGCTCTTCCACCGACTGCTTCAGTAATTCAATCTTGTTCATACTTTGCATAATTTTTATTTGTTGCCTCGTTGCTTTATCGCCTCGCCTCCTCGCCCGCAAAGTTACACATTTTCCCAAACCCACGCAACACCCCTGACCACGCAGCAGTCCTGCATGGTCAGTGAAGTTGTCCAGCAAGTCGCGCACCCCCGCCTGATTACTCAATTTTGCGCCATATCCTGGCATCGTGTGGCAGCCCGAAGTGCACGCGGGCATATTCGATGATCACCTCGCGGATCTCCTCCTCGGAGAACGGCCGGCAGCCCGTAATGACCCTGCCTCCGCACCGGGTGGCCTTGTCCAGCACATCGCACAGAGCCTGCATCAGCGCGCATTCGTATTTCCTGTGGTTCGAACTGATCCCCTTTCCATGCGCAATGTCATTCAACTTCGTTCTCGAAAGTTCATACTCCTGGGCCAGTCGCATCCTCGACACGCCCATCCTGTTCAGATAACACACCGCCAGAAACAGTTCGTCCCGGCTCTCTTCTTTTTGTTTTTTGATCATTTTGAGTAAGTATTATTCAGGTGGTTCATTCCACCCTATAATTACTTACTCATCCCTACCCCCAAAATCACCTCCACGTGCCACATTTTCACCCATTTCGCCCCTTGCATTCTTTTTTTTCCACCTTTTTATACCAACCTATCAAAATATTCATTATCTTTGCGCCCATATTATCACGATTATGACACAAGACAGCAAGATATACATAGCAGGTCACCGTGGCCTGGTAGGTTCCGCCATCTGGAATAACCTCAAGGCCAGAGGCTACCACAACCTGGTAGGACGTACGCATCAGGAGCTTGACCTCACTGATCAGTATGCCGTCAGACGTTTCTTCGACGAGGAGCGTCCCGATGCCGTTGTCCTCGCTGCCGCTTTCGTGGGTGGCATCATGGCCAATTCGCTCTATCGCGCAGACTTCATGATGATGAACATGAAGATCCAGTGCAACGTCATCAGCGAGGCATACGCCCATGGCGTGGAGAAGCTGCTCTTCCTCGGCTCCACCTGCATCTACCCGAAGAATGCTCCCCAGCCCATGACGGAGGACTGCCTCCTCACCAGCGAACTGGAATACACCAACGAGGAGTACGCCATCGCCAAGATTGCCGGCCTCAAGATGTGCGAGAGCTACAACCTGCAGTACGGCACCAACTACATCGCCGTGATGCCCACCAACCTCTACGGCCCCAACGACAACTTCCACCTCGAGAATAGTCATGTCATGCCTGCCATGATGCGCAAGGTCTATCTCGCCAAGCTCATCCATGACGGCAACTGGGATATGATTCGCAAGGATCTCTCCATCCGTCCAGTGGGAGCTAACCTGTCAAAGGAATGGCTTGAGAAAGAAAAACTAATGGAAAATTCGTGGTCAATTCGTGATAATTCGTGTTCAAAAGAAAATAACATCCGCATTGTCGTTAACGGCACCTCATCTGAGGCAGAGATTCTTTGTGTTCTCAAGTGGTACGGCATCGAGAACAACCGCGTCACCCTCTGGGGCACAGGCACCCCTCTACGCGAGTTCCTCTGGAGCGAGGACATGGCCGATGCCTCCGTCCACATCCTCCTCAACGTCAACTTCTCCGACATCATCGGCATCGAGAAGTATTCGAGTGTCCACTATGGCGTGTCAGCCGATGGCATCGTGGATCGCAACCACTCCACCGGCCGTGGCGGTGCCATCCCCTCGCTGGGCGAGATCCGTAACTGCCACATCAACGTAGGCACCGGCAAGGAGCTCACCATCCGCGAGCTCTCCAGTCTGGTGGTCCAGGCCTGTGGCTTTGAGGGCGAGATCCTCTTCGACGCCACCAAGCCCGATGGCACCATGCGCAAGCTCATCGACGTCACCAAGCTCCACCGCCTCGGCTGGACCCACAAGGTCGAGATCGAGGAGGGTGTGCGGAGGCTCTTCGAGTGGTATAAGGGGACCCCCTAACCCCCTTAAAGGGGGGATTCCTTTGCAGAAAGATTACTTTTTCTTTCGCAAATCAATGCTCATTGTAGAGCTATAAAGTAATCCGCTTTACCAATGAGCAGGTGTTATTCGATACTGAAAACGTAATAATAACTTGGTGCAAAAGACTTTTTGTCATAAATTATCACAAATTGCCACGAATTATTCATAAATTCCTTATTATCAAAAAATATTCATGGAAAAATTCGTGATAATTCATGATAATTCGTGACTTCAAAAAGACCAATTTATTATTTTATCATTACTATATAGAGAAATATGGGAAAAGAAAAAAACTCCTCCTTTAAGGAGGCTGGGAGGTCCAGACCTGTCGCCCTTATCACCGGCGTCACTGGTCAAGACGGCTCCTATCTGAGCGAGTTCCTCCTCGCCAAGGGCTACGAAGTCCACGGCATCATCCGTCGCAGCTCCGTCGATTATCGCGAGCGCATCGCCCACCTCGAAGGACTCAACGACAATCCGAACTCCCCCTATAAGGGGGTCGGGGGGTCCTTCCACCTGCACTATGCCGACATGGGCGACTCCATGTCCCTGGTCAAGCTCGTAGGCAAGGTGCAGCCCACCGAGATCTACAACCTTGCGGCCCAGAGCCATGTGCAGGTCTCGTTCGATGCCCCTGAGTTCACTGCCGATGTCGATGCCGTAGGCGTGCTCCGCATCCTTGAGGCCGTGCGCACCAACCACCTGGAGAAGACCTGCAAGATCTATCAGGCCTCTACCTCCGAGCTCTATGGCAAGGTCGAGGAGGTGCCGCAGAACGAGAACACCCCCTTCCATCCCTACAGTCCATACGCCGTCGCCAAGCTCTACGGCTACTGGATCATCAAGGAGTACCGCGAGGCCTACAATATGTTCTGCTGCTCCGGCATCCTCTTCAACCACGAGTCGGAGCGCCGCGGCGAGACCTTCGTCACCCGCAAGATCACCCTGGCAGCAGCCCGCATCGCCCAGGGCAAGCAGGACTGCCTCTACCTCGGCAACCTCGACTCCCTGCGCGACTGGGGCTACGCCAAGGACTATGTAGAGTGCATGTGGCTCATCCTGCAGCACGACAAGCCCGAAGACTTCGTCATCGCCACAGGCGTGCAGCACACCGTACGCGAGTTCGCCACCCTCGCCTTCCACTATGCCGGCATCGAGCTCCGTTGGGAGGGCGAAGGTGTCAACGAGAAGGGCATTGACGTGAAGACCGGCAAGACCGTAGTAGCCGTAAGCGAAGCCTTCTACCGTCCGACCGACGTCGTCAACCTGTGGGGCGATCCGAGCAAGGCCAAGGCAACACTTGGATGGAATCCGCAGACGACCACTTTCGAGCAGCTCGTCCAGATCATGGTGAAGCATGATATGGAGAAAGTCGCAGCCGACCACGTAGCGTCAGTCATGCGCACGAACCTCGCCGAATACCTGGAGAAGGGCATCGTAAAGTAAGCTTTAGAGCAAGAGTATCAAAGCTATCATTTTTTGTATATATGAAACCAGATATTGTTCAGTCCGATCATCAGAATCATGAGAGCATGGTAGCGCTGATGAGAGGGTTCTTTGAAACCGATAAACCCAAGGTCGGCATCTTTTGGTATGATTATGTCAACAACACTCTTTTTGGAGTAGAAAAAGATGATGCTGACAAATATGCTACGGAACGTGGCTGGGGGACTTTGCCAAAACTCCATAAGACTTATTGGCAAAAGCAGCATTTTAGGGCCGTTGCAAAGAATGATACAGCTTCAATCTTTTATCAAGAAAAGAACTACACCATGATTCCACGGGGAAGAGTCTTCATCAATGGCGGCAAATATTATGTAGCAGTGGGATCTTGGATCAATGGCAAGATTGGAGAAGAACAATGTATTGAAGCCGATAAACTTCGCGATCTGATCATCGATACATTTGATTTGCCAGAAGACTTCGTATTCTATCAGGATAGACATTGGGATATTGGCCACGGGTGGTCAGAAGATAATCTTAATGATCTTGATGCATTGGTGCCATGAGCGTAGTCTTTTCTTCTTCCCGACCTGGTGGTTTTTTGAAAACTCTAGTACACCAACTGTAATAATTGTAAATAATCGCACTTTTCATAGCAAAAGTGCGATTATTTTATTGTAAATCCCCACTTTTATGCCCCCATATTTGCATTTTTTGTAATTTCTTATTATCTTTGCCCCGTTATTATATAATCAATCTAAGGTTCGTCACACTATTCCCGTGGCAGACCTTAGCGTAGCTTTTGGTCTTAGAGAATCACCGGGGACAGGTTTGTCCCTAATGACCCCCATAAAGAAAGCACATGTCGGAAATTCCGACATATGGGTGAAAATGGACAAGAGTGAGGTCAACGGAACCTCTTACCTTTGCACTCGATTATAGATTGTTCCCAATAGCCGAATATTTTTCTTTCGTCTATTGTTCGCAATATGGAAATAATTGTGTAGCTTTGCTAGCGATTATGACCATGGGAGTGAGAACAACGGGACCTA
>JAZQPJ010000020.1:0-23274 GCA_045628525.1 Bacteroidales bacterium
GGGATGGGGAGGAAGTGGTAATCGTCGGTGTCGTGGAGGAGGGCAGCGTACTGGTGGTCGGGGGTCTGGTCGATGACGGCGACGGTCTTCAACTCGTCGCTATGGACGGTGGAGAGCATGACGGGCATGACTACGCACAGGAGGATGCTCAACACCGGCACCAAGACGGTGGTGATGATGAACGACTTCTTACCTACGGTCTGGAGGTATTCGCGCTGGATGATGAGGCCAAGGCGGTTCATTTTAGTGTAAAGTTTAGAGTGTAGAGTGTAGAGTAGTTGGGAAGTTAGGAGTTTGAGGCACCCACGGCTTGCATGAAGATCTGCTGCATGGTGGGCAGCACTTCATGGAAGCCGGCGAGGGCATACTGGTCGTTGAGCTGCGTGATGGCATCGTGGGGCGAGAGGCCTTCGGGCAGCTGGTAGTCGAAAGTGGTGCCGTCGTCGAGCTGCACCTTGTAGAGGTGCGAACGATAGCGGCGGCGGATGTCATCGACGCGGCCCTGCAGGACGACCTCGGCATGGTTGATGAGAGAGATCTCCTGGCAGACCTCCTCGACCGACGACATGTTGTGCGTAGAGAAGAGGATGGCAGCGCCCTCGTCGCGCAGGCGGAGGATCTCGCGTTTGAGCTGTTCGGCATTGACGGGATCGAAACCTGAGAAGGGTTCATCGAAGATCAGGAGCGGAGGACGGTGGATGACAGTGGAGATGAACTGTACCTTCTGGGCCATGCCCTTGGAGAGCTGTTCGATCTTCTTGTCGCGCCACTGGCCGAGGTCGAAACGCTCGAGCCACTCCCCCATCTCGCGGACGGCATCGTAACGTGTCATGCCGCGCAGACGGGCGAGATAGATGATCTGATCCTCGACCTTCATCTTCTTATACAGTCCGCGCTCTTCGGGGAGGTAGCCGATGTGACGGATGTCGTCGTCGGTCATGGGATGGCCATGCATCAGCACCTGACCGCTATCGGCATGAGTGATGCGGTTGATAATGCGGATGAGACTGGTCTTGCCGGCACCATTGGGACCCAGCAGGCCGTAGATGGAGCCGTCAGGAAGGTTTAAGTTCACGTGGCTGAGGGCGATGTGATCACCATATTGTTTACTTACATCATGAACCTCAATAAAATTCATAAACCAGAAAATTGAAAATAACGACTAAAACCTTTATCATTTTTACTCCATCAAAGAAATCATAGAAAATCGACAAGCAGATATCAGTTCTTTTTTTTGATTTCCTTTGATTTCTTTGGTGGATTTAAAAGTGTAATGCAAAAGGGGAGCATAATAGATCACCCCTGGCGTTTGAGCTGCTCAATGGCGGCATTGATCTTCTCGAGCTGCTGCGGGATGCGGATGTTCTGTGGGCAGTGTGGGGTACACTTGTTGCAGTTGATGCAGTGGTCGGCCTGGCGGAGCGTAGGGATGGCGCGGTTGTAGCTGATGAGGTAGTTGCGACGCAGCTCGCTGTAGTTCTCGTCCTCAGGGCTACCGGGGAGCACACCCTCGTTGACACATTTATTATAATGTACGAAGATGCCCGGGATGTCGAGGCCGTATTCGCATGGCATACAGTACTTGCAGTCGTTGCATGGGATGAGCGGATACTTGATAAGCTGCTTGGCGGCACCCTCAAGGTAATCGAGCTCGTCCTGGGTCAATGGCACGAGTGGCGAGAAGCTGCGCAGGTTGTCCTGCAGGTGCTCCATATAGGTCATGCCTGAGAGGGCACTGAGCACACGCGGATAGGTGCCGCAGAAACGGAAGGCCCATGAGGCGGCACTCATCTCGGGCAGACGTGCCTTGAGGTGTGCGATGACGTGGTTAGGCAAGTTGCTGAGACGACCGCCGAGCAATGGCTCCATGATGACGACTGGGATCTCGCGCTTGTCGAGTTCTTCGTAGAGCCACTCGGCATTGATGCTGCGTCCCTCCTGCTTGTTGCCATTGTTCCAGTCAAGGTAGTTCATCTGGATCTGTACGAAGTCCCAGTGATAACGCCCCTCGTCGTGCCACTTGAGCATGGTCTCGAAGACCTCTGCCTCACCGTGGAACGAGAAGCCGAGATTGCGGATTACGCCCTTCTGCTTCTGCTCGACGAGCCAGTCGAGGATGCCGTTGTTCATGTAACGCTGGTTGAAGTTGGCCATACCGCCACCGCCGATGGAGTGAAGCAGGAGGTAGTCGATATAGTCGGTCTGCAGGTACTTGAGGGAGTTGCGCAACATCTCCTGCGAAGCCTCGCGCGTCTGCTGCTGAGGGGCGAAGTTAGAGAGCTTGGTGGCGATGTAATACGACTCACGAGGACGGCCCGTGGCCTTGAGGGCGATGCCTACAGATCGCTCAGAATAGCCCTTGAGGTATGCCGGGCTGGTGTCGTAATAGTTGACACCATGATCCATGGCGTACTTGATGAGTTCGTTGATCTTGTCCTGATCGAGGTCATTGCCGTCAGGAGCGGTCTTGCCGTCGGTGCGCTGTGGGAAACGCATACAGCCATAGCCGAGGATCGAAACCTTGTCGCCATTGACAGGGTTCACACGATAGGTCATCTCGCCCAGTTGATCTTCGCTGAATGGGCCACCCTTGGGGTTGAAATCGCCTTCCTCAGAGGGCTTAGGAGCCGTGATGCACGAGGGCAAGGTAGCGGCAGTGGCTACTGCGGCGGTACCAAGGCCGAGGCGCTGGAGGAACTCGCGACGATCGATATATTTTTTCATATTGTTTTGTTCTTTTGTTAATATGTTCTTTTGTGGTGTGCAGAAGAACAAGGGATGATATTAGATCTCGCGTTGTGTATCCACGCCCTCGACATAGATAGCCGAGAATGGACGTGAAGGACAGAGATTCTCACAGGCACCGCAGCCGATGCACTTCTCCTCATCGACCACAGGGATCTTAGGAGACTTAGGATCGTCGGCTACGCTGGGCACCATCTGGATGGCATGCTGAGGACAGCGACGGGCGCAGGCTCCACACGAGACGCCATCGTTGAGGACGACGCAATTGTCCTTGATCCAATGGGCAGTACCCACCTTGGTGCTGGCCTTGACAGCCTGACGTTCGGCCTTGTCGCCCTCGAACTTGAGGATGGCCCCAGCCGGACATACATCAGAGCAACGGGTACACTCCGGACGGCAATAGCCACGTTCGAAGCTCATGACCGGAGCCATCATATTCATCAGGTCACCGCTTGGACGGAGCACGCCATTCGGGCACTCGCTGACGCAAAGCTGACAACCGGTGCAATGCTGCTGGAGATGCTTCCATGAAACCGCACCTGGAGGACAGACAGGACGCTGACGCTTAGGAGCCTCCTTGTCGATCAGGACCTTAAAACCGCCGTCGGTGGTCTTCTCTTCGGCCTTCAGTGCCGAGGCTGCCAGGACGGTAGCGGTGGCGGTGAGGAAGGCGCGACGGGTAGGTTCTGATGGGTCAGAAGAGTTTGATGGGTTTGATGGGTTTGAAGAGGCAGTTCGCTTGGTTGCCAAAGAATATGAGAGAGCATCATGCTTGCAGGTGTCGAGGCAGTCGAAACAATCTACACAACGTGATGCATCGACCTGATGATTCTTGAAGTCGATGGCTGCACCTTTGCACTTGCGGGCACAGAGACCACAGTTCTTGCACTTGTCAGCATCGATGTTGATGCGATAGAGACTGCGGCGTGAAAGGAAGCCGAGGATGGTGCCCACAGGACAGATGTTGTTGCAATAGGCACGACCGCCTACCCATGCCATGATGGCGACGATGAGGAAGGTGCAGGCTGCCACAATGGTGACAGGGAGGCTACGCTGCCAGACATCGACATGATAATACTGGAAGCTACCGACCTCCTCAGCCTGGGTGGCGAGGACGTTGTTGCCCATCTCATAGAGCGGCTTGAGCAACAGGGTGACCATACGGCCAAACGAGCTGTATGGCGCCAGGAGCTGCACGAAGGTGCCGAAGCCAGCTACGAGAGCGACGAGGAAGAGGGCGAAGATGACTACGCGGAGCATCTTGTGCCACTTGACATCGTCGTAAGAGAAGCGACCGAACTTACGCTTGTTCTTGTTGAGGTTGAGCTTGCCAGCCACCCACGAGATGAGGTCCTGCAGCACGCCCATCGGACAGATAACCGAGCAATAGATACGGCCGAACACGATGGTGAGCAATACCAGCACGACAACGACGGCCACGTTGACGGCCAGAACGGCGGGTAGGAACTGCACTTTGGCCATCCACCCTACCAAGGTCTGGGCTGTGCCTGTGAAGTCGAGGAACAGCCAAGTGAGGCCCACGAAGAAAATGAGAGCCAGGAGGCGACGAATTTGTTTGAGCATATTATGAGAGTTAAAAAGTTAAAAGTCAAGAGTTAAAAGTTAGGAGAACATCGACTTAACGTGCTCCTTGAAGCGCGCGAAAGCCGAGGCAGGTGCGTTGAAGCCCTCGCTGTCGCGCATCTGCTCGATAAGACGCTTCTGTGTATCGTTGAGACGCTCAGGCACATAGACGCCGACATTGACGATGAGATCACCGCGACGCGACGAGACACGACCAAAGCTATCGACGCTGGGCAGACCCTCGCCGGGGACGCGTATCTGGGTGTCGGGCTGGGTGCCAGGCTTGATAGAGATCTTCTTCCTGCCCTGCACAAGCGGAATCTCCACCTCTCCACCCAGGGCTGCAGTCGGGAAGTCGATGAGCAGGTTGTAGATCAGCATGTCGTCCTGACGCACAAAGTCGTTCTGCTGCTCCTCCTCAATGAGGATGTAGAGATCACCGGCAGGACCGCCCATCTTGCCAGCATGTCCGTAGCCCTGCATGGTGAGCTGCATGCCATTGGCTACGCCGGCAGGGATCTTGATATCGACCACCTGTTCGGCCAACACCACTCCCTCACCATGACAGTGTGAGCAGCGAGTCTTGATCTTCTTGCCCGAACCCTTGCAGTCGGGGCAGACGCTCTCGGTCTGCATACGGCCGAAGAGGCTGTTGACCACCTGGATGACGCGGCCGCGACCCTTGCACTTGGGACAGTTCTCGAAGTCGGTGCCGTCCTTGGCACCCGTGCCGTGGCAGTGGGGACACTCGTTGTACTTCTTGAGTTTGATGTGCTTCTCGATGCCGGTGACCACGTCGGCCAATGAGACCTTGACGCGGACACGGATGTTCTGGCCACGCTGGCCGGTCTGCTCCTCGCCGCCGAAGAAGCTGCTGAAGCCGCTACCGCCGCTGCTGCCACCGAAGAAGCTGTTGAAGATGTCGAACGGATTGAAGCCGGCACCGCCGCCGAATCCGCCCATGCCGGGATCGTCGAAACCGAACTGGTCGTAACGCTGGCGTTTCTGTGGGTCGCTCAGCACCTCGTATGCCTCGGCACACTGCTTGAACTTCTCCTCGGCTTCCTTGTCGCCGGGGTTCTTGTCGGGATGATATTTGATGGCGAGCTTGCGGTAAGCGCGCTTGATTTCGTCTTCTGTGGCGTCCTTCTTGACGCCAAGCACTTCATAATAATCCTGTTTTGCCATTACTGTTTTTTAATAGAAAAATCGCGCAAATATAAGCATTCGCGTAAAGATTTCCAAATTTCGGCGTTTATTTTATGTTAAATGTATCACAAAGCGCATCAAAACGGGTTAGAGTGGCCGCTCCGAATTTCATCATGGAGCGACGAACCCGATCAAAAGACTTCTCTTGTGCAGGGTCGCCCGACTTGGAGAAGAACTTGTCGGCAAGGCAGATGAGCTGCTCCTCAAAGGTCTCGGGCAGCAGGTCGATGGCAGGTTCGATGGGGAGTCCCTGTGTGAGGATATCTTCACGCGTGAGGCCGGCACCGGTATGGCGTTCACAGATGCGGGCACAGGCTTCGAGCATGACAGCATCCTCGGGAGAAAGAGGGAATGTTGCAACGTATTGACGAAGCATCCGGGCTCCGATGGTGCCGTGACAGATGTAGGGCTCAGGACCCTCGCAAAGGATGGAAGGAGCGTGGGTATGGAGAATGCCGATGTCGTGGAGCATCGCACCATTGACCACGAGGGAACGATCGATGGAGTGAGGAATGAGGAGTGAGGAGTTAGGAATGGCTTGTAGGATGGAGAGCGCCTTGTCGCGCACACACTCGCTGTGGAGGATGAGAAGGCGGCGAAGGGGAGTATCGTCGGGATAGAAATGATGAATGATATCGAGGTAATTCACGGGATGAACGTTAAAAGTTAATCGTTAAAAGTTAAAAGTGCTCCGTTTACGAAAAGAAAAACAAAGACTTTGCAAAATTAGCGCATTTACAATTTGGAAATTTGATAATAAATGTGTATATTTGCCGCGCAAAAGTAATGACTTTTTTTGAGAAAAGCAATGAAGCACGCCAATATTTTAGCAATTCTGCTGATATTTCTGCTCTCTTTGTCTGCTACAGGCACGTTTGGCGCCACTCAGCGGATCAAAACCGGAGCGGAGCACACTGAGGCATACCTACCGATGCTTGAAGGCAAACGCGTGGGACTGGTGGTGAACCAGACCGCCGTGGTGCAAAGGGTGACGGACGGCGTATATGTGCCACTGCCCGACACCTTGCTGGCCCTAGGCGTGAATGTGCGCTGCATCATGGCCCCAGAACACGGCTACCGAGGCACGGCCGAGGCAGGCGCACACATCACCAACGGCAAGGACGAGGCGACGGGCCTGCAGATCTACAGCCTGTATGGCAACACCAAGAAGCCGCAGGCAGCGTGGCTGAAGGAGATCGATGTAGTGGTGTTCGACATTCAGGACGTGGGATGCCGCTTCTACACCTACCTCTCGACGCTCTACTACGTGATGCAGGCATGCGGCGAACAGCACAAGGAGCTCATCATACTGGACCGTCCGAACCCAAAGGATGTGGTGGACGGCCCGACGCTGGACATGAAGTACGCGTCGTTCGTGGGCATCATACCCATCCCTCTGCTGCACGGCTGCACCTTGGGCGAGCTGGCTCGCATCATGGCCGAGATGGGTTGGCTTAACGAGCAGCAGCAGCCTGGAATGGCGGAGCCCGAGGACCGCTTCACCATCATCCCCTGTTCGGGCTGGAAGCATGGCGACCACTACTCGCTGCCCATCGGCCCATCGAAGAATCTGCAGAACGACCATGCCATCGCCCTCTACCCCAGTCTGTGCCTGTTTGAGGGCAGTGAGGTGAGTGTGGGACGTGGCACCGACCATCCTTTCGAGATGTTCGGCAAGCACGACCTGCGCAAGGAACAAGCGCCTAAGGGTTTCAGCCTGAAGTACTACCTGCAGCACCAAAAGGAAATGGGCTGGGGATGGATCACACGTGCCAAGTTCTTCAACCAGTTGGCGGGCAGTGACAAGCTGTACAACCAGCTGAAGGCTGGCATGACCGAGGAACAGATTCGCGCCACATGGCAGGAGGATCTGGAGCGGTTCAGGGCAATCCGCAAACAATTCGCAATCTACCCGTTGTACGCATCATATTTAGTCTCCTCCGAGCATGGTGTGGAGAGTTTAGAGCTAGAGCATAAACAATGAAGAAACTGCTGGCCATATTCCGTGGTAGCCTGCACACCATCGCCATTGCGGCAGTGGTGGGTGTGGTGGTGCTGTATGTGGCCATACACTTCAATCTGGCAGGCCTGGCTGTGGAGCACGCATTGACACGGGAGTTGGCCGAGAAGCTGGATACACGCGTGACGGTGGAAGGCGACGTGGAGGTGGACTGGCTCAACCAGGTGGTGCTGAACAATCTGACCCTCTATGACCAGCAGGACGACACGCTGCTCTATGCACGCAGGGCCCTGGTGGCCTTTGATCTGCTGCCCCTGCTGCAGCATCATCTGGTGCTGAACACCTGCCAGCTGATCGACTTCGACATACACCTGACCAAGGACTCGCTGCAGGGAGTGCACAACTTCCAGTTCATCGTCGATGCCTTCAAGAAGAAGGATCCTGACAGCCAGTCGTTCATCGAGAAGCTGGACCTCAACGCCATCCTGCTCCGCATGGGCCGGATGCGCTATGACGTGAAAGACCAGCCGCACGACGCCTCACTCCCACTCGACCGCCACCATGTGGCCATCGAGCAGCTGAATGCCAACCTGCACCTGCATGACCAACGACTGCAGTTCAAGAAGCTGCACTTCATGACAGGCGATGCCTACGTGAAAGCCAACCGGTGTGAGACCGTGCTCAATCCGCTCAAGGCGATGCAGACCACCGACAGCGCTTTTGTAATCAATCTGCAGGGGTTGACGGTGGAGTCGCCTGCATTGCGAGGCAAGGCCGACATCGAGGTGTGCGGACAGAAGGTCAGCCTGCAGCTGCACGAATTCGCGGCACAAGGCACCCTCCCAGGCATGCCCTACATGAAGGATCTGGAGGCACAGGCCGAGGTACATGCAAGCCGTGTGCTCTCGCCCCTCGACAGCATCCGGTTCACGGCCGTCATAGAACAGGCCACCGCCCACATCGACAAACTGGGCAGCACAAGCCTGCACGCACAGATCGAGGGCATGCCCTGTCTGGCCGAGATCAACGGTCTCATCAAGACGGATAAGGGCGAAGCCATGGTGCAGGGCACGCTGGACAGCAACTTTGCCGAACATCGCTATCAGGCACAGGGGCATTGCCAGACAACCAGCTTCGAACTGGCACGCCTGCTGCCAGCCTCGGCCGAAATAGGCACGGTGGCATTTGACCTGGACTTCGACCTGGGCTATCGCCAGCAACACCCCCTGGACATGCGTGTGGCAGGAGCCATCGACCGCCTGGACTACCGGCATCACACCTATCGCGACATCGCCCTCGAAGGCGAGAGCCACGGCCGGCAGATGCAAGGCCGAATACAGTTGGCCGACAGCCTGGGCGACGTGGACATGACCTTCGCCCTGGACCTGACACAACGACAGAAGCGCTACCAGCTGGCCGGCACAGTCAGCCATCTGCAACCCATGGCACTGGACCTGGCCAGGCATGAGCTGCTCGACAGCCTGGCCATCAGTGGCAAGCTGGAGGCCGACATCCTGGCTTCGCAATGGAGCGATGCCGAAGGAATACTCAACCTGACACATCTAGAACTGCAACGAGGCAATGACCGTCTGAGGCTGGAGCCGATTCAGTTTGAGGGAACGGCAGCCCGTGGCATGTTCAACAGCCAGATGCTGCATCTGGACTACTGGCGCGACCGACAGGACAAGAGCTACCGCATAGCCGGACGTCTGCCCGTAGCCAACGAGCTGTATGCGCTGTTCAGACTGCCGGTGCAGGCCACCAACATGTCGCGCTTTGAGGCAGCATTCGACAAAGACAACCGGCTGCTGAACGCCGACGTCAGCCTGCCCACCCTAATCGTGAACGGAAACAAGCAGATCAAAGCCTACGCCGCCGTCAACACTAACGAAGAGGGGCTGCTGCTGCCCGAGATTGACTTCAAGGTACAGAACTCGGAGCACGAGCTGCTTGGCACCATCAGAGGCGAACTGAGCCTATCGCCCCTGGAGGCGACCCTCTACCCCACTACCTTATTATATAATAATGAGGAGATCGAACTGACAGGTGCCCACATGATACGGACTCAGGAGGGCAACTACGCTTTCCACGACTTCAGTCTGAAGGGAGCTGGCCAACGCCTCAGCGCATCGGGCGTAGTGGGCAGTCAGGGAGGCAACGATCTGATCGTGCAGCTGGAGCGCTTCGAACTGGGACAGATTTTCGGCATCTTCGACAAGGGGTACCTGAAGTTCGACGGACAGGCCACCGGCGACATCGTGCTGAGCAGCGATCCCGAGATGCACCTCAAGACCGACGGACTGCTGATCGAAAACTTCACCTACATCGACACACTACTAGGCTACGCGCGTGTGGACCTGGACTTCGAACTGCCTCAGAAACGCATGGACGTGTCGTGCGACATCACCACCGGTCAGCAGCACACCTCCCATGCAGGCGGCAGCATCCGACTGGGAGTGCGCGACTCGCTCGACCTGTACTTCGACACCGACCATCTGCCCGTGGGCTTCATCAGCTACTGGACAGGCGGCATCCTGCAGGAATTCAGCGGCACACTCACAGGCCAGACACGTCTGTATGGCGACACCAAGCGACTGCAGCTGGCAGGCGATCCGGTAGTGGACGGACGCTTCACGCACAAGATCATCGGCGCACACTTCCACTTCAACGACACCGTGCACCTGGAAGAGAATCTGATAGCCCTGCATGACGTGACCTTCGACGACTGCCACGGCCACCCCTTGCAGCTCAATGCCCACGTGACGCATGACCATTTGTCGCACTTCGGCTACGAAGTGGATGTGGACATGCCCATTGCCAGCCAAGGCTTCCTGGCGCTGGACCGCGAACAGGCACCCGGCCGCATCTACTGGGGCCAACTGTACCTGTCGGGCCAGGCCAACCTGAAGGGTGGCGACGGACACCATCGCTTCAACCTCAACGTAGCCACGACCGACAAATCGTGGTTCTACCTCTCGCCCTGGGAGGAGGACTTCTCGGGTGACAATGCCGATGGCTACTCATTCCTCTCCTTCCGCGACAAGACTGCCCTGCTTGAGATGGTCCAGGCCGAAGACGAGGCATCGAACAAGGGTGAAGCCACCCCCGAGAAGCAGGAAGACAAGACCGACATACAGATGGACGTGCAGGTGAACGCCACCGACCAATGCCAGGTGTACGTGCAGCTCGACCCGCTGGCCGACGACAAGCTCGTGTGCCGCGGCAACGGTGACCTGGCATTGCACTACGACCCCAGACGCGACATCACGCTGGCAGGCACCTACAATATCAGCTCCGGATCGTACACCATGAGCATGAAGGGCGACCTGATGAACAAGGTCTTCCAGTTGCAGAACACCTCGACCGTGCGCTTCAACGGCGTGCCCAGCGAGGCCGAGCTTGCCCTTGACGCACGCTATAGCATCCCATCGGTCAACCTGACCGACCTGGACGAGAGCATCACTACGCTGGGTTCGCTGAGCCGCAGCACGGTGCCCGTGGACTGCATGCTGGCCGTGACCGGACAGCTCACTTCGCCGCAGGTGAGCTTCGATCTGGAGGTGAAGAACGTGAGCGACGAGATCCAGACCTATGTGCACAATACCATCGGCACACAGGAGATGCTGAACCAGGAGGTGCTCTACCTGCTGCTCTTCTCGAAGTTCTACACCCCACAGTACGCACAATCGACACAGGGACGCAGCGGATCGGAGATCACCTCGTTTGCCAGTGCCAGCATCAGTTCGCAGCTCAACCAGCTGCTGGGTCATATCAGCAGCAACTTCACCATGGGCACCAATTTCCGCACAGACCGAGGCGACTTCTCGGACATGGAGATGGACGTGAGCCTCTCCACCCGTCTGCTGGGCGACCGACTGCTCCTCAACGGCAACGTAGGCTACCGCGATCCGGCCAATCGTCTGGGCGGGGTCAATAACACGAACTCGTTTATCGGTGACTTCGATCTGGAGTTCCTGATCAACACCAGCGGCACGGTGCGTTTCAAGGCCTACAGCCACTACAACGAACGCGACTATTCGATCAACAACGCCTTGACCACACAGGGTGTCGGATTTATCTTACGCAAAGACTTTCAGTCATTCCATGAACTCTGGAGGCGCAAAAAGTAATGTTTTTGCGCCTTTTTTCATAAATATCCGGAAAAAAACGCGTACAAATTTGGATAATTCATTTTTTTTCCATACCTTTGCAGCGCATTCAGTTTTGTAAACCTACTCCATTGTATGCTGAATGCAGCTTTTCCCATAAGCTATTCTATTTCTTTTTCCCACATATTTTATTATGCATTCTGTAGAAGAATTGGATAATCTGGATCCAATGTCTCTTGTGCAGTTGTCAAGAGACCTGGGCATCACTAATCCCGATTTCAGTAATAAGGAACATCTCATCGAGCAAATCATCGACCAAGAGAAGGCATCTGCGCCCAAGAAGCGCGGACGCAAGCCCAAGGCCGCTACTGCCGAGGCTGCTGCGACTCCTGCTCCCAAGGCAGAGAGCACAGAGTCTGTGCCCAAGCGTCGCGGACGCAAGCCCAAAAGCGAGAGCCAGCCAGTAGCCGAGCAGCCTGCCGTACAGGAGGTGGCAGCACCTGTGGACGAACCGGTATCGGAGCCGGTGGCATCGGTGCAAGAGCCAGAGCTGGAACAGACTGCGCCAGCACCTGTCGTAGAGACGAGTGAGGCAGACTTCGCGCCCTACGATGAACAGCCGCCGTACGAAGAGGCACCTTCGTATCCTGAACCCGAATATGACGAACAGGGATACGAGGAGCAGGAATACGCCCCACAGGACTTCGACAACCAGGGCTACGGCATGCAGGAGCCGCTCTATGAAGAGGAGAACACCTACAACGAAGAGGCCACCCTGCAGTTGCTGGAGCAGAACAAGAACGCCTTCTCGGACCTGTTCGGCGGATTCTCGCGCCCCAGTCGCAAGAACAAGCGCGACGACCGGAAGAACAACAAGCGCAACCGCCGTCAGGAACAGGAGGCGGAGATGCGCCGCCCTATGGAGGGCAAAGCCACGCCTGAGTCCGAACCCGTGAAGTCCGTTAAGGAGGAGGGAGTGGACAGCAATGATAATGCCGTAGTGCCAGCCACACGCGACGAGTTCGACGGCGTGCTGACCGGCTGCGGCGTGCTGGAGATCATGCCCGACGGCTTCGGTTTCCTGCGTTCGAGCGACTACAACTATTTTGCCTCGCCCGACGACATCTTCGTGAGTCAGCAGCAGATCAAGCAGAACAACCTGAAGCAGGGCGACGTCGTGGAAGGCCCGATCCGTCCTCCACGCGAGGGCGAGCACAACTACCCATTGGTCGGCATCAGCCAGGTCAATGGCCGTAGCGTCGATTTCGTGCGCGACCGCATCCCATTCGAGCACCTCACGCCATTGTTCCCCAACGAGAAGTTCAAGCTCACCACCGGCAACGGCAGCGACAGCGATTCGTGCCGCATCATCGATATGTTCGCACCTATCGGCAAGGGACAGCGTGCCATGATCGTGGCACCCCCTAAGGCCGGCAAGACCGTGCTCCTGAAGGAGATCGCCACCGCCATCAGCCAGAACAACCCTGAGGCATACATGATCGTGCTGCTCATCGACGAACGTCCAGAGGAGGTGACCGACATGCAGCGCAGCGTCAATGCCGAGGTCATTGCCTCAACCTTCGACGAACCGGCCGACCGCCACGTCAAAGTGGCCGACATGGTGATCGAGAAGGCCAAGCGACTGACCGAGTGCGGCCATGACGTAGTGATCCTGCTCGACTCCATCACCCGTCTGGCACGTGCCTACAACACCGTATCGCCATCGAGCGGCAAGGTGCTCTCGGGTGGTGTGGAGGCCAATGCCCTCCAGAAGCCGAAGCGCTTCTTCGGTGCTGCGCGCAACATCGAGAAGGGCGGTTCGCTCACCATCATTGCTACGGCATTGATCGAGACCGGCTCTAAGATGGACGAAGTGATCTTCGAGGAGTTCAAGGGCACCGGCAACATGGAGCTCGTGCTGGATCGTAAGATTGCCAACAAGCGCATCTTCCCTGCCGTGGATCTGCTGGCTTCGAGCACCCGTCGCGACGACCTGTTGCTTGACCAGGCAACCTCTAACCGAATGTGGATCTTGCGCAAGTACCTGTCCGACCATACCCCGATCGAGGCAATGGAGATGCTGCAGAAGCAGATCAAGAACACGCGCAGCAACGAGGAGCTCCTGCTGAGCGCCATGTCGCGCTAATCATTCTATCTGTCCGTTTTCCACCTTATTATATATATGGTAAGCATTGAAAACCTCACTGTGGAGTTTGGCGTCAAGCCGCTCTTCACCGATGTCAGCTACGTCATCAACCGCCACGACCGCATTGCCCTGGTGGGCAAGAATGGCGCGGGCAAATCGACCATGCTCAAGATCATCCTGGGCATGCAGCAGCCTACACGTGGCCGTGTGAGCAAGCCCAAGGGCCTGACCATGGGTTATCTGCCTCAGGTGATGGTGCTGGCCGACTCCATGACCGTGCGACAGGAGACCGAGAAGGCATTTGCCTCGACCATCGCCCTCGAAGAACGTCTGGCTCAGATGAACCACGAGCTGGAGACGCGTACCGACTACGAGTCGCAGTCGTATGCCGACCTCATTGACAGCATGACCGAGCTGAACGAGCAGCTGACCGTCATCCAGTCGCAGAACCGTGATGCAGAGATCGAGCGTACGCTGATGGGCCTGGGCTTCGAGCGCAAGGACTTTGACCGTCCTACCCGCGAGTTCTCAGGCGGATGGCGCATGCGAATAGAGCTGGCCAAGATCCTGCTGCAGCACCCCGATGTGTTGTTGCTCGATGAGCCCACCAACCACCTCGACATCGAGTCGATCCAGTGGCTGGAGAAATTTCTGGCACAATCGAGCTCCACGGTAGTATTGATCAGCCACGACCGCGCCTTCCTCGACAATGTCACCAATCGCACCATCGAGATTACCTGCGGAACGATCCACGACTACGACGTCAACTATTCCAAATACGTAGTGTTGCACGCCGACCGCGTAGAGCAGCAACGTCGCGCCTATGAGAACCAGCAGAAGCAGTTGCAGGAGACGCGTGATTTCATCGAGCGTTTCCGCTACCAGGCCACCAAAGCCATCCAGGTGCAGTCGCGCATCAAGTGGCTTGAGAAGCAGGTGCCCATCGAGGTGGATGAGGTCGATAACTCGCACCTGCACCTGAAGTTCCCTCCTGCCCCACGTTCGGGCGACTTCCCTGTCATCTGTCAGGATGTGCGCAAGGAGTACGACCATGTGGTGTTCGACCATGTGGATCTCACCATCCGTCGTGGCGAGAAGGTGGCCTTTGTGGGCCGCAACGGCGAGGGAAAATCTACGCTCGTGAAGTGCATCATGAGCCAGATTCCCTTCGATGGCAACCTCAAGGTGGGCCACGGCGTGAAGATCGGCTACTTTGCGCAGAACCAGGCGCAGCTGTTGGACGAGAACCTGACCGTGTTCGACACCATCGACCGCGTAGCCGTAGGCGACATCCGCACACGCATCAAGGACATCCTCGGTGCCTTCATGTTCGGCGGCGAGAACATCGAGAAGCCGGTCAAGGTGCTCTCTGGCGGCGAACGTTCGCGCCTGGCCATGATCCGTCTGTTGCTCGAACCCGTCAACCTGCTGATCCTCGACGAGCCCACCAACCACCTCGACATCCCATCGAAGCAGGTGCTCAAGGAGGCCATCCAGGCCTTCGACGGCACGGTGATTCTCGTAAGCCATGACCGTGACTTCCTCGACGGACTGGTGGAGAAAGTCTATGAGTTCGGACACGGACGCGTACAGGAGCACCTCTGCGGCATCTACGAGTATCTGCAGAAGAAGAACTTGCAGAGCCTGCAGGAACTGGAGAAGAGACCCACCCCAACCCTCCCTCGTAGGGAGGGAGACGTTAAGAATGTTTCGGGTGTCAAAACCAATGCCGGCAAGAGTGTAGTAGATCCCAAAGATGCAGCCCAAAGTGTGGCAGCAGCACTAACCGGAAGCCCCCTCCCTACAAGGGAGGGCAAGGGTGGGTCTGGTGGCTCTGCATCCCCTGCTCCCCTCTCCTTCGCCGAGCAGAAAGCCCTCAAGGCCCAAGCCTCGAAGCTCGAGAAGCAGATCAAGGCCATTGAGGACAAGATGGAGAAACTGCAAGCCCGGATCGACGATCTCGAGGCACAGATGGCCACGCCTGAGGGCAGCCAGAACCAGCAGTTATACATCGATCACGCAGCGCTCAAGAAAGAGATGGACGATGTGTCATTCGAGTGGCTGGATACCTCCGAACAACTCGAAAACCTACTGAAATGACAGACAAATCCGCAAGTTCTACATGAATTTGCGGATTTTTTTGATTTATTCCGAAAAATAATGCTAAAAAATTTGGTAGTCTCATATTAAGTTTATATATTTGCCGTATCAATATAACATTATGGCAGATAAAACATTTTTGCAACAACAGCTGAAACTGCATTTCGGCTTCGATAATTTCAAAGGCAATCAGGAAGAAATCATCACCAACCTGATGAATGGCAACGACACATTCGTCCTCATGCCTACTGGCGGCGGCAAGTCACTTTGCTACCAGCTTCCTTCACTTTTGATGGAGGGCACAGCCGTAGTCATCTCGCCTCTCATCGCGTTGATGAAGAATCAGGTCGATGCCATGCGCAACTTCTCCGAAGAGGATAATGTTGCCCACTTTATCAATTCCTCGCTCACCAAGTCGGCCATTGATCAGGTGAAGCAGGACATTGTGGACGGCCATTGCAAGCTGCTCTACGTGGCTCCAGAGTCATTGACCAAGCAGGAGAACATCGACTTCCTGCGCACGGTCAAGATCTCATTCTTTGCCGTCGATGAGGCACACTGTATCTCGGAGTGGGGTCATGACTTCCGCCCTGAGTATCGTCGCATCCGTCCTATCATCAACGAGATCGGCGAGCATCCGCTCATCGCACTCACCGCTACCGCTACGCCCAAGGTGCAGCATGACATCATGAAGAACCTGGGCATCCTGAAGGGCCAGGTCTATAAGTCGTCGTTCAACCGCACCAACCTCTATTACGAGGTGCGTCAGAAGACCGACAACATCGACCGTGACATTATTAAATATATAAAGCAGAAGCCCGGCAAGAGCGGCATCATCTACTGCCTGTCGCGCAAGAAGGTGGAGGAGCTCACCGAGGTGCTCAAGGCCAATAACATCAAGGCGCTGCCTTATCATGCCGGCATGGACAGCAACGTACGAAGCGACAATCAGGATGCCTTCCTCAAGGAGGATGCCGACGTCATCGTGGCTACCATCGCCTTCGGCATGGGCATCGACAAGCCCGATGTGCGCTACGTGATCCACTACGACATGCCTAAGTCGCTCGAAGGCTACTACCAGGAGACCGGTCGTGCCGGTCGTGACGGTGGTGAGGGCGAGTGCATTGCCTTCTACAACGAGAAGGACCTCATCAAGCTGGAGAAGTTCATGCAGGGCAAGCCTATTGCCGAACAGGAGATTGGCAAGCTGCTGCTCAAGGAGACTCAGGCCTATGCCGAGACCTCGATGTGTCGCCGCAAGATCCTGCTCCACTACTTCGGCGAGGACTACAAGGAGAACGAATGCGGCTGCTGCGACAACTGCCGCAAGCCCAAGAAGCGCGTCGAGGCCAAAGAGCTGCTTGAGGCCGTCATTGAGACTGTCCTGGCGCTCAAGGAGAAGTTCAAGCAGGAATATGTGGTCACCATCCTCGAAGGCATCCGTACTGACGAGGTGGCAAGCTACAAGCACGACGAGCTGGAGTGCTTCGGTTCGGGCAATGACCAGCCGGCAGCCATCTGGAATGCAGTAATTCGTCAGGCTTTGGTCGACAAGTACCTCAGCAAGGACATCGAGAGTTACGGCCTTGTCAAGGTCACTGCCTCAGGCAAGCGTTTCCTCAACAATCCGAAGCCATTCCACATCGTGGTGGAGTGCGACGAGGACGACGAGATGGACGAGACCGAGGTAAAGGGTGCCGGTGCCAGTGCTGCTGCCGACGAAGCGCTCTACAACATGCTCAAGGACCTGCGCAAGAAGGTGGCCAAGAAGCTGGAGTTGCCGCCATACGTCATCTTCCAGGATCCTTCGCTCGAAGCCATGGCCACCACCTACCCTATCACCATCGAGGAGCTGCAGAATGTTCCGGGTGTAGGCGCAGGCAAGGCCAAGCGCTATGGCGAGGAGTTCTGTGCCCTCATCAAGCGTCACTGCGAAGAGAACGACATCGAGCGTCCCGAGGACCTGCGCTTCCGCACCGTGGCCAACAAGTCGAAGAAGAAGCTCGACATCATCAAGGCCATCGACCGCAAGATTGCCCTTGATGAGCTGGCCGACGGCTTGCACCTCGAATTCAACGAGTTGCTCGACGATCTGGAGGCCATCATCTACAGTGGCACACGCATCAACATCGACTACTTCCTGCACGAGGTAATGGACAGCGAGGACATCGACGAGCTGTTCCAATACTTCAAGGAGGCGCCCAAGGATGACCTGGAGGCCGCCATTCAGGAGTATGGCGATGTGTTCCGCGAGGAGGAGATCCGTCTGGTGCGCATCAAGTTCATCGCCGAGGTTGCCAATTGATGATTATAGGCACATAGTGTTGTGCCCGACAAAATATCCATCAAAAAATCAGAGGAAATCAACGGAGCAAAGTCTCAACCGTTGATTTCCTCTGATTTTTTGATGGAGTTATTTCTCTGATAGCATCCGCCATTCATCAGAATGGCAGATCGTCAGTGCCGCCTGCAGCTGGCTCAGCAGCTGGGAACTGTGGCACAGCTGGCTGTGGAGCCTGTGGAGCAGCGAAGCCCTGTACTGGCTGCTGTGGTGCGAAGCCCTGCTGCTGTGGAGCAAAGCCCTGCTGTGGTGCGCCAAAACCTGGTTGTGGTGCAAAGCCTCCAGGAGCAGCCATCTGGGCATCGGCCTTCTCAACCTTCCAGCCACGCACATCGGTACTCCAACGCTCTACGCCGTCGCGGCCAACAAAGCTGCGGCTCTCCAGGTCGAAGCTCAGGATGATGTCCTCGCCTACCTGCAACGGGTACTGGTCAATGGTGTTGTTGAAGAAGTTGAAGAGCACCTTGCGTGGGTACTGGTCGAAGGTCTCCAGAATGTACTCCTGCTTGCGCCAATTGTTGCCTGTTCTGCTCACGCCCGATGCCAATGGCAGGACCTGAACAATACGTCCTCTGATTTCCATAATTGTCTTTTTATATTTAATAATGTATATTTTGCACGTCTTCAAGCCCCGAAAAAGGCCATAAATGCAGTGCAAATATACTATTTTTTCTGTTAATAAGCAAGAAAACCGAGAAAAATCAACCGACGAAACCATTTTTTGCATTTTTTATAACAAAAACTCAATAATTATCGCTATCTTTGCACGCTGAATTGACGAATATCAATCAACAAATATGGCAGACAAGTTAATTGACAACATCATCGAAGGCCTGCAGAACGCCAAGGCTCGCGACATACAACTCATCGACATGCGGCAAATTGAAGAGGCCGCCTTCCAGTACTTCGTGGTCTGCGAGGGCACGTCCTCCACGCACGTCTATGGCATCGCCAACATGCTGACCGATTATCTGCGCGACCACATGGACCTCCACCATCAGGGACAGGTCGGACTGCAGAATCGCCTGTGGGTCGCCATCGACTACGGCTACATCCTGGTGCATATCTTCCAACCCGAGACCCGCGAGTTCTATCGTCTCGAATCGCTTTGGGAAGATGCCAGGATCACCAAGTTCGAAGATCTGTAATCCATAATTTGTAATCTGTAATCAGTAATCTGTAATCAGTAATCTGTAATCAGTAATCTGTAATTTGTAATCTATAATCAGTAATCTATAATTTGTAATCACCATAGTGGCAAACAACGACAACAATCAGGCTCCACAGAGCCCAAACAATAATCAGGGCTTCAAGCCCATGCGTCCCACAGGCAAAGGCGGCGGATTCAACTTCTACTGGATCTACCTCGTCATCGCCTCGGTACTGTTCGGCATCTATTTCTTCTCAGGCAACGACTTGATGCGTGAGGTGGGATACTCTGACTTCGCCAAGATGGCGCAGGAGGGCGATTTCACCTCGCTGGTGGTCAACACCAAGAGCGGCGTCGCCTCGGCCAAGCTCGAAAAAGCGCCAGAACTCGAAAACCTCAAAGGTCTGAAGACCGTCTTCGACCAGGCCAAGCAGGAGGGCAAGCAGATCAGCATCGAGACCAACATACCATCGGCTGACAAGTTTGCCGAAGACGTTGAGAAATGGCGTGCAGCCGAGGGCAGCAAGTTCCTGGGCGATGTGCGCTACGAGAAGAGCAGCAGCACCTGGGAGATGATTCTCAGCTTCGCCTCTCCCCTCCTCATGCTCCTGTTCTTCTACTTCATCTTCTTCCGCGGGTTCAGCCGTGGAGGCGGTGGCGGCGGCATCGGCGGCATCTTCAACGTGGGCCGCAGCAAGGCACAGGTCTATGAGAAGGACAATAAGATGAAGGTCACCTTCCAGGACGTGGCAGGCCTCAGCGAGGCCAAGCAGGAGGTGCAGGAGATCGTCGAGTTCCTCAAGAACCCACAGAAGTTCACCAACCTGGGCGGCAAGATCCCCAAGGGTGCGCTCCTCGTAGGCCCTCCAGGCACAGGTAAGACCCTTCTGGCCAAGGCTGTAGCCGGCGAGGCTGACGTTCCTTTCTTCTCGATGTCGGGTTCCGACTTCGTGGAGATGTTTGTGGGCGTTGGCGCCAGCCGTGTGCGCGACCTCTTCCGTCAGGCCAAGGAGAAGGCCCCATGCATCATCTTCATCGACGAGATCGATGCCGTAGGCCGTGCCCGTAGCAACCGTGGCGGCATGCCAAGCAACGACGAGCGCGAATCCACCCTCAACCAGCTGCTCACCGAGATGGATGGCTTCGGCACCAACTCGGGCGTCATCATCCTGGCTGCTACCAACCGTGCCGACATCCTCGACAAGGCGCTGCTCCGTGCAGGCCGTTTCGACCGTCAGATCCACGTCGATCTGCCTGAGTTGCAGGATCGCGTAGAGATATTCAACGTTCACCTCAAGCCGCTCAAGCTGGCTACCGACCTCGACGTGGCCAAGCTGGCTCGTCAGACCCCTGGCTTCAGCGGTGCCGACATTGCCAACGTCTGCAACGAGGCTGCCCTCATTGCCGCACGCAATGGCAAGGAGACCGTTGACGAACACGACTTCAACGATGCCGTGGACCGTATCATCGGCGGCTTGGAGAAGAAGTCCAAGGTCATGACTCAGGAGGAGAAGCACGCCATTGCCGTACACGAGGCCGGTCATGCCACCATCTCTTGGCACCTCAAGTATGGCAATCCTTTGGTCAAAGTCACCATCGTGCCTCGTGGCAATGCCCTTGGTGCCGCATGGTATATGCCTGAGGAGCGTCAGATCGTCACCTATCAGGCCATGTGCGACGAGCTCTGCGGCCTCCTGGGCGGACGTGCCGCCGAGGAACTCTTCCTGGGTACCATCTCCAGCGGTGCGGCCAACGACCTGGAGCGCGTCACCAAGCAGGCTTATGCCATGGTGGCATACTACGGCATGAGCGAGGCTTTGCCCAACGTCTGCTACTACGACTCCACCGGTCAGGAATACGGCTTCACCAAGCCATTCTCTGAGGAGCGTGCCAAGTCTATCGATCAGGAGATCTCGAAGCTCATTGCCGAGCAATATGCCCGTGCCAAGGCACTTCTCCTCGAACATCGCGAAGGCCACAATCGCCTGGCCAGCACCCTTGAGGAGCGCGAGGTCATCTTCACCGAGGATGTCGAGCATATCTTCGGCCCTCGCCCATGGGCATCCCGTAGCGACGAACTCCTGCAGCAGCAGACCGCAGCCCTGCCAGAGGCTGAAGCTTCCGAGACACCCGAAGGCAATAATACATTGAACCCTGTTTGAAGTTAAAGAAGTTAGGGGAAGTTAAAGGACAGATGTCCCCTCTGCCTCCGAAACATTCGTCCCTTTCACTCCCCTTCCACTCCCCTTTCACTCCCCTTTCACTACCCTTTCACTACCCTTAAAAGAAATGCACTCCTTCCTAACACGCACCGCCACCGCAATCCTGCTCGTAGCAGTGATGGTCTGGGCCATCATTGCGGGTCCGTACTCGTTTGTAGTGTTCTTCTCACTGCTCCTGTTCGGCATCCTGTGGGAATTCTATACCCTGATCAACATCTCGCGCGAAGTCCACATCTTCCGACCCATGCACAGCCTGGCCGGCTCCCTGTTCTTCGTGTTCACCTTCCTCGATGCCTCAAATCTCACCACCCGCTGGGTCTTCTGCTTCTATGCTGTCTATCTCATCCTGATGTTCATCAGCCGACTCTACACCAAGCAGGAGAATCCTATCCGTGAGATCGCCTACATCATCCTCGGTCAGGTCTATATCGCCATCCCGTTTGCCATGCTTTCGGGCATCGCCTTCCACACTCAGGCCTTCCCTCTCGGCGAGGTGCTCAAGGACTACAGCCCAATCTTCGTGCTGTCGCTCTTCTTCTTCATCTGGATCAACGACACAGGTGCCTACCTCACCGGCATGACCTGCCATTGCCTCATGAAGACACACCCTCTCTTCCCTCGCGTATCGCCCAAGAAGACCTGGGAGGGTGTCTATGGTGGTGTCATCTTCGCCATGCTCCTCGGCTGGGGCCTTTCCTACGACTTCATCTGGCAGCTCTTCGGCATCAACCTGCACGAGGGCCTGCGCCTCACCACCCTGCAGTGGATCGGCCTCGGCCTCGTGGTCAGCATCTTCTCTACCTATGGCGACCTCATCGAGTCGCTCGTCAAGCGTGGCGTAGGTGTCAAGGATTCTGGCAACCTCCTCCCCGGCCACGGCGGTCTCTGGGATCGTTTCGACTCCCTCATCCTCGCCGCTCCAGCCGCCCTCTGCTACCTCGTGTTTTGTGCAATGGCTTAATGTATTTTGCAACATTGACATAACATAAGCAAAATCTTATCGGCCAATTTCGCCACAAAGAAATAATATTTATCCTTTTTTATTTATTATTTCGAATAAATTCGTTATCTTTGCGCCCGTAAAATTAATCAGACCGAGCATAAACCCCGGTCACAAAACAATACAACAATGAAGAAAGATTTGCACCCAAGCAACTACCGTCCTGTAGTATTCAAGGACATGTCGAATGAAGTTACCTTCATTTCGCGCTCAACCATCAACACCAAGGAGACCATCGAGATCGACGGCGTTGAGTACCCACTCGTAAAGCTTGAAATCACCTCAGCCAGCCACCCATTCTACACTGGCAAGCACAAGCTCGTTGATACCGCAGGTCGTGTTGATAAGTTCCTCAACCGCTACGGCAACCGCAAGAAGTAATTCTTCCAGAAGCAACCCTTCCGAAAGAAGAAACATCTTTCACAAGATATCCCAAAGCCCCCGATTCTCCCGAATCGAGGGCTTTTTTTTATTTCCTGCCATCCGATTCATTCAAAGTCGCTCAGCATTTCCTGCCATCCGTTTCATTCAAAGTCGCTCGGCGACTTTGGACCTCACTTTCTACCCCCACATCCCCCAGATCACCCTCCTTACGCACCAAAATTCAACACTTCGTACGTTGTGTCAAAATTGCAGATGTGCAGAGATGCCAACGTGTACGCGTTGGCATCACTGCACGTTTACAATGGCACGAAAATGATTTGCGAC
>JAZQPJ010000021.1:0-53368 GCA_045628525.1 Bacteroidales bacterium
CCGCTGGAACCACATGGTTCCAGCGGATTTTTGTTGTTCGCCCAGCATGGGCATATTCTAACTTTTTACAGCTTATAGCTAAGCGCCAAGCTCACGGCGTTGCGGTCATCGGGGCGACGGAACATCACGCCGGTGTAGGCACCCTGCGTGAGGATGGTCTTGGCGTACTCGCGATAGGTGTAGGCCAACTTGGCAGTGAGCTTGTCGTGGCAGAAGGCGCGATGCAACTCGGCACCCATGTCCATGCTGCGGCTGGCGTGCGAATAGAGGTCGATGGTGTTCCCCTCCGAGTAGTCGGCATGCACAGCCATCTGGATGCCGGCTGGCAGCTGCTGGTCGAGGCGCAGGTTGGTGGTGATGCCCCAGTGCTCCTTGGCCATGTTGATGGCGTAGGCTATGCGCTTGTCCCACAAGAGGGTGGCCTTGGCGGTGACCATGGTGCCCTTAGCTGGCGTCCACATCAATTCGGGAGCTACCGACCAGGCACGACGTACGCCCTGATTGCCCCAAGTTGAGACACGGATGTTGCGCGGCTCGGCCAGCACACCCATATCGCTCTCGTTCACCATCCAGATGGCGTTGAAGCCGTCCTCCACGCGGATGTGCTGCGCCGTGGTGGTGAAGGTGGCATGCTCGGCCTTGTGCTGGTAGATGAGCGACATAATATTAATATGTGTGCCCTCCAAGTCAGGATTGCCATAGTCGAGCGTGTAAGGGCCAATGACCTTCGTCGGGTTCAGCACCTCCAGATAAGGGCGCACAATGCGACGCGCGTACATGGCCATGAGTGAATTTGCGTCATCAATGTTCCACTGCCCACGTGCCTGCGGGATGAAGTCGTGCAACGTCTTGTTCCACATGTCGGTGTAGTCATAGCCCAGCGATGTCGAGCCCACTACCGGGCCGAAACTGAACAGGTAGCCCACATTGATGCCCGAAGTCTTGGTGGTATGGGTGAAGTGGCTGTCAATCAGCGTGGCGCCATTCCACTCCTGGCGGTCGTGGCTCTTGATCTGCTTATCCTCGTAACGGGCACCAAGGGTCAGTGACTGACCAGGCATGAGAGGACGCATCCAGTCGAATGACACAGAATGCGTCTGCGTGCTGGCATCGCCAAAGACATTGTTCTGCAACAAAGGCATCTGTCCATTGGTAACATTCTGATTGAGCTCATTCTCGGTCGAGAGGCGCTCAAAGCCATAGCGCAGGGTGAGGGTCTCGCGCGGACGCTGGGTCTTGTGTATCCAGGAGGCATTGGCCTTCAACTCGTTCTGATCGCGCACGGGCATCATGATATCCGAATGTTCCTGTGGCACAGGAATGGAACTCATCAGATTCACCAATCCCTCGATGCTCTCGCCCACGCTCTCCATGCTGCGATGGCTGGCATCGACCACGATTTGGAGTTCGTTGGCGGGACTGAAGTTTGTATTCAGCCTGCCGCCATAATTCAGCGTGTAGCCCTCGCTCTGAATGCCGCTCCACGAGCTGAAATCTTCGCCCGAGCGGTAGCTGTAATCGAGCGTCTCCACCTCCTCGGACGCATCCTTGGTAATGCCCTCGATGCCTACATAGGGGCGGAAATTGACTTTATTGTTGCTCACTTCGAGGCGCACATCTGCGTCCCAGGGCGTAGCAGTTCCCAAGCCGCCGCCCAATGTGGCCTGACCACTGACTTTGGTCTGAGCCAAGACCGCCGTGCCGAAAACAGCAAATATAACTGCAAAAGTAATTCTCATCTTATTCATTCATTCTCCATCAAAGAAATCATAGGAAATCATCCATATTGTCCCCGTTTTTTGATTTTCTATGATTTCTTTGATGGATTTGACTAATGTTATTTCTTTACGTATTTAATGACACCCACATAACAGAGCAACACCACGTTCATCATCAGCGCATAGAGGATGGCTGGGATGGCGAAGCGGCCGTCGTTGAACACAAACGGGCTCGAGGCGATGGCGATGGCCTGGGCTGCATTCTGCATGCCTACCTCGATGTTGATGGTGCGACGCTCCTGGGTGTTCAGGCGGAACAGCACGCCGAGCAAGGCAGCCAAAGCGATGGCGCAAAGCAGCAACACGGTCACCGCCGAGCCGAGCGACATGAGGTTCTCGGCAATCGTGGCACGATGCTGCACGAAGAACACGCCTGCCAGCAACATCAGGGCCGGGAAGGCCAGCTTGGAGAGGACGCGCTCGATGCTTGCGGCAGCCTTGGGCCACCAGTGACGCACGCCGATGCCCAACAGGATGGGCAGCAGCATGGTGGCTACGTTCTGTATCAGCAGATTGCCTACAGGCAAGGTGATATTCGAAGCCTCACCCACCGAACTCGTCACCCACTGCATGATGATGGGCACGGTGATGAGCGTGATGAGGCTGCTGATAGCGGTGAGCGACACAGAGAGTGCCACATCGCCCTTGGCCAGCATCGAGAAGATATTGCTCGAACTGCCGCCCGGGCAACAGGCGATGAGTACCAGGCCGATGGTGAAGATGGGGTTCAAGCCCATCACCGAGGCGATGAGCCATGCCAACGCGGGCAGCACCACGAGCTGTCCGATCATGCCTGCCACCACAGCCTTGTAGCGGTGCAGGACCAGAAGGAAATCCTTGCCCTCCAGCGTCAGACCGAGGTCGAACATCAGGACTGTAAGAATGGGCAAAACGATAAAGATGCTATTCATATTTAGTTTAGAGTGGAGAGTTTAGAGTTTAGCGTGGAGAGTTGCTCACCCGCAGGAACCGCCACAGATACAGCAGCGCCGCTGTGGTGAGGCCGAAGGGGAAGCCCATCCAGACACCGAACGCACCCCAGCCCAGGGTGACGCCCAGCAGATAGCTGAGGGGCAGCGAGATGACGATGTAGGCGATGAACGAATACTTCATCAGCTTCTTCACATCGCCCAAGCCACGCAGCGCATTGGCAAAGGTGCACTGCATGCCGTCGCCAAATTGATAGAGCACCAGCGGGATGGCCAGCGTGGCCACGATCGAAGCCACCTCCTCGCTGTCGGTGAAGAGGATCGAGATGTTGTGACGGAAACAGAAGGCGATGATGCTCAGCATCACACCCAATGCCGCAATCATCTCGTAGCCGGCAAAGGCGGCATGACGCACGCCCTGCATGTTGCGCAGGCCATTGTGGTTGCTCACGCGGATCGACACCGCCGTCGAGATGCCGATGTAGAACATGAAGATCAGGTTGGCCATGTTGATCATCACCTGATGTGCGGCCAGCGTGTTGGTGCCCATCCAGCCCAGGAAGATGGCTACCAGGGCGAATGAGGCCGTCTCCACGCCCATCTGGAAGGCGATGGGCCAACCCAGGCGGTTGAGCAGCAGCATGTCGCGCCTGTTGGCACGGGCCTTGCGCCATTCGGCCACATATTCGCGGTATTTGGGGCGAAAGAAGAAGATCAGCGCACTCAATAATAATATGACCACGCGCGAAGAGAACGTAGCCCATGCCGCACCCTCAATGCCCATCTCGGGGAAACCCAGGTTGCCGAAAATCAGCACCCAGTTGAAGAAGATGTTCCACACGTTGCCGATCAGCATGGTGGTCATGGCCACCGACGTGTCGTTGATGCTGTCCGTAAACTGCTTGAAGGCACCACTGCACGCCATCAGGGGCAGCGACAGCAGCTGGATCACCAGATAGGGGCGCATCAGCGGCAGCAGCTCCTGAGGCTGACCCATGTAGGGCAAGGCAAAATAGAGCACCACCAGCACGGCGGCAATGAGCAATCCCTGCAGGGTGTCGGTGATGAGCGAGCTCTTCAGCACCGAGGCGATGCGGTCCCTGCGCCCCTGCGTGTAGAGCGAGCCGATCACCGGCATGGCACCCGTGGAATAGCCGATGGTGAGGAGCAATGCCAGGATGAAGAGGTTGTTGACGAAGCCAGCCGCTGCCAGCTCCTCGGTGGAGTGCTGGCCCACCATGATGTTATCGGCCAGATTCTGCAAAGTGATGCCCACCTGACCTATCGTGATGGGGATGCCGAGGCGCACCAGGGCCTTGTATTCTTTGGGATAATAGAGTCTCATATCGTTATTTCGGACTGCGAAGATACTCATTTTATTACAAAAAACTTTGCCAATGGTACATTTTTCGAAAAAACAAAGATTCTTTTTTGCCCAATCATATATAAATGCTATCTTTGCAGTGCGATTAAGCAACCCTCAAACCGTTCAAACCCCTCAAACCATTCAAACCCCTCAACCCCTTCATAAATGAAACTTTTTCCCCTTTTCTCAATGGCAGCAGCCACACTTTGCGCTGCCTGTAGTCCTTCTGCCCCCACTGTGCAGGATCCTGCCTCGACGGTCATCAATCCCGACGGAACCGTCACCTTCAACTACCGCAACGACCAGGCCCGCGAGGTGATGGTCGATGTGCAGTTTGCCGGCCGTCACGCCATGCAGCGCGACTCTCTCACCGGCCTCTGGTCACTCACCCTCGGTCATGCCGCCCCCGACATGTACCCCTACTGCTTTGTGGTCGATGGCGTCAGCATCATGGATCCCAAGTGCCCGCAGTGGTTCCCCAACGAGGGCTTCAAGAACTCGCTGCTCGAGATTCCCGGATCCGATCCGCTTATCCACGACATCCTCAGCGTGCCTCACGGCAACGTGGAGTACGTCACCTACTACTCCGAGGCCATCGGCATGTACAACAACGCCCTGGTCTATACCCCACCGACCTACGACGAGCACGCCGACCAGTCGTACCCCGTGTTCTACCTCATCTCGGGCACTACCGACACCGAGGAGGTCTATTATAAGGTGGGCCGCATGAACTACATCCTTGACAACCTCATCGCACAGGGCGAGGCCCGGGAGATGATCATCGTGCTCCCTTACGGCAATCCGTTCAAGCTCACTGGCTCCACCGACATGATGGGCCGTGGCGACCTCTTCAGCCAGGACCTGATCCAGGACCTGATGCCCTACGTCGAGTCGCACTACCGCACCATCAACGACCGCGACCATCGCGCCATCGGCGGCTTCTCGCGCGGCGGCAACCAGGGCCTGATGAACGGCCTGATGAACCTCGACAAGTTCTCGTACCTCTGCTCCTACAGCTCGTTCACATCGACCACCCTGCCCAAGGTCTATGACAACGCCAGCGAGACCAACCAGTTGATCCACCTCTTCTGGCTCGGCGTCGGCACTGACGACTTCCTCTACGGCACCGCACGCGACTACATGGAGTTCCTCGACCAGAAGGGCATCCGCGCCGTCAAGGAATACACCACCGACAAGTTCGGCCACACCTGGATGAATGCCAAGTACTTCCTCGATAAGACCCTGCGCCTCCTTTTCAACTCTGAGGCCTCGGAGGCAGCCATGGCCAACGCTCAGCCCACGCTGGCCAAGACCGGTCAGGAGCAGGAGTTCACCCCTGCCGTCATGGCACGCCTCTTCCCCAAGCCCATAGTGTCGCCCGAATTCAATGACCTGGCCGTCACCTTTCGCATCAAGGCACCCGAGGCCAGGCAGGTAATGCTCGATGGCGAGATGCTCGACGAGCCCAAGCCCATGCAGTGCGACAGCGACGGCGTATGGAGTGCAACGCTCGTGAACCTTGTGCCCGACGTCTATTGCTACAACTTCCTGGTCGATGGCCTGCAGGTGGCCGATGCCCAGAACATGTATCTGGCCCCCGACCGCGGCTTCAAGCGCAGCATCCTCGAGGTGCCCGGCTCGCCATTCTCTGCGAATGACGCCCGTCTCGACTACTCGGCCGTCAGCTATCAGGTCGAGAATAATGCCGATGGCAGCCAGCAACGCCGTGCCGTCATCACCCCACGTCAGTCCCAGGCCGACACCTTGCCAACCCTCACCCTCGTAGCCGGTCCTGGCGACACCTTCGAGAGCTGGTACAAGATTGGCCACGCCAACCTCATCCTCGACCAGCTGATTGCCAGTGGCGAATGTCAGCCCTGCATCCTTTACCTCACCGAGACTGACAATGCCGACGGTCCCAACCTCCACGCTGCTGACTATGCCACCTGGAGCGATGCCCGTAAGGCTCTGGTCGAGGCATTGAAGCTGATGCAATAAGTGCTATCCGGAACGAGGCTGTGTCAAGAGTCTCAGCAAATGAAATACTAAATATTAAATGATACCCACCCCTGATACAACGTATTGTAGCAGGGGTGGGTATATTTGTGACTGGCGAAAGAACTTATTCCTCGCTCTCCGCCTCGTCCGCATTGACCAGGCCGGCGGGGAGGTCCATGAGGATGGTGTGGGCATCGTCGTCGATGGCGAGGACGAGGTCGTCGGCAGCAGGGATCATGAGCTCTTCGCCGTCATGATCGACGAGGAAGAGGACGTTGACGGTCTGGTCGTCGATGCCGGTGATCTCGCCGATAGGGCCGAGTGTCTGATCGATGAGCTGGTAGCCGATGTAGCCCAGGTCCTCTTCAACCTGGGTGTCATAGTCCTGCGCCTCCTTCTTGGTGAAGCAGCGGCGGTCGAAGTAGAGCGTAAGGCCGCAGAAAGGCTCGGCTTTCTCCTGCGAGTCAATGTCCTCGAACGACAGGAGGATGCCGGTGGCCGAACGGAAACGATAGCCGGAGAGGAAGAAGGGCACGAAGATGCCGTCGAGCTTCACGACCAGATAGGGACACATCTTGACATCATCGAACACAGTGTCGGTGATGGTGGCTTGCAGCTCGCCCTTGAGGCCATGCAGCTTGGTGATGTAACCTATTTCGATGAGTTGGGATTCGAGAATCATCGAAGACGTTGAAAGTTAAGAGTTAAATAGTTACGTGTTGAGTCCACGCTGGTCGCGCACGATGGCGTCACGTACTCGGTTCGCGAGGGAGTCATAGTTGTCATTGGCCGATGGTGCGATGGCAGGCAGGTAGTTGACGCGGATCTTGAGCGGACGCGGGAACTTGGCATGCTTGGGCATGGCATCGTAGGCACCATGGATGCTGACAGGGATGATGGGCACATTGAGCTCCTTGGCCAGGATGGCGAAAGTCTTCTTGAATTCGCCCACCTCGCCCGTCTCGGTACGTGTGCCCTCGGGGAAGATGATGACGCTCTTGCCCTGCTTGATGGCCTCGCCCATACGCTGGATGGAGGTCTTGAGGTTGGTAGGCTCCATGACGATGACGTTGTGTCGCTTGGCCATCCACTGCGCGTATGGGTGCTTGACGTGAGCCTGCTTGGCGAAGAAGAAGGTCTTGCGCACGTTCTTGCGATGGTTGTAGGCCATGACAAACATGCCGTCAAGATACGACTGATGGTTGGCGGCCAGGATGTACGGACCGTTCAGCGGAATGTTGTCCGCTCCGTTTCCTTCCAGTCGGAACCAGAGGCGCGACAGTCCCTTGAAGAGGCCGAGCAGGAAGAGGTCGTCGGCCCAGGCATCGGGCAGCTGGAGGCTCTGTGTGTTGTCGTTGAGGATCTTGTGCCAATCAATGTCTTCGACCTCGATACGTGTCTTGTAGTCAGCCACATGCTCCGCCAGCTCCAGCACATTGCGGAAAGAGGCAATCTTCTCGGCCGTGATCTCCATGCCGAAGGTCTGCTCCAGGAAGCCCTGCAGGCCTACCTTGTCGAGGGAGTCGAGTTGCAGGTCAAGGTCCAGATTGTCGGTAGGGCGCACGCGCACCTTCTTCTCCTGCTGGATGTACTGCTTGATGACCTTGTACTCCGGGAACGATGGTTCGACGATGCGAGGCTTGTGGTGCGCATCGGTATGCTCGCCCGAGGTGACGAGGGCAGGCAGCTTGAATCGCTGCAGCTTGTCCATGCGGGTGCGTGGCAGTTCGCCGTGATAGACGAAGAGCGACATCAGTCGTTTGTAGCTGGGTGCCTCCTGGTTGTAGGGCTGCAGCAGTTCCAGCTTCAGTGCCTCTTCGAGTGCCTCATCTTCGCGGCCATTAGCCCAGGCTGGCTGCGGCACGATGATGGCCTTGAGCATGTCGCCGTCCTGGATGATGCCCACCTCCTTGACGATCTCCTCATGGGTTTCGAGTTTGGCCTCGATCTCTGAGGGATTGATGTTCTTGCCATTGGAGAGCACGATAATCTCCTTGGTACGTCCGGTGATGTAGAGTCGGCCCTTCTCGTCGAAGCGGCCGAGGTCGCCAGAGTGCAGCCATCCCTCTTCGTCGAACATGGAGGCAGTCTCCTCCGGTCGGTTGTAGTAGCCTTGCATTACGTTGGGACCCTTGACACAGATCTCGCCATTCTTGAGCACGACCTTGGTGCTGGGCAGAGGTAGTCCGACGGAACCCGGCATGATGTCGTCAGGACGGGTGAAGGCGATGATGGGGGCGGTCTCGGTCATGCCATAGCCCTCAAGCACATCCAGACCCATGGCCTTGAGGTCGAGCGCCACCTCACGGTCGAGTGCGGCACCGCCCGAGACGAGGTAGGTGATGTGTCCGCCCATCTTCTGGCGTACTGACGTGAAGATGAGGCGACTGAGCCATCGCCACTGCAGCGCACGGCACATCTTGAAGAGGCCGCGGGTGATGACGTTGGCATAGATTTTGGTCTTGATGCCGCGCGACAGGGTGGCCCAAAGCCTGGGCACGCCAATCATGATGGCGACCTTGCCTCGCTGCAGGGTGTCCATGATGTCGGCGCCCGTCATGGCTGGTGCAATGGCTACGCCGCCGCCGTTGATGAATGGTGCCACGATGCAACCCTGCAGTGGCAGCACATGATGCAATGGCAGCAGGACGATGGAGCGACGGTCGGAATTGAAGATAGGCACATCCTTCGACACTGAGTCGATGTTGGCCATCATGTTGCGGAACGAGAGCATCACACCCTTGGGCGAACCCGTGGTGCCCGAGGTGTAGATGATGACGGCCGTGTCGGCTGAGTCGTAGTCGATCTTGGCCGGCTGGCAGTCGGCCGGGAGTTCCTGCTGCTCGTAGTCGTCAATGAGCAGGATCGGGATATTGAAGCCGGTCTGTTTCAGCGCCATGCGCACGGTGTCGAGCTTCTTCTCCGAGGTCCAGATGCACTGCGGCTGGCAGTCGCGGAGGATGTATGCCACATCCTGGGCGGTGGAGCCTGCATCGACAGGCACGGCGATGCCACGGTTGAGCCAGATGCTGTAGAAGGCATAGATCCATCCCTCGCGGTTTTCGCAAAGGATGATGGACTTGGCGCCCTTGTCAGACGAAGTGTGCCGGCCGAACAGTGTGATGCGGCGCAGCATCTCATTGAAGCTGATGTAGCGGTCGCCCGCGATGATGGCAGTCTTGTGGAAATCCTTGATCATATATGATGCGTCTTATTTACTCGTCGATGCGAGTGATTCGTGCGCCAAGCGCGTTGAGGCGCTGGTCGATGTCTTCGTAGCCGCGGTCTATCTGGCCGATGTTGTCAATCTTCGAGGTGCCATCGGCGCTCATGGCCGCGATGAGCAGGGCGATGCCTGCGCGGATGTCGGGGCTGGTGAGGCGCGAGTGGCGCAGATTGTACTGATGGTCGATGCCGATGACGGTGGCGCGGTGTGGATCGCAGAGCACGATCTGTGCGCCCATGTTGATGAGTTTATCGACGAAGAAGAGGCGTGACTCGAACATCTTCTGATGGATGAGCACCACGCCACGGGCCTGTGTGGCGGTGACCAGCAGCACCGAGAGCAGGTCGGGCGTGAGTCCTGGCCAGGGGGCATCGGCAATGTTCATGATGGAGCCGTCGATGAACGAGTCGATGACGTAATGGTCGTGGGCAGGGATGTACAGGTCATCACCACGCTGTTCGACGGTGATGCCCAGGCGGCGGAAGGCATCGGGGATGATGCCCAGGTCGGGCACCGAAACCTCCTTGATGGTGATCTCGGAGCCGGTCATGGCAGCCATGCCGATGAACGAACCCACTTCGATCATGTCGGGCAGGAGGCGATGCTCGGTGCCATGCAGTGTATCGACACCCTGGATGGTGAGCAGGTTCGAGCCGATGCCCTCAATCCGTGCACCCATCTTGACCAGCATGCGGCAGAGCTGCTGCACGTATGGCTCGCAGGCGGCATTGTAGATGGTGGTGGTGCCCTCTGCCATGACAGCTGCCATCACGATGTTGGCGGTGCCGGTGACCGATGCCTCGTCGAGCAGCATATAGCAGCCGTGCAGACGGTGATCGCGCGCGTTGACCTCATACAGGTGTCGCTCAGGGTCGTAGCTAAAGTCGGCGCCTAGCGACTGCAGGCCCAGGAAGTGGGTGTCAAGTCGGCGGCGTCCGATCTTGTCGCCACCCGGCTGTGGCAGCAATGCATGACCCAAGCGGGTGACGAGTGGACCCAGTATCATGACCGAGCCTCGGAGCGATGTGCACCGGCGTAGGAAGTCGTCGCTGTGCAGATAGTCTTCGTCCAGATGATTGGCACAGAAACTGAATGTTCCCTTGCTGATGTGGTGCACCTCCACACCCATCTGGCGCATGAGCTCGATGAGGTTGAGGGTGTCAAGTATCTCGGGTATATTGCTGATGGTTACCTGCTCGTGGGTCAGCAATACGGCACAGAGCACCTCCAGGGCCTCGTTCTTGGCTCCCTGGGGTTTGATTTCGCCATGCAGCTTGTGGCCGCCTTCGATGATGAAACTGGGCATAATGGAAAGTTAAAGAGTTAAAAAGATAAAGAGGTGAAGAGTTAGGTGGGCAGGAAGGTCGAAAAGTCCTTTCTAAAGAATCAGGCATGATAGGGTGACTCTGGTGGAACTTTTTAACTTTTTACCTATTTAACTCTTTCTCTGTTATTACTCTTCCTTGGTGAGGTCGAGCTTGAAGTCGTCGCGTCCGCGCGGAATCCACTGCTTCTCAAGCGGATTGTGGGTGGCGTGACGGTATGACTGGCGCTTGCGGTAGATGTCGATGGCGGTGAAGAACGCCTGACGGAGCGAGCACTCGTTGGCCAGTCCCTTGCCGGCGATGTCGTAGCTGATGCCCTGCAGTGGATAGGTGAGGACCAGGGGCATGCCCGAGATGTAACCCACCGAGAAGTCGGCATCCTCCTGCCTGAGCACCTGGTGTAGTGTGTCGTTGTCGTTGAGGAAGAGGCATGCGTCGTAGTGTTGCTGCCACCGACCCTCGGCAAACGGCGTACCGGCAAAGGGACCGAAGGCGGTGATGCCCAGTTCGTGCAGCTCGGCCAGGTCGCCATGCAGCTTCTGCACGGGCGACACCACGGCGATACGCGGACGGATCAGTCCGAAGTCCTGTCGCAGTCCGTGATAGATGTTGGTGACGTCGTTGTGGAACGCCTCAGCCGCCAGGCCTTCGCCCAGATCGGTCGAGACGTCGAACGGGTGCAGGAGCAGCATGCGTATGTTGCCATTGATGATCCAGTCGAAAGCGCCCTGCTGTATGCCGAGCGCCCTGCTGATGAAGTCCGACAGGGCATGCAACTGCTCGTCATTGTCCAGCTGTCCGGGCAAGGTGACGATGGCATCGACGTGATGATCGCGGAATGCCTCAAGGGCCGCAGTCAGCGAGTTGGCTTCAGCCTTGAGCGAAGCCTCGGTCTGCTGGCCGAATTCGAGTTCCGGCTCGCAGTCGTTGCACACAGGCAGCAGGTTGATACGGCCGTCCTGTATGTCTTCGCCGAGGTCGTTGATGATATTGAATGGCAACGGCTGCAGTTCGAGGTGCCTGGCGGTCTCAGCCGCAATCTTGGCACTGCCGAAGACTACGGGGGTGAAGAGCTCCAGGATCTCAGGTTCCTGGAACAGACGGATTAACAGCTCGTAACTGATGCCGTTGATGTCGCCGTGTGTTATGCCGATTCGCAATAATTTCATTGTGTGTATGAAGGGGGATGAAAAGGTAGGAAAGGGGAGTGAAAGGGACAATGCCATTCCAATCCCTTTGGGGTACAGGTCGCCTCGAACAGTTACAGGGTCACCTCGATCTCAGGGATCATGTTGTCCGAAGGCAGCTTGAGCGTGTAGAGGCAGGCCTCAAGGTTGCGGATCAGCATGCGCTTGCCATCGTTGGGCGCATAGCAGAAGCCCTCGGCGAAGACGACGCGGTTGTTGACCTCATCCAGACGCATGTGGCAGACGAATGGTCCTGCCATCAGTCCGTTCTTCATGCGCCACATGCCACGCAACTCGCCCACGTAGCGACCGCCTACGTTCAGCGCCTTGTACTCAGGGAACACCACGTGCTGGTTGGTCTCCATGCACTGCGTCGAGTCGCTGCCTGTGATGTTGGCGCCCATGATGGAGTCACGCACAGCCACGGCACCCTCAAGCGTGAAGATGTTCTGGTCAGTGTAAGGCACGCTATACACCACCAGGTAGCTCTGCTTGGCCTGGAAGTTGTCCGACACCCAGAAGAACGAGCTATCGGCCGCAGGATTGCAGGTGACGTTCATCTCAAACGGGATGTCCATCGAAGCATTCTGCTTTTGCATCAGGCGTTCCTGCTGGCTCGACAGGTGCCTTGCCTTGAGCAGCTTGACGCGGCGGTTGATCTCCGAGTTGACGAAGAGCTGGCGCAGCTGCACCTGCATCTGTGGCAGATACTCCGCGAGCGACTCTATGCTCTTGGCATGCATCTTGACGATGGTCTGGTTCGAGGCATAGCGGTCTCTGTCGAGCGTGATGATGGGGTCACTGGCATTGCCATGGTCGATGTCGATGATGATGACGTTGGCCACGATGCGGATCACCGATGACGAGAAGTTCTCGGGCGTGAGGTGGCGCACATGGAAGTAGGGGTCACCGTTGGGCGTGCACTCCATGGGGAACTCGAAGATGGCATGGAGCGTGTCGTTGAGGGCAGTCTCCTTCAGCCCCTCGGGCATCACGATATAGAGGTCGTATGGAGTTCCTGAGGCATCGGGTTTGAGAGCCTGGCTCAGGTTACCTTTGCAACTGGTCATGATCAATGCAGTCATGGTCAGCACGAGACAAAGCAATTGGCGCATAATCGAATTTGTTTTTAAGTTGTTGTTGTATGGTTCGGCAAATATACAATCTTTTTTCTGGATTGACAAGAAAACGCTGCATAAAATGCAGCAAAGTGAGCAAATCGGCGTCCCGTATTCAGGTTTTTGCACATTATTTATATATTACGCGCAAGGTTTTGTGCCGCTGGGGTGTCGTGCCTTTCGTGATTTGCCGCTGCAAAGGTAGCGCATTTCCGGCTATTTGCCAAATAATCGAGTATGCAAAAAGTCTGCAATCGCTCGAAGACTATTTCAAGACTGCATTGCGAAGAAGCTGAAGTGCACAGCCCCATACACACGCAGTTCCTGGAAGCCCGGCACCTGCGAGAAGTCGTTCTCCTTGCCGTGTTCGAGCACGAAGATGCCATCGTCGGTCAGCAGTCCCTGCCGCAGCACCAGTCCAGGCAGCGTGCTCAGTTCGGGCAGGGCGTAGGGGGGGTCGGCAAAGATGAAGTCGAAGGGCCTGACAGGCATCGACGACAGGTAGCGGAACACATCGCCGCGCACCAGCTGATGCCGGCCCGCCGGCACCTTCAGCTCCTGTGCCACCTTCTGGATGAACTGCTGCTGCTGCCGGCCCAGTTCCACGCTGACCACCTGTCCGGCGCCGCGGCTGAGCAGTTCGAACGAAATGCTGCCCGTGCCGCTGAAGAGGTCCAGGGCGCGGCAGTCCTCAAAGTCCAGGCGGTTCTGCAGTATGTTGAACAGGGCCTGCTTTGCCAGGTCGGTGGTGGGGCGGGCCTGCAGGTTTCTGGGGGCCTCGAAGCGTCGGCCTCCGTATGTGCCAGTGATGATTTTCATTACGAGAAGACGTGTTTGATGAAACGATGTAGTGAGGCGCGCACCTGCAGCCCCTCGTTGCCCTGGCCGAGCACCAGCAGGTAGTCCTGTAGCTGGTCCAGGTCCTGTTGCAGCCAGGTGTTCATGACGTAGTACGAGCGGGTGTCGGCTTGTGTGGTGTGGTAGCAGTTGCACAGCGTGAGTTCCTTGCCGCGGAACAGTGCCACCTCCAGGAATCTCTTCGTGCAGCGCACTACCAGGCAGTTGCCCTGTGTCATGCGGTCGGCATCGGTCAGCATCGTGGCCAGCGGATGGCTGAAGCGGGGTTCGCCATAGTTGCGCAGCAGGAAGTTGTATAGGTCGCGGTCGATGGCAAAGCAGAGGGTCATCTCCACGCCCGATTTTGGTAGCATGACCTGCTGTGTCAGCAGCTCCTCTGGCTCGTTGGGGCGGCGGAAGGTGACATCAAACATCTGCTGGATCAGCTCCCTGTCATGAATGTCAGTCGGGACAAGCATCACGCGGGTGGTCTCCATTTCGCAGTTCAATCCCTCCTGCTGTCCGGGATCCACCTGGTCCAGCAGTGCCTCCTCCAGCCGCTGGATGAAGTCCGGTCCGGGCGCGATGTCGGTACAGCGCTCGTCGTGAAATGAAAAACCATCCGGAGAGAACCGGATGGTTATGTTGTTGTCAGTCATAATAGGTTTTTTGATTACTCCCAGTTACCGGCGTTGTTGTTGGCCTGGGTGGCATCACCTACCTGCATGCCTGGATACTTGTCGAGCTGCTTGCGGTCGTCAATCTTGTTGGCGAGCTCCTGTGGGTTGAGGTCCCAGAGGTACTGTGCGAATGGAACGCGAGCCTCGAACAGAGCCATCTCATAACCAGAAGCGGTAGTAACGGTGCCGAGGTTGAGCTCGATGGTGTCTGATGGGTTCTCAGCAAATGGTACAAACTGGATGCTGTCGATCTTGAAGTCTGGGCGAGCCATGAGGCTTGAGTCCTTCTGGAGCACGTTGACGAAGGTGGTGTCACGGCTGAAGGTAGCCTTGCTCAGACCGAACTTGGCAATCTCTTTGGCATACTTCTTAGGATCGCAGAGGTACTTCCATGCATCCTTCTCGTTGAGGCCCTCTTTGAGCTGGTCGTCGGTAAGAGTACCTACCTTGTTGACTACTGGCAGGGAGTCGTTCTTTGCGAAGTTGATCAACTGTGCCCATGAAGCGCAATACACCTGATACTTGTCGCGGTGATGCTCCTGGATGGTACGAATGTCCTTCAAGCGCTGGATCATTACTTCGTCACGCTTTGCACACTCGTTGTTGAACTGAACAGGGATCTGTACACTTTCGTAGCACAAGATCACCAACACTACTGCTGCTGCAGCAAGGAGGATGTTAAGAATAGTTTTCATGATGTTATGTTTGATATAAAATTTAATCAAAAATTGGTTTTTTTGCTAATTTTTACGGCGCAAATATACACAACTTTTTTGAATTTTGTATATCTTTGCCCCGAAAAAATTAAAAAAATCTATGATATTTTCTGTTTTTGTGCAAAAAATAGCCGAAAAGCTGTCTTTTTCGCCCAATAAATGCCAAATTGAAGCGCTCTCTCTGCTGGGTCGGTTCCTCTTCGGACAACCCGCCTCGGCGCTGGCCCATGACAGGCTCTTCGTCATGCGCGGCTACGCGGGCACAGGCAAGACGTCCATCGTTGGCGCCCTGGTCAAGCTACTTGACGAGCAGCACATGCCCGTGCGTCTGATGGCGCCCACCGGCCGCGCGACCAAGGTCTTCTCGGCCATGGCAGGGCATCCCGCCTACACCATCCACAAGAGCATCTACCGCCAGCAGAAGTTCAACGTGGAGATGGACGGCTTTGCCTTGACCGAGAACCGTCAGTCCGGCGTGCTCTTCATCTGCGACGAGGCCTCGATGATCAGCACCCTCAACGAGGGCTCGCCCTTCGGCACCGGCAATCTGCTCGACGACCTGATAGAGTACGTCTATGCCGGCACCGACTGCCGCCTGCTGCTGGTGGGCGACTCCGCACAGCTGCCGCCCGTGGGCCAGCAGCGCAGCCCGGCGCTCGACGTGGAGCACCTGCGCGACTATGGCCTGGAGGTCATGACCGCCGAACTCACCGAGGTGGCACGCCAGCAGCTCGACAGCGGCATCCTCTACAACGCCACCCAGCTCCGCAGCATCCTGATCGGTGGCGGCGAGGCTCTGCAGCGGCTCCCTGTTATATATAATAATGAATACAGGGATGTAAAGCGCGTCGATGGCTACGAGCTCATCGAGGAGCTGGCGTCGAGCTACAGCCGCGAGGGTCTGGACGAGACGGTCATCATCACGCGCTCCAACGCCCGTGCCAACAAGTTCAATCAGGGTGTGCGCAACCAGATACTGGAGCGCGAGGAGGAGCTCTCGGCCGGCGACCGCCTCATCGTGGTCAAGAATAACTACTATTGGGGCCGTGAGTTCGACCAGCTGCCCTTCATTGCCAATGGCGATGTGGTGACGGTGCAGCGTGTCGTCTCCACAATCAACCTCTATGGCTTCCGCTTTGCCAAGGTCGATATCGAATTGCCGGATTATGACATCGAAACCGAGGTAATCGTGCTGCTCGACACACTGACTGTGGATGGTCCCAACTTGCCGGTTACGAAGCAGCAGGAACTCTTCTTCAGTGTAGCTCAGGACTATCCGCAATGCCATAACCAGCGTGACCTATACAAGGCCGTGAAGGAAAATCCTTATTTCAATGCCTTGCAGGTGAAGTATGCCTATTGCGTCACCTGTCATAAGAGCCAGGGCGGTCAGTGGCAGGATGTCTATCTCGACCTCGGCTACATCAATCCTGAGCATCTCGGCCCCGATTTCTACCGCTGGATGTACACAGCCTTCACACGTGCACGTTCGCGCCTTTATCTGGTCAACATGAGCGACGAAATGTCCGATTGAGAGGTTTATGTGACAATGTAGGCTTGCAGAGAGGCCGCCCATGCTTTTTTCGTGTTATTGTAAACCTGCAGAGCCTCCGGAATGACCATTCCCGTGGCTCTGCAAGTCTGCAGAGGCTTGTCTCACGCCTTTTTCATGCTGCTGTAAATCTGCAGAGCCTCTGGAGTGACCATTTTCGTAGCTCTGTAAACTTGCAGAGATACGTCTCACGTCTTTTTCGTGCTATTGTAAATCTGCAGAAACTCGTCTGATGCCGCTGGCGTGCTTTTGTAAATTTACATTGACTTCTCCTTATATAAAATGGTCAATATGTGTGCCGAAATGTCCGAAAATATGTTTAAAAACATGTTTTTTCGTTACTTTTTGCCTCAAAAATTTGGCAGATTACTTAAAATCCTTTATTTTTGCACATTGTAAACTATTAGGTTGTTACTTTTTTTGTGTTAGAAATTAATAAAAACAGATAAATATGAAGGTTCTTAAGTTCGGTGGAACCTCAGTCGGAACGGCTGAGCGTATCAAGAACGTTGCCAAGCTCATCCTTGAGGACGGCAAGTCAAAAATCGTGGTTCTTTCGGCTATGTCGGGCACTACCAACACGCTGCTCGAAATCTCTGGTTACTATCGCTTGCAGAACAGCGTTGGCGCCAGCGAGGTCATCGTGCGTCTGGAACAGAAGTACGCTGGCGTGATCCAGGAACTCTTTGCCTGCGATGAGTGCAAGCAGAAGGCTACCGAGGTAGTGCGTTCAATCTTCGAGTACATCCGCTCGTTTGCCAACCGTCCGTTCACCATCTACGAGGAGAAGTGCATCGTGGCTCAGGGTGAGCTGCTCTCGACCAACCTGATGAACCTCTATCTGCAGCAGCAGGGCGTCAAGGTGGCATTCCTGCCAGCCCTCGACTACATGCGCATCGACAAGAATGCCGAGCCTGACTTCCAGTACATCGAGGAGCACCTCAAGTCTATGTTGGCTGAGGTGGGCGAGCAGCAGATCTATGTGACCCAGGGCTTCATCTGCCGCAATGCCTACGGCGACATCGACAACCTGCAGCGAGGCGGCTCGGACTATTCAGCCTCGATCGTGGGTGCTGCCATCCGTGCCGAGGAGATCCAGATCTGGACCGACATCGACGGCATGCACAACAACGACCCACGCTATGTGGATAACACCAAGCCCGTGCGTCAGCTGCACTTCGACGAGGCTGCCGAGCTTGCATACTTCGGCGCCAAGATCCTGCACCCAACCTGTGTGACCCCAGCCCGCATGTACAACATCCCTGTTCGCCTGCTCAACACCATGGAGCCCGATGCTCCTGGCACCAACATCAGCAACGAGACCGAGGCCGGCAAGATCAAGGCCATCGCCGCCAAGGATGGCATCACCTCGATCCGCATCAAGTCGAGCCGCATGCTGCTGGCTTACGGCTTCATGCGTCAGGTGTTCGAGATCTTCGAGCACTACAAGACCTCGATCGACCTCGTTACCACCTCTGAGGTAGGCGTCAGCCTCACCATCGACAACGACAAGCACCTCGACGAAATCCTGAACGACCTGAAGAAGTTCGGTTCGGTGACCGTCGATAAGGACATGGTGATCATCTGCGTGGTTGGTGACATGAAGTGGGACAACCTCGGCTTCGAGTCGAAGGTGGTCGAGGCCCTCAAGGAGGTGCCTATCCGCATGATTTCATACGGCGGCTCGAACTACAACATCTCAGTGCTTGTCAAGAAGGAGGACAAGATCCAGGCCATGCGTAGCCTCTCTGCCCACTTGTTTGACTAATCCGCAATCTCTCTCATTCCATGTTTCCAATTGACAAGTTCCAGGGCGTTCAGACACCCTTCTATTTTTACGATCGTGCGCTGCTGCAGCAGACGCTTGATGTGATTAACCGCGAGGCATCGAAGTATGCCGGCTTCCGCGTGCACTATGCTGTGAAGGCCAACGTCGATCCCACCGTGCTCAGCATCATCAACCAGGCTGGCCTGGGCTGCGACTGCGTGAGCGGCGGCGAGGTGGAGGTCTGCCTCAAGGCCGGTTTCCCTGCCTCGAAGGTGGTCTTTGCTGGCGTAGGCAAGGCCGACTGGGAGATCAACCTGGCGCTGGATGCTGACATTGCCTGCTTCAACGTGGAGAGCGTGCCTGAGCTCGACGTGATCAACGAGCTGGCAGCCGCCAAGGGCAAGGTGACCAACGTGGCCATCCGTGTCAACCCCAACGTCGATGCCCATACGCACAAGTACATCACCACGGGCCTGTCGGAGAATAAGTTCGGCATTTCGATGGAGATGCTCGACATGGTGATTCACCATGTGCTCGGCCTCAAGAACATCAAGCTCATAGGCCTGCACTTTCACATTGGCAGCCAGCTGCTCGACATGAACCCCTTCGCCATGCTTTGCACCCGCATCAACGAGTTGCAGGATCGCCTGGAGCAGCAAGGCATCCACCTGCAGAGTATCAACGTGGGCGGCGGCCTGGGTGTTGACTATGTGCAGCCCGACCAGAATCCGATTCCGGACTTCGCTGCCTACTTCAAGTGCTATGCTGACCACCTCAAGCTGCGCGCCGGCCAGGAGCTCCACTTCGAGCTGGGTCGTGCCGTCGTGTGCCAGATGGGATCGCTCATTACGCGCGTGTTATATATAAAGGAGGGATTGAACAAGAAGTTCGTCATCCTTGACGCCGGCATGAGCGACCTGATCCGCCCTGCACTCTACCAGGCACACCACAACATCGAGAACATCACCGCCGCTGCCGATGGCAAGACCGAGCGCTACGATGTGGTGGGCCCTATCTGCGAGTCATCTGACTGCTTCGGCACCGACGAGGTGCTGCCCGTCACCCGTCGCGGCGACCTGGTGGCCCTTCGCAGCGCAGGTGCCTATGGCCAGATCATGGCTTCGAACTACAACTGCCGCCGCATCCCTGCCTCCCTCGTCCTTTGATCACCCTCTATACACAAGCTTCATGCATCGCATCCTCACTCTTATCATAGCAACGTTGTGTGTCATGACCCTCCAGGCCCAGTCGCCCGAGGTGCTTGACATCGCTACGACCGATCCGAATGCCGAATGGCCGACCACAGTGTCGGACGTTCAGGCTGCGGATTCGTGCGACAATGAGCAGGATGCCCAGCTGGAGTATATACAGAAGTCGTTGTTTCGCTCCTGGCGTCGCAGCAATCCGCTAACTTCGCCCCGGCGCTTCGAGCATCTGAGTGAGTTGTCGCTCAGTTACGTCGATTCGCTCCTGCAGGTGGTGCGGGCCCTGCCTCGCGACGACAAGGGCATGCAGTATCTCTACGACATGCGCCTGCCGCTGATCAGCGCCGGCGATGTGCCTGTGCAGCCCGTGACGTCGGTGGGCGATGATGTGATGCTGCAGGACAGCCTCAGCCGTCTGCCCGAGTCGTTCGTCAGCGATCCGGCACAGCTGTTTGCCTTGCAGAATGCCTACGAGCGCCAGCGTCATCAGGTGCGTTACAATTATGCTTCGGTCGATCCGCGCCGTTTCCGCTTTGCCCGCCGCAAGTTCGATGTGCCTACGGCCAATTCACAGGTCCTCGACACCGAGAGCACCTTGCAGCACACCCGCATCGTGGATGACTTGGAGCTCGACTTCGCCAGTGCCTCGCTCGAGGACTTCGGCCAGCAGCTGGTCATCAAGGCCGACAAGTGGCACTGGAAGGGCGACCACACGCTGCAGATGCAGCAGACATCGCTGTCTGACAATTGGTACAAGGGCGGCGATGACAACATGTCGGTGAGTGGCGAACAGAAACTCTCCATCAGCCGCTACGACGAGCATCAGAAGACCACCTTCGAGATGATCCTCGACCTCAAGCTCTCGGCCTTCTACACCACGTCCGACACGGTGCATCAGTACAAGGTGTCAGATAACCTCTTCACCTGGGACATCAAGTATGGCTACAAGGCGTGGAAGAAGTGGTACTACAGTACACAGCTCTACGCCAAGACACCAATCTTCGACTACTACACGGCCAATAGCAAGGTCACCAAATCGACCTTCCTGTCGCCGCTCGAAGTGAACCTCTCGCTGGGTATGGACTACAAATACACCTCGCCCAAGAAGGCCTTCACTTATTCGCTCCTGTTGGCACCTTTCTCATACAATATGAAATATGTAAGAGACAATCGCGTCAATGAGACCACCTACGGTCTGGATGAAGGTGCCGCGTTCAAGCATGAGTTCGGTTCGACGCTTACCAACAAGTTCGACTGGAAGATGGGACCGAATGCCACCTGGAGCAGCCGCCTCTACTGCTTCACCAGCTACCGCAACGTATTGTTCGAGTTCGAGAATACCTTCACGTTCAATATCAGCCGTTTCTTCTCGGCTCGCATCTACGCTTATCCGCGTTTCGACGATTCGCGCGACACCAAGGCTGAGATGAAGGAGATGTTCACCTTCGGCTTCAACTATATGTGGTAACCAAAGAACGCTTTTACAGACCCATACTTTATCAATTTTTACCTACATGGCAGAGACAGATATCAAACGAGGATTGCAAGACCTGTGGTCATTGCTAACTGACGAGGAGCGGGCCGCCCTGGTCGATAACGCCATCGTGCAAACTTTCCGCAAGGGCGAGTCACTATACAAGGTGGGCGAGGAGTCTGTCTATCTCATTTGTATGCTCAAGGGCCGCGTCAAGCTCGAGAAACTCGGCATCGGCGGCCGCATGCAGATCATGCGTATGTTCCGTCCGGGCGACAACTTCGGCTACCGCAGCTACTTTGCCGTACAGGAGCATGTCACCGAGGCCGTGGCGATGGAGAATACCCAGGTGGCGCTCATCCCTATGAACCTCATTGAGCGCATCTGCATGTGCAACCCCTCGCTGGCCATGTACTTCGTACGTAATCTGGCCATCGACCTGGGTGCCAGCGACGAGCGCACGGTCAACCTCACACAGAAGCACATCCGCGGCCGTCTGGCCGACTCGATCGTCTTCCTCATCGACAAGTACGGCTTCGAGATTGATGGCGTCACCATTGCCGCCGCCCTCTCGCGAGAGGACCTGGCCGCCCTCTCCAACATGACTACCAGCAACGCCATCCGCACCCTTGCCACCTTTGTCAATGAGGAAATCCTCGAAGTGGAGGGCCGCAAGATACGCGTCCTCAACCGCGAGAAACTGAAGCGTATCAATGCAAATGGTTAAAAAAATATAGAAAACGACCGAATTCTCGGTCGTTTTTTTTGTTTATTCGATATTTATGCTTATATTTGCCGCTGTTTATTAGTTTGGAGTTTAGATCTTAGGGTTTAGAGTAGTGGGTTAGTTTAGAGTTATTTTGTGTTTTACGCAGGTAATTCATTTCTACACTATACAACTCTTTAACTCTTCTACTCTCCAACTACTCTAAACTCTAAACCCTCCACTCTAAACTTAAAATAAAACCACCATGATCCGAAAAATCCTTATTGCCAATCGTGGCGAGATAGCCATCCGCGTGATGCGTGCCTGTTATGAGATGGGCATCCGTTCGGTAGCTGTCTATAGCGAGGCCGACCGTACCAGCCGCCACGTGCTCTATGCCAACGAGGCTGAATGCATCGGCCCTGCGCCATCGAGCGAGAGTTACCTGTGCATCGAGAAGATTCTCGACGCCGCCAAGAAACATAAGGCCGATGCCATCCATCCCGGCTACGGCTTCCTGAGTGAGAATGCCGAGTTCGCCCGCCGCTGCGAGGAGGAGGGCATCATCTTCATCGGTCCGAACCCGCAGACCATGATCGACATGGGCGACAAGATTCAGGCACGTCGTCACATGATCGCAGCTAATGTGCCTGTTGTGCCTGGCACGCAGGATCAGTTAAACTCGCCCGAAGAGGCTGTGGGTGTCTGCAAGGCCATCGGCTTCCCTGTCATGATCAAGGCATCGATGGGCGGTGGCGGCAAGGGCATGCGCCTCGTTCACCGCGCCGAGGATGTCGTCGAGGCATACAACGCCTGTAAGTCCGAGGCCATGTCCGGCTTCGGCGACGACACCGTCTATATCGAGAAGTTCGTCGAGGGCCCTCATCACATCGAGTTCCAGATTCTGGGCGACAAGCATGGCAACGTCGTGCATCTGGGCGATCGCGAGTGCTCCGTACAGCGTCGTCATCAGAAGGTGGTCGAGGAGTCGCCATCACCCTTCGTCGATCCGGAACTCCGCGAGCAGATGGGTGCTGCCGCCGTGGCTGCTGCCAAGGCTGTGGGCTATGTAGGTGCCGGCACCATCGAGTTCCTTGTGGACAAATACAAGCATTTCTATTTCCTCGAGATGAATACCCGCCTGCAGGTGGAGCATCCGATCACCGAGGAGGTGGTGGGCCTCGATTTGGTCAAGCTCCAGATACTCATTGCCGACGGCCAGCCGCTGCCTTTCGTGCAGGCCGACATTAAGCAACGCGGCCACGCCATCGAGTGCCGTATCTGCGCCGAGGATACCGACAATAACTTCCGCCCTGCTCCTGGCGTGGTCAATCGTCTGGTCGAGCCACACGGCCCCGGCATCCGCATCGACTCAGCCGTGTATGAAGGCTACGAGATTCCGATGCACTACGACCCGATGATCGGCAAGCTCATCGTATGGGCCACCACCCGCGAGTATGCTATCGAGCGTATGCGTCGCGCCCTCTACGAGTACAAGGTTGCCGGCCTCGTCACCAACATCCGCTATCTGCGCCGCATCATTGACGTGCCACAGTTCAAACTGGGTTGCTACGACACCTCATTCATCGAGGTCAATCAGGACCGCCTCCGTCCACGTCCTGGTTTCAAGAACGACTCCGAGGACATGGCCATCATCGCCGCCTACATCGACTACCTCATGAACTACGAGGAAAACAAGGGCGACGGCGTCACCGAGAATAGTTCCGCTCTCAACCGCTGGAGAGCATTTGGTTTACAGAAGGGAGTTTTGCGCGTTTAATATGGAAATACAGATTGGTAACAGATTGGCAGAAGCTACGCTCCTGTCCAAGGAAGGAAATAATGTCTCGATCGAGATCGATGGCAAGGTGTATAATGTAGATATCTGTATGTTTGCCAATGGCCAGGTGTCGATCCTCAACAACGGCATCTCGTACAATGCCACGCTCATCAAGAGCAACAACGGCAAGCACTATCGTGTGGGTCTGAACTATTCGAACTACGAGGTCGATATGCTCGACTCGCAGGCCAAGTACATGCGTATGCGCAAGAAGGCCGACAGCGAGAAGCAGGCCGACAAGATCAAGGCACCGATGCCTTGCAAGATCGTCAAGGTCTATGCTCAGCCCGGTCAGGAACTTCAGCCTGGCGACATCGTGCTCACCATCGAGGCCATGAAGATGCAGTCGAACATCTCAGTCACCGAAGCCTGTGCCGTCAGTGAGGTCAAGTGTGCCGAGGGCGACAGCGTGATGGTCGATCAAGTATTAGTAACCCTTAAACTCAATTCTTAATTATGGCAGAACACAAGAAGCTCTCGGCAAGAGAGCGAATCGATATATTGCTCGACAAGGGAACCTTCGTCGAAGTAGATAAATATGTAAAGCACCATTGCACCAACTTCGGCATGGAGAATAAGAAGGTGGCAGGTGATGGTGTCGTGTGTGGTTATGGCAAGATCGATGGCCGCGTCGTCTTTGTCTATGCTTTCGACTTTGCCGTGTTGGGAGGCTCGTTGAGTGCCGCCAATGCCGCCAAGATCGCCAAGGTGCAGGACGCTGCCCTCAAGAACGGTGCCCCTATCATCGGCCTCAACGACTCGGGCGGTGCCCGCATCCAGGAGGGCATCGAGTCGCTGTCAGGCTTCGGTGACATCTTCTATCGCAATGTGCAGTCATCGGGCGTCATCCCACAGATCTCGGCCATCATGGGTCCCTGTGCCGGCGGTTCGTGCTATTCGCCAGCCCTCACCGACTTCATCCTCATGGTGCGCGAGGAGTCGCAGATGTTCATCACCGGCCCTAACGTCGTGAAGCAGGTAACTCAGGAGGAGTGCGACAAGGAGACCCTCGGCGGTGCCGACGTTCACTCTACCAAGTCGGGTGTCTGCCAGTTCGTATGCGACAGCGACGAGGAGTGCCTCATGACCATCCGCGAACTCATCGGCTTCCTGCCATCCAACAATATGGAGGATGCCCCTATCCACCCCGCCACCGACGAACTTACTCGCGAGTGCCACGAGCTGGAGGGCGTAGTGCCAGCCGACCCGAACATCCCGTACAACATCAAGGACATCATCGAGCCTATCTGCGATCATCAGTATTTCTTCGAGATCGCCCCTAACTTCGCCAAAAACCTCGTCATCGGCTTTGGCCGCATGGGTGGCCGTACCATTGGCTTTCTCGGCAATCAGCCACAGGTGTTGGCCGGCGCGCTCGATATCGATGCCTCCGAGAAGGGTGCCCGCTTCGTCCGCTTCTGCGACTGCTTCAACATCCCTATCGTCACCATCGAGGATGTGCCGGGCTTCATGCCGGGCATCAACCAGGAGCATGGCGGCATCATCCGTCACGGTGCCAAGTTGCTCTATGCCTATGCTGAGGCTACCGTCCCTAAGATTACTCTCATCACCCGCAAGGCATACGGTGGTGCTTACATCGTGATGAACTGCAAGCAGCTCGGTGCCGACGTCAACCTCGCCTACGAGAGTGCAGAGATCGCCGTAATGGGTGCCAAGGGTGCCGTCTCGATCCTCTACCGCAAGGAGCCCCCCGAGCAGCAGGAGGAGCGCATCAAGGAGTACGAAGCCAAGTTCTCGAACCCATACTGCGCCGCAGAACTCGGCTACATCGACGATATCATCTCACCAGCCGACACCCGTCGTGCCATCATCGCCGGCCTGGAGTGCTGTCGCAACAAGAACCAGAGCAATCCGCCTAAGAAGCACGGCAACATGCCAGTCTGACCCCCTTGCTCTCTGCCGCCGCGACTCTCACTGCGAGGGTCGCGGCAAATTGTTATTCAGTCCCTTTTCTTGCCACAAGTGTAGGAAAACGCTGTCACGCTTGTGTGGCAGGACGCCGACGACTTTGTCATCCTCTATATCCTCAATGACAAAAGCCCCCCACAATATTTATTTTTATTTTCTACAACTAAGCCAACAATCAAAGGAAACAGCAGCTTTTTCCTGTTTTTTTTGGTTGTTTGTAAAAAAAGCATTATCTTTGCGCCCGTTATGAGTCAATCAACATTCGAAGAGATCCTTGCTGCGCAGGGGAAGTTGGTCTATACCAATGTGGGCACCAGCATGATGCCCTTGCTGCGTCAGCAACGTGACCTGCTGGTCATTGCACCCAAGCCCGAAGGACGGCTCAGGATGTGGGACATGCCACTCTACAAGCGTGACAACGGACAGTACATCATGCACCGTGTGCTGTGGGTGAGGAAGCATGACTACTTGATATGCGGCGACAACCAGTGGCGCGTGGAGCGTGGCATCGGCGACCGACACATCATCGGAGTACTTGAGGCGGTGGTGCGTGACGGTAAGACGTTGCCCGTGCGTCCCTCGGCTGAGCATCCGAACGTGCCGCTCAAGTACCGGCTGTATGTGGCGGTGTGGTGCCTGGGCTTCCCGATCCGCTGTCCGTGGCTCTTTGTGACACAAAACATCCAGCGTGCCCTGTGGTATCATCGCCGTGGCATGTTGGGCAAGAAACTGAAACAAAAACTCTTTTGAAGATATGAAACTGAAATACAAGATGGCGGTCCAGCACATCATGGACTTCTGGGCAGCCGTGCCGGTGGGCAAGGATGCCAGCCGCTACAATGGCGTGATGTCGCTCAACGAGACCGCTAAGGATATGATCGAGCTCCTGAACGAGGAGACCACCGAGGAGGAGATCGTACAGAAGATGCTGGCCGAATATGACGTGGCCGAGGAGGAGCTGCGCAAGCATGTGCGCGACCTGCTCGACAAGCTCCGCTCCGAGAATCTGCTGGTGGAGTAAACCCCACGAACCCTTCAAACTTTTGAAAACAAGATGCTAACTGGTACCTACCTCCTGGCCGATGTGCCGGTAGAGATCACTTCCATCTATGACGAGGTGCAGCAGATGTGTGCCGACTATCTTACTGATAGGTCGGCAGAACTGCACATTGCCACCACCGCCGAGGAGATAGAGGCAGAGGGACGCATGAGCGATGCCCAGCGAGCTGCCGAGGGCTTGCCTCCCTACACCTTCGAGCCTCCTTACCTGGAAACGCTGGCGGTGTATCGCAAACTGTCCACGCTGTTGATGGAGCGCGGCGTGCTGCTGATGCATGGCTCGGTGATAGCAGTGGATGGCGAGGGCTACCTCTTCACGGCGCTGAGCGGCACAGGCAAGAGCACCCACGTGCGACTGTGGCGTCGTCTGTTCGGCAAGCGTGCTGTGATGGTCAACGACGATAAGCCACTGGTGCGGGTTGCACCTCATCCCACACTCTTCACTCCTCAAACTCCTCAAACCCCTCAAACTCCTCACTCCTCATTCAGACCTCTGGTCTATGGCACTCCCTGGGATGGCAAGCATCACTTGAGCAACAACATCGCCGTGCCGCTCAAGGCCATCGTCTTCCTGGAGCGCGGCGTGGAGAACGAGATTCATGCCGTGGATGCCAAGTGGATGTTCCCCGTGCTGATGCAGCAGACATTCCATCCCGACGATCCGATGGGTACCCTGTGCGTGATGCAGCTGTTGGGTATGTTGGCGCAAAGCGTAAAGTTCTATGACCTGCACTGCAACATGAACCCCGAGGCTGCGGAGGTGGCATATAATGGTATGATATGAAGCAACAACTTCTTTGGTTGATACGACAGAGCCGCGGACACCGCCTCCAACTTACGTTGGGTGTGGTGCTTGGTCTCGTGAACATCATCCTGGGTCTGACCTTCATCTACGTGAGCAAGGGGCTGGTCGATATTGCCACTGGGCATCGGACAGGCAATATGTGGCACGGCGTGGCATTGCTGGCCACCCTGCTGGTGGTGCGTCTGGCAGTGACAGCTTGGCGACAGTGGGTGATGGGACGCACCAGCATCCGCATGACCAACGACCTGCGTCACCGCATGTTCAGCCGCGTGATGAACAGCCAGTGGCAGGGACGCGAGTCGATGGCATCGGGTGACGTGATGAGTCGCCTGAGCGAGGACCTGCGTGTGGTGGTTTCGAGCCTGACCAGCGACATTCCTGCCGTGCTGATGGCGCTGTTCCAACTGCTGGCCGCCTCGTGCTTCCTCTTCACGATGCAGCCAGCTCTGCTCTGGGCATTGCTGGGCATCATGCCTGTGGCGTTGCTCTTGAGTAAGGTATATTATAAGGTGATGCGTCGCCTGTCCAAGCAGTTGCGACAGGAGGAGGCCGACATACAGAGCCAGATGCAGGAGTCGGTGCAGAACCGTCCGCTGCTGCTTTCGCTGCAACGCGTGGGGCTGATGGGCGAGAAGCTGATGGGGCTGCAGCAGCAGCTGTTCGGTACCTACACGCATCGACTCAACTTCAATATCCGTTCGCGCATCTTCATCCAGGCAGGTTTCAGCCTGGGTTATTACACTGCCTTCGTGTGGGGAGCCCATGGCATCATGGTGGGTGTTGTGACCTACGGCATGATGACCGCCTTCCTGCAGCTGGTGGCACAGGTACAGCATCCGATCCTGGAACTCAGTTCGCTGCTGCCTAACCTGGTGCAGAGCTTCACGGCCGTGGAGCGTCTGCAGACACTCTCGGCCATGCCGCAGGAGGAGGTGAAGGACAAGGGCATCGTGCTTCGCGACATCGAGCTGAAGGATGTGTGCTATCACTATCCCAGCGACGAGCGTCTGGTGATTGACCACCTCACATACACCTTCCCAGCCAACACGAGCACCGCCATCGTTGGTCCGACGGGTTCGGGCAAAAGTACGCTGGTGCGATTGTTGTTGCAACTGTTGCAACCCACGAGCGGCGAGATCCAGACCTCGCGTAGCGCCATCTGCTACGTGCCTCAGGGCAACAGCCTGCTGCGTGGCACCATACGCGACAACCTGCAACTCGGTAAACTCGACGCCACCGATGCCGAGATGCGCGATGCCCTGCACCGTGCTTCGGCTGACTTCGTGCTGTCGCTGTCCGAAGGCCTCGATACCCGTTGCGGAGAGAAGGGTAGCGGCCTCTCTGAGGGCCAGGCACAGCGCATCGCCATCGCCCGCGCCTTATTGCAGCCCGGTTCGATCCTGATCATGGACGAGGCATCGTCGGCCCTCGATCCGGACACCGAGCGTCAGATCCTGGAGGAGCTGCAGCAGCATGACCTGGGCAAGACGATGATCTGGGTGACACATCACGAGGTGGTGCGCGACTATATGCAGCGTTGTCTGGAAGTGAAGGGGTAGGGCAGAATGTAGAGAATGTAAAGAAAGGTTGATAAGAGTATCTTAAAACTCCTGACCGTAAAAGATTTTAATGGTATGGCGGGTCTGATCCGTGACGCGAGCCAGGTGGCTCATGCGCAGACGGGGGATCCACAGAATCTGGCCCTGGGCGTCTTCGAGCACCCAGGCCATTTGCTTTTCAATGGGGAGGTAATGGGCATTGGTGAAGAGGTCGCTCACCAGCTTGGTGTGGCCATCCATGCCGAGTGGCGCCATGCGGTCGCCCTGCTGCCAGCGACGCCAGCGGAGGGGAAACTTGAGCTGATCGCGGTCGAACGTCTCGCTCAACGTCTCATCGGGCCGCGGATGCTCGGGCAAAGGCTGCTGGATGGGGGTGGCGACGTTGCCCTCCACCTGGTAGCCCATGCGGGCAAAATGCCGCTGCACATGGAAAGGGTAGGGGCAGGGCGAGGACAGCACATAGTAGGTGTAGCCATCTGCGGTGTGGGCGGTAGCCTGTTGCTCAACGTACTGCTCGATGGCCCGCTGGCTAAGTTCGGCTTCGGGTTGCAGGTTCTGGATGGTGGTGACGATGCCCTGTCGCGCTTGTGGCAACAGTTGTTCCATCAGGGGGAGCAGCTGGTTGCGAACCTGATTGCGCAGGGTGTCGTTTTCGAAGTTGGTGGAGTCGCAGACGTATCTGAGGTTGTTGTCAGCCAGATAATCCAGAATCTCCTGACGTGACAGGCAGAGCAGAGGGCGGATCACCTGCGTCTCTGCATTGTAGGGCACGATGCCGGTGAGGCCTTGTAGGCCGGTGCCGCGCATCAGGTTCATAAGCAGCGTCTCGATGGAGTCGTCCTGGTGGTGCCCGAGGGCGATGAGGGAGTTTAGGGTGGAGAGTTTAGAGTTTAGAGGAGTTTGAAAGGTTTGAGAGTTGAGAATGGAGTGCCACCAGTTATAACGAAGCTCGCGCGCTGCCATTTCGAGCGAGAGGTGATGCGCTTGCATATAGGCACGGGTATCGAACTCCTTGACGCGGAGCTCGATGCCAAGGTCGTGGCAGAACTGCTCGCAGAAGCGCTGGTCGCGGTCGGACTCGTCGCCACGCAGGTGAAAGTTGCAATGGAGAGCGATGAGTTTATTCCCCAGCGTTCCTAAAATGTGCAAGAGCGCCACCGAATCCGGCCCGCCGCTGAGGCCGACATACAGGGTGCGCACATTGGCATCGAGCAGATGATTTTGCTCGATGAAAGCGGCGACTCGCTGCACGATATGCTGGCTGTATTCGGTCATTGGCAGTCAAAACGGATGATTTTCGTTGCAAAAGTACAAAAAAAATGGCGGAAATTTCGTATTTAGGGAAAAAATCATTATATTTGCCGCGATTTTTACGCGTAAAATACAAAAAATAGCATATATGATTGAAAAGATTAATGCCTTGATGGCCGAGATTGAAGGCCTGACAGCAAGCAACGCAGAGGAGATTGAGGCTCTGCGCATCAAATATCTTAGCAAGAAGGGCGAGGTGACTTCACTCATGAACGACTTCCGCAATGTGCCAGCCGATCAGAAGCGCGAGATCGGTCAGCGCATCAATGCCTTGAAGCAGGCCGCTACCGAGAAGATTGAGGCCCTGAAGGCCGCATTCCAGAGCGAGGATCATGTGGATGAGTCGATCGACCTGACCCGTCCGGCCGCACCAGATGAGGTCGGCACCCGTCACCCATTGTCACTCGTGAAGCAGGAGATCATCGACATCTTCTCACGTATGGGCTTCTCGATTGCCGAGGGTCCTGAGGTGGAGGATGACTGGCACGTATATGGTGCCTTGAACTTCGCCGAGGATCACCCAGCACGCGACATGCAGGACACCTTCTTCATCCAGCAGAATCCTATCGTAGTACTCCGCAGCCACACCTCGTCGGTACAGGTTCGCACCATGGCTCATCAGAATCCACCTATCCGCGTGGTTTGTCCTGGTCGTGTGTATCGCAACGAGGCCATCTCGGCTCGTGCTCACTGCTTCTTCCATCAGGTGGAGGGTCTGTATATCGACGAGAACGTGTCATTTGCTGACCTCAAGCAGGTGCTCCTGCAGTTCGCCAAGGAGATGTTCGGCCCTGAGACTGAGATCCGTCTGCGTCCATCGTACTTCCCATTCACCGAGCCATCGGCTGAGATGGATGTGAGCTGTACCCTGTGTGGCGGCAAGGGCTGTGCCATGTGTAAGGGTGCCGGATGGCTCGAGATCCTCGGCTGCGGCATGGTCGATCCTAATGTGCTCGAAGCATCGGGCATCGATTCGAAGAAGTACACCGGTTATGCCTTTGGCATGGGCGTGGAGCGCATCGCCAACCTCAAGTATCGTGTCAAGGACCTACGTCTGTTCTCAGAGAACGACAAGCGCTTCCTGCATGAGTTTGCGGCAGCACACTGATGAGGTGAAAAAGTTAAAGAGGTAAAAAGTAAAAAGTTCATGCAAGATGGAGTTAATACCAAGTTTTGTTATTGATCATTGCCTCTTGGAGGCGGGTGTGTACGTTTCGCGCCAGGATCTTGTGGGTGATTCTCTGGTGACGACCTACGACATCCGCATGAAGGCACCGAACCGCGAGACACCTGTTTATGCGCCTGCTTTGCACACCATCGAGCATCTGGTGGCTACCTATCTGCGCAACAACGATGTGTGGAAGGACCAGGTGATCTACTGGGGTCCGATGGGCTGCCTGACGGGCAATTACCTGATCATGAAGGGCGAGCCATCGTGCGAGGAGATCCGCCAGCTGATGATCGAGGCATTCCAGTTCGTGGTCGATTTCGAGGGCGAGGTGCCAGGTACTACCGCTGATGCCTGTGGCAACTATCTGCTGCATGACCTGGGCATGGCCAAGATCGAGGCTCGTCAGTATGTAGAGCGGCTCAAGAACGAGTTCTGCTGTGTGTATCCAGGAAAATAATGATATGGTGAAACCATAATGAAATCCCGTTTCATCGTTTCATATATAAATATAATAATGTGTAGTCTGCTCTGTCTGTACCCTCTCGGGGCAGTCGGGCAGACTACGACTGACTTACAGCCTTCGTCCTCGGCAGCGAAGATTGAGCGACTGGCCGAGACATTGAAGCATCTGGAGGTGCGTCGTGGCCCGCATCGCTTCAGCCTGCCCAATGGATTGAGCGATCTCCTCTCGATGAATTATGTCGATGGCTACAGCTTTGGTCCGCACTTCGTCTATAGCTACACGATGACGGATCGTTGCCGATGGGAGATCGAGCCCACGCTGCGATGGGCAAGCGGACGCGACCAATGGGTAGGCAAGGCCTCCTTGCGCTATTTCTGGCCCGTGGAGCAGCAGCGATACGTGGAGCTTTATGGCGGACAGACGATGGAGGACTTCGACGAACAGCCAGCCATGCCGATGCAGCATTCGCTGATGGCTTCGGGTCTTTTCGGCTGGAATCATTACAAGTTGCTGGAGCGTACGCAGGTGGGTGTGCGTGTGTCGAGCACGTTGAATGGTGCCTTGCTGCTGACTGGCGATGTGCGTTGGGAACGACGCAGAGCGCAGGAGAACAGTCGTGACAAAAACGTCTTCGGCGCAACGGCCGAAAACAATGTGCCGCGCATCCGTGACGTGAATGATGAACCCGCATTGATCCTCTATGACGGCCCGGTGAATGCTGAACTGGTCAAGGTGGGGCTCCAGCTGGATTTTATGCGGAACAAGACGCTCTACGTGGTGGACGATGTGACAGCCTTTGCTATTTCGCCGATGCCGCATTACACGTTGAAGCTCGATATGGGGCAGGGTGTCGGAAAGGAATGTAGCGATATGCGATTCGTAAGCCTTGACCTAAGCATGCAACAGCTCATTCGTCTGGAGCGCGAATATGACCGCCTGCGCTATTATGTCGGAACTGGGGCCATGTGGCATCAGAGTGAGATTGGATTGGCTGACTGGCATCACCTCGATGCCTCGCGCTTCTGGTGGCAGCGCACCGATGGACTGACTCGTTTTGCCCTGCTCGACAACTACGAGCTCTCAACGGATCGATGGTGGAGCGAGGCGCACGTAGAGTGGAGTTCCCCTTGCATGTTGCTGACCCGGCTGATGCGTGACGATACTTTTCGTGAGACCCTGCAGCTCCACATCGCGCAGGTGGCCGACCGTCAGACACACTGGGAATGCCAGTATGGATGGGATCTGGCACGGCAAATGCAACTGGGCGTGACCGTCGGCTTTGACCGAATGAAGTATTCGGGCGTGACTTTCGGCTTCATGCTTCCCCTTTGAGGTTAATCAGCCTTATGATTTCACGATTAGATTTCCGACGGCTCGAAAAGCTCGAACACGAAGTCGAATGAGTTATTCGACGGCTCGAAAGGTCGTCATGAACTCCTGGCAAGGTTTTCGAGCACTCGAAATGCTCGTCCGAGACCCTTGACAGGCATTTCGAGCACTCGAAAAGTTCATCCGAGACCCTTGACGGCCATTTCGAACCGTCGAAATGCTCATCCGAAATCCATGACAACTTATTTGAGCACTCGAACAAAACTTTGATAAATTAGTACGATTATGGCAGAACCATTGGCAGAACGCATGAGGCCGAAGAGCCTCGACGGTTATGTCGGACAGCGACATCTCGTTGGTCCCGGTGCCGTGTTGCGCCGGATGATCGAATCGGGACGCATCGCCTCGTTCATTCTGTGGGGGCCTCCTGGTGTGGGCAAGACGACGCTGGCCAAGATCATAGCGCAGACACTCGAACTGCCCTTCTACACACTCTCGGCTGTGAGCAGTGGCGTAAAGGAGGTGCGCGAGGTGATTGAGCGTGCCAAGAAGGACCGTTTCTTCCTGCCCAATGCCTCGCCCATTCTGTTCATCGACGAGATCCATCGCTTCTCGAAGTCGCAGCAGGACTCGCTGCTTGAGGCTGTGGAACGTGGTGTGGTGACCCTGATCGGCGCCACGACCGAGAACCCTTCGTTCGAGGTGATCCGTCCGCTCCTGAGCCGCTGCCAGGTCTATACACTGAAGCCGTTGGAAAATGACGACCTGCTGGGACTGATGCATCGCGTATTCAAGGAGGACCCGATCATCTCGAAGCGCGAGGTTGAGGTGCAGGAGACCCAGGCACTGCTCCGCTACAGTGGTGGCGACTGCCGCAAGTTCCTCAACATCCTGGATCTGCTGTGTGGGGAATATGCAGACGATGGCGACTTCGAGTATGAAGAAGAGGATGATGAAGATGAAGAGAGAGGACTCTTTGATGAAGAAGAGAGCCTTGAAGAAAAAGCTTCGGCAGACGAACAACAAAACAACAAATCAACAAAACAACACAACAACAATAAGATTGTCATCACCGACGCCCTCGTCATCGAAAAGCTCCAGGCCAACCCGATGGCGTACGACAAGGATGGCGAGATGCACTACGATCTGGTGTCGGCCATGATCAAGTCCATCCGTGGCTCGGATCCCGATGCTGCCATCTATTATATGGCGCGCATGATCGAGGGTGGTGAGGATCCGGCATTCATAGCCCGACGCCTGGTGATCTCGGCCAGTGAGGATGTGGGCCTGGCCAACCCCAATGCCCTGCTTTTGGCCAATGCTGCCTTTGATGCCGTGCAGAAGATCGGCTGGCCCGAGGGACGCATCCCATTGGCTGAGGCATGTGTCTATCTGGCGGCCTCGCCCAAGAGCAATGCCTCATACAATGCCATCAATTCGGCCCTGCAGACCGTGCGTGAAACGGGTAATCTGCCCGTGCCGCTGCATCTGCGCAATGCCCCGACAAAACTGATGGAAAAAGAGGGTTATGGGAAAGGGTATAAATATGCACATGACTACCCCGGACACTTCGCCTACCAGCAATATATGCCCGATGCATTCGTGCAGGAAGGTGCCATGCTGCAATCGTTGTTTTACAAGCCACAATCGAATGCACAGGAGGATCGGCTTAAGAGCTATCTTTCGTCACTTTGGGGTGACAGATTTAAGTAAATATGTTATAAAACATAAAAAAATATTGATTTTTGCGAGAAATCATTGAATTTCTTTGGCAGAATGAAAAAAGACCTCTATCTTTGCGTCACGATTACAAATCAATATTTCATATAATACAGACAAAGTATGAAGAAGTACAACTTTTATGCCGGACCATCTATTTTGAGTCCATTTGCAATTGGTGAGACCGCTAAGGCTGTTGAGAACTTTGCAGGCACTGGCCTGTCAATTCTTGAGATCTCACACCGATCCAAGGAGTTCCAGGCCGTTATCGACGAAGCCAATGCACTCGTAAAGGAACTTCTCGAGGTACCTGAGGACTATGAGGTACTTTTCCTGGGTGGCGGTGCAAGCCTTCAGTTCTATATGATGCCATTGAACCTCCTGAAGGGCAAGGCCAGCTATATCGACACCGGAACATGGGCACACAATGCAATCGGCCAGGCTAAGCTCGTAGGCGAGGTTGAGGTTGTGGCTTCTTCTGCTGACAAGAACTATTCGTACATCCCTAAGGACTATAAGGTAGATCCTGCAAGCGACTACTTCCACTATACCTCTAACAATACCATCTACGGTACCGAGACCCTCGAGGCTCCTGAGGTAGGTGTTCCTCTGGTTTGCGACATGTCATCAGACTTCATGTCTCACCCAGTGGATGTCAGCAAGTACGACTGCATCTATGCCGGTGCGCAGAAGAACGTAGGTCCTGCCGGTGTGACCATCGTCATCATCAAGAAGGACAAGCTCACCAAGGAGGGTCTGCCAACCATGCTCGACTACAAGACCCATGTCAAGAAGGGCTCTATGTTCAATACTCCTCCATGTCTCCCAATCTTCACCTGCCTCCAGACCCTTCGCTGGTACAAGGAGCTCGGTGGTCTCAAGGCTATGGAGCAGCGCGCCAAGGAGAAGGCCGAGCTTCTTTACAACGAGATCGACCGTAACAAGCTCTTCAAGGGCACCGTTGCCAAGGAGGACCGCAGCCGCATGAACGTATGCTTTGTGATGAACGACGGCTATGAGGCTCTCAACGACGAGTTCTTCGAGTTCGCCAAGAGCAAGGGCATGGTAGGTATCAAGGGTCACCGTTCGGTAGGTGGTTTCCGCGCCAGCCTTTACAATGCGATGCCTAAGGAGGGCGTTGAGGCTCTCGTGGCTTGCATGCAGGAGTTCGAGGCAGCTCACTAATCAATGACATTAATATAATAATAAGGATATGGGTTACGAAGTTTCTATCAAGGATCCTCATTTCGGGAATGGCATTGCCAAGAACGATGAGACCACCATATCGTTATACGATTATTATTACCCCAAATCAATGAAGATTCTCATTGCAACCGAGAAGCCATTCGCAGCTGCTGCTGTGAAGGCTATGGAAGAGATTATCACCGAGGCTGGTATCGAGGTGGTAAAGCTCGAGAAATATACCGAGAAGAAGCAGCTCCTTGAGGCTGTAGCTGAGGTCGATGGCATCATTATCCGTTCGGACATTGTCGATGCCGAAGTGCTCGACGCTGCCAAGAACCTCAAGATCGTGGTTCGTGCAGGTGCCGGCTACGACAACATCGACCTCGCTGCTGCCACTGCTCACAACGTAGTAGCTATGAATACCCCTGGCCAGAACGCCAACGCTGTGGCTGAGCTCGTATTCGGTATGTTGCTGTTCCAGTGCCGCAACCAGTTCACCGGTGCTGCAGGTACTGAGCTCAAAGGCAAGACCCTCGGTCTCCACGCCTTCGGCAACGTGGCTCGCAACGTAGCTCGCGTAGCTCTCGGCTTCGGCATGGAGGTTTATGCCTACGATCCATTCCTCACCAAGGAGCAGATCGAGAGCATGGCCGGTGTCAAGGCCGTGGCCAGCATCCCTGAGCTCTATGCCAGCTGCCAGTATGTATCACTGCACTGCCCAGCCACCAAGGAGACCATCGGCTCAATCAACTATGACCTCTTGAAGACCATGCCTAAGGGTGCTTGCCTGATCAACACCGCCCGCAAGGAGGTGATCGACGAGGCTGGTGTGATGCAGCTGATGGAGGAGCGTCCAGACTTCAAGTATATTGCTGACGTGAAGCCTGCTGCTGCCGATCAGTTTGTCGAGAAGTTTGGTACCCGCGTATTCTTCACCCCAAAGAAGAGTGGCGCGCAGACTGCTGAGGCCAACTCGAACGCAGGCATCGCAGCTGCCAAGCAGTCGTGCGGATTCCTGAAGGAGGGCATTGACCGCTTCCGCGTAAACTAATTGATGAAAAAAGCATCAAACGAATTCGAACCTTTCCTCAACGAATGCCAGACATACGTGTGGGAATGGTATATCCCGGAGCACAAAGTGCGCTTCGGGATACCTTCGTTGAATAGGCTATGGACTGACGACAAGGAGAAAAACATCAAGTTGGCCACCATGCTGGAGCGTGTCCATCCGGATGATATACAGAAGGTTCTGGTCAAGAAAACCTCGCCGCTGTACCGCTCGGACAAGATGTTTGAGGTCGATCTGCGTTTGAATGTAGCCGACGAACTGATGCCAGACGGCGCACAGGCCTCGGGTGAGTACGAGTGGTACGGATTCCGTGGCAAGACCATCCGACGCGATGCCAAGGGGCAGCCAACCTACGTGCGTGGCGTGGCCATCAACCTCGATCAGCGCTATCGGGCACAGATGAAGCTCATCGCCTACAAGGAGCACCAGTTGCAGAGTGCCCGCCACCAGAATGAGTACTGCGTGGGAGTGATGCAGGAGGTCTATGCCTTCATGCATGGTCTGGCTGAGAATGCCAACTCGCTGATGGCGGCCGACACATCCCATTCGGAGCGTGAGATGAAACTGAACGAGCTGAAGGTGCAGGCTGAGCGAATATTGTCGCACACCGACAAGTATCGCGACTTCTTGACTGAGAAGCCAACGGTCGAAGAAAACGAGATCAAGGCGCTTTACATCTGGGAGCACATGGCCGAGTTGCAGCAAGTCTATTCGCTTAAGGCTTCGATGCTGAAAATATACTTCAGCAACCTTTATGACAACCATGTGGTGCATGTCAATGACAAACTGCTCGATGTGCTGATTGATAACATCATCAACGTAGATCAGCGTAATAAGGTGGGCGGTTGTGTGACGATGAGTTACAATTGTCAGGAGGAGCAGAATCTGTTACAACTTGTAATCAGCTGTACCAATCCTTTGTCGGAAGGCGGTTTAGGTCTGAGTGTATGCCGCATTTTAGCCAAGCGTCTGTGGGGCGATGTCGTGATGCGCCGTAAAGAGGACGGACGTGTAGAATATACGGTAACCTTGCCTATTGATGCTCGAAAACAGTTGGCCAATACTGAAGTGGACGCTGAGATGGATACCCTTGACGAACTTGACGATACAATGACATTTGCTGATGAACCTGTTCGTCGCTTGGCTTTGCCCCACATTCTTATCGGGGTGACAGAGGGAGGAGACTTGTATGAGAACCAACACCTCTTCGATGCCACCATCTGTAATACTATTGATCAGATGAAGGAACGTATGGTTGAGGTTCTACCCGATATGGTCTTCATAGATAGCCATCTGCGTGGCGATGTGGGCTTGGACCAATTCATCGAGATGGTACACTCGCAGCATGAGGACCTGCCAATCATCGTGACTGACGACGAGGCACAGCGGCCATTGCACAAGCACTTGCGGCAGTTGGGTGCACAATACCTGCTGACCAGTCCGCTCACCCAACGCAAGGTGAACATGATGATCAGACGTTATCTGAAATAATACATAATTATTATTTACAGTTTCTGATTCCAAATTACGGCTTATAAGATAATCCTAAAAATAAAATAACCATGGCAAAAGTAAGACCATTCAAGGGCCTTCGCCCTTCGCCTGAGTTGGCACCTGTCGTGTCTTCTCGTCCATACGACGTACTCTCCTCACAAGAGGCTTATGATGAGTGCGCTGGCAACGAGAAGTCACTCTATCATATCATCAAGCCTGAGATTAACTTCGACCCAATTGCTGACGAGCACGATCCTAAAGTTTATGACGCAGCAGTGGAGCAGTTCTCCAAGTTCAAGCAGGAGGGCTGGCTGAAGCAGGATGAAAAGCCCGTTTATTACCTCTATAGCCAGACCATGCAGGGCCGTACCCAGTATGGCCTCGTGGTGGCTGCCAATGTGCAGGACTATCTGACTGGAGTCATCAAGAAGCATGAGTTGACCCGTGCCGACAAGGAAGAGGACCGCATGAAGCATGTGCGTTGCCTCTCTGCCAATATGGAGCCTGTCTTCTTCGCTTTCCCTGACAACGACGTATTGGGTGAGGCAATCGCCAAGACTGCTGCCAAGCCATCGACCGAGAAGTTCACGTCGGCTGAGGGCTTCGGTCATGAGTTCTGGGTCATTGATGAGCCAGAGCTGATCCAGAAGATTACCGAGGGTTTTGCTGCCATTCCATATCTCTATGTGGCCGATGGTCACCACCGTACCGCTGCGGCTGCCCGTGTGGGTGAGGAGCGCGCCAAGCAGAATCCTAACCATACCGGCGACGAGGAGTACAACTTCTTCCTGGCCGTCTGCTTCCCAGCTTCGCAGCTCAAGATCATGGACTATAACCGCGTGGTGAAGGATCTCAATGGTCTGACCGACGAGGAGTTCCTTGCCAAACTGACCGAGAACTTCGACATTGAGAAGAAGGGTGCTGACGAATATCGTCCAAACGCGTTGCACAACTTCAGTCTCTACCTGAGCGGTGAGTGGTATAGCCTCACGGCCAAGCCTGGCACATACGACGACAGCGACCCGATCGGTGTGCTTGACGTGAGTGTGAGCTCGAACCTCATCCTCGACCAGATCCTGGGTATCAAGGACCTGCGTCGTGACAAGCGAATCGACTTCGTGGGTGGTCTGCGTGGCCTCGGCGAGTTGAAACGTCGCGTGGATAGTGGCGAGATGCGAGTGGCCCTGGCACTCTATCCCGTCTCGATGGATCAGCTGATTGCCATCGCTGACTCTGGCAATATCATGCCTCCAAAGACCACTTGGTTCGAGCCTAAGCTGCGTAGCGGTCTGGTCGTTCATAGCTTGGAAGATTGATTTATGAATCTAATAATTTGACACTACTGTGCAGAAACTAAAGTACATTGTCAAATATCTCATACCGATGATCAGTGAGCCAGAGCAGTTTTGGGACTTTCTGGCCAAGGAGAAGAACGATATGTCAAAGGTCGATTTCATGCTGAGCAATATCTTCTTTCCGATGCTCGGCGTGATGTCGTTGGCTGTCTTCCTGATTGCAGGTCTGTCCGGAGAAGGCTTCTTTGAGCTACAGCGTGCCATGACCTATATGGTGCCTCGACTGGTGGCGTTCTTTGTAGGTCCTTATATCGCCATGTTCCTGCTTAAGGAATCGCTGTCCGCCTTTTTCGGTGTGCCGGTGCCAGACAGAGACCGTCTGCAGCTTTATGTCTTCTATAGCACAGGTTTCTTGATGGTCATCGAAGTGCTTGTGGCGCTGGTTCCATCCATCAAGTTCCTGCAGCTGGCCAGTTACTACCTGATCTACATTACATGGTGCGGTGCCTATACGCTTATCCGGGTCGAGGAGAAGCGCCGCTGGATGTTTGGCCTCGTAGCCTTTCTGGTCATCTATTTCGCCCCTAGTTTGATCAAAGATCTGCTCATCTTTCTACAGCGGTGAGTCATGTAATTCTTTTGTGGGCGTAATCCTATACCTTATTATATTATATGGCCAATAACAATAAGAAGAAAGGGGGACAGAACCCCAATTCGGTGAATGTGCGCAACAAACGTGCCACGTTCGACTATGAGATTCTCGATACCTTCACTGCCGGCATGGTGCTGACGGGTACCGAGATCAAGTCGTTGCGTGCCGGTAAGGCGGGCTTGACTGATTCTTTCTGTATCTTTGACAAGGGAGAACTCTGGTCGAAGAATATCTACATAGCTGAATATTTCTACGGAACCTATAACAATCACAATGCGCATCGCGATCGTAAACTGTTACTGACGCGTCGCGAGTTGCGCGGTTTGCTCAATGACTCGAAGGAACCGGGACTTACGATCGTGCCGTTGCGCCTCTTCATCAACGAGAAGGGGCTGGCTAAGCTTGACATTGCCCTTTGCCGAGGCAAAAAGCAATTTGACAAGCGCGACTCCATCAAGGACAAGGAGGACAAGCGTGCCATGGATCGTGCTCGCAAGGACTTCGGGAAGTATTAGTTTAGAGTTGAGAGATTAGAGTTAAGAGATTAGTATTCGGGCTTAGATAATAGAATCGAGTATGGATCAGTACCCCAGCCTTCTGTTGACCAGTGCAGTCGATGAGTTTGCCAAGTTGCCAGGCATCGGCCGTAAGACTGCGCTTCGTCTGGTGCTTCATCTGTTACGTCAGGATACTGAACGGGCAGTGCAATTGGGCGAGAGTGTGATACGGCTGCGCAAGGAGGTGAAATACTGCAAGTGTTGCCACAACATCAGCGATTCGGACTATTGCCAGATCTGTGCCAATCCGAAACGTGACCCCGCGGTCATCTGTGTGGTGGAGAATGTAAAGGAGGTAATGGTGGTGGAAGGCACGCATCAGTTTCATGGCCTGTATCATGTGCTGGGCGGCTTGATTTCGCCGATGGACGGTATTGGTCCACAGCAGTTGCAGATCGAAAGCCTGTTGGAACGTATAGCGCAGAGTCGTTCGGGACAGATGGATGAAACGCAGCCACCTGTTCAGGAGGTCATATTGGCATTGAGCACGACGATGGAGGGCGATACGACCAACTTTTACATCTTCCGTAAGCTGGCAGCCCGGTTTCCTGACCTCAAGATCACCACGCTGGCCCGTGGTGTCTCGGTGGGTGATGAGATAGAGTATGCTGACGAAGTGACGCTGGGACGCAGCATCCTGAATCGAACGCTGTTCTCCGACTCATTCAGCAAAAATCAATGATATTTATTCACGCAGAAGACAAAACAAAACGATATGAATTGTAAATCAATATTGGCACTTGTTGCCACATTAGTCATAACCCAACGGACGATGGCACAGGAGGCTGTGCAGGTCTCAGTGGGAGATAATATGAATTTCGGTATCACTTACAGCCTGCCAAAGACCGTCGTGCGTGCTACCGTTGATGCGTTATGCACCAAGAGCGTTGCCGGTCCGTATGCTGCTTATGCTGAGAAGTTCCTCGGACTTTCGGATGTGTTGCTTGAGGACAGGATTCATTGGGAGGTGCAGCGTATCACACTCGACAATTATGCCGTGGCAGATACGTCGCGTACTTTTCATATCGATTTCAATCCGAAAGGTGCTTTGCCTACTTTTTATTTCACGGACGATCGTTGTCTCTGGGCCGTCAATCAGGCACCTCAGGTAATGCCGCAAAAGGTCGTCGATGAAGAAACAAAGATTGTGTCGGCTGGAAAATCCATTGTAAAGGCCAGCGATGTACTGACAAGCGAGATTCTCAAGGCTGGCAGTAAAGTGAAGCAGGCAGAACTGATTGCACAAGAAATATTCAGCATTCGTGAGAGTCGCACTCTTTTGATCAAGGGTGAAGCAGACAATATGCCTGGTGATGGTGCTTCGTTGCAGTTGATGCTTGATAACCTGACAGCTCAGGAGGATGCTCTGCTGAGTCTGTTTGTCGGCTCGACAAGTACAAGCAGTCAGCAGCATGTGGTTAGTTTCGTACCAAAGGACAATACCGATCGGGAGGTTTTGTTTCGTTTTTCAGAATTATTAGGGTTCGTTGAGCCGGATGATATGGTAGGAGCACCTTATTATATTAGTGTGAGATTGACCGAAGACAATCGAATGGTTGACCCTGTAGATGACAAGAATCGAAAAAAGGTTGACAAAGGATTGGCATTTTGTGTGCCAGGCAAAGCACATATCTCGCTGTTTTCGACAACGGAGACTTTAGCCTCTGGCGATATGTACATGGGGCAATTCGGTCATGTGGAGCAGTTGCCAGCTTCTTTATTTACGGATAAAAAGAAGCCTGCCAGTGCGCTTTTTACTCCTACGACGGGTGCCGTCAGAATCATTGATTTGTCGGCACAATAAACAATCACTAGAAACCCACACATTTCCCTATGCGCAAATTTTGGATTCCTTTTATCGTATCACTGTGTATTGCCATCGCTCTCTGGATTGGTGTCTTGCTGGGTGAGACAAAGATGGCAAATGCTGTTCATGTGTATCAGTCAGAGGATAATGCATTTCAGAATGATTCGCGTGGCCGCATATCCAGCAGCGAGGCTTCTGCCAAACTGGTTTATCTGTTTGATCTGCTTCGCGACCGGTATGTCGATACGCTGAATCTTCAGAAACTCGTTGAGGATGCCATTCCGAGCATTGTAGAGGAACTCGATCCTCATTCCGTATATATTCCAGCCTCCGATCTCAGTGAGATAAATGAGCAGCTTGAAGGTTCGTTCAGTGGCGTAGGCATCCAATTCAATATCCAGAATGATACGGTCATGGTCATCCAGGTAATCTCGGGTGGCCCGTCAGAACGCGTCGGCATCATGCCTGGAGACCGTATCGTTACGGTCGATGACTCGACGTTCGTTGGCAAAGATATAAACAACGATCGTGTCCTTAAGACACTTCGTGGGCCCAAGGGAACGATCGTTGAGTTGGGTATTCGTCGCAATACAAGTAGCGAGTTGCTCTCTTTCGATGTTGAGCGCGGCGACATCCCAGTGAATAGCGTTGTCGCTCAATATATGGAGGGCGAGATCGGTTATATCAAGATTGACAACTTCGGACGATACACATACAATGAGTTCTTTACCGCACTCATTGCGCTCAAAGCTCGTGGTGCCAAGGGATATCTTTTGGACTTCCGCGGCAATGGTGGCGGATATATGGAGATCTGCTGCATGATGGTGAATGAGTTCCTTGAGAACGGAGATCTTATTGTCTATACGGAAGGCAAGTCTCAGGATCGTGTCGATCATCGTGCTGATGGCAATGGTAATTTCAAGAATGTACCTGTTGTAGTCCTGATTGATGAATGGTCGGCCTCGGCCTCTGAGATCTTTGCCGGAGCCATGCAGGATAATGATCGTGCGCAGATCGTGGGCCGACGCAGTTTCGGCAAGGGTCTTGTGCAGCAGCAATTCGACCTTTATGATGGTTCGGCGTTGCGTCTCACCATTGCCCGCTATCATACGCCTTCTGGCCGCTGCATCCAGAAACCATACGAAATGGGTGCCGGCGAGGATTATGCCATGGACCTTATCAATCGTTTTGAGCGTGGCGAGTTCTATAGCCAGGACTCTATTCATCTGGCCGACTCGCTTAAATTCCTCACAAAGGGTGGTCGTACCGTCTATGCCGGCGGTGGAATCATGCCAGATTATTTTGTGCCAAGTGACACTTCTTATGTGACAAACTATTACAATCGTTCCATCAGCCTGCTCTATAGCTTTGCTTTCCAGTATTGTGACAAGCACCGCGAGGAGGTATCAAAATACACTAACTTCACTGATCTGGAGAAGCATTTGCGTAGTCAGCGATTGCTTCCAGATTTCATACAGTTTGCTACTCCTACGTTGGGCAGGCCCTCATCTCTGGACTTGCAGAAGAGTGGTGACGATATGGAACGCTTGATTATCGCCTACATCATGCGACAGTGCAAGGACGACAACTTTTTCTATCAGGAGTACAATAGTTCGGACAAGACTTATCTGCGAGGTCTCGAATTGTTTCATCAGTGAATCTTCCCTACAGCGATGTCCCTTATCAGTGATTCAGTTCGTCAGGAGTGAATCCAAAGGGAAGCAGCGTCTTGATGCCGTCCATTACATAAGTCCCTTCAGCTGAAGGCAGAAGTATTTGTATTGGCGCTTTCGAGCGATATTCAGATTCAAGTATTACCTGACGGCAGGCCCCACATGGCGAACAGATTCCTTTTGTAAACTGCCCGGTCTGATCGCGACCCACTATACAGAGTTTTAGTACTCGAGCTTCCGGGTATTTGGAGAGGGCATAGAATAGAGTCGTTCGTTCGGCGCAGATTCCGCTTGGATAGGCAGCATTCTCCTGATTCGATCCGCTGATGATTTCGCCATTATCAAGCAGACAGGCAGCACCTACGTGGAAGTTTGAGTAAGGGACGTACGAGTCGTATGTGGCTTTTCGAGCGGCCTCGATGACTTTCATCTGGAGTTCATCAAGTTCTGAATCCTCCAGAATCTGTATCGTGGAGGTAAGTTCAAAATTCTTCACGGTTGAATCGAAATTAAGTTGTTGTTAGGTGTTTTATTTGGAGGCGATGACATTGAAGAACAATATGATTATCGCCACTTTTCATTGTGCAAATATAAAACCTTTGTTCTAAATATGCAAATTTTCCCCTTGGTAAAGTGCCGAAACACCCTGTTTATTCTCATTTTTGCATTATTGCAGTCTTTTTTTGCCCATGCAGATGCAGCCAAGAAGGCTAAATGCCCTACGATGGGACCAAGACTTACGGTAAAAGAATATTGCGATAAATATGGTAATGAGGCGCGACGTCAGATGAAGAAATATGGTGTCCCTGCTTCTATTACCTTAGCGCAGGGATTGCTGGAATCCGGCTATGGATCAAGTTATCTGGCTGTGGTGGCCAATAATCACTTCGGCATAAAGGCTTATAGCCGTGGATGGAAAGGTCCTGTTGTACGATGTGATGACGATACTAAAGATGAGCCTTTTTGCAAGTTCTCATCCGTAGAGGAGGGCTATGAATATCACTCTACATTTTTGCATGACAATCAACGTTACGCTCCGCTTTTCAAACTGAATATCCGAGATTACGAAGGCTGGGCACGAGGTCTCAAACAGTGTGGCTATGCTACGAATCCCAAGTATGCCGACCTGCTGATTGGTCTTATCGAGAAGCACCATCTAGATGCTTACGATGCCAAGAATGCAAAGTCTTTGACTGCGGTACACAAACTTTATATTACACGAAAGAGCCATGGATTGAAATACATCCGTTGTACCGATGATGATGACCTGGCAGCCATTGCCAAAGAATTCGGTATCTCCAAACGTAAGCTTCGCAAGTGGAATGATCTGACCAAGCAGTCAGAACTGCATGAAGGAGACATAATATATCTGCAAAAGAAGAATAAAAAAGCAGAGAAAGAATATACTCAGCATGTAGTACGTGGCGGCGATTCGATGTGGAGTATTGCCCAGACCTACGGTGTGACAGTCCAGTCGCTGATGAAACGCAATAAGCTTGTGTCGGCAACTGTCCATGCCGGTCAAGTGCTGCAGTTGCGATAGATAATAGTTAAAAAATGGGGCATAATAGTTAAAAGTAATTGGCAGGATTTGTTTTTCTCCAAAATAATCCCTATATTTGCCCCGCATTATGCATAAAAGCATAGCATTGAAAACACATTAAAAATAAGAATTATGGTAACTTGCAAACCTTATGTAATTGGCATTGACTGCGGTGGTACCAACACCGTGATGGGCATTGCCGACACTCGTGGTCGCGTAGTCGCTTCCACTTCCATCAAAACACAGAACTATCCAGACTTCAACGACTTCATCGATGCCATCGCAGCTGCACTGCGTCAGGTAATGGAGGAGGTTGGCGGTCCTCAGATGATCACCGGCATCGGTATTGGTGCTCCTAATGCCAACTTCTACACCGGCAACATCGAGTTTGCTCCAAACCTTCCATGGAAGGGCGTTCTTCCATTGGCTGAGAGCCTCTACGAGCGTCTCGGCATTCCTGTAGCTGTGACCAACGATGCCAACGCTGCCGCTATCGGTGAGATGACATACGGTGCAGCCAAGGGCATGCGCGACTTCATCGAGATCACCCTCGGCACTGGTGTAGGTTCTGGTATCGTTATCAATGGTGAACTCGTTTATGGCCACGATGGCTTTGCTGGTGAGCTTGGACACGTTCGTGTTCGTCATCAGGGCAACCGTAAGTGCGGCTGCGGCCATACCGATCACTTGGAGTGCTACTGCTCAGCTACTGGCGTGGCTCGCACCGCTCGTGAGTTCCTCACCACCCGCACCGACGATTCTCTCCTTCGCAAGATCGAGCTTGAGAAGATCACCTCGAAGGATGTGTTCGATGCTGCTCAGCAGGGCGATGCGCTGGCTAAGGAGATCTTCGAGTTCACCGGCAAGATCATGGGCGAGGCCTTCGCTGACTTCGTCTCATTCTCAGCTCCTGAGGCTATTATCCTCTTCGGCGGTCTGGCTCAGGCTGGCAGCCTCTTGATGAACCCAATCGTCGAGGCAATGGAGAACAGCCTCCTCGCTATCTGGCGTGGCAAGATCAAGGTGCTTCCTTCAGGTCTCAAGTCTGCTGATGCAGCTGTCCTTGGTGCTGCTGCCCTCGGCTGGAAGGCTAAGGAATGATACTTCAAATAAAAAACTAATTAATGGCAATAGAGGTTTTGGGCGCTCGCGTCCACAATCTGAAAAACATAGACGTAACCATACCAGGCCACTCACTCACGGTCATCACCGGACTGAGTGGCTCGGGTAAATCTTCGCTGGCCTTCGACACAATTTATGCCGAAGGTCAGCGGCGCTATATCGAGACCTTCTCGAGCTATGCGCGTAACTTCCTCGGTAATCTGGAGCGCCCTGATGTGGATAAGATCAGCGGCCTGTCGCCCGTCATCAGCATCGAGCAGAAGACAGTCAACCACAATCCCCGTTCCACCGTGGGCACCACCACCGAGATCTACGACTTCATGCGTCTGCTCTATGCCCGTGCCGGTGAGGCCTATTCGCACCTGAGTGGCGAGAAGATGGTCCGTTTCTCCGAGGATCAGATCATCGAGCTCATCCTGCACGACTACGAAGGGCAGCGCGTCTATCTCCTGGCTCCCTTGGTCCGTAACCGCAAGGGCCACTATCGCGATCTGTTCGAGAACCTGCGCAAGAAAGGCTATCTCAACGTCCGTATCGATGGCGAGATGCGCGAGATACTGCACGGCCTGCAGCTCGATCGCTACAAGAATCACTCCATCGAGCTCGTCGTCGATAAGATGCGCGTCGAGTCGGTCGATGAACAGCATCTGCGCGAGTCCGTCCGCATCGCCATGCGTCACGGCGAAGGCATGCTCATGATCCTCTCCAAGGAGGACGAATCCATCCGCTATTATTCGCGCACCCTCATGGATCCTGCTACCGGCCTTTCGTACAAGGATCCTGCACCGCACGATTTCTCGTTCAATTCCCCCATGGGCGCCTGTCCGCACTGCCACGGCTTGGGTACCGTCACCATGGTCGATCGCACCAAGATCATCCCCGATCCCAAGCTGAGCATTGCCGATGGCGGCATCGTGCCGTTGGGCAAGAAGAAGAAATCGATGATCTTCTGGCAGATCGAAGCTCTGCTGCATGACTATGATGCCACACTCGACACCCCAATCCGTGATCTTTCGGACGATGCCATCGAAGCCGTCCTCAGCGGTACAGGCCAGAGCTATCGTATCAGCGAGGAGGGCGCCGGTTTCGGTATGATGACCATGCCTTACGAAGGTTTGGTCAAATACCTTGAAGAGGCAGCAGGTGATGATGCTTCGGCCAAGGAGCGCCGTTGGGCCGAGTCGTTCAGCACCGTGCAGGTCTGCCCCGAATGTCACGGCCAGCGACTTAACAAGGAGGCTCTTCACTTCCGCCTGGCTGGCAAGAACATCGCCGAGGTCAGTCACCTTACCCTCACTGATCTGGCGCAGTGGATCAAGGATCTGCCCGGCCAGCTCAACGAGCGTCAGCTCACCGTTGCCACCGAGATCCTGAAGGAGATTGGCACACGTATCCAGTTCCTGCTTGGAGTCGGCTTGGGCTATCTCTCGCTCGATCGAGCATCGATGACCCTTTCAGGTGGAGAATCACAGCGCATCCGCCTGGCCACGCAGATCGGTTCACAGTTGGTCAATGTGCTCTATATCCTCGATGAGCCCAGCATAGGCCTGCATCAGCGCGACAATCAGCTGCTCATCAATTCACTCAAGTCGTTGCGCGACATCGGCAACACCATCATCGTGGTGGAACATGACCGCGACATGATGCTTGAATCGGATTATGTGGTCGATATCGGACCTCATGCCGGTCGCAAGGGCGGCAACGTCGTCTTCCAGGGCACGCCCGAAGAGATGCTCCAGCAGCACACCCTTACCAGCGACTACCTCAACGGTACGTTGCAGATTGAGGTGCCAAAGCAACGTCGTCCCGTCAATGGCAAGTTCCTGACCATCAAAGGCGCTACCGGACATAACCTCAAAGGGGTTACCGTCAGTTTCCCATTAGGCTGCCTCGTCGGCGTTACGGGCGTCTCTGGTTCGGGCAAGTCGTCACTCATCAACGGCACGCTGCAGCCCATCCTGTCGCAGCATTTCTATCGATCGTTGCAGGCACCGCTGCCTTACGAAGGCATCGAGGGCCTGGAGCACATCGACAAGGTTGTCACCGTCGATCAGAGTCCGCTGGGCCGCACGCCCCGTTCCAATCCTGCCACCTACACTGGCGTCTTCCAAGACATACGCAACCTCTTCGTGCAGTTGCCCGAGTCGCAGATGCGTGGCTACAAGCCCGGTCGCTTCTCGTTCAATGTGGGAGGTGGCCGCTGCGAGGTCTGCTCGGGCAATGGTTACAAGACCATCGTCATGAACTTCCTGCCCGACGTCATGGTGCCATGCGAATCGTGTCATGGCAAGCGCTACAACCGCGAGACCCTCGAGGTACGTTTCAAAGGCAAGTCCATCGCCGATGTGCTCGACATGACCATCAACCAGGCCGTGGAGTTCTTCGAGAACGTCCCCACCATCCTCAACAAGATCAAGGTCCTTCAGGAGGTCGGCCTCGGCTACATCAAGCTTGGTCAGCCCAGCACCACGCTTTCGGGCGGCGAGTCACAGCGTGTCAAGCTCGCTACCGAACTCGCCAAGAAGCAGACCGGTAAGACCCTCTACATCCTCGACGAGCCCACCACGGGCCTCCACTTCGAGGACATCCGCGTGCTGATGGGCTGCATCAACCGACTGGTCGATAAGGGCAACACCGTCATCATCATCGAGCACAATCTTGACGTCATCAAGTGCTGCGACCACATCATCGACATGGGTTCCGACGGCGGTGCAGCCGGTGGACAGCTCGTAGCCAGCGGCACGCCTGAGGAGATCTGCGGTCTCACCCGCTCCAAGAAGCGCGCTGCCGACACCTGGACTACCAGGTTTCTGCGCGACGAGCTCAAGTAATCAGTAATTTGTAATCAGTAATTTGTAATTTAATATAGCATTATGGATCAGCGTTATATGCTGCGCGGCGTGTCCGCTTCGAAAGAAGACGTACACAACGCCATCAAGAACATCGATAAGGGCCTCTATCCACAGGCTTTCTGCAAGATCATCCCAGACATCCTCGGTGGTGATCCAGAGTATTGCAACATCATGCATGCCGACGGTGCAGGCACCAAGACCTCACTGGCATACATGTACTGGAAGGAGACCGGCGACCTCTCTGTCTGGAAGGGCATCGCGCAGGACTCGCTCATCATGAACATCGACGACCTCATCTGCGTGGGTGCTGTCGATAACATCCTCGTGTCGAGCACCATCGGTCGCAACAAGATGCTCATTCCTGGTGAGGTCATCTCGGCTGTAATCAATGGCAACGACGAGCTCATGCAGGAGCTTCGAGAGATGGGTATTGGTGTGTATGGTACAGGCGGCGAGACTGCCGACGTAGGCGATCTGGCTCGCACCATCATCGTCGATAGCACCGTCACCTGCCGCATGAAGCGCTCGGACGTCATCAACAATGCCAACATCGCTGCCGGCGACGTCATCGTGGGTCTTGCTTCTTACGGCCAGGCTACCTACGAGAAGGAGTACAACGGCGGTATGGGTTCCAACGGCCTCACCTCGGCTCGTCACGATGTCTTTGCCAAGTATCTGGCCGAGAAGTATCCTGAGTCGTTCGATCATGCCGTGCCCGAAGAGCTCGTCTATAGCGGCGGCCTCAAGCTCACCGATGCCGTGGAGGGCTCTCCGCTCGATGCCGGCAAGCTCGTTCTTTCGCCTACCCGTACCTACGCCCCTGTGGTCAAGAAGATGCTCGATGCCATGCGTCACGACATTCACGGCATGGTACATTGCTCGGGCGGCGCACAGACCAAGGTGCTCCACTTCATCAAGGACCTCCATGTCATCAAGGACAACCTGTTCCCAATCCCACCGCTGTTCCGCACCATCCACGAGCAGTCCGGCACCGACTGGCAGGAGATGTACAAGGTCTTCAACATGGGCCATCGCCTCGAGGTCTATCTCCTTGCCGAAAAGGCACAGGAGGTGATCGACATTGCCAAGTCATTCAACATCGATGCACAGATCATCGGTCGTGTTGAAGCCCGTCCAGAGGGCGCCAAGGTTACTCTCCACACCGAGAATGGCGTATTCGAATATGAATAAAATGAAAAAAGGGCCGTCATCACGACGTCCCTTTTGCATTAACCTTAAAATCTAATACCATGAAAAACACGATGCAAAGATAGGGCTTTGCAATCGTTTTCGCAAATGTTTGTCCCTCTTTTTGCTCAATAATCTGCAATTCGGTGGACTTTCCAGCTATTTTGCAAAGTATGGATAATAAAAAGATAATCATAAATAATGGCAAAAGTACTTATCAAGACCTCGCTAGGCGACATCACGGTGCGCCTCTATGACGAGACGCCACTGCACCGCGACAACTTCCTGAAGCTGGCTGCCGAGGGCTATTATGATGGCACCTTGTTCCATCGCGTCATGATGCATGTAGCCTAAAGTACTACCCCGTAACTTTTGCATAAATTACTCGTAATTACGTTCATTTTGCAGTAAATCACTTCCGTTTTATACGTGTCTCATACGCATTTTACTACGTTTAGTGCAAAATGACAATAGTTAACGTAGTAGAATGCGATGTTTTCTTGTATGAATGCTAAAGTTTCTGTATCTTTGTACTCAAGGTTATACGCCTTCTTCCTGGAGATCCATACACTTGACAATGGTAATATCGGAAGGTGTAGAGCACAATGAGGGATGGCAAAGCATCCAAAGCGAAGTTGTGCTTGATAATCTGTTGGTGCACAAAGGGTAGTAGATTCCGACTTTAGATAAATAATATAAAAACATAAGGCTATTATGAAGAAACCAACCATCTGGCGCTTAGCGCTTATGAACGTGATTGCCGCTATGATCTTTGGCGTGGTGGCATGTGGCAATGAGGAAGACGTTCCCGTCGCTCCTCCTATCGTTGAAAGCTTCCGCGAGCTGGCCGACCCAACGATGGACTACTCTTACAAGCTGAACATCCTTGGTGGCACCAACAGTAGCCAGTCACCGTTCGCTGTGCTGCCAAACAAGACACTCTCCCTGGAGTGGGCTCAGTCAGCCACCTATACCTATTTATCGGAAAAGACCTTTGAGAGCAATGTGGTTTCCTGTGCACCAAAGGCAACTGCAAAGGTATATGCTGAGACAGATACCCTTTGGTTAAGCGATGTTTCAGAGATAGAAAAAGTTTCTGAACAGCCTGCAAATACTTCTACTTCCGGAACTTACCCCAAAGTAACTGCTACAAAGCAAATCTTTAAGGTAGGTGAGCAAAGCATTACAACAGAATGTACTTACGAACAATTTACCGGCTATACAGAAGATAGTATATCTTTGGATATGCCATATTTGAAACTAGGTGCAGTATCTGTCAGCAATGTTGATGTTCAAGAGCATAAAAATGTAACAATTTCCGGTAAAAAGGCAAATATCTTCAATGTAACGGTAAGATTAAGCCAGGCTGTAACAGGGGAGAATACTCCTTCTAATATTTCTGAAACTGTGCAATACGTAGTTAAATACGTTGTTGTTCAGTTGATAGAAGAGCCAAAGCTTGTTGATGTGCAGTACAGAAAAGATTTTATCATAGAGGAACCTCATCACAATATGCCACTTGCTACCCGCTATGTAGTTTATCGTGATAAAATATACTCTAATGGTGAAACCATTACAGACACGTTCACAAGTGGCCTGTGCGCCGCAAATGAGAAAGATGCTTACATTGATAGTAAATTTGCAACTGTAACTTATGCTGACTATAATCATTGGATTATGGTTGACACCGTTGCTGTTACAAATCCTGAAGCCACAGAGTTTTTTGATTTAATGGAAAGTGAAAATGAAGATTTTCCATTTGGTGAAAAGCTAGAAATATACAAGCTTATGGGTACTGGTGAGCTATTTAATCCTGACAACCCCAAGGAAGGTTGGTACTTTAAGGGAATTTCTAAAATTTACCAAAGAGGTGCTAAAAAT
>JAZQPJ010000022.1:0-8559 GCA_045628525.1 Bacteroidales bacterium
AAGAGTTTGAAGGGTTTGAAGGGGTTGAGGGGTTTGAAGGGGTTGAAGGGTTTTAGGGGGGTGAGGGGTTTTAGGGGGGTGAGGGGTTTGAAGGGGTTGAGGGGTTTTAGGGGGTCAAACGTTTCAAACCTTTCGAACGTTTCAAACCCTTCAAACTCTTCAAACTTTTCAAACCCTTCAAACGTTTCGACCCTTTTTTACTTTAGCTGAATATTTCCTTGAAACGCTTGGGGTTCTTGACCACGGCGGTGAAGAGGAGCTTGACATCGACGGGCATCTCTTCGCCTGTGCGGTTGAGCATGACGCTCATCTCGCCGTGCAGCGTTGGCTCGGAGTAGAGCACCTCGTCGCCCTCGTCGGCAATGCCGAAGCAGAGGCGCTGGCCGATCTCCTGCAGGGTGGCAGAGAGCAGCACGCCCTCGTTCTGCATGATGATGATGGCATCGATGAGGCTCTCCAGGTCGTCCACCTGATGTGTGCTGATGATCACCGTCTTCTGTGCCTTTTCCTCATCGGCCAAGGCGCTGGCCACGATGCGGCGGAAGGTGGCCTTCGAGGGGATGTCCATGCCGTTGGTGGGCTCGTCCATGAAGAGGTATGGGGTGTTGCAGGCGAGGCTCAAGGCGATGAGCGACTTCTTCTGCTGGCCGAGCGACAGCTGGGTGAGGCGCTGGTCGGTGGGAACCTCGAACTCATTGAGTGCCGAGTGAAGCAGCTTCTCGTCGAAGTTCGGATAGAACTGCTTGGTGACCTCAGCCAGTTGCAGGATGGTGGTGTTGAGTATGGCTTCGTTCTCGGGCACGATGCGGATCTTCTCGAGCAGTTCGGCAGGACGCTGACGTGGGTCGAGGCCATCGATGGTATATTCGCCCTTGCCCAGGAGAGCGCCGGAGAAGAGTTTCAACAGGGTCGATTTGCCGACGCCGTTCTTGCCAAGCAGGCCGTAGATGTGACCATCCTCCAGGCGGAGGTTGATGTCCTTCAGAGTCGTACGGTTGCGCGTGTATCCGTAGCTGAGATGATTGGTTCGTATCATATTATTTAGTTTTTAAATTGTTATTACTGTTGGGTAGTGTAGTTCTGATCATGTCCGGCTGCGTGTTGAATACGGTGTCTTGCTGATGAACCACTGTCGGGAACTTTTCGTTCAATACAGGATCTTCATTACACGAACTTGTCATCACTGTGGTCAGCATCATGGCTGCCATCGTCAGGTAGAAAGCCTTTTTCATTATCGTAGTTGTTGGTTTAGGTTGAATAATGCTTGAATTGTTCTTTTGTTCTATCTTTGTAGTGTATTAGTCAAATAGAACACTGCAAAGATGAGGGGATTTTGCAGATTGTGCAAATTATTTGTCGGAAAAATGCAGAAAAAAGGGAGAATAATTGCAATAAACTGTCGAAATGGAAGATAAAGATGTCAATAGAGGGTCTTAAGGGTTGCGTATGTCGAAAAAAAATTGTATCTTTGCGGACGTTTATAAGGGTTTGAACGGTTTGAGGGTTTTAAAGGTAAATAAGTTTGAAGGGTTTGAAAGTGCCTATCTTGTCAACCTTTCGAACTCTCAAACCCCTCAAACTCTCAAACCCCTCGAACCCTTCAAACTCCTCGAACCCTTCAAACTCCTCGAACCCTTCAAACCCTCTCCTATGAAACATATATATATAATGAGTGTGCTCCTGACCGCCATGATCGCCTTCCCCCAGTGTTCGGAGGCGAAGTTGCCTGCCGAACAGATGCGAGTGATCGATCCGGTCATCGAGCGATACAACGACCCCGCCCCAGAGGTCGATCCAGAGCAACGCTATCAGTTGCCCGTTGATACCCGCATCGCCATCGCTGGCAGTTACGGCGAGTTGCGTCCCAATCACTTCCATGCAGGCCTCGACTTCAAGACCGACCAGACGATCGGACACCCGGTGTATTCCTTTGCCGACGGCTTCGTGCGCCGAGCCGTGATCTATGCCTACGGCTATGGCTATTGCCTCTACGTGGAGCATCCGGGCATGGGGCTGACCTCGGTGTATGGTCACTTGGACACCTTCAGCGACCGGGTGTGGAGCAAGTTCCGCGAGCGTCAGGTGGCTGAGGAACTCAATAATGCCGACATCACCTTTGCGCCCGATGAACTGCCTGTGACGCGCGGCGAGGTGATTGCCCTGAGCGGCAATACGGGCAGTTCGGGCGGCCCTCACGTACATTTTGAGCTGCGAAATATCCCCACGGACGACAACGACATCTACTACGATCCACAGATGTTCTTCCTGCGCGAACTCGTTGACACCCAGGCACCGCGCGTGAGTCATCTCTATGTCTATCCGCAGCAGGGCGAGGGTGTGGCCAATGGCTCGACGCAGCGACAGGTGACGCAGGTGACTGGCGTCTGTGCCACACAGGGCGGCCAGGGTGGCAAGCTGCAGAATCCCCTCACAGCATGGGGCAGGGTGGGCATCGGACTGAAAGCCTACGACTATATGAATGGGCAGTCGAACAAATACGGCCTCAAGGAGTTGCGCCTCTATCAGGAGGTGCCATACGCCGCTGACGAGGCGAAGGGCGAGCCGCGCTATGTGCTCATCTACCGCTTCCGTCAGGATGCCTTCCGCAACTCGGAGACGCGCTTCACCAATTCGCTGACCGACTATGCCGCCTTTGTGACCGACAAGTCGATGATCATGAAGTCGTTCATCGAGCCGGGCAACCTCCTGCAGCAAGTTGATGCCACGTTGGGCGACGGCATCGTGGAGATCAACGAGGAGCGCGCGTACAACTTCGTCTATGAGATGGAGGATGCGCACGGCAACCTCACCTCGCTCGACTTCACGATTCAGGGTGTGCGTTCGGAGATCCCTGCCGCCCCATCGCCCCATCCCGGCGATCTCTACGTCGAGGCTTTGAAGCCACTTCTGGCCGATACCGCAGGCTTCCATCTGGCAGTTCCTTCGGGCACTTTCTATGTGGATCAATACCTGCACTTCGCCATCACCGACCAGGCCACCGGCACGCGCAAGGTGAGCCGTCGCGTGAAGAACAAGAAGGGCAAGATGGTGAACGTGGAGCAGATGGAGACGTACCAGATTCCTTGTGTATCACGCGTGTATGAATTCGCAAGCAATGTGGTGCCGATGCAGAGTTACAGCGAGTTGAGCATCGAGGTGCCTGACACGTTGGCGCACCCCGAACAGCTCTATCTCACCAACCTCGATGGCTCGGGAGCTGTGTCGAACAACCATTATGAAGCCGGGGGCCTCGGCAAGAACGCATTGGTCAGCGGACGCATCCGCGAGGGTGGCCGCTATGCTGTGCGTCGCGACGACAAGCAGCCCGCCATCAGCATCGTGAAGGAGGGTTGGAAGCGCATGCAGATCAGCGTGAGCGACGAGGGCAGCGGCTTGGCTCGCTTCCGCGTCAGGATCGATGGCAAGTTCGTGCCCTTCAATATGGACAACAAGGGACGCTACTTCGGCGAGCCCTCCAACTACGGCATCCAGCCGAATAAAACGCACCAGATTGAAATCACCGCATGGGATAATTGCGGCAATATGGCCATATTGACCGAAAATAAGGTGTTCTAATTTGGTGAATACAAATTTTATTTGTATCTTTGCGGCCCAGAAAAGGAGGTTGAAAAGTTTGAGGGGTTTGAAAGGTTTGAAGGGTTTGAAAGGTTTGAAAGTCTCTGCCCTAAGACACCCCTCACCCCCTTCAAACCCCACACCCCCTTTAAACTCCTCAAACACTTCAAACTCCTCAAACCCCTCAAACTCCTCAAGAATATGCGCAAATTACTTCTCCCCGTCCTGACCGCTCTGGTCACCCTGCCCGCCATTGCCTGCACCAACCTGCTGGTGGGTCGCAAGGCATCTGTCAATGGATCGACCATGATCAGCTACAACGCTGACAGTCATCAACTCTATGGCGAACTCTACTACACCGCCGCTGCCGACCATGAGGTGGGCGAGATGCGCCCGGTGGTGGAGTGGGACACCTACAAGCCCCTCGGCCAGATCCCACAGCCGGCACACACCTACCGCGTGGTGGGCAACATGAACGAGTGGCAGGTGACCATCGGCGAGAGCACCTGGGGCGGCGACATGAGCCTCATGGACACCACGGCCGTGATCGACTACGGTTCGTTGATCTATATCACCCTGGAGCGCGCCAAGACGGCTCGCGAAGCCATCGACATCATGACCCAGCTGGTGGCCGAATATGGTTACTATTCAGAGGGCGAGACCTTCTCGATCGGCGATCCCAACGAGATCTGGGTGATGGATCTGATTGGCAAGGGCACGCCAGGTGCTTCGATCTGCGAGGGTCAGGGCACGGGCGAGAAGGGTGCCGTGTGGGTGGCACGTCTCATCCCTGAGGATTGCATCTCGGGTCATGCCAATCAGGCACGCATCCACACCTTCCCTCAGCAGGGGCGCAAGGTGGTGAAGGTGAAGAGCCAGCTCAACTTCCCGGGCAGCGGCCTCAAGACCAAGACCTATCAGCGTTACGAGGTGGGCGATTCGTGCTACTTCAGCACCGACCTCATCTCCTTTGCCCGCAGCTGTGGCAAGTACGATGCCAAGGCTTCGGACGCGGATTTCGACTTTGCCAAGGCTTACGGCGAAGCTGACTATACTGCCTTCCGTGGTTGCGACGGTCGCGTTTGGGCATGGTACAATCGTCACGCCAAGGGCATGGACAAGTATTTCCCATTCGTCGATATGCAGGGCATTCCTACCGCCACGGGTTATGTGAACGCGCAGGGCGAGGACGTGCCTGTGCTGCCACTCTACGTGAAGCCCGATCACCTCATCTCGCATCGCGACGTTCAGGCAGGCTTGGCCGACCACTTCGAGGGTACCCCTTGGGACATGACCCAGGATGTCGGCTCCGGCCCATTCCACTCGCCTTACCGTTGGCGTCCAATGACTTGGACCATCGAGAAGGATGCCCCGAAGGATGCGCCACGTTACATGCACGAGCGCGCCATCGGCACCCAGCAGACAGGCTTCACCTTCGTCACTGAGATGCGCAGCTGGCTGCCACGCGAGGTAGGTGCCATCACCTGGTTCGGCGTGGATGATGCTGCTTCGGCTCTCTATGTACCTATATATAACAATGTGAGCCGAGTGCCAGAGTGCGTGCGCGTGGGCAATGGCGACCTGCTGACCTTCTCGTGGACGTCGCTCTTCTGGATGACCTCGTGGGTGGCTCAGCAGCGCTACACCCGTTGGGATGCCATGAGCGTCGATGTCGAGGCCGTGCGCGACTCACTCTTCACCCGTTGGGACAAGCAGGTGGCCGAGATGGATGTCAAGGCCAAGGCTTTGGTCGATGCCGGCAAGCTCGATGAGGCAACCGCCCTGCTCACCGCCTATTCGTGCAAGGAGGCCGACGATGCCACCGCCTGCTACAAGGATCTTGCCCTCTACCTGCTCGTGAAGTATCTGGACGGCAACGTGAAGCGCGAGAAGGATGGCAAGTTCGAGCGCACCGAGTATGGCGTGCCTGCTTCGCCTATGCAGCCACGTTACAGCGACGACTTCTATCGCGCCATCGTGAACCAGCGCGGCGAGGAGCTTCGCGTCAAAGAGTAATCTGTAATCTGTAATTTGTAATCAGTAATCAGTAATTTGTAATCTGTAATTGAACAGAAAAGGGCCACCCTTTCGGACGGCCCTATACTGAAATCCTTTTGTGCTTCACAGCGAAAAGAAAATCAAAACATTTTTTTGTGTTTTTCAAGATTCAAGGTCAAAAAACATTTGCGTCTGTCATTCTGTAAGTATAAAATAGCTTAATTGTGACTGCAAAGATAGAACCTTTTCTTGTGTAAACCAAATTTAAATGCAAGTATTTGCATAAAATGGGTGAAAATACCCCAATTCTTGAATAAATGGAACGAAAAAAGAAAGTATTACCGCTCCTTAAGGGCGTAAAGATAGAACGATATGCCGCCGAGGGCAAGTGCGTGGCACACTTCGACAGCGTGGGTGCCAACGGTGGCGCCAGCCGCGACAAGGAGGGCAACCAGATTCGCAAGGTGCTCTTTGTCCCCTTTGCCGCTGAGGGCGATGTGTGCGATGTGCAGATCCTCAGGTCGCGTAGTTCGTTTGCCGAGGGCAAGATCGTGAACCTCGTGGAGCCCTCGCCCGTGCGTGTCGAGCCTTTGTGCCCGCACTTTGGCGTGTGTGGCGGCTGCAAGTGGCAGCACATCCCCTACGAGGAGCAGTTGCGCTTCAAGCAGCAGCAGGTGATGGATGCCCTCACCCGCATCGGCAAGGTGGCTTTGCCCGAGTGCCATCCGATCGATGGCTGTGCGCATCCCGAGCATCAGGCAGAGCTCTGCCAGGGTCAGCCGGTGCGCTATCGCAACAAGCTGGAGTTCACCTTCTCGAACAAGAAATGGATCTCGTTCGAGGAGATGGATCGTCTGCGTGCCGAGGGCAAGGAGATTCCTTTCGAACCCGGCTTGGGCTTCCACATCCCCGACTCGTTTGACAAGGTGCTCGACATCCAGGAGTGCCACCTGCAGGAGGAGATCTCCAATCAGGTGCGTCTCTGGATCCGCCAGTATGCCATCGACCATAACCTCTCGTTCTTCGACCTGCGTCAGCAGCATGGCCTCTTGCGCAACATGGTGGTTCGCACCGCCTCGACAGGCGAGAAGATGCTCATCGTCATCTTTGGCGAGTCGAACGAGAAGAAGATCGAGCAGCTCATGTCCGCCATCCATGCCGAGTTCCCACAGTTCACCTCGCTGATGTACGTCATCAACCAGAAGCAGAACGATGCCTGGGGCGACCTCCCCGTGCATTGCTTCTTCGGCAAGGATCACATGATCGAGGAGATGGAGGGCCTCAAGTTCAAGGTCGGCCCTAAGTCATTCTATCAGACGAACTCGCGTCAGGCGTACGAGCTGTATAAGCATACCCGCCGCTTCGCAGGATTAGCCCCAGAAGATCAAAACAACGACGCAAAGCCTCTTGTCTATGACCTCTACACCGGCACCGGCACCATCGCCAACTTCGTGGCTCGCAACGCCCGCAAGGTCATCGGCATCGAGTATGTAGCCGACGCCATCGAGGATGCCAAGATCAACTCCGCCTTCAACGGCATCGACAACACCCTGTTCTTTGCCGGCGACATGAAGGACATCCTCACCGACGACTTCATCCGTGAACATGGCCGTCCCGACATCATCATCACCGACCCCCCACGTGCCGGTATGCACGAGGACGTAGTCAACGTGATCCTCAATGCCGCCCCCAAGGTCATCGTCTATGTCAGCTGCAACCCAGCCACCCAAGCCCGTGACCTCCAGCTGCTCGACGTAAAGTACCGCGTCACCGACATCCAGCCAGTCGATATGTTCCCTCACACACAACATGTTGAGAATGTGGTAAGGCTCGAACTGAAGTAGCCGATTCCCGGAAATTTGCACAGACACCTTGCCGCGGAGTTGCAGCAAGGTATCCTGATAGTCGTGAAGGTTGCCACGCAGTTGCGGCGGGGTTTCCCATAAATTGTGCAAGCTTGCTACGTGTCCGTGGCAAGCTTTCCTTATTCTTAGGCAGGCATTTCGCCCACTTGCCGCAAGATTTCAAATGATTTAGTGCTCATTTCACGTTGTAGAGCAGTATTTTGCAAAAAAATAGGGAGAAAATGATTGTAGTTTCATGAATTTTGCTTATCTTTGCACCGTCATAGTTATAAATTTGTATGTGCAGAAGCCCGCTATCGGGTGGGAGCCATACGCTTAGGAGCTTTGGCAATGCTGCGCGTGGCACGTGTGCCTCATTGTAGCATCTTTTTATTGGAAAGACGTCACTACGTCTTGATCTTGGTGTCTAGAAACTTCCACCTTCGAGTATTATCCAAGAAACAAGGCAATGTTGACGTCCATGGGTATGTTATACTCATGCCATTGGTGTATTATATCCTGTCTGAAAGATGGGAAAAGATATACCTATTAAGGCATTCTGTAGCATGACGTGGGCTTCTGGAATAGGATAAAGGAAATGAGGGAGAATAAAGAAAATTGAATATAGACACGCGTAACAAACTGAAAAACAAGATAAAATCGGAAAGATACGAGTATTAAATAATCTAAACGGAATAGCGATTTGTTTGGGATATGTGGGAACAATCCCGGGAAAAGTTCCTATCTTTGTGCAGCGAAAAATAATCATTTCAAAGCACAAAGAAAATGAAAATTACTACTTATCTTACTTTAATCAAGCGCAAGGGCAGTGAAGACGTCCAGCGCAATGAATCTCACCTTATAGATATTATAGGGTGCAATTGTGATGCGTACCTCGGGTTCCGAATTCGCGAGAAAGGAACAGATGTCAAGGTTCGTTCGGAGATTACCATAGTCAGTGAGTTCTGGGACGCAGACTCTTCCTGTTATAAGCGAACTAAAAGAGTTCCTTCCGACCAGCTGCAGATGATGAACGGTCTGATCAAGTCTATTATCACTACTCTGACTGAAGAGTTCTGTCCTGAGATCGCTACTCCTTCATGGGTAAAATCTGTTATTGCAAGATGCAAGCAGCCACAAT